>JAYRZU010000068.1:0-85847 GCA_041916315.1 Anaerolineae bacterium
CATACTGAATGAGCAGCTTGGCGGGTTCGACACGCCCCGCGTACGACGCCGCGTGCAGCGCGGTGGCCTTCATTCCGGGGTCGAGCGCGCCCACATCTGCGCCCGCTTCCAGCAGCAACCGCGTAACGTCCGTGTAGCCGAGATACGCCGCCATAACAAGCGGCGCATCGCCACCCGCATCCGTTTCGTTGACATTCACGCCCTGCGCGATCAACTGCTTGACCTGCGCCGGGTTGTTCGCCTTCACCGCTTTCATCAGGGCCGTCATACTATGCTCTCCTCGTGTAAGGCCTAGCTCGTTATCGACTCTAGTTTAGCCTGATTTCGCGCGCAGGTAAGTCGGGTAGACTTCGCAGTCTGGGAAGGTGATCGCGAAGCTGTACCAGCGCTGGAATAACTGGAGGGGGCGACTAATCGGAATTGGGTCGCCGCGCTGCTGTAAGACCCCATTGTGCAGGGTTTGACCGTTGTTGAGCACGAGCACATCGCGCCGCCACGCGCCGCTCGTGGCGTCGGTGAACAGTGCCAGCGGATTAGTCGTCTCGGGATCAACGTAGACCAACAGCCGCTGCCCCGCGAACTCGTCGAACACGATGTTATCATGCGCATGCAGCGTGGTGAACGGGTAGAAGCGCGCCGCCCCGGGCGACCATACACCGAGCCCCATCTCAAAGCGCGGCAGTCGTTTGTCTTCCGCATCCAGCGAACTCAGAATCTGCGGGAACCACTGCGGTTCCGGCGCGACCCGCAGCGCTTCCGCGAACGCCTCGAACTGCACTTTGTCGGGCGTGAGCGCAGTCACAACGAACTGCGCATCAGCGGATTGCTTGATCACCTGCCCGGCGGTTGAATGATTCATGGTGGAGATCTGTCGCAGTGACGTACCTTCGAACTGGCCGTACACGCATTCCCCGGTGAGATGATCCCAGTACGACCCGGTCTGTCGGTCGGCCAGCAGCGTCATCGCATCATAGTACCCAACTCCGTAAAATTCGAGTGTCTGGCCATTTACGACGGGCGAAAAGCTCATCCCGGCATTGCAGACCGCACAAAACGTCGCCATCCACGGCTGCCCGGCGACAACCCCCTGCATCACGTTGTACAGCGAAAAGTGACTGGTACGGAACACGTATACCTGTTCATCCTGGGACGTGTACAGCACGGAGGTCGCCTCAGTCAGCACATGCGCGGCGAGCGCCGCCGCGAGCGGCTGCAGTTCCGTCAGGGTGAAGCGCTGCGACGGCCCATTAAAGTCCAATTGCACCAGGCGCGCGGGGTCAAACTTAGTCTTCATCGTCATCATCTTGGCTCAACTATGGTCTAGTCGTTGTAGCTTATCATCACTGTGGCAGCGTCAGCGCCATTTTTCATAACTACTCATAATGGGGTAGTCAGCCGCGCAGAAAACGGTTATCTTCAATAGGTTATGTGGGAGCGATTGCAGGGTCGCCGCTGGGCGCTTGATCTCCCAATTGATAGACAGAGGAACAATATCTCATGATTGCGCTTCAACTTTATACGGTACGTGATGCGCTCTCGGCCAATTTCGAGGGCACAATCCGCCAAATTGCCGCCTACGGCTATCCGGCGGTGGAAACGGCGGGCGTTTACGGGGAGTCGCCCGCGAAAGCGAAAGCCCTGTTTGATGAATTGGGGCTGAAGGTCACCAGCGCGCATTCCCCCCTGCCGCTCGGCGATAACCAGCAGAAAGTGCTCGATACAATGGGCGCGTTAGGCGCGAAGACCATCGTCTTCCCGTGGATCGCCGCCGAGAACTTCGAAGCGCTGGATCGCATTCAACGGCTCGCCGACCAGCTCAACGCAGCGGATGCGGTCGCCCGCGAACATGGCCTGAGCCTCGCTTACCACAACCATGATTTCGAATTGCGCCGCCTGCCGGATGGCTCACTGCCCCTGCTGCGCCTGAAGGAACTCGTCGCGCCCACCGTGCTGTTTGAAGTCGATACTTATTGGGTGCAAACGGGCGGCGCCAACGTGATCGAAGTCTTGCAGGCGCTCGGCCCCCAGGCCGCGCAGTTGATGCACGTCAAGGATGGCCCATGTGTCGTCGGCCAGCCGATGACCGCCGTCGGCGATGGCGTGATGAATTTCCGGGAGATTTTCGCGGCTTTCCCCGCCGAATATCACATTGTGGAAGCCGACCGCGTGGACGGCGACCCGCTGGCCGCAGTTGACAAGAGTTTCCGTTACCTCAGCAACCTCTAGGACATAATCATGGCGAACAAAACTTACAAAGTCGGTCTCATCGGCGTGGGCAACATCAGCCCCGCGTATATCAAAGGCTGCCGCGCCTTCGACATCCTCGATCTGGTCGCGGTCGCCGACATCGATCTCGACAAGGCGCGGAAAGTCGCCGCCGAGAACAACATCCCAACAGCCTGTTCAGTGGATGATTTGCTCGCCGACCCGAACGTCGACATCGTCGTCAACCTGACGATTCCCGCCGTGCACGCGGAAGTCAGCCTGAAAGCGTTGAACGCGGGCAAACACATCTATACCGAAAAGCCGCTGGCCATCAGCCTCAGCGACGGCAAAGCCATCATCGACACCGCCGCCGCGAAGGGTTTGCGCGTGGGCTGCGCGCCGGATACGTTCCTGTTCGGGCAGCATCAGGCCGCCCGCAAACTGATCGACGAAGGCGCGATTGGCGATCCGGTCGCGGCGGTCGGCTTCATGCTCGGTCACGGACCGGAACGCTGGCATCCAAATCCTGATTTCTTCTACGCGCCCGGCGGTGGCCCCATGTTCGACATGGGTCCGTACTACGTCACCTGCTTGGTGACGCTGCTCGGACCAGTGGTCCGCGTGAGCGGCGCGGCGCGCGCGTCGTTCCCCACCCGCACGGCAGCGAGCGGTCGTACACTTCCGGTCAACGTGCCGACGCACTACACGGGCACGCTGGAATTCGCCTCGGGCGCGCTGGCCACGCTCATCACCAGCTTCGATGTGTGGGGACACCGCCTCCCGCAGATGGAAATCTACGGTTCGGTGGGCAGCATCGCCATCCCCGACCCCAACGGCTACGATCCGCGGCAGGTCAAGCTGTTCGTACCCGAAAAACACGACTGGGAAGTCATGCCCGTCGAACACCGTGAAGATTGGGCGCGCGGCATCGGCTTAGCGGATATGGCCTACGGCATCCGCGACGGTCGCCCGCACCGTGCCAGCGGCGATCTCGCTTATCACGTGCTGGAAATAATGCACGCCTTCAGCAAGGCGTTCGAGAGCGGTTCGTATGTCACGCTGCAGAGCACGGTCGAACGGCCAGAAGCGCTGCCCGTCGGCTTGCCGCCGCGCGTGCTGGAAATGATCTAGTTAACATCGGAGTTCCGCCAGAGTGCGGTTGCAGCCGCACTCTGCTGAAATCCCCCAATAATTAAGACTTTCTCTCCACTCTCCAACTTTAGTCGAATACCAATGCCGCAATTTGCGATTATGCTATAGCTACACCGCTATCCTTTACCAGCGTGCTGCCCGCACGAGTCGCGACCGTCTCGACGGCAGCTCAACGGAGGCATAATGCAACGACGTAAACTGTACTTAGTATTGGGTGTCTGGTTATTGACACTCCTGATGACGGGGGCCGTCCTCGCTCAAGGTGGCACTCTCAGTTATACCTTTCCTGATGGTTCTTTATCTTTTGAATATCCGGATTCCTGGGCGCTGCGCGAGGACGACGGCTTTGTGTTGGTGGGCAACACCACCGCCGCGCTCGACATCGACCAAAGTGATGAACTAAGCGATGATGGTCTGGTCGCGCTCGCGATCTATTCGCCAACCGCTATGGCGCAGCTTGTGCCGGGACTGGCAGACGCGTCAACACCGCGCGCGATCGTCGATATCCTCATGGAACAGGGTGACGTCAACGGCGAAATTCAAGAAGGAACGCTCAACGACTTCCCCTTCGTCTATGTAGAGATTCAAGACGTGCAGATGCGGCTCCAGGGGATTGAAGCCGCAGTTGGGGTCTACGACTCGCCGTCCGGCCTAATCGTGGTTGCCATTCAGACTGGCGACCAACTGAGCGACTATCAGGCGGAATACGATCTCATCGTCAATTCGATTGTCTCCGGCACCGTCAGTGCGCCGACCGCGACACCGCGTCCGGTGGCCGTTGGTGGCACAAGTACCACTGGCGAGCTAACGACTGCCGATCCAGCGCTCTATTACAGCGTCGACCTGACTGAGGGCGATGTGGTGACCATCGAACTGGTCGCGGCGGAAAACAGCCTCGACACGCTGGTCGCGTTGTACGCGCCCGGCGACTTTGAACGCGGCAACACTGCCTCGGTCGAAAACGACGACTCAGGCGATGCAGACCTCGGTAATTTCAACTCACGCATCGCGGATTTCACCGTCACCGAAACGGGAACATGGATCGTCAGCGCGGGCAGTTTCGGCGGACTGGGAACTGGCGAGTTCACGCTCACCATTCGCGGCAGCGAAAGCGCCTACAACCTCGGCCCCTGGGCGGGCGAAGCGCCAACCGTTCTGGCGGCAACGCCGACCGCCACCCAGCCACCGCAGATCGCGATTGGTGGTGCGAGCATCACGGGTGAACTGACTACCGCCGAGCCGCAGCAGCAGTTCGCTGTCGAACTGGCCGAGGGCGATGTGATCACTGTCGAAATGGTCGCCGACAGCGACGATCTCGACACGATTGTGCGCCTGTACGCCCCCGGCGACTTCGAACGCAGCCGCAGCGCGACCATCGAGAACGACGACTCGCTGGATGCGGACTTCGGCGTCCGCAATTCACGCATCGAAGACTTTGCTGTAACCGAGTCCGGCATGTGGGTGATTGAAGCCAGCAGCTTCGCCCGCATCGGCACGGGAACGTACAGCATCACCGTGAGCGGCAGTGGCAGCTACAGCATTGTCCCGCTCGGCGACCAGCCGGTTGCGCCGCAGGAAACCCCCATTGCGGTGGGCGGCAGCAGCATCGTCGGCGACCTCGTCCGCGGTGCGACCGCGCAGCCGTTCACGGTCGAATTGACCGAAGGTGACCGCGTGACCATTGAAGTGGCGTCAGAAAACAATTCCTTCGACACCCTGCTGCGGGTGTATGCCCCCGGCGACTTCGAACGTGGGCGCGACGCCACCGTCGAAAATGACGACTCGGGCGATATCGACTTTGGCAATCTGAATTCACGCATCGAAGACTTCCGCGTGAGTGAAACCGGTACGTGGGTCATCGAAGTGACCAGCTTCAGCGGAAACGCGACGGGCACCTTTACGCTCACGGTGCGCGGCGATGAGACATATGTGCTCGCCCCGCTTGGTGATCTGCCCGCGCCGACGCCCCGCCCCGGTGATACGGGCGGCTCCAGCGTGGAAGGGAACCTGACCCGCAGTGCCGCGGCGCAGCCGTTCACGGTCGAATTGACCGACGGCGACCGCGTGACCATTGAAGTATCCTCGCCCGATTTTGATACGCTCGTGCGCTTGTATGCCCCCGGCGATTTCGAACGCGGTCGGCAGCCCGAGGTGCAGAACGACGACTCCGGCGACTCTGATTTTGGCAGTCTGAATTCCCGAATCGAAGACTTCCGCGTGCCTGAATCCGGCACATGGGTGATCGAAGTGACCAGCTTCAGCGGAAACGCGACGGGCGCATTCACGCTCACGGTGCGTGGGGATGGCGAATACAACCTCATCGCCGGTGGCGTCGAAGCGCCGGAACCGCTGGCCGTCGCCGCGACCCTCAGTGGCAGTTTGACCGATCGCGCGCCTGCCGCGCAGTTTGCCATCGATTTGACCGAAGGCGAACTGGTGACCATCGAAGTCGCTGCGGACATCAACGCCTTCGACACGCTGCTGCGGCTGTACGCACCGGGAGATTTTGAACGGGGCCGCGCCGAAACGGTGCAGAACGACGACTCCGGCGACTCGAACTTCGGCAATCTCAATTCGCGCATCGCGAATTTTGAAGTGACCGAGACGGGGACATGGGTCATCGAAGTGACCAGCTTCAGCGGCAGCGCGACGGGCGCGTACACGCTCACCGTGCGCGGCGAAGGCTCGTATACGCTTACTCCGCTCAACGGCGACCAGCCCGTCCTGCAAGCCACGCCGACCCTGGTGCCGACCCAGCTTCCGCCCGTGCTGACGGGTGCTGACGTGCTCATTTACAATGAGGCGGTCTCCGGGACGATCAACCGGACCAACCGCGATGTCGTGTGGCGCTTCGCGGGCACGGCAGGCGATCTCATCACCATTACCATGGTGGCCGAGGATGTCAACGAGCTTGACCCGCGCATCTTCCTGTACACGGCCGACGCGTTCGCGGTGGATGGCGTCGAACTCGCTGAGAACGACGACTCGCAGGATGCTGATTTTGGCGTGCGTAATTCGCGCATTGCGGATCTCACCTTGCCCGTCACGGGCGAATACGTGCTCGTGGCGACGTGCTTCGTCGCCTGCGACGGCGATTACACCCTGCTGATTGAAGCAGATGCGACCACCATCGTTGAGCCGACGCCTCCGCCGGTCACGACGGGTGACGAACTCCGCCAGTGGGCGGTCAGCGCGACGGCGACCACCGAATACACCGCCGACGCGTGGAGCGCGATGCAGGCTTCCGGCGCGCCAGATACCACCGAATGTGCCGACATCCGCACGGCATGGGCGTCTTCCGACTCGCGTGGCGTCGACTCGCTGACGCTGACTTATGCGCAGGCGGTCGTCCCGACCCAAATCAATATCTACCAGACGCTCGGACCCGGCTCGATCACCAGCGTGCAGGTGATCACCGTCGACGGCGATGTCATTGATCTGCACAACAGTGCCGATCCGCCCGGCAACACCCCCTGCCCCGGTGTGTTCACCGTGGATGTCGACGGCATCACGGCGCTGGTGAATGGCGTGGTCATCAACGTTGACCAGACTATCGGCCAGGGCTGGAATGAAATCGACGCCGTTGAACTGGTTGGAATGGGGACGGGCGAAGTCAGCATCAGCGAAGACCCGGTCACCGATGTCACCGCGCTGCTCGAACAGGCGCGGGCGGCGATTGACGCTGAGGAGTGGGATACCGCGGTGGCGCTCTACAGCACCGCGCTGGAAATCGACCCGGAAAACGGGGATGCCTACTTCTTCCGCGGCTACGCCTACTACTTCCTCGGCTCTAACAACGAAGCTTTGAGCGATTTCAACAACGCGCTTCAGTTCGGCGCGACCGATACGGCGTGGGTATACAACGTGCGCGGGCTGACGTATGACCTGCTCGGCGAGTATGATCTCGCGCTTGCAGACTTTGATGCAGCCGTCGAGCTGGCGCCGAACTACGAAGCCGCGATCCAGAATCGGGCGTACGTGTTTGGCGTCCGCCTCGGGGACTGGAAGAAATACACCGATCAGTACCGTATTCTCGTCGACCTCGCGCCCGATAACTCCGA
The DNA here is from genome assembly GCA_041916315.1 of Anaerolineae bacterium. GTDB lineage: Bacteria > Chloroflexota > Anaerolineae > Aggregatilineales > Phototrophicaceae > Flexifilum. The sequence goes on from JAYRZU010000068.1 coordinate 7,419, forward strand.
CTACCACAACGGCGTCGGCTGGGGTCTGGTACAGCAGCGGCGCTACCGCGAAGCGCTCGAAGAATTGAACACGGCGCTCGACCTGAATCCGGACAATTCCAGTGCGCTGGACAGTCGGGCGTGGGCCTACCTCGGCCTCGAAGACTACGTCAACGCGGAAGCGGACTTCCGCGCCGCGATTGAACTTGGCGAAATCTATTCGTACTATGGGCTGGCCGAACTGTTCCACGCGCAGGGGGACGACGAAGAAGCTCTGGTGAACCTGCGCACGTATCTGAGTGAGGCGGGTGCGGATGCCGCGCCGGAAGCGCTCGCGCTGCAGGAAACCCTGCGCTAAGGCAACATAAGCTCGGGGGATGACGTGTCGTCCCCCAGAGAAAGTGCAACCAACCGGGGCAGCCAAACTAATGGGCTGACCCGGTTTTTATTACGCTACCCATACCCAATGCACAAAGTCGTTGAGCAGATACACCTGCATGAGCGCCAGCACCGCCACCGTCAGCCAAAAGGCACGCGGGCGTTTGAGGATGAGCGCGGCAGCAGCAAAGCACGGAAACAGCAGCAGCACATAGCGGATCGCGCTTTCGAACTGCGCGCCTTCCAGGCCTGCGCCGAAGTGATAGCGCACGAGTATCACCGCTAATGTCGACCACACGTAGAGCGCATATGCCCGCCGGAAACGCAGCAGCACAACCACGCCGAGCGCCGCCATCACCAGCAGCGCGAAGGCATTGTTGTGTTCGTGCGCCGCCGTAAGCCCGCTGAACAATCGCTCAACATACGTGATCACCGAGTCCCACGGCAGATGTGAAGCCAGTTTCCACCCTTCGGCATAAGCTTGCTCCATGCTGCCCAACTGCCCATACGTGATGAACGCCACAAAAGTCAGCGTGCCCAATGGCGCGCCGATCAGCGTGGGCAACCGGTCGATCAGCACGCGCCACCCGACTTCGCGACACTGGACATAAGCGATCCATGCCAGTGGCAGACACAGCACGAGTCCCTGTAAGCGGGTGAGCGAGGCAAGAAACGCTAATCCACCCGCCAGCCACCAGCGCCGATCCAGCGCGGCGAGGAACGCGCCGAGAGCGAAGGTCAGGAACAGCGGTTCGGTGTAACCCGCCACCAGGAAAAACCCCGTCGGGAAGGCCGCCAGCAGAATCAGCGCGCGCGCGGCAACCCAATCTCCCCATTCCCGCGCTGTAAGCCGGTAGAACAAATAGAAGGCGGCGGCGCAGAAGGCGTTGCTGACGATCAGCGATGCCAGTACGAAGTTGCCACCACAGAACAGCTCGACGATGCGAATCAGCGCCGGGTAGAGCGGTGGAAACACGATGCGCGTATCCGGAAAATAACCCTGCATGGCGATCAGGATGTACCAGGCGGTGTCGTAGCGCCGCCACGGCTCGACAATCTGCGCGAACGGCGCATGCGCGGGCAGCGAGGCGTAGTACGTGATGCCGCTGGGGTTGCCTTCCAGCGTGAGCAGGTTAAAGCGCAGTAGATCAGGGCGCGCTGTTGACATGTCCCGCGCCATGAGCAGCGCGGCGACCAGCGTGAGGAGGCGCAGCGTCAGAAACACGCCGAGCGAGACGCGCAGCGCCCGGCTGCGCGCAAGCTGAACGACCTGTTCCCGGACAGCACGCAGCCAAAGACGAGGCCAATCCTGACCTTGACTTACGATCATAGACACTCATTCCACTAGATCGCGTGGGGAGACGCGACGGCGGCAGGCGCCGCCAGTGAGGGTGACGCCTGCTCGACACCGTCGACCACCGCCCAACGCACGAGCAAACCGAACGTCACCACGTTGAGGAGTGCGATGGGGAGCGCGAAGTTAGCGGGGGCGAGGAAGGTACGTGACAAGTCGTCGAAGCTGGTGACGGCAAAAATGTTGTAAGCATATGTAACTGTCGCAGCAATGGCAGCCGTAAGTACCCGGCGATCCTGCGCGATGGCGATGATGAGCAGCACAGCAGCGGGAAACAGATAGCGTTCGTGCACCTGCGTGGGCAGGATGAAGAAGCCGTAGTACAGCGCCGCCGCCCACACAAATTCGCGCTTCTGGTGCGCCTGCCGCCAGCAGAGCGCCATCATCAGCAGGACGAACGTGCCGAACATAAGCAGCCCGGCGACCTTGTACGACAGCCCGCCAATCCAGATTTGGGAGTCGGCGTAAGCGGGTTCACGGAAGAACATCAATCCGCCCTTGTCAATGGACGCCAGCGCGTGCCAGAAGTTGTACGCATTGTTCGAGAAGAATGGGAATGCATCGCTGGCATGCAGATACGGCGCGAGCGCATCTTCCCAACCACTCTCCAACGCGAACGGCAGTGTCACCAGCAGGAACACCGCCGCGCTGACCACCCCGCTGATCAGCGTGCGCCGCCAGCCGTAGCGCCGGAACGTGACGACCAGTAAAATCGGCGCGATGACGGCTGCTGGCTGCTTGATTAAGGCGGCCACAGCGAACAGAATCCACGCCCACAGCGGACGGTCACGATTGAGCGCAATCAGCGCCAGCACCACGAACGCCGTGAAGGGTGCGTCATACTGCCCCCACCAGCCGGTCGTCGCCACGATGCCGGGCGCGACCGCCAGCGCTAGCGGGATCGTCCAGCGCAAGCGTGGGCGATCACTCAGCCACAGCGCGACTGCGCCGATCAGCAGCAGTTCACAGGCGACCGGGAACACCTTCAACTGCACGATGAAGTTCGGGTCACGCATCGCAAAGCGCGGGTTCGGCGCGGTTCCCCCGTTCACTTCGATCAAGGCGGCAAAGCTCAGCGTCGACAGCGGCGGGTAGAGGCGATCCGTTTCGTCGAAACGATACGACGACTTGTAGAACTCCCACAAGCCGCGCATATCCATCACGCGCATCCACTCGGCGAAGTGCCGCAAATCCGGCTCGAAGGCCATGGTCGAAAGCGTGGGCAGCCGAACGAAAAAAGCGAGCACAACCACGGCTACCGCGGGCAGCCACCAGCGCGGCGAACGTTGAGAGCGTTGTAAGGCAGCCACACTATCTCCTGAAGCACTTCACCGTGCTTGCACAAACCAAACAGGGCCTATTATGCCCAAATTCGCGATTTTTACCTCAGCGATCCCATCCGAGATTAAGCGACTGCTTATATCCAGTCTGCCCAACCGCCAGTGCAACGCTCGCTGCAACGAAGATTGAAATTGTTGACAATGAGGGAGGCAACGAGTCAAAATGAGCTATGAAAACGTTCCCAATAGTGATTTGAGCTAATCACCAAGGACAATAAACATGCGTTTTGGCTATTTTGACGACCAGCAGCGTGAGTACGTGATCACCCGGCCGGATACTCCTCTGCCGTGGCTGAATTATCTCGGCAATGAAGCTTACTTTGGCATCATCTCGAATACCGCGGGCGGTTATTCGTTCTACCGCGACGCGCGCCTGCGCCGCCTGACCCGCTACCGTTACAACAACGCCCCGCGCGACATCGGCGGGCGCTACCTGTACCTGCGCGACAGCGCGACTGGCGAATACTGGTCGCCGACGTGGCAGCCTACGCTGACCGCGCTCGATGATTACACCTGTCGCCACGGCATCGGCTACACGACCATCCAGTCCACTTACCGCGACGTGACGGCGCAGGTGCGCTACTTTGTGCCGCAGGGGTCAAACCTCGAAGTCTGGCAGGTCAAGGTGACGAATCACCGCGTCAAAGCCGCGGAATTGTCGCTGTTCTCGTTCGTGGAGTTCTGCCTGTGGGACGCCAACGACGACATGACCAACTTCCAGCGCAACTTCAGCATTGGCGAAGTTGAGATCGAAAACGGCGTGATCTATCACAAGACCGAATACCGCGAGCGCCGCGATCACTTCGCCTACTTTGCCTGCTCTGCCCCGCTGGCGGGTTTTGACACCTCGCGCGACGAATTCCTCGGCGTGTATCGCGGGTTTGATCAGCCGCGCGTCGTGGAAGCGGGCGAGTCGAAGAATTCGGTCGCGCACGGTTGGGCGCCGATTGGTTCGCACCACGTCAAGCTCAAGCTCGCCCCCGGCGAAACGCAGGCGATCAACTTCATCCTCGGCTATCAGGAGAATCCCCGCGACGCCAAGTTTGAAGCGCCCGGCGTCATCAACAAGGCGACCGTCAAGCCGATCATCGCGCACTATCTCGACAGCGCCAACATCGATACGGCCTTCGAAACGCTCCGTCAGTACTGGGATGGTCTGCTCGGCGTGCTGCAGGTGTCAACGCCCGATGAACACACCAACCGCATGGTCAACATTTGGAACGCGTATCAATGCATGGTGACGTTCAACATGTCCCGCTCGGCGTCCGGCTACGAGAGCGGCATTGGCCGCGGTATGGGCTTCCGCGACTCGAATCAGGATCTGCTCGGCTTCGTGCACATGATCCCGGAGCGCGCCAAAGAACGCATCCTCGACATCGCCGCGACGCAGTTCGAGACGGGCGGCGCGTATCATCAGTACCAACCGCTGACCAAGCGCGGCAACAACGCGGTCGGCAGCAACTTCAACGACGATCCGCTCTGGCTGGTGCTCGGCGTGGCGGCTTACATCAAGGAAAGCGGCGATTGGGCGATTCTCGACGAACTCGTGCCCTTTGATAATCAGCCGGGAACCGAGAAGCCCCTGTACGAACACCTGCGCCGCAGCATGCAGTACACGCTGGATCGGCTCGGTCCACACGGTCTGCCGCTCATCGGGCGCGCGGACTGGAACGACTGCCTCAACTTGAATACCTTCTCGGAAGAACCAGGCGAATCCTTCCAGACGACCACCAACAAAGACGGCGCGGTCGCAGAATCGATCTTCATCGCCGGGCTGTACGGCGTCGCCGCCCAAGAGATGGCCGACCTCGAAGACCACTTCGCCCGCGGTGACGAAGCCGCCCGCTACCGCGCCGCCGCCGTCAAAATGGATGCGGTCGTCAAGGAACACGGGTGGGACGGCGCATGGTTTATGCGCGCCTACAACCACTTCGGCGAAAAAGTCGGCTCGGCGGAATGCGCCGAAGGCCAAATCTTCATCGAGCCGCAGGGTATGTGCATCATGGCCGGCATGGGGCTGGACGATGGCCGCGCCGCCCAAGCGCTCGACTCCGTACGCGCCCGCCTCGCCACCCCGCACGGCATCATTTTGCAGCAGCCTGCCTACGCGACCTATCACGTTGAACTCGGCGAGATTTCGTCGTATCCGCCCGGCTACAAAGAGAACGCGGGCATCTTCTGCCACACCAACCCGTGGATTATGATCGCCGAAGCGATTGTCGGCTCCGGCGACAACGCGCACGACTACTATACGCGCATCAATCCGTCGGCGCGCGAGGCGATCAGCGAACTGCATCGCTGCGAACCCTACGTGTACGCGCAGATGATCGCCGGGAAGGACGCGCCGACGCACGGCGAAGCCAAGAACTCGTGGCTGACCGGGACGGCGGCGTGGAACTACGCGGCCATCACGCAGTGGATCCTCGGCATTCGCCCGACGTTCGAAGGCTTGCAGATCGTGCCCGTCGTGCCGACGGCATGGTCGGGTTTCACCGCCACGCGCAAGTACCGCGGCGTGACCTATCACATCACCGTGCGGCGTGCGGGCGCAGGCAACACCGTGGCGCTCACCGTCGATGGCGCCCCGGTTGAGGGCAGCGTCATCCCACTGATCGCCGACCGCGCCGAGTGTCAGGTAGCGGTCACCCTGAGCTAAATAGAGTGCGGGCAGGGACGCGCGGCGTGCCTGCCCCACCGCTTCGAAAACTATTTCTGGAGTCGACTCAATGAAACGTGTTTTGATTCTGCTCGTTTTTCTCTTACTCAGTTTTAGTCTGAGCGTCCCGCTCGCGGCCCAAGATGCGCTCGCTCCTGCCGAAATCACGGGCGAGGTCGTGTATATCCCCTTCCCCGTGGCGATCACGCTGGACGGCAATCTCGACGACTGGGCAGGTGTCCCGCAAATCACCGTTGACCGCGGCCCGCAGACTTCGCCAGACCCGGTGCAGAATGCGACCTTCACGTTTGCGGTCGCCGCCGATGCGCAATACTTCTACATCAGCATGACCACCGCCGACGACAACATCATCACCGGGCAGCATGCGGCGAACTACTGGAATGAGGACTCGTTCGAGTTCTACCTCAACCTGTCCGACGACCGCTACGCTGAGGTGTACGGCAGCGGCATGTTCCAGGTCAACCTGAACCCGGGCGACATCGGCAACACCGACCCGACCGCGATTACTGTGACTGGGACGAGCAGCGCCGCCAGCAACGTGCAGGCATTCGTCTTCGCGACGGAAACGGGCTACGGCATCGAAGCCGCTGTGCCGCTCGGCGACTACTTCACGCCGGAGCACGGGCGCGAAATCGGCTTTCAGGCGCAGATGAACGGCGCGACCGAGCAGGATCGCAACGTCAAGCTCATCTGGTCGCTGGCCGACACCAACGACACCTCGTACAACAACCCCAGCCTTTTCGGCAGCGGGCTCTTTTTCGAAGTAGGCAGAACGGATATCCCTATGGCAAGTGAACGCCCCGAACCCGTTGTGGTGGCACCGCAGCGGTATGTGAGTCTCAATCAGATCGGCTATTACGCCAGCGCCCCTAAATTCGCGATGTTCGCCGGCCCCGGCGCAAATGGCACGGTCTGGGTTCTGCGCAACGTTGACACCGATGAGCAGGTCGCCGCCGGGTTCACCACGCCCGGTCGCCTGGATGCCGCCTCCGGCGACTATGTGCAAACGGTCGATTTCTCGGCGGTGACGACGCCGGGCACTTATGTCCTATTGATCGACACGACGACCAGCGAACCGTTCCGGATCGTCGAGGATGACCTATACACGCAGCTCCCGTTTGACGCGGCACGCTACTTTTACCTCAATCGCAGCGGCATTGAACTGGACGCCGAACATGCGGGCGACCTGTGGGCGCGTTCCGCCGGGCACCTGACCGATGATGCGGTCACCTGCTGGCGCGGGACTGATCCGCAAGGCGTGCAGTGGGATGGCTGCGACTATACGCTCAACGCGCGCGGCGGCTGGTACGATGCGGGCGACTATGGCAAGTATGTGGTCAATGGTGGCATTTCCCTGTGGACGCTGCTCAATCTTTATGAGCGCCTGCCCAATGCCTTCCCCGACCAGTCGTTGAACATCCCGGAAAGCGGCAGCGGCGTGTCCGATCTGCTCGATGAGGCGCGCTGGGAGATGGAATTCCTGATGGCGATGCAAGTGCCAGAGGGTCAGCCGCTGGCGGGTATGGTGCATCACAAACTGCACGACCGCGAATGGTCCGGCGTACCGTTCATGCCACCGACCGAGTACGACAATAACAGCGAATTCGCCAACCCAAGCGGCGGACGCTATCTCTTCCCGCCGTCAACCGCGGCCACGCTAAATGTCGCCGCGACCGCCGCGCAGTGTGCGCGCATCTGGCGCGAGATCGATGCGGAATTTTCGGCACGCTGCCTCAGCGTGGCGCAGACCGCGTGGCGCGCGGCTAACGACAACCCGGTCATGCTGGCGGGTAACGTCCCCGGCGCGGGCGGCGGCAACTACGACGACACCGACGTCAGCGATGAATTCTACTGGGCAGCGGCGGAACTGTTCGTCACAACCGGGGAAGCCGAGTATCGCCAATTCATCCGCACCTCGCCCTACTACAGCGCCTTCGCCACAGCAAGCGGCGGCGCGTCCTCGATGACGTGGGGCAGCACCGCGGCCCTCGGCACGATCTCGCTCGCCATGGTTCCGAATCAGCTCACGACCAATGAGATCGTCACGCTGCGCGGGCAAATCCTGCAGACCGCCGACCGCTACCTGAGCGTGATCGACGGTGAAGGCTATCGCGTCTCGCTGGGTGCCAATGGTTATGCGTGGGGATCCAATTCCGACGTGCTCAACAACGCGATTATTCTGGCGCTCGCCCACGATTTCACGGGCGAAGATCGCTATCTGCACGGCGTAACCGAAAGCATGGATTATCTGCTCGGGCGTAACGCGCTCGGGTTCAGCTTCATCTCCGGCTATGGGGTGCGCTCACTCCAGCATCCGCATCATCGCTTCTGGGCGAATCAGGGTGAGTATCCGCCGCCCCCGTCCGGCGTGGTCGCGGGTGGTCCCAACGGCAACCCGAGCGATCCGGATGCGCTCGCCGCCAACCTGAGCACCGTCGGCGCGGCCAAACGCTATCTCGATGTGATCGGCTCGTGGTCCACCAATGAAGTCACAATCAACTGGAATGCGCCGCTCGTGTGGGTCGCGGCCTACCTGCAGTTACGAGAAGACTAAATGTACATCGAGCGCCTGAACTACAGCGGCTTAAACTGCTACCGCCTCGCCAATGGGGTGCTGGAACTGATCATCACGGGGGATGTAGGGCCGCGCATCATCCGCTTCGGCTTCATTGGTGACCACAACGAGTTCTATCAAGCCGATCCGCTGGCGGTTCCGGCGGATCGATCAGCCTGGCAGTTGTACGGCGGGCATCGTTTATGGCATGCGCCGGAAGCCGCTGGACGCACAACCGTGCCGGATAACGCGCCGATCACCGTCGAAGATCACGGCGAGTTCGCGTGCGTCGTCCAGCCGACCGACGCGGCAGGCATCGAGAAGCAGATTGACATTCGCCTCACACCCGCGTCCAACCGCGTCCACCTGACGCACCGGCTGATAAATCACAACTTGTGGGGCGTTGAACTAGCGGTCTGGGCGCTCTCGGTGATGAATCCGAGCGGCACGGCAGTGATTCCCCTACCGCCGCGCGGGTCGCATCCAGAAGATCTGCTGCCCAATGCGACGCTCGCCATCTGGCCGTACGTCGACCTCTCTGACCCACGTTTTGGCTTCGGACGCAAATACATCCGCATCGCGCACAACCCGAACGTGTCGACGCCCATGAAGCTCGGCGCATCAGTGCCCAGCGGGTGGATCGCCTATACCAATGCTGATCACCTGTTCATCAAGCAGTTTGACTATGTGGCGGGCGCGGTTTACCCGGACTTGGGCAGCAATGTCGAGGTCTTTGCGAATGATTTCATGCTGGAACTGGAAACGCTGAGCCCGTTGATCCCATTAGCGCCCGGTGCCAGCGTCGAGCACGTTGAGCGCTGGACGCTGATCAAAGATGTGCCGGAAGTCGCCAGCGACGACGCGATCGATCAATTCGTGCTGCCCAATGTGAACCCATAATCCACCTCACCCCGTCACGCGCAGCGCGACTCCCCTCTCCCGACGGTTGAGGACGGGACACATTTAACAATCGAGCACTTGTAGGGACGCGCTTCTGCGCGTCCGTGGTCAGCGGACGGCCAGAAGGCCGTCCCTACAGTGTATCGTCTGAGGGAAGACTACCTCGAAATGTTAAAACTGTCCTGCCGTGAACCCGACCGAGAGGGGTTGGGGGTGAGGTTTTGTGCTACGCCACCCACATATCGTAGCTGAACAGATACGCTTGCATCGCCAACAACAGCACACTAGCGACGGTCCATCCGCGGTCAAAGCTTGTGCTGCGTCCCCAGCGACCGAGCATCACCCACAATGTTGGCACAACGAGCACATAGCGCAGCGTGCTCTGCGTGCTGGTTCCCCCCGCTGTGAACGGCACCAGCAGCGCGAGGAAACCGAACACGGCGAGTTCCGGGTACCGGCGCAGACACACGACGATGCTCACGAGGCACAACAGCGTCGCGACAATTTGCAGCGCGACCACGACCAGCGTCTGTTCATTGGACTGCGCTCGTTCGAGGATGCCGCCCCAGAACTGCAGCGTGAGCGGGATATCGAGCAGGCGGTTGCCAAACCAGAATTCTTCGACCGCATCGAACTGCACGCCGTAGACCAGACGCCACAGGGCGTAGGCGATGACCGGAAGTACCAGCACCGGAAGTTGAAACAGCAGTTTGCGCCTATCCAGCGCTGCTGGCGTCCGGCGATATGCCAGCACCCACGCGATCAGCATCGGCAGTACCAGCACTGCGCCAATCGAACGTGTCCATGTCGCCAGCGCCGCCATGACCGCCGCCAGCACAAACTGTTTGCGACGCATCAAGGCGAGGCTGCCGAACGCCAGGCCGATGAACAGCCCCTCGGTATAGACCACCGCGAAGAACATCGACGTGGGGAAGACCAGCAAGTAGAACACCGTGCGCAGACCGCCCTGCTCGCCGAGTTCTTCGCGCACAATGTCATAGAGTGCGATCATGCCCGCCAACGTGCCGATCAGCGAAATGAGCACACCAGCCGCCACCGACGCAGCAATTGGCGTCATGCCGAGCAGCGTGAACGGCAGGCGCACCACCTTGATCAGCATCGGGTAGAGCGGAAAAAAGGCGTAGCTCGTGCTGTAATCGCCGTGCGGCGTCTCGACCAACGCGATTTCCGGATCATCATAGCCGACCGTCGCAACCGACAGATAATACTCGCTGTCCCAAGAGACCTGAGTATTGAGGAAGGGTTCGAGCAGATAATCTTTGCCGCGCTGGCTGTTGCGATTCGTCCAGTCGCCCGTCCATTGCAGCGAGGTATCCGGGCGATCTGGCTCATAGCGCATCTGCACAAGCTGCATGTAGCCGATCAGCACGATGCTCCAAACCAACCAGATCAAAACGATGGTACGTAACGTGCGCCGATTCATAATGTCGTGGACTGCTCCGAGTAAGAAACTGTGAGGAAAAATGCGGCGCCGGGTGCGGGTTGCCCGCACCCGGTGTGTCTAACTCTGTGTTAGTTCGCTGCCGGAATGATATACAAGGTCAGCGACTGTCCGGGGACGGTGACACTCATGCCATCGCTAAAGGCCACCGACTCAATTTGTTCGGCGTCCGTGTCCTGATCAAAGCGCCAGACTTCCGCCTCTGCACCCGCCGTAAACCCGCCGACTGAGAGCGTCTTGGTCGCTTCGTTATCGCCCAGGTTGATGACCATGACCGTCACCGCGCCATCGTCGCGCTGCGCCGCGTACACGGTCACCAGCGGGTCGTTGGACTGCGCGGCCAGCAGTTCCGTGCCGAACTGGTTATACATCATGTAGGTGTAGCCAGTCGGGCGCACGTTGTAACTGCTCAGCAAGCCCCACCCGCGTCCAGCGCCGCCCTGCATGTCCCAGTAGGTGACCATTTCAACTTGGTTGTTGATCATCCGACCGAGCGTATCAGCCAACCAGATGGCGTTATAGTGTGAGTCCAGGCTGGCGGGACCCCCAACACTGTTCGCGGAATTCGAGTTGATCTCGGAGATCGCAATCGGGATGTCGCGGCCAGCAGCGTTCCGGATGATCGTACGCAGGTTCGGGATGACGACATCCCATTCCTGCGGCTGGGTGCGCAGACCGTCGATGGTCGCACCATCTCCGCCACCGTTTCCGGGCCACGGATAGCGATGCAGACCAACATAGGCCAGCAGATCGCCGTTTGCTTCGAGGAACGGGATCAGCCAGTCATTGCCTTCGGCGTCCAACGGCGTGCCGCTGCGCAAGTCAAAGGTGATGTTGTCGCCTTCAATGCTCAGAGGGACGTACTGCGTGATATCCGGCCCAATAAACTGGATTGTCGGATCGACTTCCAGCATGGCTTCGGCGATCGCGCGCCACTGGGTGCTCAGATCGTCGACCGTGTAGGTCTCCGCGCCCATCAGCGCGACGAACAGGTTGGGTTCGTTGCCGATGCTCCAGTAGCGAATGTTGTAGCCTTTTTCGATATTCGCGTATCGTACCCATTCCGCAGCAGCTTCGGGCGTGCCGTCGAGCAACCGAACGCTCCACAGCGGTTCCGCCCCCAACTGGCGCATTTGCAGCACGAACAGATCCATAATCGTCGTGCGCATGTCCATACGATCGGTGTCGCCGCCGCCGAAGCGCATGAAGTTGATGCCCATGGCCTGGGCATCATCCATCAGGCTCTGCGGGATGATGCTGTAGAGGTTCATGTTGGAACCGTACACGTACGGGTTGATCGGGCCGCGGGAGGCGGATGCATCGACCTGCAAATCCGCCCCGACCTGTGCGGCGGCGAACTGCACGCCGCACAGGAGGAGAACTAACAGGAGAAACAATCGGCGCATGTTACTTTTCGACGCCCGTCACGACCACGCCGCGCATGAAGACCTTCTGCGCGAACACGAAGATCAGCAGGGGCAGCACCATCGCCATGAGCGAGGTCGCCTGAATGAGCTCCGGACGTGGGCCATACTGGAAGTTGAACTGCTGCACCGCAATCGAAATCGGCCACAGATCCGACTTGCCGAGCGTGTAAAGCAGCGGGCCAAAGTAGTCATTCCACGCGAAGATGAAGTGGAACAGACCAACCGAAAGGATCGCCGGCCACGACTGCGGGATGATCACGCTGCGGAGGATGCGGAATGGGCCAGCGCCGTCGATCATAGCGGCTTCGTCCAACTCACGCGGCAGCGTCAGGAAGAACTGGCGCAGCAGGAAGACGTTATAAGCATTCGAGAAGAAGTGCGGAATGATGAGCGGCAGCCACGACCCCGTCCACCCGATGCTGGCGAAGAACGCATAGGTCGGGATGAGCGTCACCTGCCCGGGAAGAATGATCGTCCCGATCAGGATGATAAAGTAGATATTCTTGCCGGGAATGGGGAAGCGCGCGAACGCATAGGCTACGCAGATGCTCGACAGCAGCGTGCCGATCATCCCGGTGATGGCGATGAAAGCGGTGTTAAAGAACACGCGCGGGAAGTCAATGAGATCCCACGCTTCCGGGAAGTTCTCCGGATGCGGGATTAACTCATAGACCGTTTCCAGCGTGCGCCAACTTCCCTGCCATTCGATGATTCCGGCATCGGGATTCGCCGGGTCAATGAAACCACTGCTCTGGCGCCCCTTGTCGACCAGCGCCAGTTCACGCATGACGCCGTTTTCATCCGGCACTTTGACGATTGGATACGCTTCGCCTTCATAGGTGAAGGTACGCGGAGACATTGGGAAAATCAGACCATCGGTGTTGCCCACGATCTGTTCCGCGCTCTTGAACGCGGTCGTCAGCATTTGACCAAACGGCAGCAGGTAGATAAAGGCAACCGAGCAGGCGATCAGGAAGATCAACGCGCCCAGGCCGAATTTCTTCAACTGGAAACTATACCAGGGGGATGTATTTACTGATTTAGAATACGTTGCCGCAGCCATTTGTATTAGTCTCCACTCGCGTAGTACACCCAACGGTTTGAAGTCCCGAAGAGCACCACCGTCAAAACCAGGGCGATGATAAAGATGAACCAGGCCTGAGTCGCGCCATAGCCCATGTTGGCATTCTGGAAGGCTGTCTTATACAGATACATGTTGAAGAACAGCGCGGAGTTCCCAGGATTGCCCGTACCACGCGTCATCACATACGGCACCGTGAAGTACTGCATCAAACCGATGACGCTCAGCACCAGGTTGTACAGGATGACCGGGGAGATCATCGGCAGCGTGATGCGCAAGAACTTGACCAGCGGATTCGCACCGTCCACATCAGCCGCTTCGTAGAGTTCGGTCGGCACGCCCTGCATCGTCGCCAGCATGGTCAGCATCGCGTTACCAACACCCCACACGCCGACCAGCATGAACGCCGGCAAAATCCAGTTCGCATCCTGCACCCAGTTCGGCGGTTCCGCCACACCCAGAAAATCACGCAGCAGACGGTTCAGCCAACCGGTATCGCCGTTGAGGAAGCTCTGCCACACAAAAATGCTGGAAATCGCGGGGACGACGTACGGCATGTAGAACAGCGGACGCCAGAAGGCTTTGCCCCACAGGCTCTTGGTGTTGAGCAGCGCGGCCAACCCCAAGGGGATGATGATGCCGAACGGCACCGCGATCAAGGCGAAGCGCAGGGTCACGCCCAGCGCTGTCATGGCAATCGGGTCGGTGAACAACCGCTGCCAGTTCTCCAAGCCGACAAACCGCATCGGTTCGGAACTCGTCAGCGTAAAGTCGGTGAAAGTGAAAAAGAGTGACACGATGATGGGGATGGCGGTGAACAGCAGGAAGCCAATGATCCACGGAGACAGGAAAATCCAGCCCCAAATGCGCTGTTGGCGTTCGAGTCCGCCTGATTTCTTGCGCGCCGTCGACAACCCGACTGGCGATGCTGAAATCGATTGATTAGTTGTTGCCATTAGTTGTTCTCCAACACTGCCTGAGCGGGTTCACAAATCTAAGTAGTTTTAAACAGGTGATAAGGATTATTGCGAGCAAGTTGGATCAATTACACAGACTGGGAGAGGGATTGCTCCCTCCCCCAGGGTAGTACGAAGTGGTGCTTACTGACCCTGAACGATAGCGGTCGCGTCCGTCGCGAACGTTTCGAGTTCAGCTGCGATGTCCATGTCCGCACCCGTATCGCCTTCGATCAGCGACAGGAGGGCGAATTCACGATCATAGACGGCCGTGTAGTTCGGGACGTTCGATTCGTGGTGCATCGGGCCGGGGTTCGAGTACGCGAGGCTGGCAGCCGCGACGTCCCAGTTCACGCCCATCGGGTAACGAGCGCTGATGGTTTCAACCCAGGTCGGCTGAGCCGCGGGCAGCGCCGGGAAGGCACCGTACACGCTGGCGAGCGCCGGGGCGGCGTCGGTCACGAGGTAACGCAGAACTTCGAAAGCTTCCGCGGGGTGCGCCGAGGCGGCGACCAGACGGAACGTGTCGGCATCCATCGCGACGTGCTGTTCGCCGTCAAACGAAGCCGGGACGGGGGCAATATCCCACGTGAAGTTGCCAACCGAGTTGTCGAGGCAGCAGGTGTACCACAGGGGCACAATCGCCATGCCGAGGTTGCCCGAAGCGAAACCGCTGGGCTGCAGAACTTCACTGGCCGAGGCCGTGGCGTTCGGGGCGGTGTGGTCGGCCCAAATCCGGTCCCAATACCACTGCGTCGCCTGCGTCCATTCTTCCGGAACGCTGATGCTGTTGGTTTCCGCATTGTAGTACTGGTCGGACGGCTGCAGGTTCGTCCAGATCAGGCGGAGACGCGCCCACTGGAAGTTCATGCCGTACTGTTCAATCGCGGCGGGGTCGAAACCTTCCATCGTCGCATCGTTACCATTGGCGTCCACCGTCAGAATCTTGGCGATTTCGGCAACGGTGTTGTAGTCCCACGCGACTTCGGTGCCATCGGGCATAACATACGGCGCGCCGAATTCGGCCGGCGGGTAGTTCAGGCCAGCTTCGTCGAACAGGTCGATGTTGTAGTACGTGACGGCGGGATACACGGCGAACGGCAGACCGCTCAGCGTGCCTTCGGGGGTGCGGTACAGGTCGATCAACGCGGGGTCAAACACGCTGGTGTCGAAGCCAGCATCCGCCGCCAACTGATCGATGTTCGTCGCCCACTGATCGGCAAACGAGTTAGAACCGGCAACGCCGACCGGGCCAACGATATCCGGCGGGGTGCCCGCAGCGATGAGGGTGCTGAGGGTGTCGCGCGAGGTTTCGTTGCTGGCGGCGATATTGATCACCAGTTCGATGTCATCGTGCGCGGCATTGAAGTCCGCCACGACCTGATTCTGAACTTCGATCTGTTCCGAGTTAGTACCAGTACCCAAACCGACGAACCACGTAATCGTAACGGGTTCCTGAGCCGCGGCGGGCATCACTGCTCCGACGAGCAGGAGAGCCAGCAGCATAACGACAAAAAGCTTCTTGGACATTGTGAATTTCCCTCTAGCATATACAAAAGCTTGAAACGCAATTGAACGGATAAGGGTTAGGTGAATACCGATGGGGACTGCACCTCCTTTGCCGATATTGCCTTACGTATCTTCGCACCGCAGGATTCGCGGATGACGAGCTTGGAAGGGAGCACGATTTGCTGGGGGCTGACTTTCTTGCCGCTGATCAGGTCGAGCAGGAGCTCGACGGCGGCAGCGCCCTTCTGCTGCACCGGCTGCTGAATGGTCGTGAGGTGGGGGGTCGTCTTGGTCGCCACATCGAGATCGTCAAAACCGACGATGCCAATGTCTTCGGGCACGCGCAGCCCTGCCTGCTGGATGGCGGCAATCGCGCCGCGCGCCGAGGCATCGCAAGCGGCGAACACGGCGTCCGGCTGATGCGGCAGCAGCGCCTGCATCGCTTCGACACCCGCCTCATACGTAAACTGCGACACACAGACCAGATCCGGGTCGTAGGGGATGCTCGCCGCGGCCAGCGCCTTACGATACCCCTCCAGCCGATCCTGACCGTCAGCGATGCTCAACTGCCCACTGATGTGCGCAATTCGCTTGTAGCCGAGGCTGATCAGGTGTTCGGTCGCGACCTGCCCCGCGTGCACGTTATCGACCGTCACCGAACTGATGACATCGGCGTAGCGCTGTGGGCGTTCGACCATGACAAAATTTGGTGCAGATTGCACAAGGTGATCAATCAGCGGATCGTCGTTTTCAATCGACGCGATGATGTAGCCATCGCCAATGCGATTGCGCAAAATCCGCTGGCTGAAGTGTTCGCGCGGTTCGCCCACATTACCGAGACACAGCAGTAAATTCTGGTCGTGGTGATTGCCCGCTTCGACAATCCCTTGCAGGAGCATCGGGAAATACGAGTTATCCCCGAAGAAAACATTCGCGGTACCGGGCATCACGACGCCGATCACCTGCGAGCGCTGCTTAACGAGGGCGCGCGCCGCGTGATTCGGGGTGTATTGCAGGCGTTCGATGACTTCGAGCACCCGAGCGCGGGTCGCCGGGCTGACATTCACATCGTGATTGACAACTCGGGATACGGTCGAGCGCGAAACGTCTGCGGCTTTGGCGATGTCGTGAATACTAATTCGCCCGGACATGGCTTTTCCTAGAACAATGCGATTAGTTGCTACAAAGTTCAGTATTGTTCAATTTCGCCCAGTATAACTGAGAACGTTCCCAAAATGCAAGACCCCAATTTTGATCGGGTTTGTTCACCACGAATTTCATTCTAACCTGAACTTGTTCAATGTACAAGTCGGGTATTGTTCAATCTTGTTCATTTTTCATAACGCGGTAAGATAGAAGCATAAAGTGCGTAGATAATTCGTTTTAACCCCGACTTGTTAGGGAAATGCAGAATGTTCAGCGAAAAGCCCACCTTACGTGATGTCGCCAAACTCGCCGGAGTCTCGCTGGGCACGGCCTCGAACGCCTTGAACAATCGTGGGAACGTTTCCGATGAGGCGCGCACGCGTGTGATTGAAGCTGCCGCCGCGCTGGGCTATCGCATGCAGGTGCGCACAGCCGCCCCGGTCGTCACGCCGAGTTTGTCCGTCGTCGGGGCTATCGGGAAAGTCGACGACGGCGTGACGATGACCATCAACCCGTTCTATTCGTACGTGCTGGCGGGCATTGAACGCGAATGCCAGCGCTACAATTTCAGCCTGATGATGGCGAATATCAGCGTGGACAAAGTGAGTCGCCCGGTCAACCTGCCGCCGATGCTGCTCGACAATCAGGTCGACGGCGTGCTGATGGTCGGCACATTCCTCGAAGACACTATTCACCAGATCGGGCGCAAATTCGAGATCCCGGTCGTACTAGTCGATGCCTATGCGCCGGGCAGCCGCTTTGACAGCGTAGTGACCGACAACATCACGGGCGCGTATACCGCCGTAAAATACCTGATCAAGCAGGGGCACACCAAGATCGGGCTCGTCGGCAGTTCCGCAGACGCCTACCCGAGCATTCGCGAACGCCGCAAAGGTTATCTGCGCGCGCTCAAGCATCACCGCATCCCGGATGTGTACATCGAAGACAGCGAGCTCAACCGCGACAGCGCCTATGAAGCAGCCTGTGCCCTGCTCCAGCGCGCGCCGGAGATCACAGCGATCTTCGCGTGCAACGATGAGGTCGCGGTCGGCGTGATGCTGGCGGCACGGCATACAGGACGCGATGTACCGCATGAACTTTCGGTTATCGGCTTCGACGACATCGACCTCGCCACGCAGTTCAGCCCGGCGATCACGACGATGCGCGTCGACAAAATCCTCATGGGGAAGCTGGCGGTGCGTTTCCTGCGCGACCGCGCGGAGACGCCGGATCGCGCGCCGCTGACCACGCTGATTGGGACGACGCTCATCCCACGTGAAACCGTTCGCCCCCTCGTGCGCGTGCAGCGATGACCAGCGCGAAGTCGGTCTATATCGCCTATGTTGGCGGCACGATCGGCATGGTCAAAACGCCGAACGGCTACCAACCCGCCGCAGGCTATCTGCGCCAGCAGATGGAGGCGATGCCAGAACTGCAGGACGAACGCATGCCGCGGTTCGTCATCCACGAGTACACGCCCCTGCTCGACTCCTCCAATATGACGCCCGCCGACTGGGTCGAGATCGCGCAGGACATCACCGACCACTACGCCGATTACGACGGTTTTGTCGTGCTGCATGGCACGGACACAATGGCCTATACGGCGTCGGCGCTCTCGTTTTTGCTGCAGAACCTCGGCAAAACGGTGATCGTCACCGGCTCGCAGATTCCGCTGGTCGAAATGCGCAACGACGCGCGCCCCAACTTGATCGATTCGCTGCTCATCGCCAGCAGCTACGCGATTCCTGAAGTCTGCCTGTATTTCAACACCAAGCTGTTTCGCGGCAACCGCACCGTAAAGATCAACGCCAGCGGCTTCAACGCCTTCGATTCCCCCAATTACCCGCCGCTTGGCACGGTAGGCGTAGACATCACTATTGACCCAACGCATGTGCTGCCCTACCCCGCCGAAGCTTTCCGCTTCTCGCCGCTGAACTCGCAGCCGCAGGTCGGTCAGATTCGTCTCTTCCCCGGTATTTCGGTGGACGTGGTCAAAAACCTGCTGCAGCCACCGATTCAAGGGGTGATTCTGGAAACGTTTGGAGCAGGCAACGCCCCCGACAAAGATCAGGCCTTCCTTGACGCGATCAAAGCGGCGGTGGATCGCGGCGTGGTCGTCGTGAGCTGCACCCAATGTCTCTACGGTACCGTCGATCTCGACGCCTATGCGACGGGCAGCGCGCTCAAAGCCTGCGGCGTAATCAACGGTTATGACATGACCGCCGAATCCGCGTTGACAAAGCTCTACACATTGTTCGGGCTCGGCTATGATGAGAATACAGTGCGAGCGCTGATGGAAACGAATCTCCGGGGCGAGCTCACCCCGCCCAAACGTTGATAGTGTGGTGTACAATGTCGACGTTCGTACACTTCTGCTTAATTTTCGTCCCACATGCCCGCCGATCACGCACCTGCGAGTGCTAATCCGGAATAGATCCGTTATACCGCAAAGGAACAGCATGGTTCAGTCCACCACTCTTGCCGCGCACTTCAACCGAGAACATGACATCGACGGTCTGCTCGCGCAGATGACGCTGGCCGAAAAGATCGGGCAGATGACGCAGATCGAGAAGAACAGCATCACGCCCGCCCAGACCGCCGAATACTTCATCGGCTCGATTCTGAGCGGCGGGGGCGGTAATCCCGATCCCAACACCGCCGCGACGTGGCAGGACATGGTGCACGGCTATCTCGAAGCCGCTCTCACAACTCGCCTGCGCATTCCCCTGATCTACGGCGTGGACGCGGTCCACGGGCACTCGAATGCCTACGGAGCGACCATCTTCCCGCACAACGTCGGCCTCGGCGCGACGCGTGACCCGGAACTCATCCGGCAGATCGGGCAGGCAACCGCGCGCGAGCTGTTGGCCGTCGGCGTGCATTGGAACTTCGCGCCCGCCGTCTCCGTCCCACAGGATTACCGCTGGGGTCGCGCCTATGAAGGCTACAGCGAAGACACCGCGGTCGTGAGCGAACTCGCGGTTGCTTACCTGCAAGGCTTGCAGGATCCAGCGGCGCGCGTCATGGCCTCCGTCAAGCACTACATCGGCGACGGCGGCACCACGTGGGGCACATCGATCAAGCCGGACTGGGTCGCGAATGACTGGCAGGCGCCGAAAGACACCTACAGCATCGATCAGGGCGACGCGCGCGACGAAGAAGCGACCTTCCGCGCCATCCACCTCGCGCCGTACATCAAGGCGATTGCGGCGGGCGCCGTGAACATCATGGTCTCGTTCAACAGTTACCACGGGCTGAAGATGCATGCCCACCGCTACTGGCTGACGGATGTGCTCAAGGGTGAACTCGGTTTCGACGGTTTCCTCATCTCCGACTGGGCAGCAATTCAGCAGATCAGCGAGGATTTCTACACCTGTGTAGTCGAATCGGTCAACGCCGGGCTGGACATGATCATGGTGCCATACGACTTCCGTAATTTCATCGCCGCGCTGACCAAAGCGGTCGAAGTGGCTGATGTGAGCATGGAGCGCATTGACGATGCCGTGCGCCGCATCCTGCGCGCGAAGTACTGGCTCGGCATCTTCGAACAGCCACTCGGTCGCCCCGAATTGATGGAGACGTTTGGATCCCCCGCGCACCGCGCCATCGCCCGCACAGCAGCGAGTAAATCGGCGGTGCTGCTCAAGAACAACGGCGTGCTGCCGATCTCGAAGGGCGCGCATATTGCCGTCGCCGGACGCGGCGCGGACAATATCGGCCTGCAGTGCGGCGGCTGGACGATTGAATGGCAGGGGAAGCTCGGCAAGTCGACCATCGGCACGAGCATCCTCGAAGGCGTGCAGGCGGCTGTCGATGGCAGCGTGCAGTTCAGCGACACGGGCGAGTTCGCCCGCCGCGCGCAGGTCGGCCTCGTCGTGATCGGCGAGACGCCCTATGCCGAAGGTTGGGGCGATAACGGCGAACTGACGCTCGACCCCGCCGATGTCGCCGTCGTGCAGCGCGTGCGCTCGGAAGTCGATCAGCTGGTGGTCGTCCTGCTGTCCGGTCGCCCGCTCATCATCAGCGCTATTCTCGATACTGCCGACGCAGTGGTCGCGGCGTGGCTCCCCGGTTCAGAAGCGCATGGCGTAGTCGACGCGCTGTTCGGGGATGCGCCGATCACGGGCAAGCTCGGCTATACATGGCTGCGCAGCGCCGATCAACTGCCGCGCAGAACGCTGCTAAGTCACCCGGATGGGCCGCTGTTCCCGTTCGGCTACGGCCTGACGACCGCCAGCGGCTAAAGAATCCAAGCGCGGCAAATGGTAGGGGCGCACGGCCGTGCGCCCCTAACGTTATTAACGTCTCCGCGGATGGCGATCACGCACGACCGTCTAAACTTTATCCAAGCGCACGATAGCATACGGACGTAGTTCGATCACCAACCGACCATCTTCTGCCTCGACGACGGATCCGGCGCGGTCGCGGTACCCCTCGGGATCGCTCAACGCGGCCTCGGCGGTCGTTTCATCCAGCGATTTCAACGCCCAGCGACCATCCAACCCGACGATGGTCACCGCCTGCGCGTCAGCGGTGTGATTGGCAACCAGCACGCGATAACGTGAGCCTTCACGCAGCGCCAGCCCGTTGAACACCAGCGGCTGACTCGAGTCGCTAGCCAGCACGCGCCCCTCCATGAATTCACCCACATCCGCGAACACATGCCACATCGGGTAGACCCACCCTGGCTGCGACGGGAATTGGTCGGCGAAGGGCGTGCCGTAGTCGCTCTCCATCACGCCGTAGACTCCGGTCGTCTCGAAGAAGGTTGCGCTCTCCGCGCCACCCCGTGCCAGTGCGCCGATCACGCCGACGACCCAGCCCGCGCCGAACAGCGACGTTTGCCGCACGTCGACATCGCCGGGCAGCTTGCCCGCGGCCAGCATCTCGCGCACCACCGCGCGATCCCACCGCGGCTTGAGCGTGAGCGGGCTGACCATGACCGCCGCGCCCGAGATCTCGCGGGCGAACGCCGCGACACTTGCCATCGCCGGGAACGTCTCGATCATGGTCGCGTTGTCAAAGGCGTGTACCTGTGGCGCTGACGTGTACCACGCACGTTCAGTCAGTCCCACGGGCAGACGTTCGACGTTGAACGTCTCGAAATTATCGTCCGTGCCCGCGACTAGGAATACGCTCTGCAGATCGTCAAATGCCTCTTGCGCCAGCTTGAAGGTTTCCGGGTTGGTCGTCCCTTCGCCGTGCCGCCGCACGAGGATATAAAGATCGCCGTGATCGAGATCCTCAAGCGCTTTGTTCAGCCGCGCCAGTTCCGCGCGCAGGTTTTCGCCGAAGTGCGCGCACACTTCCAGGTCGATTTCCAGCACATTCGCATCTTCGACGGCCTCATACAAGCGATCTTCCATGTCATCGGTGAAATACAGCTCGTGGCGGAAATGACCGAGATACAACGCGGCGAGGCGTTCGTATTCGCGTTCGGTCAGCGGTTCGTCATGGGATGCCATGCCCAAGCCGATGAACGGGATCTTCAGGCGCTGCGCCGGGTTGATCGTGAGGATGTTCCCCTGCTTGACCAGCGGCACATCCGCTGGGTCACCCAGCAGGCGGATAGTGACACTCTGGTTGATCGTCGCTCCAGCGGCCAGCGTAACCGGCTGCGGCTGCTGCTGGAGCGTGCAGTACGTCTTGTATGAGGCGTCGATCCAGTTGCGCTGATCTTCCAGTTCGTACAGATCACCTTCCATGCGGACTTCGGCGTCGACGCCCGGCAGCACCGTATGGCGGATCGTGCGAATGTTGGTATACGGTGGCACCGGCGCCACCTTATCCGGGAACATGCCCGTTTCAATTGAACCGTCGACGTGCTCAATCACGCAGGCTTGCCCGCCCAGCGTCATCGGATGCAGGATGCAGAACCCTGTTCGGTTAGTCTGCAAAGTCGACTGCGCCGTGCCAGCAAACGTGAATTGGATTGTGCTGTCCGCCGTCCCGATGATCTCGCCCTGCCAGACGAAATGCAGCTCGCCCTGCTGATGTTCGCTCGTGAAGCGCACATGGAACGAGTCGGCCTGCGCGTCGACGGTCACATCGCGCAGCACACCGGGGATCGTGTCCCAATTCTGGTCGCGCACGGCCGCATACACGCCGCGCAAGATCTCACGATTGCCCGCGCTGACATAGCGGATCAGCCCCGCCTCATACACCAGACTCAGTTTGCCCGCCTTCAGCGTAAAGCGTTCGGCCTGCGCTTGCCCCGTGCCATCGTAAATAACCGGCAGCATGTAACTTCTCCTGTCAACAAGTCTCTCGCGCAGGAGTATAGCGCGTTCCCGCGCGAGCATGGACGAATCGAGGTGAGTGATTGACGAATCACCCAACACTCGCGCTACAATGGGCGGCGCACCTGACCCTGTCCATTAGCCGAAGGTAGACCGCAGCCATGACGCATGAGATCCTCAAGCCAACTTTCACTCGCACTGACGCCCGCGGCACGCTCCACGAGATTCTGAATCAGGGCACGTGGGAATCGATTGTCGGCGGCACAATGAACCCCGGCGCGGCCATGGGCCAGCACTATCACAAGGAGACGCTCGTCTTCTTCTATCTGCTCAGTGGCAGCGCGACGGTCAAAACCATCGATGTGGCGACGGGCGCGCGTGACGAGTTTCGGCTCGGCGCGCAGGAAGGCGTCATCTTCCCGGTCAACGAGACGCATGTCGTGATCTTTGATGAGCGCTCTGATTACCTGATGATTAAGTCCAAG
The DNA here is from genome assembly GCA_041916315.1 of Anaerolineae bacterium. Lineage (GTDB taxonomy): Bacteria > Chloroflexota > Anaerolineae > Aggregatilineales > Phototrophicaceae > Flexifilum. The sequence continues at coordinate 30,906 of JAYRZU010000068.1, forward strand.
CAGTACGATCCACAAAATCCGGATACCTACGCCTACCCGGTGGTGTGAGCGCGCCGCGTCACAGTTTTCTTTTCCGCCGGATCAGTTATACACTTGCGCCGTCCGACGTCAATCACCCGGCGTCCAGCGCTGACGCGCGTCTACCTAGGAGTACCCGCCTTTGCAGCGTTTTCGACCAATCGTGTGGGTGGGCATCATCGCCCTCAATACGACCTTAATGGGTCACCTCCTGTTCGCGCTGAATGCCAGCCCGGTGGACCTGCGCCTCAGACTGTCAATCAGCATCGTCGTGGCATTTGCGTCGGCGTTGTTCGCTCTCTGGCGCGCCTTCGACCCCCTGCCGCTGCTCCTAGGCGATACCGCCCATAATCTCTACACAACGGCGACGACAATCGGCCTGCTGGTCCTCGCCCTGGCGCCCGTTCCGCCCGATTCCAACGCGCACCTGCTGCAAACGCACACCTTGTTAACCTTTGTCTTCACCAGCGGCGTGTTTTATCAGTCGCTGTTTGACACGTCCAGCCCACCCCGGAACCGTCAGTTGTGGTATCTGGGCACACTGATCCTACTGATTCTGCTCACGTTGGTCCGGCTGTATGGCTTGGCGACTTACCCGGCGGTCGATATTCAGGACGAGCCGTGGATGACCGCCTGGTCAGCCTATTGGCTCAAGACCGGGCGCTACGGCGACCCCACGCTGTTGGGCTTCGGCGACGCTTACCATGTGTTCCCTCGCTTCTTCTGGCTGCACGCCGCTTGGATCGACCTGTTCGGCATCGGATTGTGGCAGGGACGCGTGCTAAGTTTCCTGCTCATCTTCCCGGTTATCATCTTTAGCGGCGCAGCCGCCCGGAACCTGTACGGGATACGTGTTGCCCTCATGACCACGGTGACGCTGTTCGCCAGCGCAGTTTTGGTCGCAGCAGCACGCATTCGCCATGATGTCGGACTGGCCGTCGTGGTCGCCTGCGCGCTCTGGCTGTACACCGAGGCCATCAAACGCGGTTCACGTCCGCTGCATCTGCTGGCTGGCCTGATGGTCGGCTTGGGGATCTACGCGGACTACCACGCGGCAGCTTATGGCGCGGCGCTGCTCGTCGGACTGTACGTGCCAGGCATGGTTCAGCGGCGTCGCTGGGATGCGAACGCGCTCTGGTATGCCAGCGGGCTGCTCATCAGTGCCGCGGTCGTGCTGGTGGTGCAAGCCCTCGCCAATGACATGGCGGGTTGGAATACCGTCTGGACGCGTCTCATCAGCGCCGAGCGCAGCGCTGTCGGATGGGCGCTGACGTTTGCCGGGAGCATCGCCAGCATCGGCCTCGCCTCCGTCTTTGAACTGCTGCTCCTCACCATCAGCATAATCGCGGCGGCGCGGCGGCATCACCTGCGCGATGTGCAGCTTCTCACGACGCTGTTGATCGGCCACGGGCTGCTGGCGCTGCTCGTTGATGACCAGTTGATCTACGCTTTGATTCCACTCACCCCAATCTATGGGCTCATTATCGGCGCGCTCTCGGTGCAGCCCGGTGAAGTCCACGCTGGGCTGCCATTCAAACGCGGCCAGCTCGTCAGCTTCACCATGATCCTGATTCCGATTCTGGGCATGACTGCGGCGCGTCCGGTGGAGGCGGTGCTCAACCGCGAACGGATTCAGCCAACTGCGCCCACAGCCGTCGAATGGGTGCTCGATCATGTCCCGATCGAGTATTCGGTCTTGGGCGACCTCTACTACTATTTCTGGTTGAACGACTATCCCTTTGCCAGCCACCTGCTTCCGGAATACCTGTCACCGGAGAATGCAGCACGCTACCGGATCGATGAAGCTGTCTGGGAGACTCTTGCCCCCGATTACGTGATCATCGACCCGGCGTATCCGGTCTCTTACGATCAGACGTTCGCGCCGCTGCTCGCCTCCGGGTGGATCGGCGCGCATTATGCCATCGCCATAGATTTTGACGATGCCCTCTCGACTGCTGTAATCTATCGGCGCACAGACTGAGGTTTGCAGCACAGAGGCCAAACTATGGGACAGTTTGCAGGTAAAAGTGTCTTTATTACGGGTGCGGGTCAGGGAATTGGCTATGGCGTCTGCCGGGCGTTCGCACTGGCAGGCGCCCATGTCGCGCTCAACGATTACGATGCCGCGCTCGCGGAGAGCGCTGCGACCGCGATCAATCAGGAAATCGGCGCGCCGCGCGTGACCGCCTACCCCGGCGACGTCGGCGATGTGACCGCCAATGCAGCGCTCATCGACGCCTTTGCCCAGCAGCGCGGCGGGCTGGATATCGTCATGGCGAACGCGGGCATTACGCGCTACATGCCCTTCCTCGAAGCGACGCCTGACGTATTCGACCGCCTGCTGGCCGTCAACTTGCGCGGCACCTACTTCACCGCGCAAGCCGCCGCCAAACAGATGATCGCCGCGGGGCGACCGGGACGCATCCTGCTCACCTCGTCGATTGTCGGACAGGTGGCTTTCCCCAACTTCAGCATTTACAGCCTGACCAAAGCCGCGATTCAAATGCTGGCGAAATCGCTGGCGCTGGAACTAGGTGGTTACGGCATCACCGTGAATGCGATCACTCCCGGCGCAACGCTGACCGAGCGCGTGGTGCGCGAAGACCCCAATTATGAGCACAACTGGGCGGAAGTCACCGTGACCGGGCGCGTCGGCTATGTCGAGGATGTCGTCACGGCAGCGTTGTTCCTCGCCTCACCGGAAGCGCGGCAGATCAACGGGCATAATCTCGTCGTGGACGGGGGATGGTCGCTGCGCAGCCCGCTGCCCGATGACCACCCCACGCTGCCCGACAAACAGGATTACGCTTGAGGCGTCGGCGGTGCGGTTTGACTCGCCAGCGCCGCCACCCCCGCTTGCAGCACTTCAATGATGCGATCCACGTCATAGATGCAGCCCGCCCACGTGCCGCCGCTCACAGCTTGCAGCACCGCCCATAACCGGGTGTCATTCGGGAGACGCGGGTGCGGACGCAGATCGGGGTGTGTCGGACGCAGCGCCAGCACCAGCGCCCCGGCTTCCGGCGTGAGTTCGCCGTGTTCGGGCGTGGCGACCAACTGTACCGATCCGGTCAGGTCGCGCCGATCCAGCACAATCTCGATGGTGTCGCCGTCGCGCACTTTGCCAATCGCGCCGCCCGCCAGCGCCTCCGGCCCCACATGCCCGATGCACGCCCCGGTCGAAAAGCCGGAGAAACGCCCATCGGTGAGCAGCGAGACGTACTTACCCCAATCAAGGTATTTGAGCGCTGAGGTGATCTGCGCGGTTTCGACCATGCCCGTGCCGAGCGGCCCCAGGCCGATCAGCACCATGATGTCGCCGGGCTGCACCACGCGCGCCTTGACTGCCTGAATCGCCGTGGCTTCTGATGTGAACACACGGGCCATCCCGCGATGCCGAAAGATCTGGTCTGCGCCCACGCGCGACGGGTCAATGCTGGTGGCCTTGACGACCGATCCTTGCGGCGCAATGTTACCCACTGGGAAGATCACCGTGCTGGTTAACCCAGTGCGGCGCGCGGTATCAGCATCCATGATGACCTGATCCGGATCGATTTGATCAGCGGACGCCAGTTGCGCCCGTACCGCCTGCCGCCGTTCGCTCGTCTCCCACCAATCGAGCACTGTATCAAGCGTTTCACCGCTGACCGTGAGCACGTCCGTGTTGAGCAAACCCATGCGGCGCAGATGCAGCATGACTTCCGGCACGCCGCCCGCCATGAAGACCTGCACGGTCGGGAAGTTACGCGGGCCGTTCGGCAGGGCGTCGACGAGGCGCGGGGTGCTGGCGTTGATGCGCTGCCAATCCTCGACGGTGGGCGGACGCAGGCCAGCCTGCTGCGCAATCGCGGGGATGTGCAGCAGCAGATTGGTCGAACCGCCGAAGGCCGCGTGCACGAGCATTGCGTTTTCGAGCGACTGTGGGGTCAGAATATGGCCGAGCAGTTGACGGTTCGCTTTAAGCCGCAGCAAGGCCAGCGCCGAGCGCCGCGCCATGTCCAACCAGATCGGTTCACCGGACGGACTCAACGCGCTGTGGGGCAGCGTCAAGCCGAAGCCTTCGGCGACCACCTGCGAGGTAGCCGCCGTGCCAAGAAACTGGCAGCCCCCTCCGCTCGATCCACACGCGCGGCAGCCCATCGTCTGCGCGTAATCAAGGCTGATGATGCCCTGTGCGAAGCGCGCGCCAATCGTCTGGATTTGCCCCGCGTCCTCGGCGTCGATGGCGGGCAGCGTAACCCCACCTGGCACAATGATCCCCGGCATGTCGCCAAACCCGGCCAACGCCAGCATCATGGCTGGCAACCCCTTGTCACACGTGCCAATCCCCATCACGCCATCGCGCGTGGGCAGCGAGCGGATCAAACGGCGGGCGACGAGCGCGCCGTCGTTGCGGTACGCGAGGCTGTCCATCATGCCATCAGTCCCCTGCGACCGCCCATCACACGGATCGGTCACGTACATAGCGAAGGGCACCGCCTCGTTCGCTTTGAAGGTCTTCGCCGCTTCGCGCACCAGCAGATTGACTTCCCAGTGCCCCGTGTGCAAACCGAGGGCGACCGCGCTGCCATCTTCCGCGCGCAGCCCGCCGTGCGTGCTGACGATCACATACTGGTCATGCCCGACCTCTTCGGGATTCCACCCCATCGCCGCAGCCTGCGTGAGTCCAAACAGGTTGCCGCTCGGCTCATTGAGCAGCATGTCCGCAGTGAGAGGCAGCGCGCCCGCCGCGCCTTCGCCTTTGGTTCGGGTGTCGGCAAAAGCGCCGCCGAGAATCATGTCCAGCGTGGGTTGTGTCATGTGCAGATTTTCCTGTTAGGCTTGCAGCCGACCGTCGGCCAAGCACCGTTCAAAATGTTCAATCGTCGCACGGATGCCATCGGCAAGCCGCGTTTCGTAGACCGACGGGAAGTGTTGACGCAGCGGCGCATCGTCGAAGCCCTGCGGGAACGGAAGCTGTTTGTCGTCAAACGTCACCGCAGCGGACGGGCGCGCCTGCTGGATCAGATCGACGATGGTGCGCATATGCGTCGGCGCGCCCCCGAGATTGAACACATATGCTCCGCCAAGCGGCTGTTCCGCCGCGGCGATGAACTGCTGCGCCACATCCGACCCCAGTTGGTACTGACACACGCCGCCAAACGTCAGGTGATACGGCTTGCCCGCCGCGACTGCCAGCATCGCCTTGGTCGGCTCGCTCGTCAGCCCTTGATCGCGCCCTACCCCATAGACGGTGTACGGGCGCAGCGCTGTCGAGGTCAGCTTGTATTCCTCCCAGTAGACGCGCGCGGCCAGTTCGTTCGCCTGCTTGTACACGCCGTACAACGTGTGTGGATCGAGCGGCGCATCCGGTTGAATCAGCCCCGGCGGGTATTTGTCGACCGCGCCGTAGACGGCAATCGACGAGGCGTACACGATGTGCGGAATGCCGAGGCGTTTCGCGCCTTCCAGCAGGTTCGCCGTGCCGACCACGTTGACCTGCGCGCCGACAATCGGGTTGGCGCGTACCAGCGGCACTTGCAGCGCCCCCAAATGGATGATATGCGTGACCTTGTGCTCGGTCAGCGTCTGGATGACGTGCTCCGTGTTGGTCAGGTCGCCCGTGACAAAGCGAATCGCCGCCTGTTCTTCCGGTGTGAGGAGCAGATTCACGCGGTCGCGACGCTCGCTCAAATCATAGCTGACCGCTGTCTTACCCTGCTTGACGAGATGGTACAGCGTCCACGCGCCGATGAAGCCCATGGATCCGGTGACGAGGTAGACTGAGTTGGACATGGCTGCTCCTAGATGAGTTCGTAGGGTGACAAAAATCGGAAGCCGTCGACAGTGACGGCGACGTTGTCTTCAAAGCGGCAGCCACCGTTGAACTGCGCGCCATACGCGCCCGGCTCGACCGTCAGGCAGTTACCCGCTTCCAAAATCGCTGATGTGGCCGAATTCAGCGTCGGGCCGTAGTCGTGGTAGCGGAAGCCGACGTGATGCCCGGTGACATGCGTGAAACCTGCGCCAAAACCGCTGACGTCCATCGAGGCATGCGCCGCCGCGTCAACTGTCGCATAGGCCACGCCCGCACGAATCGAATCGAGCGCCGCGCGCTGCGCTGTCCGTGCCGCCGTGATCAAGGCTGTCTGTTCCGGCGTCGGCGTGCCGATGACCCGCGTGCGTGTCAGGTCACTGTAATAGCCGTCGACCATTGTACCCAGTTCCAGCAGCACAATATCGCCGTATTTGAGTGTATAGCCGGACGAGCGACTCGCCCCGCCCGCATTGAACGTATTCTGCGCGGCCTGCACGGCCGCCCAGCCCCGCGCCACCTTACACCCGAGCTTGCCCGTCATGCGGTGGATGGCCGCTTCGACGCGCGAGGCGATATCCGCTTCGGTGCGCCCTGGCTCCAACAGTTCGAAGAAACGGCGAATGCCGATGGCGGCGATCTGGTTGGTGAGCAGCAGCTTCTGGATATCGTATTCGGTCTTGTGCATGAACTGCGCGACGAAGAAATCGGTCGGCGTGCCGACCGCGCCGAGCAGCACAGCGATGTGCGGGGTCGCGAACGGGCCGCCCTCGGGAATCCACCCGCCGAGCGCGTGCAGCCCCATCTCATGCGAATAGCCGACTTTTTCCAAGCCGAGCGCGCGCACATCGGCGGCGATCAGCTCGCGCAGTTCGTCACGGTTGGGGTACAGGCGCTTCTCGACATGGGGCGGCACGAGATCCGGCGGTTCGGTCGGCATGGTGTACACGATCGGTGTGCCCACCCGCGGATACAAACACAACGTAACCCCCAGATACGGGCACTCGCCTGTTGTCAGCAGCACTTCTTCGACGCGATACGCCAGCACGGCATCCAACCCCGCGTCCGCCATGCTCCCCCGTAACCGCGCGTCGCGTTCACGATCATACGTCATCGATTCATCCTTTTCAGGTAGCTGTATCCAGGTTCATTTCCACTCGCGGATGCGGTATTTCGACTTGCAGCAGCATGCCGCCATTCTGCCAGTTTTGCAGGCGCAGATGCCCGCTCAACAGCGCGACTCGTTCGCTGATGCCGAGCAGCCCGTAGTGGCCGCTGGCGGACGCTTCGGCGAGGTCAAAGTTATGCGCCAGCCCTTTGCCGTCGTCAGCAATCGAGATCATCAGCGTGCGCGGGGACGTATGTTCAAGGTGAATCTCGACCCGCGTCGCTTCGGAATGACGGTAGACGTTGTTCAGGCTCTCCTGCACAATGCGAAAGATCGAGAGTTCGGTCGCTTCGGGCAGGCGGCCAATCTGCGGCATCATCTGCAAATCCGCCGTGATTCCGGTGCGCTTCGCCCACGTCCGCACATACGACTGGAGCGCCGCCGACAAACCGAGACTGTCGATAGTGGGCGGGCGCAGGTTACCGCAAATCTGGCGGATGGCGTCGATCATATCGCGAATTGACTCGCGCACGTCGCCGAGCCGCTCTTGCACGAGGAGCGATGTCTCCACCATCGAGGTGATTTCTTCGATCTGGTAGTTGGCGGTGAGCAAATCCTGAATTACCTGATCATGCAGTTCGCGCGCCAGGTGCCTCCGCTCCTCTTCGCGTTCGGTGAGCAGTCGGCGCTGCGCGTCCTGCAGGGCGACGTTCGCCCGATCCAACGACTTGACCTGCTCGGTGAGCTGCGTCAGCAAATCCTGATTGATCGTCCCCTGTGCGACGAGGTTACGTTCGAGCAAGCGCGTCTGGCGGTAGAGTTGGTCGACCTTTTCGCGCGCGCGGTAGTAGCTATCCAGCGCCCAGATCACGGGTGTGATACGCGGCACTTGATCCAACTGACCGACCATCCCCGCGACCACCTGTTCGCGCGTCATCTGGTCGGTATTGTACTCCCCGACGAGCTGCCCCTCGCGCAGCACGAACACGCGGTCGGTGATGGCCGACAGGTGATCGAGATTGGTGCTGCTGAAGATGATCGTCTTGCCCGCCTGATGCCAGCGCTGCACCAACGAGAGCAGCCGCTGCTGGTAGTTGAAGCTGAGCAGCACGGTCGGCTCGTCGATGATGATCACCGGGGCGTCGCGCACAATCGCCCGCGCAATGGCGATCATCTGGCGCTGTTCGGCGGTCACGTTGACCACCAGTTCTTCAAGCGAGGGAAACTCGACGCCAAGATCGTCCAGCACCCGGTGCGCGATTTCGTCCATGCGCGCGTGATGGGGAATCCGCAGCCACCGCCCGACTCCCTGCCAGTACACCTCGTGACCAAGGAAGATATTGGTCGTGATATCGAGATTGTCAACCAGAATGGGGTTCTGATGAATGACTTCGACACCCAGCCGCTGCGCCACCACCGCCGACGAGATCGGCCGTCCGGCGCAGGTCACGCTGCCGCTCGTCGGCGGGATCAACCCGGCAAGAATCTGCGCGATTACCGATTTGCCCGACCCGCTCAGCCCGGCGAGGCCGACGACCGCACCGCGTTCCACCGCAAATGAAATGCTGCGCAGGACTTCCAGCGTACCAAAGCGTTTAGTGAGTTGAGTGACCTGTAAAACAGGCTGCATATTCGCCAAAAATCAGTAACTAACGGACAGTATGATTGTACCTCAAGCCAGCCCGGACTGCTGCTGTCGCCGCCGCGAAAGCGAATCGATGATCACCGCGAGGAGCAGCACAATCCCCGTGATGATGTACTTGTCACCCGCCTCCACGTTGAGCAAGCCCATGCCGTTTTCGAGGCTGGCGATGATCAGCGCGCCCCAGATAGCGCTTGACACCCGCCCGCGCCCACCGAACAGGCTCGTCCCGCCGATCACCGCGGCGGCGACCACGTTCAGCAGCAGGTTGCCGCTGCCCGCCCGCGTATCGACTGAGCGCAGGCGTGACGCCAGGATGATGCCGCCCAACCCCGCCAGCGTGCTCGCCAGCACGAACACGGTCACCCGGATGCGGTTGACATTCAGTCCGGCACGCCGCGCGGCCTCGGCATTCCCGCCGACCGCATACACAACGCGACCGAAGCGCGTGTTCTTGGCCAGCAGCGTGAGCAGCACGCCTGTGATCAGCAGCAGCACGCCAACAACCGGCAGCCCCCGATCCTGATTGCACACCGCGACCACGATGGCGCCCAGCCCGCCGAGCAGCACAATCTGCGCGGCGATCACCGGGAGCGGGCGCGTGCTCAACCCGCGCGTGCGCCGCGTCAGGTATTGCACGGTTTGTGTCGCCGCATAGCCGAGCACGAAGATCATGACGACCACCCAGCCCCACAGCGTTTCCGGTGGTAGATAGGAATTAGCAATGCCAACAACAAACGGATCCTGAATGATCACCGTGCCGCCACGCCCGACGAGGCGCAGCACGACCCCATTCCACGCCAGCAGCCCCGCCAGGGTGACGATGAATGACGGCACGCGAAACAGCGTGATAATCAACCCTTGCAGCAGGCCGATCCCCGCCGTGATGAGCAGCGCCAGCGGAATCGCCAGCGGCCACGTCCAACCGGCGCTCGCGTCGCTGAGCAAAATGGCGACTGTTACCCCGCCGACGGCGCTCACATAGCCGACGGACAGGTCAATCTCGCCGAGCAGCAGCACAAACACCATGCCATAGGCGATCATCGTCGTGCCCGCCATCTGCAAAATTAGGTTGACCATGTTGCGCGGCGTGAGGAAGTTACCATTCTGCGCCTGAAAGACGATGGTCATGATGATGAGGCCGACGAAGATCGGCAGTCCGCCAAGATCACCGGAGGATAAACGCTGCACATAGCCGCGTCCAAAGTTGATCACGCCGCCGAACAGCGTCGGTGCGCTGGGCGGCTGGGTCTGTTCAACCATTGGGGCGCGCCTCCGCCGGGCAGAAAGGCACGAATTCGCCGACGCACACCTCCGCCCAGGTGCGAAAGCCATCGGCGATCACTGTGTCGGCGACATTGTCCGCCGTAACGGTGATCACGTGCAGCAGCACCGAGGGGATTTCGCTCGTCCCCACAATCGTCGTCCCGTTGATCAGGCTGTTCGGATTGTCGCCGCGCACCAGCGCGACCGCCAGCGCGGCCGCCGCTTCTGCCACCACTTGAATCGGCTTGTAGACCGTCAGGCTCTGCCGCCCCGCCAACACGTTCTGGATACCGCCGACGGTCGCATCCTGCCCAGTGAGGGGGATGAACGGCAGCCCGGCGTTCATGCGTGCGGCGATCATCGCCTGCGCCAAGCCATCGTTGGCGGCAATCGCCGCGTCGATATCCGGGTTATTCGTCTGCATCTGCTCAAAGATGATCAAGGCCTGCTGATTGTCCCAGTCCGGCACATCCTGTTCGGCGGCAAGTTCCCATGTCCCCGCTTCGAACAATGGACGCAGCACAGCATGGTAGCCCTCGGCCAGCAAGCGCGCGTTGTTGTCGGTCGGAGAACCATTCAGGATCGCGATCTTCGGCACCGCGCTGATTGAGCCGGTGGGCTGGGCCGCTTCCACCGCCGCGATCAAGCCTTCGCCGATCAGCCGCCCGACTTCCACGCTGTCAAAGCTGACGTAGTAATCCGCGCCTTCGCCCTGCGTCGTCAGGCGGTCATAGTCGATGACCAGCACACCCGCCTCATGCGCCTTCGCCATGATCGCCGCGCCGCTCCCACCATCAAGGTTGACGAACAGCAGCACCCGCGCGCCATTGGTAATCGCCTGTTCGGCCTGCGCAATCTGCGACTGCCGATCCCCTTCCGCATTCACAATCGAGTAGGTCACATTGGCGGCCTCGAACGCCGCTGTCAGGAAGCGGCGGTCGTCGTGCTCCCAGCGCGCGGAACTCGTGCTGTCCGGCAGGAGGACGGCGATATCAATGGCCGTTTGCGCGGTCACTGCTGTGCTGCTCATCAGCAGCGTGAGCGTGAACAGTCCGAGCCAGCGTTGGATAAGCTTCATGCGTGTTCCCCGCGTTTGATTGGTCTAGCTTGCTATGTTATGCTTGAATCAGGCGTCAAAATAATGCTATTGGCACGCTTTATGGCGAAAACAACTCTGATTTTGGCGGATGATCATGCAATAGTGCGCGCGGGCATCCGCAATGCCCTGAGCGGCAGCACCGACTTTACCATCAGCGCCGAGGTCGATTCCGGCCCGACGCTGTTCGCCGCGCTCCGCCAGTTCAGCGCCGACTGCCTGCTCATCGACGTGACCATGCCCAACTTTGAACCGTTTGCGGCCGTCAAGGAGATTCGCAAACAGTTCCCGGCCATGAAAATCCTCATCGTCAGCGCGTATGATGACGACATTTATGTTCAGGGACTGCTCCAGCTCGGCGCCAACGGCTATCACCTCAAAGATCAGCCACTCAGCGATTTGCGCCTCGCCATTCAACGCGTCATGGCAGGCGAACGCTGGGTCTCCAGCCGCTTGCTCGAGCGCCTCGATCAAGCCCCGCCGCCCGTTGTCGAGGCGGAACTGCCCAAGCTCACGGGACGCCAGCGCGAAATGCTGCATCTGCTTTATAAAGGGCTGGACAATTACCACATCGCCGCGCAGCTCGACCTGAGCATCAAAACCGTCGAAAACCACCTGACCGGATTATACCGTTTGCTTGATGTGCGCAGTCGGTTGGAAGCGGTCAACTACATGATTCAGCACCCGGAACTGCTGGGCCTGAGCCCGTCGACGCTCCCGCCTGCGCCCGATACCCGCTTCATATCGCGCAGCAAACAGACCATGTTGATTGTGGACGATAACGAGCGTTACCGTCAACAACTCTCACGGATGGTGTTGTCGATCAACGATCAGGTACAGATTCTGGAAGCGGATAACACCGGGCGCGCGGTGCAGTTGGCCGGGCAGCATCGCCCGCGCCTCATCCTCATCGACGTGGTGCTCGGCGACGAGAACGGCATACAGTGCGTGCAGCGGGTGACTAAGATTTCGCCGACGTCGCGCATTCTGCTGTTCAGCGCTTACCCGGACAGCGAATTTCACCGCGAAGGACTGGCCGCGGGCGCGTCGGCCTTCCTTGACAAAAAGAACCTCGACAGCGCGGCACTGCGCCAAATCCTCGAAGATGTGAATATGTACGCCTAACGACCCACCACCAAGCGGTCTATTCGGAGAGCGTGCCCCACAGTTGATCGAGGGCAGCGCTCAGTTCATCTTCGGTAAAGGATAGGTTCATTTGCGCGGCGGCGTCGAACACGACCGCCATATCCCAATGCGCGCTGGCGATCCAATCTTTCAAATCAGCATTCTCTTCAACTGCTATCACAAACTGACGTGCTTCCACTAAAGACATTGTTTTCCTCAACTCAAACACTAATTTTCGTTAGCAGCATCCTACGGGTGAAGCGTGATCCCGTCAACGTAACTTTGCATGAAATTCATACACCGAGGGTGGAGCCGGTGTCTCACCCTCGGCGAAACACGCTTACCCCGCGACAATCCCTTCGATCCGCGCGAGTTCTTCGTCACTGAAGCTCAGGTTGTTGAGCGCGGCGACATTATCCTCCACCTGCTGGACGCTGCTCGCGCCGATTAGCGCGGAGGTCATGCCCGGATGGCGCAGCACCCACGCGACCGCCATCTGTGCCAGCGATTGGCCGCGAGCGAGCGCGAGATCATTCAACTGACGGACTTTAGCGAGTTTCTCGTCAGTGATGTGGGCGGGACGCAGAAAACCGTGCGCCTTGGATGCGCGTGACCCTTCAGGAATTTCCCGCAGATAGCGATCCGTCAGCAAGCCCTGTGCCAGCGGCGAGAACACAATGCAACCGATCCCCTCGTCGCCGAGCACCCGCAGCAACTCCGGCTCAATCCAGCGGTCAAACATGTGATAACGCGGCTGGTGGATCAGACAGGGCGTGCCGAGCTGGCGCAGAATTTGCGCGGCCTCGCGGGTTTTCTCCGCGCTGTAATTGGAGATACCCACATACAGCGCCTTGCCCTGCCGCACCAGGTGATCGAGCGCGCCCATCGTTTCTTCGAGCGGCGTGTTCGGATCCATGCGGTGGCTGTAGAAGATGTCGACATACTCTAGCCCCATCCGCTTGAGGCTCTGATCCAGGCTGGCGATCAGGTACTTGCGCGATCCCCAGTCACCGTACGGCCCCGCCCACATGTGATAGCCCGCCTTCGACGAAATGATCAACTCGTCGCGGTAGCCCCGTAAATCCTGCGCGAGAATGCGGCCAAAATTCTCTTCGGCAGAACCGGGCGGCGGCCCATAATTGTTAGCGAGGTCAAAATGTGTGATGCCGAGGTCGAACGAGCGGTGAATCAGGGCGCGCGCAGTTTCGAGCGCGTCCACGCCGCCGAAGTTATGCCACAGACCCAGCGACACGGCGGGGAGCTTCAAGCCCCAGCGTCCTGTACGGCGGTACTGCATGTGATCGTACCGTTCTTTTGCAGCTTGATAAGCCATGACTGCTCCTTTGCTAGAGTGAAGCACCGCGTCGAGTGTAACGCGAGTCGCGTGGCTAATCCCACACGGGCGGCTTGTCCGTGTACGGATCTTTCGGCGCGCTATCCGTCGAGAGCGTGCCCTGCTGGCGATGCAGCAGGATTTCAATGGCATCGGCCAGATGCTCATCGGCAATGTGATGGTCGCCACGCGCCACGCGCAGTTTGTGGGCTTCAAACAAGACCTGCGCGTGCGTCGTCCCCGTCGGCGGCTCGAACTTGTAACATGCACACTCGATCAACTGGCCGAGCGGATCGCGAAAGTAAATCGAGTCCATGAAGCCGCGGTCGACAAACCCGGTATGGCTGATGCCGCGTTCGTCCAGCCGCTTGACGATCTGCGTGTAGGTGGCGCGCGACACGCTAAACGCCAGATGATGCAGGTTGCCAATGCCTTCCGGGTTACGCGACGAGTCCGGTTTGCGGTTCTCGTTGGTGAATACCGTGATCAGCCGCCCGTCGCCGGGGTCGAAATACAAGTGACTTTCGGCGGGCACGTCGAGATTCGGCTGCTCGAAAATGAACGGCATCCCCATGACGCCTTCCCAGAAATCGATGCTTGTCTGCCGATCGGCGCCGATCATGGTGATATGATGGACGCCCTGCGTCTGAATCTTCTTCATCTCTCTACCCCTGTTCTGTTTGCTGCCGGTATCTAGCCCTATTTTGAACCTGCACAGTGAGCGGCAAATGAGCGACAATGGGGTGACTTACCCCGTGTTAAGGATGGCTTGCTATGCCCATGTCGCCCGCGTTTCAGCAGCGTTTGACGCCGATTTTACCGGAGGTCGCCGCGCACTTTGGCACGCCGTTCCACCTCTACGATGAGATCGGCATTCGGGAGACAGGTGCGGCGCTCAAAGCGGCCTTCGCGGCCATTGATGGCTTCCGCGAGTACTTCGCGGTCAAGGCGCTGCCCAACCCGGCCATCTTGAGCATCATGCGAGACCTCGGCTTTGGCTTCGACTGCAGCTCAACTCCCGAACTGATCCTGAGCCGGAGTGTGGGTGCGCGGGGCGACGATATCATGTTCACGTCGAACAACACGAGCGCCGCAGAATTCGTCGCCGCGTTCGCTCAAGGTGGCTGCATTCTCAACCTCGACGCGGTGAATCTGCTCGATAACCTGCCCGCCGTGCCGGAGCTGATCTGCTTCCGCTATAACCCAGGTGCGCGGCGCACGGGCAACGCCATCATCGGCAAGCCGATTGAGGCCAAGTTCGGCATCACGCACGAGCAGCTCCTGCCCGCGTATCAAAAAGCGCGGGACATAGGCGTGCAGCGCTTTGGCCTGCACACGATGATCATCTCTAATGAGCGCAATTACGCCTATCTCGTGCAAACGGCAGCCATGCTGCTCGAACTGGCCGAGTCGCTGAGCGCGGCGCTCGGTGTGCGCTTCGAATTCATCAACATCGGCGGCGGCTTCGGCCTCCCCTACCGCCCCGACGACCAACCACTGGATCTCGCCGCACTCAGCACGGAGATCACCGCGCTGTTTGCCGCGTTCCAAAGTAAGCACGGATATGCGCCACGTCTGTACATGGAGAGCGGGCGCTACATGACCGGGGGGCACGGCGTACTCGTCACGCGCGCGCTCAACCGCAAAGAGACCTACCGCACTTACATCGGGGTAGATGCCAGCATGTCGGCGTTGATGCGTCCGGGCATGTATGGCGCTTATCATCACGTCCATGTGCACGGCAAATCCGTGCAGCCGACCGAAACCGTCGACGTCGTCGGGTCACTGTGTGAGAACAATGACAAATTCGCCGTGCAGCGCGACCTGCCACGCGTCGACCCCGGCGATCTGCTCGTCATTCACGACACCGGAGCGCACGGGCACGCCATGGGCTTTAACTACAATGGGCGACTGCGCCCACAAGAACTGCTGCTCGGTGCCGATGAGTCAGTCAAGCGGATTCGCCGCGCCGAAACGGTCGAGGATCACTTCGCTACGCTCAATTTCGCACCGGATAGCTATCAGCCGCAAAAACTGTCAGGACATGAGGGTATTTGAAAACCCCTCACCCCCAACCCCTCTCCCACGCATTTCATGGCAGGACAGTTTTAACATCGGGAACCATTAAGGCATTGGTTTGAGGGAAAACAGATTTCGTAGGGACGCGCCGTTGCGCGTCCGTTTTGTTTAGGATCCGGCGGACGCCCCGTTGGGCGTCCCTACGAACCGCTCGATTGTTAAAAGTGTCCTGTCCTCAACCCACGCATGCGGGGAGAGGGGGGCTTTGCGAGCGCTGTTTTCTCCCCTCCCAGAATTCGGGGAGGGGATGGGGGTGGGGTCGGAAGCTGACCTTTGCCAACATACTCATGTCTGACCGCGTTTCTTGAAATCCTGCCGACGCGGAGTTATAAGCACCGACCGGTTGATGTAGCGATCGGATAGATCATGAAACTCGCGATTATTGGCGGGGGCAGCGTCCGCACACCCCGCTTGATTCCCTCCCTTGTGCGCCGCGCGGCCAAACTCGATCTGCAGGAAGTCTGGTTGATGGACAACGCGCCGGATAAGCTCCGGTTGATGGGCGGCTTATGCGAAACGCTCGCGCGGCAGTTCAACGCGCCGTTCAAGCTGATGTTCACGACCGACGCACGGGAAGCAATACGGGGTGCGCAGCACGTCATCACGTCGATTCGCCCCGGTCTCGAACATGGCCGCGCGCTGGACGAGCGGATCGCTTTCCAGCATGGCGTGCTCGGTCAGGAAACGACAGGCGCTGGTGGCTTTGCCATGGCGATGCGCAGCCTCCCCGCTATTCTTGACTATGCGCACCTGATTGCCGAGATCGGCGCGCCGAACGCGTGGTTATACAACTTCACCAATCCGGCGGGGCTGGTGGCGCAGGGGCTGCATTACGCGGGCATTGAGCGCGTGATCGGCATTTGCGACAGCGCGAACGGCGCACAGCATGCCGCCAGCCGCTACCTCGGCGTTCCGCTGCGCCGCGTGTATCACGAGGTCTACGGGCTCAATCACCTTTCATGGACACGTTCGGTGCAAATCGACGGTTACGGCGGCACAGGCGAGGAGGTGCTCCCCGGCCTATTGAACGACGAGAAGTTCGTCGCCTCGACGCACATGTCGATGTTCGCGCCCGGTCTGCGCCGCTGGCTTGGCGCGTTCCTCAACGAGTATCTGCACTACTTCTATCACCGTGACGAAGCGCTGGCAGCCCTGCTCAAGAAGCCAGAGACGCGCGGCGAGGAAGTCGAACGTCTCACCAATGACTTGCTCCGCCAACTAGCCGCAGCGAACGATCCGAACGAAGCGATTCTCATCTGGCAGACGGTGATGGGTCAGCGTGGTTCGACTTATATGGCGCACGCCCGTCATGACGCGCCGCGCCCCACGCTTGAACCCATTGAGCAGGATGACGAGGGTTACGCGGCCGTCGCTTTGGGCTGCGTCGAAGCGATTGCGACCAATACACCGCTGTACACGGGGCTGAACGTGCCTAACAACGGGACGATTGATGGCCTGCAGGACGATGATGTCGTCGAGGTGAGCTGCTGGATCGACGCGAACGGCGTGCGTCCGGTCAAGATCGGGACGGTGCCGGAACCGCAGTACCTGCTCATGCGCGACGTGAAGCAGTACGAACGCTTCGCGGCGCGCGCCATCCTCGCCCGTTCACAAGAACTCGCGGTCGAAGCGCTCGCCGTCCACCCGCTGATCGGCTCCTACCCGCTGGCGGAAAAGCTGGTCGGCGCGTTCCTCGAAGCGCATCGTGATCTCGTCGGGGAGTGGCAGTGAACCACGTCGATGTGCTGCTCACCGGCAACTACTACTGTGATTTGATCTTCACGGGGATGCCGGAACTGCCCACGCTGGGGTCGGAGATCTACGCGAAGGATATGCAGATCGTCCCCGGCGGCGGCGCGATCAACACGATGATGGGGCTGCGCAACCTCGGGCTGACGACGGGTTGGGTCGGCGTCTTCGGCACGGATTTCGCCAGCCGCCTGATCTCCGAATGGCTGACCGAGCGCGGCATCGATCTCTCGCTGGTTGTGCGGCGCGATGAGCCGTTTCGGCGCATCACCGTCGCCATGTCCTACCCACAGGATCGCGCGTTCCTCACCTACAACGATCCGCGCGTGGATACTATTCCGCAGTTGCAAACAGCGGTCGAGCAAGTGCAGCCGCGCCTGATTCATTTCCCCGGATTGACGCTCGACGCACGCCTGCCTGCCTTGTTTGCCGAATGGCGCGCGCGGGGCATTCAAATTGCGATGGACTGCCAGCATCGCCCGCACACGTTGGAGTCTCCGCTGGTACGGGAAACGCTCCGCCAGATCGACCTGTTCATGCCAAACGCGTCCGAGGCGCAGCGCCTCACGGAAGCGGTGACGCTCGACGATGCTGCGTTCAAGCTGCGTGACCTCGTCACCAAACTGGTCGTCAAAGATGGGGCGAACGGCGCGTGGCTGTGGGACAAGACGGGGAGTTATCATGTGCCCGCTCTTCCGGTCACGCCGCTGGATACGACGGGCGCGGGCGATGCCTTCAACGCGGGCTATCTCGCGGCGCATCTAACAGGCTGTGATGGCATCGGCTGTTTGCGGCAGGGGAACGTGTGCGGCGGGCTGTCAACGCTTGGTTACGGCGGGGCGCAGAGCGCGCCGTGTCGAGAAGCAGTGGAAACGGCGTTGGGGCAATACGCGGATTAACCCAGGGACTTATGCACCTCAGCGGCTTCTGGCTAGCGGCTGAGGTGCAGCCCTGATGAGTCAGGAGAATTAAGCGGCGGAGCGTTCTTCAGCGAGTTCGACGGCTTCGACGACCGTTTCGCGGTGCTTCAGATCATCGCGCACAAACCAGCTCATACGCACGCCGGAACGATAGCCGGCCAGCGCAATCGCATGGGTGCTGACGGGCAGCGTCAGCATGGCAAACAGCGCCAGTGCGACGACTTTCAACAGCGTCGAGGGCATGAGGACGGCCGCGCCGAGCAGCAGCGCGATCAGTCCGACGGTCGAGACTTTGCCGGAAGCGTGCAGACGAGTATACATATCGGGCAGACGCAGCAGGCCAAGAATGCCCACCGCACTGAAGCCAATCCCAATCCAAAGGATGATCAAGCCGAGAATTTCCATCAGAAGGTCCTTTTCTCCGAGATGTACCGCGCCACTGCCAGCGTCCCAATGAAGCCAAACGCGGCGAGAGCAATCGCAATATCGACAAACATCACATCGCCGCGAATGACCGCAAGCACGACGATGATCCCGATCAACAGGGTGGTGATCGTGTCGATCACCTGCAAACGTTCGGCGGCGCTCGGCCCCTTCCACAGACGGTAAATGCAAGGGATCAGGAGCAGCACCAGCGCGACCAGCGCGCCATGCACGCCTAACGAGACGAAATCACTCATGCGCGGCTCCCATGATGCGGCGCAGCAGCTTGAGACGCGCCGTTTGCTGATCAGGGGCGCTCTGTTCCGAGGCATGCACATCAAGGCAGTGCACGAACATCGTGTGGCCACCTTCAAAGTCCATGACCAGTTCGCCGGGGGTCAGCGTAATGCCATGCGCGCTGAATGCGGCAATCGCATCATTTTCGTGCACATCCTGCGTCGGTACGGCGAGAATGCCGGGCTTGATCGGCATGTTGGGATTCAACACAAGGCGAGCAACGCCGATGCTGCACAGGATGACATCACGCACCAGCGTCACCACATAGACGACCAGCGCCATCAGTTGATCGGGCAGACGTTTCAGCTCGACGGTCTTGCGTTCCGTGCGCAGCAGCAGTTGGATCGCGATCCCGAGCACCGCACCGACGAAAAAGCTTTCGAGGGAAATGTTTGAGGTCACAACCATCCAAATTCCCGCCAGGGGAACAGCCAGCAAAAGCGTCGCCAACATGATTTAGCCTCCTAACACCGCACGGATGTAACTCTGAGGGTCACTCAACCGCGTCACGGCAATGGTCGCGGCCTGCACAACCGGCACCGCGAACAGGCCGAACAACACACATAAACTGACCAGCAGCACCGGGGCGACCAGACTGTCACCATAAGGTTTCAGGTGCAGTTGATCATCAGGGTTGCGCTGGAACACGTGCTGCCACGTGCGCACCACATACATCAACGTGATCAAACCAGCGGCGATCGCCAGACCGAGCAGAATCCAGCTTTCCGCATCGATGCCACCGCGGATAATCGCGAGTTTGCTGATGAAACCGTTCATCGGGGGCACCCCCGCGAGCGCCAGCCCACCGAGCAAATACAGACCGCCCATCAGCTTGAAGCTGCGCCCTGCCCCGCCGATATCGACCAGCTTGGCCGATTTGTTCGGCATGCGGCTGGCCAGCGCCCCGGTGATCATCAGCAGCGACGACTTGATGAACGCGTGATTGACGGCGTAGACAATCGCGCCGATCAACGCGAGCGGTGTGCCCCAGCCAATTCCCAGCAGGATGAAGCCAATTTGCCCGAACGTCGAATACGCCAGCATGCGCTTCGCATCGTAGGTGCGCAGTGCGGCGAGACTGCCAAAGAAGATGCCGATGATGCCGAGCACGAGCAGCAGCGTCCGCACCAGCGGCGCTTCCGCGATGAACATCAGCATGGTCAAGCGGATGAGGCCGTACACGCCGACCTTCACGACCACCGACGACAGCACCGCATGCACGGGCGTCGGCGCGGCGGTGTGGAAATCCGGCTGCCAGAAGTGGAACGGGAAGACCGCGCTCTTGAGCAGGAACGCGCACATCAGCATGACAGCGGCGGTCTGCGCGAGGAGTGGACGGTCGCCGCCTTCGAGCAGGCGGGCGATGTCGGCCAGCGTCAGCGTGCCGAACGAGGCGTAGATCGCGCCGATGCCCAGCAGCAGGAACAGCGAGCCCATCGCGCTGATCAGCAGGTACTTGATCGCCGCTTCGACGCCGAGGCGGTTGTCGGAGATGCCCACCAGCACCACCGACGACATGATCATCAGTTCCTGAAAGACGAACAGCGTGAAAATGTCACCTGTGTAAAATGCACCATGCAGACCAGCGGCCATGCACAAGTACAGCGGCATGAACGCCGGATAGCTCACGCACTTATCGCGGCAGCCCAGAATGTAGATCGCGCCGCCCATCACCACCGTCGACGCCATCGCCGTGAAAATCGAGGAGAGCATGTCGGGGGCAAGCACGATGCCATACGGAGGCATGTAACCGCCGAGACGGTACAACTGCAAGCCATCAACCCAGTTGAGCGCCAAAACAGACAGACTGCCCAACCACGCGAGAATGGTCGCGCTCACGCCGATGATGCGCTGAACGCGCCGGAAATGCGCGAAGAAGACACACAATGCGGCGGCAAAAAGCGGGAAGAAGATCGGGGTAAGGACGAGTGGATTGTTCGGAGTCACGTCGCCCTAGCCCTTCAGGTTATCGAGGGTGTCGAGGTCGGCGGTCTTGTAGCGGCGCGCCGAGGTCGCGATCAGGCCGAGCAGAATGGCGTACGAACCGAAGCTGATAACGATCGCCGTGAGAATGAGCGCCTGCACCATCGGGTCGCTCGGCGTGCCTTCACTGAGGTTGCCCGCGTAGGCGGGGACCTGACCGTTGAACGCGCCGACGGCGAAAAAGAACAGGTTGATCGCGGTGAACAGGATGTAGAAGCCCATCGCCGCCTTGATCATGTCACGGCGCAGCAGTTGAAAGACGCCAATGGCGAACATCAACCCGGTAGCCAGTGCAAAAATCACGTTCATAGCGGTTCAATTTCCTTCGGATAGGTGATAGCTTCCATCACCGTACTCGTACATCCCAATACGGTTAAGAATATGCCAGTCTCGTACAGAAACGTTGTCGATAAGTGCAAATCTGCGGGCAGGTGAATTTGGTCAAAGTTGACATGCGCCGCAAACGCGAGGCCGGAAAGCATCGGCGAGGCCGCGTTGACAATGACGAGGATCAGCCCGGCACCGATCAGGTATCGCGGTTTGAGCCACCCCAAGCGCCGTTGGGACTCGCGGTAGCCGAAAACGACGTACCACAGGGTCACTCCGAGGCCGCTGATCACGCCCGCGGTGAAGCCGTCACCGGGCGCTTCGCCCCCATAAAACAACTGTGATAAGGCCACGATAATCGCGAACGGCAGCACCAATTGGGCAATTGTGCGTGTGAGCGGAGTCGAGAAGCGCGACTCAAACGCCAAGTCGTCTCCCTCATCGTCTTGTGCATGCTGCACATCGACTGGTTCGTCCGGAGCGGCGCCTAATTTGAAGATGCGCAGACGCGGACTCGGTCGCGCCGCGCTGATGCGCTTAGGGACGACGCCCCCAGGGCTCGGTTTGGCCAGCAGGGTGAGCACGCCGAGCGCTGCCACGCTGAACACCGTAATCTCGATGATCGTGTCCATGCCGCGGAAATCGGTCACAATCGCGCCGACCACATCGGAGAACCCGAGCAGCGGCACGGCATTTTCGAGATGCCACGTCGTGATCGTTTGGGCGATGGCGCGGTTGTTGATCGCCGCCACGCAGAACAACGCCACCCCCACCCCAATCAGGGCGGAGAGGGCGATATCGCGGTACAGCGTCAGTCGCGATTGCTTCCACAGGTCGTTCATCGCGGCTTCGCGCTGCGGCGCGCTGATTTTGCTCAACATGATGATGATGAGCACTGTGCCCAACGTCTCGACCATGAACTGCACGAGAGCCACATCCGGCGCGGGTTCGAGCAGGAACAAGCCGCCGACACTGTAACCCGCGACGCCGAGCACCAACGCCGCCATCATGTGTCGTTTGATGAAGATGCTGCCGATCATCGTGCCCAGGGCGAGGAAGAGCAGCAAACCGCGCAGGAGATCGTTTTCGCCATCCCACTGCAGCTCGAACCCGGTCACATGCGAGAAACCAGCGCTCAACTGCAGCAGCGTCACCGCGCCGAGGATCACAAACAGATAGTGGCGCAGTCGTCCGTGCTGCGTGCGCAGTACCAGGTCGCCGACCTTTTCGACGCTGCCAACGGCAGCGCTGTAGGCCGCCGACGCGTTGGGCAGATTCACTGACCATGCGCGCCACCGGTTGCGCAGTGCGAACACACCCACGCCGAGCGCAATCGCGGTCAGGCTGAGCAGTAACGGCGTGTTGAGACCGTGCCACAACGCGAGATGCGCTTCGTGTTCGAGCGCCGGAGAGATCAGCGGATTAATCAACCAATCGAGCCCCAACCCGGCGACAAGCGCACTGCCGGCCAGCACCGCGGGACCGACCAGCAGCCCCCACGCGGGTTCGTGCACATGATGCGCCGCGCGCGGCTTGCCGAGGAACACATCCCACACGAAGATCAGCGCCATTGTCACGGTGAGCGCGGCGCTCGCCACGACGACGATCAGCGCGAGCGGCGTTTCCAGCAGCGTATCGAGCAGCACCTCTTTGGCAACGAAGCCGAGCAGCGGCGGAATCCCCGCCATCGACAAGCCTGCCAGCGCCGCGACGACCGCCCACCCGGGCAGTGCCGAGGCTAACCCGCCGAGCTGGCGCAAGTCGCGCGTGCCCGCCGCATGATCAACTGCGCCCGCGGTGAGGAACAGCGTTGCTTTGTATAGGCTGTGCGCCAGAATGCCGATCAGCGCCGCCTCTCGACCAGCTTCATGCGGGAGGCCGATCAGTGCGACCAGCACGCCCAACTGGCTCACCGTCGAATAGGCAAGCGCGCCTTTCAGGTCGTGCTGACGCAGCGCCAGCAGCGCGCCGACCAGCAGCGTCGCCAGCCCGAAGATCATCAATCCATTTTCCCAGAGCGGCGTCCCGCTCAGCGCCGGGGAGAGGCGAAGCAGCAGATAAATGCCCGCCTTGACCATCGTCGCCGAATGGAGGTAGGCACTGGCGGGCGATGGCGCCGACATTGCGCCGGGCAGCCAGAAATGCAGCGGGAATTGGGCGCTTTTGCTAAAGCAGCCCACGAAGATCAAGATAGTGAATGCGGTATACCACGGATGTTCCTGCAAGACCGATCCGTTCAGGATCTGGCTGAGTTCAGTGGTCCCCGCGGCGGCACTCATGAGTGCCAAGCCCGCGAGCAGTGCGAGCCCACCGCCGCCCGTGATGATCAGCGCGCGCAGTGCACCGGCTCGCGCCGCTTCCGATTCGTCGCCGTGAAAACTAATCAACAGAAACGAGATGATGCTCGTCAGTTCCCACGCGATGAACAGCGTGAACACATTGCCAGCTACAACGAGCGCCAGCATGGACGCCATAAACGCGAACAGCAGACCGTAAAAACGGTTGAGTTCGCGTGCATTGTCAAAGTAATAGCCCGCATAGAACGCGACGACCGCGCCAATGCCCACAATGATCAGCGCGAACATGAGCGCCAACCCATCGAGGTACAGGGCGAGCGTGAGGCCGAGATCGGGAACCCACGGCACGCTCACTTGGAGGGCGCCGCTGGTTGTGATGGTCGGCAGGTAGGAGAGCAAGTAGACAAACAGGAGCGCGGTGAGCGCGGTAGCGCCCCAAGCCAGGGGGATTTTCGAGATGCGTTCGGGTGTGACTGAAGTTTCGCCGCTGAGTATTGCTTTCAAACTGGTGTTACTCCCTGAAATGGCGTACAGGAGAAGGGATTAGTCCCTTCTCCTGTATCGAAACGTGGTTACAGATTGCGGTAGCTTAGTCGCCAGCCGCCGGAGCCTTCGCACCCGAGGCCACGCTGGTGGTCACCGGGGAGTCGCCGGGCAGCGGGAGCAGGTCCGGCCACACCGTCTGACCGTGTTCGTAGTTGTCGATGAAATTGCCGTCGGCTTCTGCCTTCGGGTTGACGCGGAGGCGCTTAACCGCCTTGAGCGCACCGAACATGAGGACGGAAGTCACACCCACCCACGCAATCGTGGCCGCCGAACCAATGATCTGCGTGATCAGGATGTCCGCGCTGCCGCCAGCCACGAGCAGACCACCGAAGCCCGCCTTGACATTGGCCGCGAAAGGCGTGAGCGTGGGTTCAGCGAACAGGCCGAGCGCGAGGATGCCCCACACACCGCAGGCGAGGTGCACGGACGAGGCACCGACCGCATCGTCCACCTTGATCTTTTCGAGCAGGTCACCCCACAGCAGCAGGACGATGCCAGCCACCGCGCCAATGATGATGGCCGAAAGCGGGCTGACGAAGGCGCAACCAGCGGTGATCGCGACCAGACCAGCGAGCGAGCCATTCAGCGTCGCCGTCAGGTCCCACTTGCCAGTGCGGAAGTACTGGAAGAACATCGCCGAGAGCGAGCCGATGCCGCCGCCGAGAGTCGTGTTGAGGACGACGATACCGATCGTGCCGCCCACGCCGACCGCGCCAAGCGTCGAACCGGGGTTGAAGCCGTACCAACCGACCCACAGGATCATGGTGCCGGTGAGCGCCAGGCCAAGGTTGTGCGGCGGAATGGCCTTGCCCCAGACCTTGCCCTTACGCGGCCCGAGCATCCACGCGCCGATGATGGCGATGACGCCGCCGACGGTATGCACGACGTTGCTGCCCGCGAAGTCGAAGAAGCCCTGCTGGAACAGCCAGCCACCACCCCACACCCAGTGCACGATGACCGGGTAAATGATCGCGGTTACGATCACGGTGTAGATCAGGTTGCCGACGAAATCCGTGCGTTCGGCCATCGCGCCCGTCGTAATGGTGCTGGCGGTCGCGGCGAAGGCGAACTGGAAGAAGAACATGGTCAGCGTGCTGATGTTGCCGTAGTAAATGGTGTCAGCCAGTTCAATTCCCGGCGCAAACAGGGTTGTGCCGAACAGGCCGCTGCCGTTATCCGCGCCGAAGGCGAGGCCGAAGCCGACCAACCACCAGACAAGCGCGCCAACGCCCGCTTCGAGGAAGTTTTCGAGCAGACCGTTCACCGCCGCCGTCTGGCGGATCATGCCAGTTTCCAGAATGGCGAAGCCAAGCTGCATGAAGAACACGAGGAACCCGGTCAGCATCACCCACGCGGTATCGATGCCGATCTTGATACTGGTGATATCTTCCATCGTCGGGGTCGTCACTTCCCCCTGCGCAAACGTCCGATGCATGCCGAAGACGGCCAACACCAGCGTTGCCACGCCCATAATAAGTAGTTGTCGCCAGATACGATTCCGCTTAAACATGAGTCATCCCCCGATTGATGGAAGTTGGATCCGATGCGGGGCAGTGTACTGGATATATAAAAGGCATCTTTAGCTAAAAGTGAATAAGGTTTGCCAGAAACTTGTTGTCACATTTGATTAATTCGGCTGGCTTTGATTACCTTTTGATCTTCAAAGATGCCGACATCTTGGTAAATAATCACTAACGAGCGAAATATGCCAGTGAAACAGGCGAATAAAACTAGGCATTTTGCATAAATACAGATTCACCAATACAGATTCACCAAAATCAAAATTGGATCAAGATGCGCTGATTGTTCATTCCCGAATGCAGCCAGACGTGGTAAGCTAGTGAGCAAATTGGGAGCGTTCCCACGGGAACACTCCTTTAGCGAATATTTCCTCATATCCCAAGGAATTGACGTATGAACAAGCAGGTGCGTCTGTTCGTTTTTCTCCTTAATCTCATTGCCCTTCTCTCACTCACGACGAGCGTCCTCGCGCAGGACGAAATCTACCGTGACCCGTCCCAACCTATCGAAACGCGCGTCGACGATTTGCTCGCGCGCATGACGCTCGCCGAGAAAATCGGCCAGATGACACTGGTCGAGAAGAACAGCCTCAATCCGCAGGCGGTTTTCGATTACTTCATCGGCGGCGTGCTGAGCGGCGGTGGCGGCTACCCTAATCCGAACACGCCCGAAGCGTGGCTGCAAATGGTCACAGCCTTTCAGGACGCGGCGCTCGACACCCCGCTCGGCATTCCGATCATCTACGGCGTGGACGCGGTGCACGGGCACAACAACGTGCGCGGCGCGACCATCTTCCCGCACAACATCGGCCTGGGCGCAACGCGAAACGCCGAACTGGTCGAACAGATCGGTGCGGCAACCGCCGCCGAAATGATGGCGACGGGCATTTACTGGAATTACGCGCCCGTCCTCGCTCCGGTGCAGGACATTCGCTGGGGGCGCACCTATGAGTCATTTGGCGAAAACACCGAACTCGTGACCGAACTCGGCCTGGCCTTCATGAACGGGCTGCAAGGCGATCCGCTCATGGTGCTGGCGACGCCCAAACACTACCTCGGCGATGGCGGCACGACCTGGGGCACATCGAGCTTCGGTCCGAATAATATGGACCGCGGCGACACGCAGGTCGACGAAGCCACGCTGCGTGAACTGTACCTCCCTCCCTACATCGAAGCGGTCAACAGCGGCGCGCTCACGCTGATGGTGTCATTCAGCAGTTGGAACGGCGTCCCGATGCACGCGCATGAGTACCTGATCACCGATGTGCTCAAGGGCGAACTCGGCTTCACGGGCTTTGTGGTCTCGGACTGGCAGGGGATTGATCTCGTGAATGCGGATTACTATCAGGCGGTCGTGGCCTCGATCAACGCGGGCGTGGACATGAACATGGTGCCGCAGGACTACCGCCGGTTCATCACAACGCTGACCCGGGCGGTTGAAGCGGGGGATGTCTCACAGGAGCGCATTGATGATGCGGTGCGCCGCATTCTGCGTGCCAAGTTCGCCGTCGGTCTGTTTGATCGGGTGACGGGTGATGGTGCGGCGCTCGATGTGGTTGGCTCGCCGGAACACCGCGCACTGGCGCGGCAGGCCGTGAGCGAATCGCTGGTGCTGCTCAAAAACGAAGAGGCGCTGCCGATTGCGGCCAACGCCCCCACGATTTTCGTCGCTGGGAGCGCCGCCGACGACATCGGTATTCAGTCTGGCGGTTGGACCATCGAATGGCAGGGCGGCACGGGTGATATCACCATCGGTACGACTATTCTCGAGGGCATCACGGCGGTTGCGGGGACAGATACGCACATCGCTTTTGAGCGGTTAGGCCGTTTCGAAAGCATTCACGATGCGGCGGGCAACCCGGCGATGGCGGACTACGGCATTGTGATTGTCGGCGAGGAACCGTATGCGGAGTGGGAAGGCGACAACGCCTACCTCGCCCTCTCGCGCGGCGACCGCACCACCATTGAGCGCGTGCGCGAACAGAGCGAGAAGCTGATCGTGATCGTCGTGTCGGGTCGGCCGCTCGTCATTACCGAACCGTTGAATCTGGCGGACGCGGTGGTCGCCGCGTGGCTGCCCGGTACGGAAGGCGCGGGCGTCGCCGATGTGCTGTTCGGCAATGTACCGTTCACCGGGACGCTGCCGTTCACCTGGCTGCGTTCGGCGGATCAACTGCCATTCGATTTCGCGAATCTCCCCACGGAGGGTTGTGACGCGCCGCTGTTCCCGTACGGCTACGGCCTGACGTATGAGAACAACGAGTCCGCGTGGCTTAACCTCGCCGTGGAGTGTGCGGCGAGCTAAGGTTAAGGCTATTTTCTTCGCCTCACTCCTGCCCCTCTCCGAACGGAGAGGGGAGCCCCTTATTGCAGATAGCGGTCACTGCTCGCCGCATTGCTCGACACTTCGGCGGGCAGTTTCCGCCCACGCTCGGCTTCGCGCTTGGCTTTGTACTCGTTTTCCCACACGGCATCGCCGTCCGGTTGGATGTGCCCACCGTGGTAGCGCGCCCATACTTCGGTGAATTCCGCGCCAAACAGCAGAATCTGCGCCGTGTAGTAGATCCACACGAGGATCACCGTCAGTGACCCCGCCGCGCCGAACACCGAACCGACATTGGCCCGTGATAAATACAGCCCGACAGCGAATTGACCGAGATAGAGCAGCACCCCGGTGAAGGTTGCGCCGACGATGACATCCCGCCAGTGGATTTCGACATCCGGCAGCACCTGATACACCAGCCCGACCAAGAACGTGATCACAGCGAGGCTGAGCGCGAACTGCGCGACGCGCACCCCGATGATCACCGCGAGCGGGGCAGTGCCGCCGAGTTCTGCGTCACGAGTGCCCCCCTCTTCCAACACCAGGTACTCCACGGGCTGCGTGCGTTCCAGGCTGCTGTTGAGCGCGGCATTGAGCACTGTCGTACCTAGCAGCGTCACCGCAGCTAGCACCACGACAAAGAACGACTGCAAGCGCGTCTTGACGAGCGTCAACGGGGATCGCCCGGGTCGGGCTTTGACTTCCCAGATCTTGTTGAGCGCGGTCTGCAATTGCGCAAACAAACCGGATGCGCCCCAGATCATGATCCCCAGCCACACGAGCGACCCGACCACGTCGCTGGTGGTGGTCCGGTTTTCCAGCAGCGTGCCAATCAATTGGGCGGCCTGCTGTCCCAAGGTGAGTTCGATGTTTTGCACGAGGCTGGTCGCCGCCGCCCGCTGATCCATCACCAGACCGAGCAGCAGCGCTATGAGAATCAGCAGCGGTGACAGGGAGAAGATCGCGTAATAGGCGAGCGCCGCGGCAATATGGGTCGCGCCGTCGTCATTCCACTCTTTGACCGTCTCTTTGAGGAGGAACAGCACCTGCTTAACCATAAGTTTGCGTCCTGAATGCTCGCTTTTTCACCATTATAGGCAGAACTGCCGGGCGGACTGCCCTTGATTCCCGGAATTGTGTTACATTCAAAGCGTCCTATTACATTCTGGCGCTAAGTTGAGGAGAAACTCCATGAAGATGCGGGTCTGGACGCAGTATGCTGCCTTGTTGGCGATCGTGTTGGTGTGTCTCGCGCTGGTGGGCGGGGTGTTCGCGCAGGACGCGGCGCCAGAACTGCCCACACCAACCGAATCCGGTATGGCGGCGGTCAACGATATCGAAATGTACTATGCGACCTACGGCGACCCGACGAAGCCGGCGCTTATGCTGCTGCACGGCGGTCTCGGCAACGCCGACTATTTCGTGAACCAGATTCCCGCCTTCACCGAGCACTTCTACGTGATCACCGCCGACAGCCGTGGCCACGGTCGTTCGACCATGTCCGAGCAGCAGATCGGCTACGCGCTCATGGCGTCGGATGTGCTGGCGCTGGCGGATACGCTCGGCGTTGAGCAGTTCGCGCTGGTCGGCTGGAGCGATGGCGGCATCATCGGCCTCGACATCGCCATCAATCACCCGGAACGCCTGACAAAACTGGTCGCCTATGGCGCAAACTACAATCCGTCGGGCGTCCGCACCGATGTCGGCGAAAGTGAACGCTTCAACGCTTACATCGAAATGGCGGCGGGTGACTACGCCCTGCTCTCCCCCAACCCGGACAACTTCGAGACCTTCCTGAACAACATCGGCAACATGTGGGCGACCGAACCGAACTACACGGTCGAACAGATGCAGGGCATTACCACACCGACCCTGTTCATCGATGGCATGCAGGAAGAGGCGATCTACGTCGAGCATGACCTCGAAATGACGCAGCTCGTCCCGAATTCCGACCTGTATCTGATGGGTGGCGTCGGCCACTTCGCCATGTGGGAAAACACCGAAGAATTCAACCGCGTCATCCTCGACTGGCTGCTGAACGAAGCGCAATAAGCTGCACTTTGCCCCTCATCCCCGTTCCAGGTGGAGCGGGGATGCACGTTTGGAGACACCATGCACGTTTCTGACTTGGAGACGCCCAGCGTCCTCATCAACCTCGACCGGATGGAGAACAACATCCGGCGCATGCAAGACCGCTGTAACGAACTCGGGATCGCGTTTCGCCCGCACATCAAGACGCACAAAATTCCTGATATCGCCAAAATGCAGCTCGAAGCGGGCGCAGTCGGCATCGCCTGCCAGAAAGTGACCGAAGCGCAGGTTTTCGCCGAAGCGGGCATCAACGACATTCAAATTCCGTACAACATCGTCGGGGAGAAGAAAACTGCGCGCCTCGCCGATCTCGCGCTCTACAACCGCGTGACCGTCTCCGCCGATCATCCAATCACGATTGCGGGCTTGTCAGATGCTGCCGCCGCGCTCGACATTCGCATCCGCGTAATGGTCGACCTCGCGACCGACATTCAACGCACGGGCGCGCCTGTGGACGAAATTGTCATGCTCGCCAAAAAGATTGACGACGACGACCACCTGCACTTTGCGGGGCTCCTCGTCTATCCGAGCACCGCCAGCAATCGCCCGGCGCTTCAGGAAGTGCTGCTGCGCCTGCATCAAGCGGGAATCGGCGTGGAGACGGTCAGCGGGGGTGGCTACGGCGCATTCCTGCAAGCCGATCAGGTGCCCGAGCTGACCGAAATCCGCGTGGGCACGTACCTGTTCAATGACATGAACAGCGTGCACAAAGGCTGGACGACGATTGACGACTGTGCCATGCACATCGCCGCCTCCGTGGTCAGCCGCCCATCGCCCGACCGCATGATTCTCGATGCGGGCAGTAAAACGCTGGCAGCGGATCGTGTCAAGGACACGCACGGCTACATCGTCGAGTACCCGGAGGCGCGCATCTACCAATTGAGCGAAGAACACGCGCATGTCGACCTCAGCCAGTGCGCGGAACGCCCGGTCGTCGGTGAGCGCGTGCACGTTATCCCCGTGCACACTTGCGTCGTGAGCAACCTGCACAATCAGTTGTATGGGGTGCGCGGCGACGAGGTCGAGGTCGTGTGGGATGTGGCGGCGCGCGGCAAAGTCTGGTAGAGATCGCCGAGAGGCCAACCACGCGGCTATACTTAAGCGCAGATTCGACCTTATAGAAAGTCAGCATGCCTATGACTTCTCAATACCTACAGGACTTGTTCAGTCTAGCGGGCAAAACGGCTGTCGTGACCGGTGGCACGGGTGTGCTTGGCGGCATGATGGCGCGCGGATTGGCCCAGGCGGGCGCGCAGGTCGCCATCGTCGGGCGGCGGCGTGAGAAGGCCGAGGAAATCGCCGCGTCCATTCGTACTGACGGGGGGAACGCCCTCGCCGCACCCGGCGATGTCATGGATACTGCACAGATGGAAGCCGTACGCGACCAGGTGACCGCCGAATGGGGTAAAATCGATATTTTGCTCAATGCAGCCGGGGGAACCACGCCCGCCGCCACCGTCCCACCGGACAAAAGCATCTTCGACATGTCGCTGGACGCCATGCGCCACGTCATCGACCTCAACCTGATTGGCACGCTCATCCCGTCGATGGTCTTAGGTGAGGTTATGGCGCAGCAGAAGGCGGGCTGCGTCGTCAACATTTCCTCGATGAACGCGCAGCGGGCGCTCACGCGCTCACCCGCCTACTCAGCGGGCAAAGCGGGCATCGACAACTTCACGCGCTGGATGGCCGTCGAACTGGCATCAAAATTCGGTGAGGGGCTGCGGGTGAACGCGATTGCACCAGGGTTCTTCATCGGCGACCAGAATCGCGCCCTGCTGCTCAACCCGGATAACACGCTGACCGCGCGCGGCCAGAAGATCATCGACCACACGCCTGCCGGGCGCTTCGGCAATCCCGAAGACCTCATCGGCGCGTTGATCTGGCTGTGCAGCCCCGGGGCACGCTTTGTCAACGGCACCGTGATTATGGTGGATGGCGGTTTCAACGCCTTCAGTGGGATTTGAAAAAGCCCATGTCCAATCGGCGGACATGGGCTTGACACTAGACTTGCGGCGCGGGCGTGATCTGCGGCTTAAGCGGCAGCGTCACGGTGAACGTACTGCCTTCGCCCACGACGCTCGTGACCGCAATCTCACCTTTCATCGTCTTGACAAGTCGCTGGACAATCGCGAGCCCTAATCCCGTCCCGCCGTACTCACGGGTCGCGCCGCTGTCCACCTGGTAAAACTCGTCAAAGATATACGGTAGTTTGTCCGCTGGAATGCCGATCCCCGTATCCGAGACGCGAATGCTCCAGTGATGTTCATCGTCGCGACACACGGCGAGCGTCACGTTGCCCGCTTTGGTGAACTTAAACGCATTCGAGAGCAGATTGACGATCACCTGCCGCAGCAAGTCGGCATCTCCGACCACGCGTTCGGGTAGTTTCGGGTCGATCTCGGAGTCGAAGCCCAAGCGCTTATTTTCGCCCAACACGGCGATCTGCTCCATCACATCGTCGATCCAGTCATTCAGCCCGAAAGACTTATCCACGGCGTGAATATGTCCCGCTTCCAGCTTGGACAAATCCAGCACGCTGTTGATCATCTGCAGCAGTTGGTGCGCGTTGACCATCACGCGCTTCTGGTAGTCCTGCTGGGTCGCGTTGAGTTCGCCGACCATGCCGAGCAGTTGAATCTCCGTGTAGCCGATGATCGCATTGAGCGGCGTGCGCAGTTCATGCGACATGGTGGCCAGAAATTCGCTCTTCAACCGATTCGCTTCTTCGGCTTTTTCGCGGGCATAACGAAGCTGTTCGTTCGCCTCTTTGAACGTCGTCACATCGTGGAGCGTCACCACACGACCAGTTAGCTCTTGCTGACGATTGCGCAGCGGCGTGATGCGCAGATTAAAGGTGCGCTTTTGCCCGGCCACCTCCGCCGTGACTTCGGTATCGATCTCCTGTATCTCGCGAAACTGGGCTGCGAGCGCCGCTTGCGTCACCAAGACCTCAGCCGCGGGTTTGCCTATCGCTCCATCCGCTGACGACAGGTTCAGCAGCTTGAGCGCCGACTGGTTGATGTCCAGCACGCGACTGCGCCCATCGAGCACGATGATCGCGTCAGTCATGTTGTCGATGATCGTGCCGCGCGCCACCGGGAGGACATCCATCAGGCGGAAGCGGTAGAGGCTCCACCCGATGGCCGCCCCCGTGATCACAAACGCCAGCGGTGTCAGATCAAAGTAACCGGGGAACGGGCTGAACCCACCGATATAGACCGCGTTAGCCGCCCACGGCGCGACGATGGCGAGCAGCATCAGGCGAATCTGACCGCGATACAGATGCGGTGAGCGCATAAAGGCCTGCAAGAGCAGGCCCGCGCCCGTCAGCAGCAGCACATATGAGTACACCGTGTGCACCCAGAAGGCCGGACCATAACTGTAATCGAGCAAGCGCAGACCGTCCGCCATATACCAATCTGTGCTGGCATAAAACAGATGATGCAGGTCGTTGGTCAGCAGCAGCACAATGACCAAGATCGGCTCGATCAAGAACAGCAGCAGTCGCTTCCGGGTGCTCCACTGCTCACGCCCGGTATACTGCAGGCAGAACACCAGCCACGAGGGCATCACCATAACAATGCCGATATACATGATCTGGACGGAAATCATCTTGGTCAGATAATCCGTGAGGAGCAGTTCCAAACCCGAAAACAGCGTCCACACGGTTGTACCGATGCCAATGATCGTGAACGCGACCACCCCAACGCCGGGACGTCGGGACCAAATGGCGTTTGTGAGCCAGATGGTGAAGGCGGCCGCGGCAAATGTCACCACTGCGAATATTGAGAATTGCATGCTCAACCTTCTGCGCCAACCACAGACTTATCTGCTTGTAGCATATCATCTGTCCAATTTAAGCGCCTGAACCATAAGTTATTGAGGAATAGAATCGCGCGCACTGTCCGCCAATTTGGGCGCAGGGGCGGGCAACAGCGGCAAGGTGACGGTGAACGTGCTGCCCACATTGACGGTGCTCTGCACGTCGATGCGTCCGTCCATCTTGTCGACCAAGCGCTGAACGATAGCCAACCCTAAACCCGTGCCGCCGAACTCGCGCGTCAGGCTGGTGTCCACCTGATAGAATGCATCGAAGATATGCGCGATGCGATCTTCGGGAATGCCGATGCCCGTATCCGTGACCACTACACTCCAATGCTGGTCGTCGGGGCGACTGAGCGCGAGCTTGACCGAGCCGGACGGTGTGAACTTGAAGGCGTTCGCCAGCAAATTGACCACCACACGTCGCAGTGCATCCGGATCACCGACGAGCCGCTCAGGCAGCGCAGGGTCCAAACTCGAACTGAAATCCAGCTGCTGACTATCACCGAGTATGGCCACCTGCCGCACGACATCCATCAGCCAGTCACGCACGCCGAAGGCATGGCGGCTGAGGATCACATGCCCCGCTTCGATTTTGGAGAGATCCAGAATGCTGTTGATCATCAGCAGAAGCTGACGCGCATTCACGAGCACACGGTTGCTGTAGTCCGTTTGCGCGGGATTCAATTGGCCGCCAATGCCCATCAACTGGATTTCTGTGTAGCCAATGATGGCGTTGAGCGGCGTCCGCAGTTCGTGCGACATGGTCGCCAGAAACTCACTCTTCAGCCGGTTCGCCGCCTCGGCCTGTTCGCTGGCGCGTTTCAACTGTTCGTTGGTGGCCTTGAGCGTGGTGATGTCGTGCAGGACGACCACGCGGCCGCTCAGTTCCTGCTGACGATTGCGCAGCGGCGTGATGCGCAGGTTGTAGAAACGTGTCACCTTGTCGAGGGTGACGGTGATTTCGGTATTCGCCTCCGCGACGGTGCGGAACTGCGCGATCAGCTCGGCCTGCTGCGGCATCAGTTCGCTGACAAGACGACCGATCGCCTCGGTCGTATTGGTTCGGTTGAACAGGTGCAGTGCCGCCCGGTTAATGTCCAGTACCCGCCCCAGTCGATCCAGCACGACGATGGCATCTTCCATCGTGTCGATGATCGTATCGCGCGCCACGGGGACGACATCCATCAGGCGGAAGCGGTATAGGCTCCAGCCGGTCGCCGCAATGGTGATCACAAAGGCAATCGGGGTGATATCGACATAATCGGGCAACGGGCTGAGCCCTGTCAGATAGATGAAGTTCGCGACCCACGGAGTCAGGCTGGCGACCAGCAGATACGCCACTTGTCCCTGATACAGTTGCGGTGAACGAACGAGCGCCCGCACGAGCAGCGCCGCGCCGACGAGCAGCACCGCATACGAATAGATGGCGTGGAACCAGAACAGCGACCCTAGATGGAAGTTGAAGACGATCAGATTGTCCACCGTCTCCAACGTGCGCTGCGTCCAGAACAGGTGATGCACGTCGTTGGTCGCGATCACGATTTGCAGCAGCACTGGCTCGATGAGGAACAGCAGCAGGCGGCGCGGCGTGATCCAGCGGTCATGCCCGGTGTACTGCATGGCGAAAATCAGCCAGCTCGGGATCACAGCCGTTAAGCCGATATAAATCAGATGCGTCGCCAGCATCTTGCCATCCGCGCTGGTAAGCGTGATTTCAAGGGCGGTGGCTGCCGTCCACAGCGCGATCCCGAGGGTCATTACGACGAAAGCATGCACCCCGACACCGGGACGGCGCGACCAGATCGGATAGGCTAACCATCCAGCAAAGGCGGCGGCAGCGAATATCACGAGAGCATAGATGGAGTACTGCATGCTGAACCTTCATCATTCTGGCGGAAATCCCTTGAGTTCAAGGATAGCATAGGACAAAGCGCCGCTCAGTAAACGTATCGCCGTGGAGCGACGGCCCGTGTGCCAGTATAATCGGCGGTCGACACCGACTAGACGAAGGTATTCCTCGTGAACAAAATGATCCGCTTAGTTTGTCTGACCAGCCTCCTCACTCTGAGTCTGCTGTTCGCCGCAGCGCTGAGCGCGCAGGACACCCCGCCTACGCCAGAAATATTGAGCGGCGTCACCGTGCGTCCCGTCACCGACATCCTCGACGGCGAGCTCACGGTGACCAATTTCGCCGCTGACGGCACGGCGACGCTGCCCATCACGACGAGCGTCCCGGTCGCGTGCAGCATCGTCTATGGGACGACGCCCGAATTTGGATCACTGGCGGTGGATATGGACATGAACGGCGGGGCGCACACTGACCACCAGCCGCTCCTGAGCGGACTGGAACCGGAAACGACTTACTATTTCCGTGTGCAGGGTGTGGACGCGGCAGGCGTGATTTACGTCTCAGACGTGCTGACGTTTACGACTCCGGCGCAGCAAATCGTCGAAGTGACGAACCTCGCCTCGCCCGAACTTGGCGCGGAAGTGATCGGCTACAGCAGCGCTTTCGGCGGCGCCGCCCCGGAGTTCGCCTGGGGTATCCTGAGCGCCTTCGACGGCAGCAGCAATTCGGCATGGTCCTCGCAGGGAGATGGTAACAATGCGTGGTTCGAAATTCGCCTCGGGCAGCGATCCCACATTGAGCGGATCGAATACTGGACGCGAACCATGTCGAACAACACCGCGCAGGTGTTCAGCTTCACGGTGACTGCCGATGATGGCACCATCTACGGCCCGTTCGACGTGCCGGACGCCAACCAATCGTATTCATATGAAGTCGATTTTGAGGCGGAAACGCTGCGCTTTGAAGTAGTCGAAAGCAACGGAGGCAACACCGGGGCGGTCGAATTCGGCGTGTACGGCACACCACTCGGGGAATAGCTTGGGTAGGGGCAAGGCGTGCCTTGCCCCTACTCTCAGCAGCTACAGCAGCGGGATATACCCGTAGCTATCCGGTACGAACAGCGAGCCTTCGGTCGTGCCCTGCGGCGCGACCTTTTCCAGGCGCCGATCCAGATCGGCGGCGCTGATGCGCTCTGCGAAGTAGTCGCCAAAGGCCGCCGCAACCTTGAACACATCATCCGCCGACTCGTGCACGAATTCGAGGCGGTATTTCGTGATACCGCTCGCGCGCAGATCGTCGAGGTGGCGGCTGGCGACCTGAGCCTCGGCCCCGAATACCGTGTTGCGACAGCCAACATCCGCCATCACCGGATGCAGGCGCCCCTGCGCGTCACGCAGCGCGACCTTGTGCTGTTCGCACGGGTGGCCGCAGTCCTGATAGCTCGTACCGTTTGACAGGAAACGGCAGAACACGCAGTGTTCGGTGTGGAAGACGGGCAAATGCTGGTAGGCGATCACTTCGAAGCGGCTGCCGCCGATCTCTCGCGCCAGCGTGCATATCTGGTCGGCGTTGAGGTCATGCGTCGGCGTGATCGTCTCCACGCCAAGCTTGAAATAGGTATCTGCCGTGAGCTGATTCGCCACATTCAGGCTGAAGTCACCAATCAACGCGTGCTGATGTCGCCCGTGCAGCGCTTCGAGCAGACCACCGGAGCGCACTACAAGCTGACAGTCGAGGCGCAGTAAGAAGTTGACGATGCGCTGTTCCTGCGGCTTGAGCACACGTGGACTGGCGACCCGCGCCGTAATGCCCGCCTCCTTGATGCGATCCACCGACGGACGCAAGCCGTAAAGTTCAAGATAGTCGAGCGTGATGCTGGCCGGACGGGCGGCGATGGCCGCTTCGAGCTGTTCGGGCGTGCGCACCAGCAGATGAATCTGTGGCACGGCGGCGGGCGTTTCGTGGCGCGTCACCGCATTGAGCGCACCGTTGAGCACGGCCTCGGGCGGCGTGATCACGCCCGCTTTCGGCTGGGCTTGCAACTGGGTCAACTGTTCGACCGCAGCTTGGCGCAAGTGGTTGAGGAGCGAACTCGGAATGAACGGGTTCCCGTTCGTGTCCGCTGTCAGTTCGTGTAATTGGTAGGGCGTTGTCCCTAAGCGCCCTAACTGCTGATGCAGGTATTCAGGCGTAACGCCACGCTGGTTGGCGCGCCCCAGCGGATCGCTGGACTGCACAGTAACACTGATGTGCGGCTGTTTAGCGAGCGTCCATGTTAGTTTCAGCGGTTCGCCTTCGCGAGCGATCACCTGCACGTTCAGTGCCTGCCGGCTGACCGGGGCACTCGGCTGTGTGAAGACCTTCGCCGCCTTGTCGACGCTGCTGTCATGCGACCGCCACACCCAATCGCCGACCTGAATGCGCGTGAAGTTCACCGCGCCATTGCGAAACTCCAGTTCCAGCAGTTGCCCCGCAGGCTGCACGGCATACAGCCGCCCGCCCTCTTCGTCTTCCTGCGGACTGCGCCAGTCCGCCGCATCGAAGACGATGCCATCACCGGGTTTGAGCGGCGCATCCGCTTGAATGCCCGTCGGCTCGATCCGCACGCGGTCGCTCAACACCTGCTTGACCCGCCCCGCCAGCACACCGCGATGCCGGGGTGAACGCGCTTTGACGACCTGCTGGTGGTTTGTGCCGCTGATGAAATACGCGCCGAGCCCCCGTGAATACACCTGCTCCAGTGTGAGTTCGTCTTGCGAGCTGATCGGGCTGGGCAGGTTGTCCCATGCCGCATCGACCGCGCGGCGATAAGCGTTGGTCGTCAGCGCGACGTAGTTTTCATCTTTGTAGCGTCCTTCGATCTTGAGCGTGGAAATGCCAATCTCGACAATTTCGGGAACCTGATGCAGCGCGTACAGGTCACCGGGCGAGAGCAGATAGCGCGCGTCACCCAGCGGCTTAAGCTGGTCGTCGACGATCAGTTCATACGGCAGACGACAGGCTTGCGCGCACTGTCCGC
The DNA here is from genome assembly GCA_041916315.1 of Anaerolineae bacterium. Taxonomy (GTDB): domain Bacteria; phylum Chloroflexota; class Anaerolineae; order Aggregatilineales; family Phototrophicaceae; genus Flexifilum. The sequence goes on from JAYRZU010000068.1 coordinate 69,539, forward strand.
GGTTGGCGCTGCGCCCGCCCCACGCTTCCGACGAGAAGCATTGCCCGGAATACGACACGCACAGCGCCCCATGCACGAAAATTTCCAGTTCGAGATCGGTCTGTTCGCGAATGGCGCGAATGTCTTTGAGCGACAATTCGCGCGCCAGCACGACCCGGCTCACGCCGAAGCGCTGCGCCAGCGCCACGCCTTCCGCGCTGGTGATGCTCATCTGTGTGCTGCCATGCACGTTCATATGCGGGGCGATCTGGTGTGCGAGCTGCGCGATGCCCACATCCTGTACGATAACGGCGTCCGCGCCCGCCTCGGCGATCTGTTCCAGCGCCTCGACCGCGTCGCGCAGTTCATAATCAAACACAAGCGTGTTGAACGTCACATAGCCCTTCACGCCGCGCTGATGCAGCGCACGCATCACATCGGGCAGTTCATCCAGCGTGAAACCAACCTTTGCCCGCGCGGTGAAGTGCTTGAGCCCAAAGTACACCGCATCCGCGCCCGCTTCGATGGCGGCGTAGAGCTGCGGATAGTAGCCAACCGGACTCATAATTTCTGGTTTGATGCGCATACGCCTGCAACTTGTCTAAAGGGTGTTGATCGTTGGGCGCATTATCGCATACCGCCGGGCGAATCTCTAGCAAGCGCAGATGAGAGTCCGCCGCGGTCTTTGAAAGTTCACCCCATTCTCGCTTACAATAGAGATAAGCTGCGCTTATGGCTTTGAGGATACTCCATGCTTGACCTGCACAAACTCCGCGTGTTCTTCGTCGTCGCTCAAGAGGGCAGCTTCAGTGCCGCCGCGGAACGCCTGTATATCACACAGTCAGCGGTCAGCCAGCAGATCAAGGAGCTGGAAGCAAGCCTCGGTCAGGCGCTGTTTGAACGCGAATGGCGCGGCGTGCGCCTCACCCCGAGCGGCGAAATCCTCACCGAGTACACCCGGCAAATCTTTGACCTGATCGCGCAGGCGGAAAACGCGCTGACCAACGTGCAGCAGTTGGCTTCGGGCAAAGTCAGCCTCGGCGCGACGCCCGGCATCGGCGTGTACCTCGCGCCGCTGTGGGTGCAGGGCTTCCGCGCCCGCTTCCCGCATCTGACCGTTGCGCTCAACACGGGCGTGACCGCGCAGGTCGTCGGCGATGTGCTCAATCACCGCGTCGATCTCGGCATCATCGAAGGCGAGCTCGACGACCTCACCCCACCCCGCCTGGATCATCTCATCATGAGTCAGGTCGAACAGCAGATCGTCGTCGGCAGCAAGCACCCGTTCTGGCACACCCAGCAGATTGCACCAGCAGATTTACGCGCGCAGTCGTTCATCACGCGCCAGCAGAACAGCCAGTCGCGCATCTGGTTGGAGCGCACGCTGAAGCGGCTGAACATCGAACCACTGATCGGCGCGGAATTCGACAATCTCGAATCGATCAAGCGCGCAGTGGCGGCGGGGACGTGTGTCGCCGTGCTGCCCGCTTATGTCGTTCAGAATGAGATCGATGCGCGCACCCTGCATGCGGTTCCCGTCGCGGGGCGGCCCTTCGTCCGCGAGATCAAGCTGGTGTGGGATCGCGACGTCCGTTTCTCGCCGATTGTCCGCGCTTTCATCACCTTCCTCACCACCGACTATCCGAGTCTCGGCACGGCACTCAAGCCACAATAGTTGACAGTCACACCATAATGTGACACGTGTCATACGACACCCCTGTCATTTGTCCTCCCCCTTGTGAAAAACCACGCAATAGACTCAAAGCATAACCTTATATTCGGATATGCGAATGAACGAACCCTCCATAAACATTCCTTTTGAAGAAATCGACTTACTCCACGCGAAGCTGTGCCGCGCAGTGGGCGACCCTAAACGCCTGCAAATCATGTACGCTCTGTCGCACGTGCCCTGCAGCGTCGGGAAACTAGCCGAACTGCTCAATGCCCCACAGCCGACCATTTCGCGGCATCTGGCGGTGCTGCGCGAAAGCGGCGTCGTCGCCAGCACCCGCGACGGTACCACCGTTATCTATCACCTCGCCGTCCCGGACATGATCAACGTCATCGATTCTATGCGTGCTATTCTCCGCACTATCGTCGCCCGACAAGCGAATAGTCTGGAGACTGCCCCTACTCCGGAGTAACCCTATGCGCGATTCAAAATATATCTGGCTCGTCGGGTTGGGTATCACGCTGCTGATAATCGGCGTCCCACTCCTATTGTTTACCCTCGACACCCCGGTTGTTTCCGCTGATCCGTGGGATTACGTCCCGGATCGTTCCGTCGCTCACACTGATCACATGACGCTGATGGCTGGCACCTACGAGACTGGTAGCGATGTCACCCGCGCATGCTTGACGTGCCATGAGGAAGCCGGCGATCAGGTTGCGCATACGGCTCACTTTGAATGGTTGGGCGACCCGGTCTCGGTCAATGGCAGCGACGAACTGATCCGCATCGGCAAAGCCAACCTACTCAACAACTTCTGCATTGGCGTGCAATCCAACTGGACAGGCTGCACGCGCTGCCATGCCGGTTACGGTTGGTCAGATGCCAGCTACGACTTCAGCAACGTCGAAAACGTCGACTGTCTGGTCTGTCACGATCAAACGGGCGCCTATGTTAAAGGCGCGTCCGGTCAGGTCGCAGAAGGCGTCGATTTGACCTACGTCGCGGGTCATGTCGGCACGCCAACCCGTGAAAACTGCGGCGGCTGCCACTTCGACGGCGGCGGCGGCAACGGCGTGAAGCATGGCGATCTCGACGAAAGCCTGTACTTCCCGCCCGAAAGCGTCGATGTCCACATGGGGCGCTATGACTTCCTGTGCGTCGACTGCCACCAGACCGAAGACCACGAAATCAGCGGGCGTTCGCTCGGCGTGAGCGTCGACAGCGAGAACAGCGTCGCGTGCACCGACTGCCATGCAACGGATCTGCACGAAGACGCGCGCATCAATGAGCATCTCGATACGGTTGCCTGCCAAACCTGTCATATCCCGGCTACGGCGCTCGTCGACCCGACCAAAATTGAATGGGACTGGTCACAGGCGGGGCAAGAAGGCCGCGAAGAAGACCCGCACGAATATCTGCGCATCAAGGGCGAGTTCGTCTACACCAACAACTACGAACCGCAGTATGCGTGGTTCAATGGCAACCTGAATCGCTACCTGCTCGGCGATGAAATGAATCCGAACGAAGTCACCAACATCAACCTGCCGCTCGGCGAACTGAACGACCTGAGCGCGCTGATCTATCCATTCAAGATTCACTACGCCTATCAACCCTACGATACCGTCAACAACATCCTGCTCCAGCCCAACACGGTTGGCGAAACGGGCTATTGGACGACCTTCGATTGGGAGTCGGCGTTGGAAATCGGCGCAGAAACCGCCGGGTTGGATTACAGCGGCGAGTATGGGTTCGCCTATACGGCGATGTACTGGATGCAGACACACATGGTGCAGCCCGCCGCTAACGCGCTGACCTGTACCGATTGTCACGGCGAAAATGGCCGTCTCGACTGGGAAGCCCTCGGGTACCCCGGCGATCCGATGGTCTGGGGAGGGCGCACGCAATGAAACGCTCCGTCCTCTCTCTGCTCCTCGCTGCCGCGCTGTGCTTCACGGCGGCAGCGGTGATCGCGCAGTCCGGCGAAAGCACACCGGAACCAATCAGCATGTCGTCCACCGTCGACGCGACGCCGGAAGTGACCACCGCCGCGCAGGCGCAAGAATCCGAAGTGACGCCGGTCCCGGTCGCGGCAACGCCTGAACCCGCGCCGATGCATCCCGTCTTCGCTCTGCTTGATGCGACGGGCGCCAATGTCAGCGTGAGCGGCGCGGCCATTTCGACGCTGCAAACCTGCGGCGCCTGCCATGATGTCGACTACATCACGAGCCACACGCTGCATGGTGATGGCGGGCGCATCGTCTCCGGGGTGCTCCCGCCGGATGAGATGGTCTCGACCGATGTCGAAATGGACTGCTTCCTGTGTCACATGCCCGCCCCAAACAACGATGCCCGTCTGAGCGTCCTCGCCAACGGTCAAAGTGCATGGGCGAACACGGCCACGCTGGCCGGAAACGGCATCGTGACGCTGACAGACGGTGTATTCAGCTACAACGCTGAGGCGTTCGACGCTGACGGGCAGCTCAAGCCAGAATTCGTCACGCTTCAAGATCCGCGCAGCGACAACTGCGGCGCCTGTCACGGGCAGGTGCATCTCGACAACCAGACGCCGCTCGTCCCCGCGGCTGCCGATGCGTCGCAGTGGCGCACGTTCACCACCGGGCAAGTCGTCTCACCGCAGCGCATTTCGAACGGTGGGGGCAACATCAGCGGGCGCAGCGATCTCACGCGTCCGTGGGATGTGCACGCCGAACGCGTGCTCAACTGCGTCGACTGTCACTATTCGGTCAACAACCCGATCTATGTGCAGACGAACAGCAATACAGCACCGGAACATCTCGTGTTTGATCCGCGCCGCGCCGACCTGGGCGAATACATCGAACGCCCCTCGCACGAATTCGCGGCAGGCACGGACACGATGCGTTCGTGCAGCACCTGTCACGATGCCGAAAGTTCACATGCATGGCTGCCCTACTGGTCGCAGCACACCGCCGCCCTCGCCTGCGAGACCTGCCACGTGCCAACGCTGTACGCTCCGGCACTCGCCGTGCGCGACGCGACGGTTATGCGCGCCGACGGATCACCCGTCGATCAGTATCGCGGCGTGGATGACGGGATCGGCTCGGTTGAGGCAAATACGGTCTCGACGCTGGTGTCGGGGTATCAGCCTGTGCTGCTTCAGCAGATCGATGCGGACGGCGCGCAACAGCTATCGCCCTACAATCTCGTCACGGTCTACTACTGGGTCGCGGGTGCTGACGCCCAAGCGGTCAGCGATGACATGCTCCGCGCCGCTTACTTCGACGGTGATGTCTACGCCGCCGACGTGCTGACCGCCTTCGATGCGGACGGCGACGGCGCGCTCAGCGATACCGAGCTCACGCTCGACAAAGACTCCAAGCTCAATTTGATCGTCGAACGGCTGACGGCGCAAGGTCTCAGCGATCCGCGCATCGTGGGCGAGGTTGTACCCTACGCCATTCATCACGACGTGATCGGCGGCGAATGGGCGACTCGCGACTGCCAGACCTGTCACAGCTCCGACTCGCGCATCGTCGCGGCGCTCCCGCTGAGCAACCGCACGCCCGGCGGCGTCCAACCGACGTTCGTCAGTAACGAAGAAGTGAACTGGAATGGCTCGATCAGCCAGAACAGCGACGGCACGCTGCTCTTCCAACCCGCGACGCAGACGCCCGCCGCCACGCTCTACATCTTCGGGCGCGACAGCGTGCAAGTCATCGACCTGCTCGGCGTGTTGATCGTGCTCGGCGCATCGGTCGGCGTGCTCGTGCATGCAGGTCTGCGTGTGATCGTCGGTCGGCGCCAAGCGGCCCATGCCGAACCCCAGCTTAAGCATGTGTACATGTACAGCATTTACGAACGCCAGTGGCACTGGCTGCAAACGTTCGTGATCTTCGGCCTGACCTTCACCGGGTTGGTCGTCCACAAACCGGACATGTTCAGCCTGTTCAGCTTCGCGTGGATGGTTGACGTGCACAACCTGTTCGCGCTGCTGCTCGTGATCAACGCGGCGCTCGCGTTCTTCTACCATCTGGTGAGCGGCGAAATCAAGCAGTTCATCCCGCGCCCCTACGGTTTCTTCGATCACATGATGGAACAGGCCGTGTTCTACCTGCGCGGTATCTTCCGCGGCGACCCGCATCCGTTTGAGAAGCGGCGTGACCAGAAGATGAATCCCATCCAGCAGTTGACCTATTTTGGTCTGCTGAATGTGCTCCTGCCGCTGCAAATCCTCACTGGCGTGCTGATGTGGGGCATGCAGCAGTACCCGCAGATTGCAGCGGCGCTCGGCGGACTGCCCGTGCTCGCTCCGTTCCACACGTTAATCGCGTGGCTGCTGGTGACCTTTGTGATCGTACATGTCTACATGACCACGACCGGACACACGCCGCTGGCGAACATTCAGGCCATGATCATGGGTTACGACGACGTCGAAACCCACCCACAGCACTCTGAGTCCTAGATTATCCGGGGACGCTCGGATGAGCGTCCCCACAAAGGCTAATCCTGATGGCAACTTACAGTTCAGCAGAAAAACTCGCAGTTCCCAGCAAAACGAAGTCGGCACGGGCGGCGCGTCCCTACATGCACCCGTATGCGGCGGGCGTCCTGCTCGGTTTGGTCTTATTTGCGGCGTTCTTCTTCACGGGGAACGGTCTGGGCGCGTCGGGCGGCATGAACCGCATCACTGTTCTGTTTGAAGATTGGTTCTTTCCCGCGCACATCGACCGCACACCCTACCTGATCTCGATGGCCGGCGGCGACCGCAACCCGCTCGAAAGCTGGGTGGTGTTCGTCACCTTCGGCACGATCATCGGCGGTTTCGTGAGCGGCTTCCTCAACGGGCGTGTCAAGCTGGAGACGGTCAAAGGGCCAAACACCTCCACGCGCACCCGCTGGATCATGGCATTCATCGGCGGCGCGCTGATGGGCTATGGCGCGCGTATGGCGCGCGGCTGCACCAGCGGTCAGGCGTTGAGCGGCGGCGCGGTTTTGTCGCTCGGCAGTTGGGTGTTCATGTTCGCCGTATTCGGCGGCGCGTACATGCTCGCTTATTTCGTCCGCAAGCTGTGGAATTGAGGAGGCAATCATGGCACCTTTCCCACTGAATCTGCCGCAGTTACTCGGCTCACCGCAGTACTTCCTCGTCTACTTGTTGATCGGCTTTGCGTTCGGCGCGGTGCTGGAAATGGCGGGCTTCGCCGTTTCGACCAAGCTGGCGGCGCAGTTCTACTTCAAAGATCTGACCGTGCTCAAGGTGATGTTCACGGGCATCATCACAGCGATGGTGCTGGTGTTCCTCGCCAGCGGGCTCGGCCTGCTCGACTACAACCTTGTGTATGTCAACGAGACGTACCTCGTTCCCGGCATCGTCGGCGGCTTGATTATGGGCGTGGGCTTCATCCTCGGCGGCTTCTGCCCGGGCACGTCGCTGGTCAGCGCGGCGACGCTCAAGATCGACGGCATCCTGTTCGCGCTGGGCGCGTTCTTCGGCATCTTCCTGTTTGGCGAAACGGTCGGCTACTTTGAGGAATTCTGGTATTCGACCTACATGGGGCGCACTACCCTCATGGACTTCTTCGGCACGGACACCGGCGTGATCGTGCTCGGGGTGATGATCATGGCGCTGCTGGCATTCGTCGCCTCGGAATATGCGGAACGCGTCATCGGCAAGCAGACGCAGAAGCAGCCGCGCTGGCGCATCGGTCTGGCGGGCGGCGGCATCGCACTGGCAGTCGTCGTGCTCGTCATTGGTCAGCCGACCAACGCTGACCGCTGGAATCGCATCGCGGCGGACAAGCAGCCGCAGCTTGACTCCCGCGCCGTCTTTGCGCATCCGGCTGAAGTCCTGCACTACATGTCGGATCATGAGATCGTCACCATGCTGATCGATGTGCGCTCCGAATCAGACTACAACCTGTTTCACATTCGCGACGCGCGCAACGTACCCTATGACCAACTGAGCACGATTGTCGAAGAGTTCCACGCCCTACCTCAAAACGCGGTTGTGTTCGTCATGAGCAACGACGAAGCCGAAGCGACTGAGGCGTGGAAATACCTCCTCGCGGAGAGTGTGGTCAACGTCTACATTCTTGAAGGTGGCGTCAATAACTGGATCACGGTGTTCGGCGAAAATGCGTTTCCCAGCGCCGAGGCCGCCCTCGCTGCCGACGATCAACTCGATTATCAATTTGCGATGGCCTATGGCGACAGTCATCCGGCGGCGTCACCGCACGCGGATCGCTTCGATTTGACCTACGAGGAACACGTCGTGCTGTCGATCAAACGCGGTCCGGCCAGCGGCGGCTGCGGCTAACAACTTTACCTCACCCTGTTGCGCTGCGCTTAACTGCCCCTCTCCAGAGGGCGAGGGGCAAAAGCAGTTGTGATTGTCCCTCTCCACCCGGAGAGGGACGGCTTGAAAAGCAAGCAGGGTGAGGTTGCTTTATTCCCCCAGCAGCGGAGTCAGGTAGCGTAGATACACCGCTTCCAATTCCTCGAACACCTCGTCGAGCGTGAGCTCGCTCGAATGGTGCGCCAGCCCCAACAGCCCTTTCATGATCACCATGCACACCAGACTGTATTTGCGCAGCTCTTCCGGGCGCATGTTGGGACGCGCCCGCAACAGGGATGCCCCTGTGCGCGCCAGAAACGCCTCATCCATGCTGCGAATGGTCTCGTCGACGTAGGTTGATCCGGTCGGGCTGGAAAAGATCACCTGAAAGTCGCGGTTATCGCGAATGAACGCCTTGAGCGGCACAAGAATCGCCTTGATGCTCTGTTCTAGGGTCATGTCGGGAAAGGCTTCGACTTCCATCGCCGCGAACACCACACTGGCGCGTTCGACATAGCGTTCGACGAGCGCCTTGAGGATGGCCTCTTTGTTGGCGAAAAACTGATAGAGCGAACCGACTGACGTATCGGCGCGCGCGGCGATTTCGATGATGGTGGCATTTTCGTAGCCCACTTCCGCGAAGCGTTCCGACGCGGCATTGAGGATGGCGTCTACCCGCCGTTGGCCGCGTTTTTGCTTGGGTTGGGCTCGCAGTGAGTCGCTGTGCATGTTACCCCCATTGACATCCTGCTATTTTAGCCTACAATTGCAAATACAAATCCGAATTCACATTCGCATTTTAACAGAAGGGGAATTCCCATGCAACAGCCAGCCGTCAAACAATCTGCGCCCACGGGTGCCGCGACCAAACACGAGCTCATGATCAAGGGTGCCAAAACCACTGTGTACGAACAGGGACAAGGCGCGCCGCTGCTCTTCCTGCACGGATCGCCGGACAACCATGCCATGTGGCTGCCGCTGATCGAACACTTGAGCAACCGCTTGGACGCGCGCTTCATCGCGCCCGATCTGCCGGGCTTCGGCAATTCGGCACTGCCCGCCAACTTTTCGCTCGCGCTCGACAACGAGGCCGATTTCATCCGGGCGCTGCTTGGCGCATTGAATGTCACCGAGCCCGTCACGCTCATCGTGACCGATTTCGGCGGGCACTATGGATCGGCATTCGCTGTCAAATACCCGGAATTGGTGCGGGGCATAGTCATCTCGAATACCAATTTCTTCCGCGAATACGATTGGCACTCATTCGCCAAGCTGTATCGCGTGCCGCTGTTGGGCGAGCTATTGATCGCTGCACCGAAAGCCATGCTCGACCGGTCGCTCAAGCAGTTCGCGCCCGCCCTGCCGCAGTGGTACATCGATGAATCTTACGCGCCCGGCTTCGGGTCGCCGCGCGTGCGCAAGGCGATTCTGCGCTACTACCGCGAACGCAACGCTCAAGACTTCGCCGGGTGGGATGAGAAACTCACCGCGCTGCTGCAGACCACGCCCGCGCTTGTGTTGTGGGGCGACAAAGATCCATTCATCGCGCCCGCGTTCGGCGACCGCTGGGGCAAGGCGCAGGTCAAGCATTTCGCCAACAACAGTCACTGGCTGGCGCTCGAAGCCACAGCCGAATATGGTGATGCCATCCTCCACTGGTTAGCCACGCTCTAAACCCTTGTTCACCCAGAGGCGACCACCGTTATCGCCTCTGGGTTATCCTCTGTCCCTTGAGCAATTCAGTTGAACTGCACAGTCTCGCCTCAATCCACTTGACAGAACGGGTTTACTTAGCGTACAGTGGGTTTAAACGAGACTAAAAATAAGTATTGCTTGAAAGTAACCGAAATAGTGCCACTATGCGACGAATTTTTGCGCTGATTGCCAGCGTACTGCTCTTGTGTTTTGCCAACCCCAACAGGTCATCTATGCAGAATGCCGCTCCTGAATCGACTCCCGTCAGCGTGTGGCTGACCCTGCCGGATCGCAGTCAACTTCTCCAACAGCAAGCCGATGTGACGTTTGTTCCACTTGCCGAACCCGCCGATGGCATGCGTGTGATCGCCCTCGACAGCGCCATCCGCTACCAGCAGATGGAAGGTTTCGGCGCAGCCATGACCGATTCGTCGGCGTGGAACATCATGCACGTGATGAGCAGTCGCCAGCGCGAACAGGTCATGCGCGATCTCTTCACCCGCGAAGGCGCGGGCATCGGCTTGAGCTATGTGCGCATCCCCATCGGCGCGTCCGACTTTTCGCTGCATAATGTGAGCTACAACGATCTCCCGCCAGGCGAAACCGACCCGAACCTCGAACAGTTCTCGATCAACTATGACGAAGCCTACATTATCCCGGCACTTCTACAGGCACAGGCACTTAATCCACAGCTCCGCTTTATGGGCTCACCGTGGAGCGCTCCGGGCTGGATGAAACAGGGCGGCACACTGAAAGGCGGCGCCCTGCTGCCCGAATATTACGCGACGTTTGCGAATTATCTCGTGCGCTGGATTCAAGCTTATGGGGAACACGGCCTCACCATCGATGCGCTGACGCCGCAGAATGAACCCCTCTATCAAACGGGCAACTACCCGACGATGGGCATGGCGGCGGAAGCCCAGCAGACCTTCGTGCGTGACCACCTCGGCCCGGCGCTGGAAGCTGCTGAGCTCGACACGCAGCTCATCATCTTTGATCACAACTGGGATCTGGCTGACTATCCGCTGACCGTGCTCGAAGACCCGGAAGCCGCGGCCTATGTGGACGGCATCGCCTTCCACTGCTACGGCGGGAATGTCTCGGCACAATCGACGGTCCATGCGGCGCACCCAGACAAAGGCATCTGGTTTACGGAATGCTCCGGCGGCGACTGGGCGACTAACTTCGGCGACAACCTGAGTTGGAACATGCGCAACCTCGTCATCGGCAACTTCCGCAACTGGGGCAACAGCGTCATGCTGTGGAATCTGGTGCTCGATGAAAATGCTGGCCCGCAAAACGGTGGCTGCGGTGACTGCCGCGGCGTCGTCACTGTCGACAGCGTGAGCGGCGAGATCACCTACAACGAAGAATACTATGTTCTCGGTCATGTCAGCCGCTTTGTGGATCCCGGCGCGCACCGCATTGACTCGACCGAATTTCGCATGGGCGTGGCGGAAAACGTCGCGTTTCTCAACCCCGATGGCAGTCTGGTGCTGATCGCCCATTCGGTCATTGACGCTCCCATCACGGTCACATGGCAGGGACAGCAGTTTGAATATGTACTCCCCGCCGGGGCGCTGGTCACGTTCAAGTGGGCGAGCGCCAGCTAGGTCTAGAGTGGTTTTGTATACGAAAGGTTATGGTATGTCGAAAAATGTTCGGTTTTGGGGGTTGGCTGCTCTGCTCCTACTGATCAGCCTCATGGGGACGCTCGTGTTGGCGCAGGATGAACCACTCGTCCTGCAGGATTTTGAAGGCGAAGCGGAAATTCTCGAAGTCTATCAGGTGGAGGGCAGCATCGAAGATGGTGTTCTGTCTGAAGTCAGCACCGAAGGTGAATGGCACACGATTGGCGTGGTCTTCAGCGGCGCGCCTGTAGATGTCAGCAGCTACGGCGAATTCTGCTTTGACATCAACGACTCGACGGCGGCGGGCAACACGGTCGGCGTCAAGCTGTTCGACGCTTCGGGCGCGAATCAGGAAAAGTGGACGGATCACGAAGGTGTCGGCGTTAACCCCAAGACCGTCACGGACGAATGGGTGACCATGTGCTTGAACCTGAGCGCCTTCACCGACATCGACCTGACGGCGCTGGAACACGTCGAATTCGCCATGTTCGCGGCGGGCACGTACCGCTTCGACAATCTGATCGCGCAGGCGGCAACCGATGATCCCGCCGCCACGCCGGAAGCGACCGAAGAACCGATCAATCCGGAAGACATGATGCTTCAGCTCACCACGGTGCAGGGCTTTGAAGCGGGTGAACCGTTCTACGAGAACTATCAGGCCGAGGAACTGGCCCTCGCGACCGATGTGGTCAACAGCGGCAGCAGCTCGCTCATGATCACCAGCCCCGCCGGTGAATGGCACGCGTTCGGCACGTATCCCGAACCGCGCCCGTTCGATGCCAGCGGCTACGATGTAATCTGCTTCTCGATCTACGACACGACCGCTAACAACAATGGTCTGGCCGATAACAGCGTCGGCGTCCGCCTGTTCGACACCAATCTGATCGATCAGGAAGCGTGGACGGATCATGTCGGCGCGGGCGACAATCCCAAGACGGTCACCAACGAATGGGTGCAGATGTGCATCAACCTCGACCTGTACCAGAACATCGACCTGACGCAGGTGGACAAGATTCAGTTTGCGCTCTACTGGGCAGGCACATACTACGTCGATGATGTTTCCTTCGGCAAGTGGGTGCCGAAGCCCGCAGAAGGCGACCTCGTGCAGGGCTTTGAAGCCGAAGACACGTACTATGCGCACTATCAGGCGGAAACCAGCCTCTCGACGGAGGTTTTCCACAGCGGCGCGAGCTCGCTGATGGCGACCAGCAGCGAAGGCGAATGGCATTCGTTCGGCGCGTACCCTGAACCGCGTCCGTTTGACGCCAGCGGCTACGACAAGATCTGCTTCTACTTCATGGATACGACGACCAACAACAACGGCCTCGCCGATAACAGCGTCGGCGTACGCATCTTCGACGGCCGCCTGATCGATCAGGAAGCGTGGACGGATCACGTCGGCGCGGGCGACAACCCCAAGACGGTCACGGATGAATGGGTGCAGATGTGCATCAATCTCGACCTGTACAGCAACCTCGACCTAACGCAGGTCGACAAGATCGAATTCTCGATGTACTGGGCGGGCACCTACTACGTGGACGACGTAATCTTCGTCCCAGCGGAAGCGGAATAGTGAGTTTCACGCCCCGCATCATTCACCTGTGCGGGGATGTAGGGGCAAGGCGCGCCTTGCCCCTTCTAATCTAGGATGTTTTCGCACTTCAAAATCATGTTGGGGTTCAGCAGAAAGAATCGTCGGGGCGCCCGGCCGTGCGCCCCGACACATCTATGGCAATACCGCGTCTTCCAGCATCAAACGCTGACTACGGCAGCGCATCGCCGTTCGTGCGGATCACGTCTTTGTACCAATGCGCCGAGTCCTTGAGCGTGCGCTTCCCATCGCGGTAATCGACGTGGATCAGGCCAAAGCGGTGCTTCATGCCTTCCGCCCACTCGAAGTTGTCCATAATCGACCAGTGCAGATAGCCAGCTACCTCCACTCCATCCTGATACGCGCGGCTGAACGCGCCCAGATAACGCGACATGTGGTCGATACGCTGTGGGTCGTGGACTTTCCCGTCCAGGCTCACCCAATCGGGATTCGACAAGCCGTTCTCGGTGATCAGCACGGGCCGCTTGTAGCGTTCGTACAGGAACTTCGGCCCCCAGTAGAGCGCATCCGGCGTGACCGGCCAGTGGAACGCCGTGATCGGGTAGCCACTGTACTTCGGAATAAATTCGATCTTGCCGTTGGCGCCTGCGCTCACTTCATCCCCCCAGTAGCAGTTGAGGCCGAAGTAGTCGAACGGCTGGTGGATGATGTCCATGTCCTTTTCAAAGCCAGGGGGCATCATCGACTCTACCGTTTTCAAGCCTTCCGCGGGATAGTGCCCGAACATCGCCGGGTCGCTCCACCAGTTGAGGTTCCACAGACTCGGCTCAGTCGTGTCGAACATGTGCTGACGCGCGGCGGCAATATCCGCTGCGCTCATGGTCGCCGGGATGCCAACCTGCCCGTTGCCTGCCATGCTGATCTGCGCGTCGGGACGATGAGCGCGAATGATCTGCGACGCTTTCCCGTGGGCCATCAACACATGATGCGCGATGCGGAAACCTTCGGCTGCACCGAGACGGTCGCCGGGCGCGTGGATGCCACTCAGGTGCCCGAGCACAGTGAAGACCGACGGCTCATTCATCGTCATCCAGAAGCGCACCCGGTCGCCGAGCGCACGCACGACGATCTGCGTGTATTCGGCGAACCAGTCGGACGAATCACGGTTGAGCCAACCGCCGCGATAGTAGAGCTGCAGCGGGAAATCCCAGTGATAGAGCGTGACGTACGGTTGAATGTTACTCGCGAGCAGTTCGTCGATCAGACGATCATAGAACTCCAGCCCCGGCTCATTGAGATAGCCGACACCATCTGGCAGAATGCGCGACCACGACAGCGACAACCGATACGCCTGCAAACCGATCTCGCGCATGAGCGCGACATCATCCTTGTAGCGGTGGTAGTGGTCGCTGGTCACATCGCCTGTATCGCCGTTGTAGACGATGCCGGGACGATGCGCGAACATATCCCACACCGACAGACCGCGCCCATCGGCATTAAAGCCACCTTCGACCTGATAGGACGCCGCGGCGGCGCCCCACACAAACTTTTCCGGAAAACGCATGAGGTTTGAACTCCCAAGAAACACCTGTAAACCCACAGGTGTTTGATTTGACACACCTTATTTTATGTCGTAAAATAAAGGCCGACAAGTGGAATCTGAAAGGAGAATCGCTGGAAAAACGACCGTCTCGGCCTTCGTGTCCTGGCTGGCAGCAGCCCCGACGCAAGCAAAATTGAAGTGGTTGCATATTCATAAAGGATTTTTCATGACCCAGACTCCCTCTTCCAAGCGTGGTCTCAGCCGCCGTGACTTCCTCAAGACACTCGCCATCAGCGGCGCCGGTGTCGCCGCCTTCGCCAGCGGGCTTCCGCTCTCCGCCGCCCCTTCGACCACCCGCCGCGCCCAAAATGCCGATGTCGTCCTCCAACTTGCGGGCTGGCCGTGGACGCCCCCGCCGGAGACGGCTCCCGATGGCGGATACACCGCTCAGCAGCAAGCCGAACAAGCCTGGCTCGAACAAAACCCGAATGTGCGTCTGGAAGCCGTCGAAGCGCCGATTTGGAGCACCGACCAACTTCGCACGCTGATCACGGGGGGCACGGCACCGACCTACTTCCACCCCGGCGTGCTCGCCGTGTGGACAATTGAAGGCAAGCATGTCGTCTTCAATCAGGGCTTGCTGGCCGACCTCTCCGATCAATTCGCCGAATTCGATCTTGAATCCCAGTTCTCCGACGCGGTGCGCGCCGGGTCGGTCGAATACAAGGTGGGCGAAGCCAAGTTCGGCCTCCCTGAAGGCGTCACTCCTGGCAACGGCATCTTCTTCCGCCGCGACATCTTCGAAGAAGCGGGCGTTGAACCGCTCACCATCGACTCCACCTGGGACGAGATCGCCGAAAAGGCGCTGGCGCTGACAACTGACTCGCGCCTCGGCATGGGCGTGCAGTGGTGGGGTGTCGAATGGATGCTGGCCTCGGAAGGCTTCGGCAAAGCGAATCTGTTCAACTACCTGCCGACTCCCGCCGAAGGCTGGAACTGGCGCTTTGACTACACCTCCTACCCCGAGATGGTCGCCGCGGTGGAACGCTATCGCCGGATGATTCATACGGACAAGTCGCTCGGCTCCAACTACGGCGACTGGGATCTGCTCGGCCAATTCTTCAACGGCACGATGGCGATTGTCACCGTCCCGCTGCAATACTTCACCGACACCGCCGACATTGGCCCCGGCGCGCTCGCCGCTTCGGTCGGTCGTCCAGTCAGCGAAGTCGTCGGCGCGATTCCGCATCCGCGCGGCAACAACGGTCACTACAGCCCCGAAGGCCGCCCCGGCGTGAGCGTGATTTCGGTCAACCCGGATGCGAACGACGCGACCAAGAGCGCCGCCGTCAGCCTGTACGCACACATGAACCTCGGCGCGGGCTTCGACCTGCAGCGCCGTCTCGCCTTTGAACAAACGGGCAATCTCCAGCGCGTATTCTCGCCGTATCCCTTCGTGCGCGCCAATCAGGCCGTCGACGGCGTCGAAGGCACACCGCTCGACGCGTGGGGCCAGGAATATCTCGATTTGGTCAACTACACGACGACGACCGCCGACGGTTACCCGATGCGCGGCCAGTTCTTCCCGCCCGAACTCGACCTCGGCCCAACCGAAAGCGCGTGGAGCGACGCGACCTCGCTGTTCCGCGACGAACCCGGCGACCTCGATGTGCTGGCGACCCTGCAAACTGCGCAGGATATTCGCAACACGCAGGCGAACGCCTTCAGTTCGGCCATTCCGGATGATCAGTTCATCGCGTCAGCGCAGGCGTATTACGACGCCAACGCCGCCTACTGGCAGTCGAAGTTCCCGGATTTCTACGAGAACACATATCGCCCGTGGTACGAGAGCGTGATCGTCCCGCGCCTCGGCTAGTCCTTGCCCCTCACCCCTGCCCCTCTCCCACGCAAGCGGGGAGAGGGG
>JAYRZU010000069.1:0-75278 GCA_041916315.1 Anaerolineae bacterium
CCGCCGCCTCCTTCGTCCCGATGGCGCGCTCGCTACTCTTCTTTGCTGAGTACCGGACAAGCCTTAAATCCCCTCTCCCAAGGGCGAGGGGACTTGAAAACTCCGCCTGTCTCCCCTCTCCTCTAGGAGAGGGGTTGGGGGTGAGGTTGGATCTTTTCACCGATTCTGAAATGACTTCATGCCTCGTCCGTTTTACCGACCACGTTGCACACGAGCTACCCGATGAGCATCCCCGCGGGATCTTTGTCGGCCAGCGCCTGTTTCAGTTCGATGACCTGATCGCGCAGCAGCGCCGCCTTCTCAAATTCCAGCGCCTTCGCCGCCGACTTCATCTCCGACTCCAGCTCCTTGATCATCTTGTGCAGTTCGTCCTTCGGCAGCGCCGCCAGACTGACCGTGCCACCAGCGACTGTGTGTTCTTCCTCGGCAATCTGAGCGCGTACCCGGTCCGTGAGATCGCGCACCTGCTTAACGATCTGCGTCGGCGTGATGCCGTGCGCCTCGTTATGCGCCTGCTGCACCGCGCGGCGGCGGTTCGTCTCGTCGATGGCACGTTTCATCGAGTCAGTCATCTTGTCGGCATACATGACGACCTTCCCTTCCAGATGGCGCGCCGCACGCCCGATGTTCTGGATCAATGCCTGTTCGGAGCGCAGGAACCCTTCCTTGTCCGCGTCGAGGATGACGACCAGCGACACTTCCGGCAGGTCGATCCCTTCGCGCAGCAGGTTGATCCCAACCACTACATCGTACACGCCGAGGCGCAGGTCGCGCAGGATTTCGATACGTTCCAGCGTTTCGACTTCAGCGTGCAGGTGATGCGCGCGAATGCCGATCTCGTTGATGTAACCCGCCAGTTCTTCCGCCATGCGCTGCGTGAACGTCGTGACGAGCGCGCGCTGCCCCTTCTTCACGCGCGCGGCGACCTCTTGCAGCATGTCGTCGATCTGCCCCTTGGTCGGGCACACAAACACTTCCGGATCGAGGATGCCCGTCGGACGGATGATCTGCTGGACGGTGTTTTCGCTCTTGTTGCGCTCATACGGTCCGGGCGTCGCCGAGGTGTAGAGCGTCTGCCCCATGCGCTCCTCAAACTCGTCGAACTTGAGCGGGCGGTTATCGACCGCGCTTGGCAGGCGGAAGCCATAGTCGACCAACGTTGTCTTGCGTGTTCGGTCGCCATTGTACATGCCGTGAAGCTGCGGGATAGTCATATGGCTCTCGTCGATGACGAGCAGATAGTCCTTCGGGAAGTAGTCGATCAGCGTCCACGGCGGCGTACCCGGCGCGCGTTGGTCCAGATGGCGCGAATAGTTCTCGATGCCGGACGTGAAACCCATCTCGCGCAGCATTTCGAGGTCATAACGCACGCGCTGTTCGATGCGCTGCGCTTCGACAAGCTTGCCTTCGCGCTTGAAGTTCGCAATCGTCTCGTCGAGTTCTTTCTCGATGTCGGTCAGCGCCTGCTTGAGCTTTTCATCATCGGCCATGAACTGCGCCGCGGGGAACACGACAAGGACTTCATGCTGCGCCAGCAGTTCGCCCGTGAGCGGATCGAACTGCGTGATGCGCTCGATCTCGTCGCCGAACAGCGCAACGCGATAGGCTGACTGCTCATAGGGTGGGTAGACTTCGAGCACATCACCGCGCACACGGAACGTCCCCGGCCCCAGATCCATATCGTTGCGGTCATATTGCAGAGAGACGAGCTTGCGCAGCAGCGTCTCGCGCCGCACTTCGCTGCCTTTGCGGAACTCGACAATCGACTTGCCCCACGTCTGCGGATCGCCTGTGCCGTAGATGCATGACACCGAGGCCACGATGATCACATCCCGGCGGGAGAGCAGTGCCGCTTTCGCCGCAATGCGCAGGCGCTCGATCTCTTTGTTGATGTCGGTCTGCTTCTCGATGTAGAGATCGTAGCGCGGCACGTACGACTCCGGTTGGTAATAGTCGTAGTAGCTCACGTAGTATTCAACCGCGTTGCGCGGAAAGAACTCCTTAAATTCGGCATAGAGCTGGGCAGCCAGCGTCTTGTTGTGGGCGAGGATGAGTGTGGGACGCTGCACCTGCTGAATTACCTGCGCGACGGTGAAAGTCTTGCCCGTCCCGGTCGCGCCGAGCAGCACCTGATGCCGCAGATCAGACTTCAGACCATCGACCAACTGCGCAATCGCTTGCGGTTGATCGCCTGTCGGTTGAAACTCGGATACCAGTTCAAATCGGGGCATATGCGGCTTATCCTATCAGAACACCAGTTCGTCTATTATACCCGATTCGGGGAGGGTTGCAGCACTGGGTTGTGCTACTATATGCGAGCAAGCACCCGATCTGTGAGGCGACCATAGCACGCAAAGGCAATCGTTAAGCAATTCATGAATTCGCTTGAACTCACTGTTGACACCCCCTACGGCGTCTGATACTATACTCAACATATTGCGGGGTAGAGCAGAGGCAGCTCGTCGGGCTCAAGGTGTCGGATTGACGACCAAGACTCAACAAAACTAACGCCTAGTTTGTTGAGGGTCAAGAGGACACAGGGCTGCGTACAAGGAAACTTGTACGTGAACACCTGTCAAAGTCGGGGAAGCCGGTAGCGCGGTAATCCCGAGCCAAGCCGCAGCAATGCGGAAGGTGTAGAGACTAGATGGCAGGCACCTAAACGGCGTAAGCCGCAGGGTGAAGGGATAGTCCAGGGGTCAAGTCGCAAGACGGTACGAAAGTTCCAGACCCTTGCATAACCCGGAGGTCGTGCGTTCGAATCGCACCCCCGCTACTAGCAATACTGGAAGCACCTACTAAGTTAGGTGATGTAGCTCAGTTGGTTAGAGCGACGCACTCATAATGCGTAGGTCCTCAGTTCAAGTCTGAGCATCACCACCTAAGAACCCCTTTAACGGGGTTTTTTGATTCCAAATTATGGTATAATCGAACCATATATCTACATTGTGTCAGAAAGTCACCGGTTCGACTATGAAACGTGAAACTCGACTCAAAGCACGTGAGCTGCGTCAGCAGGGACATTCTATTGGCGACATTGCCTTCATGCTCGGCATTGCTAAAAGTACTGTGAGCTTGTGGGTACGCGACATTGAGTTGACTGAGTTGCAGGTTGAACATTTAAAAGAAAAAATTCGCACTTACGGCGCTCAAAACAAGGGTGCCAGCACAAACCGCAAAAATGCGAAAGCCCAGAGAATAGTATTTCAAGACCAAGGTCGCATTAAGGCTCGTGAAAACAGTCCACTACACCTTGCAGGCTGTATGCTGTACTGGGCGGAAGGCGCGAAAGATCGAAACACCTTTTACTTTGTCAACTCTGACGCCAACATGCTCCAACTCTGCATGCGTTTTCTTCGTGAAGAAATGGCAATTTGTGAAGCAGACATCACGATTAGAATTCATTGTCACTTCAACGATCCATTTGAAATGCGTCGAGTGGAACAATACTGGTTGGAAACCCTCCAACTTCCAGTGACAGCAATTAGAAAAACACTGTTTAAGCAAGGCAGCGAGAAAAGCAAACACGTTTTAGCGAACGGTGTTTGTGCGATTCGCATTCTCAAAAGCACACATTTGGTTCAGCATGTCTTCGGTGCGATTCAAGAATATGGTGGCTTTGAGAATCCGGATTGGCTGTTCTAGCCGACTTACCCCAACTCCGCCGCCACCAGATCATCCCATGACTCGCGGCGGCGAATGATCGACCAGGAGTTACCATCCGCGCCAACGAGCACTTCCGGCGGACGAGGGCGCGCGTTGTAATTGCTCGCCATGACCATGCCGTACGCGCCCGCGGTCAGCATGGCGAGGCTATCGCCAGCTTCCAGCGGCGGCAAGCTGACATCGCGTCCGAGTACGTCGGTCGTCTCGCACACCGGGCCGACCACCTGCACGATTTCACGAACGCCACCTTTCTCCACCAGAGGCACAATCTCATGGTGTGCCTCGTAGAGCGCAGGACGAATCAGATCAGTCATGCCGGCATCCAGGATGGCGAACTTTGCCCCACCCTGGTCTTTGACATACTGCACACGCGCGATCAACAGCCCCGCATCCGCGATGATTGAGCGCCCCGGTTCGAGAATCACGTCGTAGCCTTCAAGCAACGGCAAAATTGCGGCAGCGAACGCTTCGATCGTCGGCAGCGATTCGTCGGCGGAATACGCTACGGGCAGCCCACCGCCAATGTTGATGGTCGTGATTTCCGGAAACGGATCGATGAGGTCAAGCACGGCACGAATGGCGGCTTGCGTCGCTTGTGCATCGTGGAGTTGACTGCCAATATGAATATGCAGGCCATTGAAGCGCAGGTTCGGGTAGTTGTCCTGATGTGTGAGGATAGAGCGCACCGTATCTGCGTTTAAGCCGAACTTGGCTTTGCCATGCCCCGTCGCGATATGGCGGTGCGTATTGGCCGTGATATCCGGGTTGAGGCGCAGCGCCACGCGTACAGACGAAATCGCCGTGCCGACCATGCTGTTGAGCAGGCGCAGTTCCTCGACATTTTCGACATTGAACCAACCGACACCCTGCGAAAGCGCGTAGAACAGTTCTTGCCCGGTCTTGCCGACCCCGGCGAACACAACATCGGCGGGATTGACGCCCGCCAGCAGCGCGCGGTGAATTTCGCCCGCGCTCACGGCGTCAATGCCTGCGCCTGCGTTGATCAGGGTGCGCAGAATGCTCAGGTTAGCGTTGGCTTTGGCGCTGTAGTGAATGTGAGAGTTGGGAAACGCCGCCTGTATGCGGCGCAGATTGCTCAACATGCGAACCGTGCTGTAGACGTAAACGGGCGTTCCAACTTGCGCGGCGATATCGGCGAGAGCGACGCCATCACACATCAGCCGCCCGCCTGCATAGCGAATAGAAGAATTGAGCATAAATGCGATCTCTTGTTTAGAGCCGCATGGGTAATGTGCGGCTTAATCTATCTGATAGAAGTGCGGTATAGTATACTCTATTCGCAAACTCAATGTGAATCGCAACACAGGACATGACGTGACCCCTGAAACAAGCACCAAACTGGCGACGGAATACGATACCATCCGCCGCCGCGAGCACGAACTCATCACCGATTTGCTGGACATTGTGCCGAAAATCGATGGATTGGGTGAGGAGCGGGTGTCGCAAATGCGGGATGCGCTCTTTCACGCTGATCACCCCTATCTGATTGTGTTGATGGGACCCTATAACGCGGGAAAATCCAGCATCATCAATGCCCTCCTCGGCACGGCGGATCTACTCTCCGTCGGTCCGACCCCGACGACTGATCGCATCACGATCTTGCGCTACGGCGAACAAGCGTCGCGCACCCGCTCCGGTGATGTCGACACCGTGTTCCACCCGTCACCGCTGCTGCAAAAGGTCAGCTTTGTCGATACGCCCGGCCTTGAGTCGATTTTCCGGGAACACGAAGAGATCACGCGGCGCTTTTTGCACCGCTCCGACACCGTGCTGCTCGTCATGATGGCGACACAAGCCATGACCCAGCACAACCTCGATTACATCCGCACGCTCAAGGAATATGGCAAACAGGTGATCCTGATCCTAAATCAGGTCGACTTGCTCACGCCTGAAGAACGCGAAACCGTCCGCCAGTATGTGACCGACCAAGCGCGCACGGAATTGGGCAAGAACCCGGAAGTCTGGCTGATGTCTTCCCGCGAAGCGTTGGACGCGCGGCACGCCGACGGCACGGTCGATGAGGAAAAATGGGCGGCGAGCGGTATCAAGCAGATTGAAAACTACGTCGACACGCAGTTGAGCGATGTCCCACGACTGCGCCAGAAGCTGCAAACCCCGCTCAACATCGCGCAGAACGTGCATGGCGCCGCCTTGAACGCCGTACGTGGCAACCAGTCCGCGCTCGACCATTACCAGAGCATCGCGCAGAACGTCGAGCAGCAGTTGACCGTGTTCCGGCGCGAAAGCGACAAAGTCGTGGTCCAAACGACTGACGAGGTCAAAGCCAAGTTTGAGGACGCGAGCAAACGCGGCGCGGAAGCGATTCACGAGCAGTTCCAGTTCTCACGGGCGCTCGGGTCGATGTTCCGCGGACTGGCCGAACTGGTCGGTCTGTCGTCGCTTGCGCGCAGCACGAGCGGCGGTTCCTATACCCGTGCCGCCTTCGAACGCCACAAGGTCTTTGAGCCGATTGCCGAACTGCCGATCATCGCCGACAAGCTGCCGCCGCGGCTCGAAGGTAAAGACTTGCAGGACACCGACGATCTGGTCAAGTACGCGAAGAAAGAGATCGACGCGCTGCCCGCTTTGATCAAGTCGAAAGTCATCGGCACGGTCCAAACGCCGACGCGCTACGACCGCACGGCGATGCAAGGCATGCGCACCGAACTGCAGGCATTGGAAGACGAAGCGAAAGTCGTAGAGACCGAGAAGATCGAGCGGGCGCTGCGCAATTCGCTGCTCTATCTTGCGGCCTATGAGATCATCATGCTGGTGTTCGCGATCTTCATCTGGCAAGCGAACCCGTTCGGCACAGATGGCAGCGGCGGCTCGACCGAGCTGATCGTGATCATCGTCCTCCTCGGCCTGATGCTGCTGGGGCTGGCCTTTTTGCCGCTGCGCGGACGCCAGTTAGCGAACGAGTACGTTAAGCGGATGCAGGTTCTCGCGGGCAAATACAGCGACATTCTGACCCGCGCGGCCAACAAGCAGATCGACTATGGGATGAACTTACGGCGCGATGCGATTGCTCCGCTCACCCGGCTAATCGACGCGCAGACCGAAATTCACACGGGGCAGCTTCAGCGCTTGCAGACCGCCGGCGAGCAGTTAGTCAAGATCGAAGGCGATTTAACCGCGCTGGGCAAACCGGGCTTACTGGGCATTCTGAGGTAACCAACATGGCAGTACACATTCAAACGACAAGTCTGGATGGCGCTTTAGCGGCCTTCCGCGAAGGCGAAGTCAAATTATTGACGGAGATCGCGACTGCGCTGGCCGAGTTTAAAGAGGCGGACGAAGATCGGCGGCGTTTGCTCGATATCGCCCAAGACCTGCGCGAGATGTTCTTTCTCGTTGTCGTGATCGGGGAATTCAACGCGGGCAAGTCGTCGTTCATCAACGCGCTCCTGGGCGACGAACTATTGGCGATGGGCATCACGCCGACAACCGACGCGATCCATGTGATTCGCTACAACGAGAACGGCACACGCAAACCGAACATTCGCGAAGATGGCATCTACGAATGGACGCACCCGAACACGATTGCGACGGGCGTCGCGCTGGTCGATACGCCCGGAACGGGATCGGTCTTCCAGAAACATGAGAAGATCGCCAAGCAGTTCCTGCACCGCTCCGACCTCGTGATCTTTGTGATTTCGGCCAAGCGCGCCTTTGCCGAAACGGAACGCCTGTATCTGGAACTGGCGAAGAACTACGGTAAGAAGATTATCCTCGTCGTCAACCAGACTGACCTGCTCAACCCCAACGAACTGCGCGAAGTCCGCACCTTCGTCGAGCGACAGGCCAAAGAACTGCTCGACTTCGAGCCGCTGATCTTCCTTGTCTCTGCCAAGGACGCGCTGCAAGCCCGACGCAACGGTCAGCCCGACGCGGGCGGCATTGATGCAGTCAAGGCGCACCTACGCGGCGTGCTCAGCGAAGCGCCACCTGCCAAGCAGAAGCTGCTGGCACAGTTGGACACCGCTGAACGAACGGTTAAGCATTATTACGACGAAGCCAAAGCTAAGTACGACCTGATCGGTGCGGACACAACCAAAGTCCGCGACATTCAGCGCGAACTCGAAACGCAGTCCGGCGGCTTGAACGCGCAGCTCACGCGTGCCCGCGCCGACATCGACGCGGTGTTCGAAGGCATGCGTATGCGCGGCCTAGAATTCATCAACAAAAACCTGTCGCTGCGCAGTATCGGACGCGGACTGAACCGTGAGGCGCTGCAAGCCCAATTCACCGAAACAGTCGTCGGGCAGGCGACGCGTGATATCGAAACCGCGACGGGTGACTATATCAATGTGCTGATCGACAACAGCCGCCAGTACTGGCGCGGCGTGATCAACCGCCTCAACCAACTGCGCGACCTCATGGAACAGGAAGTCGGCGGGCTGGACGCGGGCATGTACGCCGAACAGCGCGAAGCGCTCGAAGACGCGATCCGCATCGCCGAAAGCGAACTCAAGAGCTACTCGACGGGGCGCGTGATCGGCGAAATGCAGGAAGTGTTTGCGACGAACACCAATGGCTTCCTGCTTGGTTTCAGCGCCGCCGTGATCGGCACGCTCGTCACGATTCTGGCGATTGCCGCCCCCGGCCCCGTCGTTGGGCTGGCCGCCGCCGCGACCATCGTCGCTGCGCCCGCTGCCGCACTCGGTGGCTACGTTGCCTACCGCTACTATCGCCGCGTGGCGCGGGATACCAAAGACGACATGAACAAGCGTATCGATGCGATTGAGAAGGCGTACCACGACGCGCTCGACAATCTCACGCGCAAAGAGCGCAGCCGCCTCAACGAATACGGCAAACAGGTGCTCACGCCGATCTTCAGCCGCCTACAGGTGCTCTCGGAACGCTACGAAGTGCAAGCCGAAGGTTTCCGTAAGTATCTCGATCAGAGCACCACGCTGCGGCGCGGCATTGAGGAGTTGAAGTGAGTGTTTCTTTGGAAGACCAGCTCACTATCGCCCTGCAGGTCATCCTCGCGGGCATCCTCAGCGGGCTGATCGGCATGGATCGCGAGCGGCGCGGGCATGATGCGGGTTTACGCACGCACATGCTCGTCGGTATGGGATCATGCTTATTCACCGGCCTGTCCGTACTGGCCTTTCCAGGAGGCGATCCGGGTCGGGTCGCCTCGCAAATTTTGCCCGGGCTCGGCTTTCTGGGCGCAGGGGCGATCCTCAAACAGGGGGCGAATATTCAAGGACTGACGACGGCGGCCAGCATGTGGGTGACTGCGGCGGTCGGTATGGGGATCGGCACAGGTGCATGGTTCGCCGCCATCTGCGCAACCTTGATCATCTGGTTCACACTGGTGATTGTGCAGCGGATGAAGCCCGATGAGGTGAACAAACGCTAATAGCAGCGGAAACGATTGTGCTCGCGTGTCATGCGCAGCCTCCGCTGATTTTAGGGCGGAGATCTGCTACTCTCTCGCCCCGCTGAGGGGTTGTAGGTAGACGTCATCGCTTCACGCTCACCTTATCCCATAACGTACGTTCAATCCGCTCCGCCGCTTCACCGCTACCATGTCACAGCGCCAGCGAAAGAGGATGAGTATCTGTCATGAATTTGAACTTTCTGCTGCTCATCTTCGAACTGCTGGCGCTCAACACCCTGTTGCTAGCCATCCACCGCTTAAGCCCGCGCTACGGCATCGTGTCGGTCGTCGGCATCAGTGCGGCGCTCGTCGGCATGATGCGTTTCGCATCCGCCATCAGCGTCTACGTAACGGTCACGCCGGATTTGCGCATCACCTATGCAAGCGGCTTGTTTATCCCGACGATTCTGCTCGTCGTGCTGGTGCTGTACGTGGTGGAAGGGGTCATTCCGGCGCGCGCCGCCATCGTCACCATCATCGGCGTTGATCTGCTGTCATTTCTGGTCTTTTCGAGTTTGTGGCTGCACACGCTCATCCCCGGCGGCGGTCTGCGGGCGGATCGCGAAGTTACCGCGCTCCTGATCAACCCTAGTCTCCGCACGGTACTGGCGTCCAGTGTGGCATTCGGCATCGACCTGATCGGGATCGGCATTCTGTTTCAGGCGCTGGTCAATCACCTGCCGCGCTTGCCTCTCTGGGCGAAAAGCGGCCTCACGCTTACCGTGATTCTAGCGATCAACAACGTCGTCTTCTGGGCGCTGGCCTCCGAAAGTGTGGACGAATTCGTGGCGTTTGTGCCGGGCAGCGTGCTGAGCAGTTTGATTTCGGCGCTGCTGCTCACCCCTGTGATGGCAGTCTACCTCGGTCATATCGCGCCGCGTCTGCCGCATTATCGCGGCCTGGAGCGGCGTCCAACCTTCGCGCTGCTGTTTGGCTCCTACGGGCAAATCGAGCGCCGCCTAACTCGGGCAGAAACGGCCCTGCGCGACCTGATGGAAAAGTACATCGCGGAAGTGGACGACGAACGTACCCGCGCCAATCGCCTGCGCGACTTCATCAATGAGTTGGTGCACGATATGCGGAATCCACTGACGGGGATTAACCTGCGCATTCAAATCCTCGGGCGTACCGGAGACAACCCTGAACATCGTCAGCGCCAGCTTGAAGCCGTGCAGCTTCAGTTGAAGCACTTGTCCACGATGGTCGATACGGTGGTCGATATTGTGCGCCTCGAACAAGCGCCTCACCGCCGGGAAAGTGCCGACTTAGGCGACTTTCTAAGCGAGGTCTTTGCCGCTACCCACGTGAACGGCGAATCTAAAGGTCTGCTGATGACCTTGACCCTACCCGACCGGGCTCTCACCGTCCCTATGGATCGAGTCACGCTGGCGCGGGCGATCATCAACCTGGTGGATAACGCTATCCGCTACACCGAGACGGGAACTGTCGCCTTAGCTGGGTATCGCGACGGTGACTGTGCGGCCATCACCGTCACCGATACGGGCATTGGCATCGCACCCGATGAAATCGCGCACATCTACAAGCGCCATTTCCGGTCACCACAGGCGGTACGCAAAACAAACGAGGGACTAGGACTGGGGTTGGCCATCGTGAAGCGCGTGGTCGAAGAACATAATGGTTCGATCACCGTAACCAGCCAGAAAACTCCTCCAACCGGCACGCGCTTCACGATTACCCTCCCCTGCGCTTAGCGGTCAGCCGAACACAATCCCAAGATCCCGCGCCATCTGCACCATGTCGCCATTTGGGTCAACCTGTTTCATTTGCAGGGCGTCGCGCATAGGCACCGACACGATTTGTTCGCCGCGCAGCGCGACCATGTAGCCCCACTGCTCTTGCGCGACCAACTGCACCGCCGCCGCGCCAAAGCGCGTCGCCAACCAGCGATCATGCGGCGTGGGCTGACCGCCGCGCTGCAAGTGACCGAGCACGGTCACGCGCACTTCCGCGCCGATACAGTCCGCGATCATATTGCCGACAATGTAGCCGATGCCGCCGAGCCGCATCACGCCGCCCGTCTGGATGTAGTATTCCTGCGCCCCATTGATCGGCGCTGCGCCCTCTGCGACCACGATTAGGCTATAGTTGCGCCCGTGTTCCCGCGCCTGCTGAATCTGCGCGCACACAATAGCGACGTCAAACGGAATTTCGGGAATGAGAATGGCATCCGCGCCGCCTGCGACTCCCGCTTTGAGCGCGATCCAGCCCGCGTTCCGGCCCATGACTTCCAGCACCATCACGCGATGATGACTCTCGGCGGTCGTCTGCAGCTTGTCGAGTGCGTCTGTCGCCGTGAGAATCGCCGTGTCGAAGCCAAACGTCACATCGGTCTGCGCGAGATCGTTGTCGATGGTCTTGGGCACGCCCACCACACGCGCGCCGCGATCCAGCAGTTTCTGCGCAATCGCCATCGTGCCATCGCCGCCTGCGACGATCAGTGCTTCGACGCCCATATTCGCCAACCGCCGGAGCGCTTCGTCGGTCAAGTCAATGGGTTCGACCGCGCCATCGGCGGTCTCCACCACCTGTCTGAAGGGGTTGCCGCGGTTGACCGCGCCGAGGATCGTCCCGCCGCGCGTGAGCAGCGGGCGCACACGTTCTTCCGTCAAGATGTTAGCAGGTGCGTCATGCAGCAGGCCGTCAAATCCCTGACGAATGCCGATGACATCCCACCCATACCGATGTTTTGCTGTGAGGACCACCGCCCGAATGACCGCGTTCAACCCCGGCGCATCACCGCCGCCTGTCAGAATACCGATCGTTTTCATCGTTCTACCCCAGTCTTACGGGGGGATTATACAGCACGAAAAGCACATTTGTGTTAAAATCAGGGAACATATCGTCACCAGTTGAGAGAGTATATGGCACGTAGACGAAGCAGCAACCGGAGCAGCTCATCCACGAATCGTGGGTATCAGGGTCGCCGCAAGAGCGAGAATGAAGCGCGCGTCGAGCGGTTTACATGGGCGCTGTTAGTGTTGGCGTTCGCCGTGACCCAGCTCCTGCCCGAAGGCTCGTTCCCGAATTGGTTTATTCCCCTGTCCGGCGCGGTCATCCTGCTCGGTTCCGCCTTCTACCAGTATACGCGCGGTTGGCGCGTCGGGCCGATCACCTGGATCGGCGGCGCAGTCGAAGGGCTGCTGGCCTACTACGTGATGCGCGTGAATCCGGCCGCGGACATGCTCGGCGAATCCCTGCTGGTGTTCGTCGCCGTGATTTTGTTCGGTTTGATCACCGGTGAAACCTAATTTCTTGACTTTTTAGCCTAAATAGGCTATTTCATGGGTGTACTTTTTGTGCAGATTGCCCGAAGGAAACAATGAGCGAGTCGACCCCCCGCGTTACCGTTGAAGATGTGCGAAAACTGGCGCTCCCCTTGGGAACGCGGGTTGTCGCTGGAGAGGGCTTGCTCCTCAACCGCATCGTTGCCTGGACGACCGTCATCTATCCTGAAGACGGCGTCAGCAACAAAACGCTGCAGAAAGATGAGCTTGTACTGGTCGCGCCGAACGAAAATGGCGCGCGCCATACCATGCTTGATGCCGATGTGGTGCGCTGGGCATCCGAAAACAAAGCTTCCGCGGTGGTGTTGAGTGATAACCCATCACCGACTGCAATTGCCGAGGCCAACGCCTACAGCATCCCCGTGATGATGCTCCCCTCGGGCAGCCGTATCCGCATGGTGGAAAAAGCGGTCGTCAGCCTGCTCGTCGATCAAAAAGGTCAGATTGAGCGACGCGGCACCCAGATTTACCGCCAGCTCACGCAGATTTCTTCCCGTAACGAAGGCATGCCCGAACTCATTAATGCCATGGCTCGGCTGACGAACAAATCAGTGGTTGTGCAGGATAAACGCCTGCAAATTCTCTACAGCTCAGTCCAGCCGCAGTTCGTCGCCTTTTGGGAAGATGTCGAAAACTTTCTGCGCAAGGTCGATAACCTCCCGGTCGAAATTCAGGATCGTCACCGGGTGAGCGAAATCGAAAATCCGGTGCTCATGCAAGCGCTGCCGACCCCCGGCCTCGCGCGCCTCGTCTCCCCGATCATCACCAAAGACATTGGGCGCGGCTACTTGTCGATCATTGGGCGCGATACTGACCTCGACGACGTTGATACCGCCGTCGCCGAGCATGGCGCTGCCGCCTGCGCGCTGGAAATGGCGAAAGCCAAGGCCATCAGCGATACGGAGAAGCGCCTGCGCGGCACGTTCCTCGACCGCCTGCTCATCGGCGATGTCAGCCAGCAGGAAGCCATTCGGCAGGGTGAACGCTTCGAGCACGACATGACGCAAACGCATGTGGCAATTGTGCTGGCGTGGCAAGGCGATAAAGCCCCATCGCTGCGCCGCCTCGAAACGACGATTAACACGCTGGTCGCCCAGCAGCACGCTGCGGCACTCGTGTGGCAGCGCGAACGCGAAAACGAAGTCCTCGTCTTCCATGCAGTCGAAGAGAAGGAACCTGTCAATTCGACCATGCGGCTTGCCGAAGTCTTCAGCAAGGAGATTCAGCGGCAGTTCTCCAGCTCGCGGGTCGCCATTGGCGTCGGTCAGGCCGCGCGGGATGTGACGGTATGGCGCAGCAGCTACCGCGACGCCGTGCAAGCGCGCGACCTCGCCGCCCGGTTGCAAACGGACGCGCCGCTCTACATCGGCGATCTCGGCGTGTATCAGCTCATCCTCTCCCTCTCCGACCGGGATAAGCTGTTGGCGTTCTGCGAGCAAACGCTCGGCACGCTGGTCAAGTACGACCTCAGCCAGCACGCTGACCTGATCAAGACGCTGGAGGCGTTCTTCGCCTGCCACGGCAACTTGAGCCAGACCGCAGAAATGCTGATCGTGCATCGGAATACGCTGTTGTACCGCATGAACCGCATCAACGAGATCGCGCAAATTGACCTGAACCGCCCGGAAATTCGTCTCGCGCTGCACCTCGCGCTGACGATTCGGCGCCTGCTGTCGATCAATTAGACGCCCGCAAATAACGCTTCAATGCACATGTGGCTCGGTAGATGGGACGCCCAATGGGCGTCCGTTGTTTTTGTCTGACACGGCAGCCCGATTTACCCAATCGCAGCGTCTCAGATTACGGGCACACTGCACAAGCCTTCAGCTCTTGCCAAACGCCATAGTCATTGGGTATTATGCGGTCATTATGGCAGGTTGCCTAAAAACCATTCGTTCGGGCAGGCTGCATAATCTTACTTCACCGAAATTTTCCAATTCTCCCAAGAAACCTCAGCTATTTCCTAACCCCATTTGTACGCATTGACCAGATTTAGCGCCGAAATTTGATGTAGATTTCACGATCATTTTGCCCCATACTTACGCTGACCCTTTTTATCCCTGTAGTATGAGGTGGATGTAATGTCACCGGACGACTGTGATCAGCAGTTTCCCCTTCACCGCGAAGACACCCGCGAACGCGACGCCTGCGCTCTGATTTGCTCCGTGCGCAAGGGCGGACAAGCCACTCACGGTAATGTAAAACGCACAATCGAAGCTCTCACCCGCATGGGCCATCGCACGGGTATCGTGGATGGTGAAGGTGACGGCGTCGGGATTATGACGGATATCCCCCGCGAGCTGTGGTCGAAGACCCTCGCGTCCAGCGGATTGCGCTACGGGTTGGCGGTCAACCCGAATTTCTGGGTCGCGCACCTGATGATTCCCGTGCACATGCGCTCCGACGCGGACGCCGTGACGCGGCTCATCTGTGACCGCATTCAACAGGCGGGTCTCGAACCGCTCTACGATGGCGCGGGCAAGGTCAAGAGCAACGTGCTCGGTCGCAGCGCCGCCAAGAACGAACCACTCTTCTGGCAGTTCGCCGGGATGAATGGCAGCGTCAAGAACGATCAGCTTGAAAAAGTCCTGTATCGCCTGCAAACCACCATTGAACGCGACCTCGGCGTGCATTTCGCTTCGTTCTCGTCGCGCAGCGTAGTTTACAAGGTGCAGGGCACGGTCGAAATCCTGCGCCGCTACTACCCGGAACTGCAGGACACCGAATACGCCTCCACAGTGACGCTCGGTCACGCCCGCTATTCCACGAACACGAACCCGGTGTTCGAACGCGCGCAGCCCTTCAACGTGCTCGGTCACAACGGTGAATTCAACACGATCTCGCGCTTCCGCCTCGAAGCCGCTATGCTCGGCATCGACCTGTCGGAGAACAACTCGGACTCGCAGGACATCGACAACCTGATCGATGCGCTGTGCATGAAGTATGACTTTGACCTGATCGAAGCGATGGAATACGTCTTCCCGCCCTTCGATCATGATCTGATGCAGGGCGCGGACGAAATCCACGAGATGTACGAGAACATCCGCCGCTCGTTTGGGCCGTTCGCGCAGGGTCCAGCCGCCGTTGCCGCCCGCGTGGGTGATCAGTGCGTGTTCAGCGTGGACGCGCTCGGTCTGCGCCCGCTGTGGTTCGGCGAAACGGAAAAAGAATACTTCGCCACATCGGAACGCGGCGTCTACCCGCTGACGATGATGTCCTCCGCACCCAAGCCGCTCGCCCCCGGCGAAAAGATCGCGCTGGTGATTAAGCCCGGTCGCGGGATCGAAGTGCTGGACTACCCGGCGATTCAGCAGCACGTCTTCAATCGGTCGCGTGAACGCGGCATGTTCAACAATGGCAAGCCGCGCGGCGTGTGGGCCATGAACAGTTCGGCCCTGCGTCCCAGTAACGGCAACGGCAATGGGAATGGGCACGGCAGCGGCACGGCAGTCAAGCCGACGCCTGCGCCGGCGGCCGTCGCGTTGGCGGCGCCCCTGCCCCAGCGTTCGACCGCGATCAACGCGGTGACGATGGCCGCGCTCGGCTGGGAGCGCTATCACCTGAACATCATCCAAGCGATGGCGGAAACCAACAAGGAGCTGATCGGCTCGCTCGGTTGGGATGGTCCGCTTGCCGCGATCAGCCAAACGCGCGTCAACATAGCAGACTTCTTTCAGGAGGTCGTCGCCGTCGTGACCAACCCGGCCATTGACCGCGAGCGCGAACAGGCGCAGTTTTCGACCACGGTCTACGTCGGCGCGCGCCCCGAACCCGGTCAGGCCAACAGCCCCGACGATATCGTCGTCACGCTCAAGACCCCGGTGCTGCTCGGTGGGCACACCGCGCTCGGCGCGGATGAAGATCTGCGGGCGGTGGCCAGCAAGTTCGGCACCAAAACGATTGACGATCTGATCGCCGAATTTGGCGACCATGCGGCGACGCTCTCGATGAGCGCCTTCCCGGAAGAAACCATTGAATCCGCGGTTGCCCGCCTGGCGAGCGAAGCCGCCGAACTGGTCGCGGGCGGCGTGCAGTGCATCATCCTCGACGACGGCGATGTCTTCGCTGGCGAACGCCTGTGGATCGACCCGCTGCTGGCAGTCGCCACCGTCGACCGCGTGCTGCGCGAAAGCAACGAAAATGATGTCAATCTGCGCCGCCGCGCGGGCATTGTGCTCCGTTCCGGCGCGCTCCGTGACCTGCACGATGTGGTCATGGCGATTGGGTTGGGCGCCAGCGCGGTCAATCCCTACATGCTCTACGCCGTCGCGCTCGATATCGCCCCGCGTGCCCCGCGGGAACCGCTGGCGAGCGAAGAAACCAGCAAGCGCCTGACCAACACCGTCAATTCGCTGACCACGGGCATCCAGAAAGTCACATCGACGATTGGCTGCCACGAACTGCGCGGCTACGGCCAGTCATTCGCCTCGGTCGGGCTGGCGTCCGGCGTCGCTGATGTATTTGGCACGCCCAACTACTTCGGCTCGGATGAACGCGGTTTCTCGTGGGACGATGTGCAGCGCGAAGCCGAAGTCCGCGCGGGCGAACTGCGCTCCGGCAAGGGCAGCAAGCTGGAAAACCCGGATCGCCTCTACCCGAAAATGTGGAAAAAGGTCGAAGACATCGCCCTCGGTGAGATGACGCTCGACCAGTACGAAGCCGAAATGCTGGAGCTGGAACGGGAAATGCCCGTCTCCGCTCGCCATATCATCGACCTCAAGGTGACTGACTCCGCGATTGACCCGGCGACCGTCGACACCCGCATCGGCAAGCACGACCTGCCGATGATCATCGGCGCGATGTCGTTCGGATCGCAGGGCGAACTCTCGTATAAGGCGTACGCGGAATCGGCGGCGCGACTCAACATCATCTGCGTGAACGGCGAAGGCGGCGAACTGCCAGACGTGATGGGTAAGTACCCGCACAATCGCGGCAACCAGATCGCCTCCGGACGGTTCGGCGTGAACATCGAATTCCTGAATTCGTGCGACTATCTCGAAATCAAGATCGGTCAGGGCGCGAAACCCGGCGAAGGTGGGCACCTGCCAGCCTATAAGGTGACGGAACAGGTCGCGCTCGCACGCTCGACCGCGCCGTGGGTGGATCTGATCTCGCCAAGCAACAATCACGACCTGTACTCGATTGAAGATCTCGCGCAGTTAATTGACGAACTGAAGATCGCCAACCCCAACGCCAAGATTTCCGTGAAAATTCCGGTGGTACCCGGCGTCGGCATCATCGCCGTCGGCATCGCCAAGGCCGGCGCGGACATCATCAACATTGCCGGTTACGAAGGCGGAACGGGCGCGGCGCGCGCGCATTCGCTGCGGCACGTCGGTCTGCCCGCCGAAATCGGCGTGTGGCTGGCGCACCGCGCACTGATCGAGAGCGGTCTGCGCGGTGATGTGGAACTGTGGTCGGACGGTGGCATGAAGAGCGGCCGCGATGTCGTCAAGATGATGTGCCTCGGCGCGAACCGCGTCAGCTTTGGCACGCTGGCAATGGTGGCCGTTGGCTGTACGATCTGTCGTAAGTGTCATGAGGGCACGTGTCACGTCGGCATCACCACGCACATCACCACCAAGGAACAGGCGCTGGAACAAGGCATCAAGCACTTTGAACCGCGTGATGCTGAACAGGCCGTCGGCGGTATCGTGCGCGTCTTCGAAGCGCTCGGCGAAGACATCCGCCGCTGGACGGCCAAACTCGGCTTCACGCGCGTGCAGGATCTCGTTGGGCGGGCTGATTTGCTCGAACAGGTGCAGATGCATGACCGCATCGACCTGCGCCCACTCTTTATTCCGGTTCCGACGGTCAGCAAGCGCGAATTCCTGCCCGGCGTCGGTCGTCTGCTAGCGCGTCCGCGCAATACCATGAGCAAGAGCATCACCGAGATCATCAACGACGCGACACAGCCCGGCGATCAGGAAATCACCTACGACGACGAACAAGTCATGGCAATGGATCGCGCGCTCGGTACACACCTCTCCGGGGCGATTGAACGCGGCGAAGTCTCCAGCGACCTGGGTATCATTCACCTGCGCTTCAGCAACTCGGCTGTACCGGGCAATGGTCTGGCAGCCTTCACGATGGACAAGCTCGACGTACTGGTGGAAGGCGGCGCGCAGGATGGCGTCGGTAAGTGTGCCAAGGGCGGCACGATTGCCGTGCTCAAGGGCCTCAACCACGACGGCGAACGCCTCGATGGTTCGGTCGGCAAGAGCTTCGCTTACGGGGCGCAGGCGGGTCGCTTCATCGTGCAGGGTGATGCCGATACGCGCGCCTGCATCCGTCTCAGCGGCGCGGATATCGTCTTCGGCGGCGAAGTCAAGCAGCCCCTGCACGACGATCTCGGTGGCTTGGCGGCACGCGCGAATCTCAAGGGCTATGCCTGCGAATACATGACCTCCGGGCGCGTGCTTGTGCTCGGTGATCCCGGCCCGTGGTTGTGCGCAGGTATGTCGGGTGGCACGCTGTATCAGCGCATTCAGCCAGAAATGAACCTCACGGTGGATGCTATCCGCCGCCGCATCGCCAAGGGCGCGACGGTCGAAATCCGTGAGCTGGACGCGCGCGGCGTGCAGGACATCATCGACCTGCTGGGCAATTACATCGCCACGCTGGAAGCCAATAATCAGGGCGAAGAAGTGCAGCACCTATACCCGCTGCTCAACCACCCGGAACAATACTTCGTGATGCTCGCGCCGCCGTCGCGGCTCAAGCAGGCCGTCTAAACACGAAAACATACTTCTGTAGGGGCGCAGCGTGCTGCGCCCCATGTCTATTTAACGTGAGTTAGGGATAAAACAGCCGAGTAGAGACGAATCGGCGCGCCAGTCGCTCGTATCCGACCCCTCCCCGAATTCGGGGAGGGGAGACAGATTTCCCCCTCGCCCCGCTTGCGTGGGAGAGGGGGCCAGAGGGTGAAGGGTGTCAATTCCGACTGGGACGGATCTACGATCCGCTTATCCCTAACTGACGTTATTTACCTCGTACTCGCTGATAACTCTGAGAAATAAAAAAGCCCGCGTCGGGTGACGCGGGCTGACTGCACTTGATTTTACTACTTCTTTTCTTCCGGATACTTCGACTTGTCCCAGTCTGCCTTGCTGACGAACTTGGTGAGCATACGCCCATCCTTCGTCTTGCCACGCAGACCGTAGCGAACCTGACCGTTCGCGGTGGTGAAGGTGGTCTTCAGCACGTTTTTGTCGTCGATTGACACCTTCTGGCGGGTTTTAACATCGTAGAACTCAACGCTCATTTTGGAAAACCCCTTTTCTGTATACGCGCGATCTAAATTACGCTTTACAAGCGACATTCTACCACATATTCTTAAAATCGCGCTAGCGAAATGAGGGGAAATTGGACGAATTTCCTCTTATTTGCCCGGAATGATGGCTAAAACCCGCTGAACTTTGAGCGCCAGATGCAAAATTAGGCGGTTATCGGCCTTCTCCAAGTCGAGGCCGGTGAGCTCGCTGATGCGTCCCAGACGGTAAACCAAGGTGTTGCGGTGCACATCCAGCATCTTGGAAGCTTCGGCTAAATTGCCGTTCGCTTCAAAGAAACCGCTCAGGGTGCGGATCAAATCCCCCTGCTTGCGATCATCGTGTTCGACCAGTAAACCGAGCGTTTCATTATAGAAGCGGCGCAGATGATCAAGGTTGCGTTCCTTAAGCGCCAGCAAGAGCTGAAACAGCTTCAGGTCGCCGTAGAAAGTCGTCTGCTCACGGTCGCCGAGCTCATTGGCAATACTGACCGAATCCTTCGCTTCTCGGTAGGCCTCGCGCAGCGCGGACAGCCCTGCAGACGGGCGACTGATGCCCGCAGCGACCAACCCGCTCGGGGTGCGCGCGGCGAGCTGTGAGCGCACTTCGTCCACCATGCGGCGCAAACGCGGCAAATGCGAGGGGTTTTCCAGCGGATAAAGCGCGACAATCACATCGACGTACTGCCCCACCGAGCCATTGAGCGGGCGGCGTGCCATATCATCGCGCACCAGCGGCAGCAGCGATTCCAGCGGCAGACCCGCCCCGGAGTCGGTCATGGCGCGGTAGACGACGACAATGTAGTTGGCGGTGGGGTCAAAGCCTGCCTGCTGCGCTCGCGTCGACATCATATCGTCGTCGGTCGGCGTGCCGCTCAGCCACATCTGCACCCAGTCACCGCGCGCCTGCTCGACGGCAAACGCAATCGCGCGGGTCTTTGCCAGTTCAATGGCGCATACGTCCGCGCCGTAGGCCAGCACCATGCGGTCAAAATCGTCTAGGGTTTCGCGGTTGTCCACCATCGACAGATACCCGGCCACGCGCTTCTCGACGCGCAGCACCGTCGTATAGCCGAGCGGGCTGTGCACCGTGATACCTTCGGCGGGCGGGGTTTCACGGGTCAGCCAATTCTGGAAGGCGCTGTAGGGGAGGTTCTGCATCATGGTGCGCCCGCTCCCGGTCGGCGTGCGCCGCGCGACATTCGGATACACCTGCGCCATGAGCACGCCCGCGTCGTCATGCACGACCATCGGCTTGGCGGTCGCACGCGCCATGATTTGCAGCAGGCTGTTCAGATCACGATTCTCCGCAGCGCTGCGCGCCAGTTGGCGCTGAATTTCCATCGCGCGCTGGGCAATCTGCGCCTTCGCATTGACAATCAGCGTGTTGATAGCGCGTTCGATGCGTGGCAAGCTGGTTTCTTCCGGCAGCGCCAGCAGCGCCACGCCGCACTCGTTCGCAACGTCGATTGCAGTCATGGCGATGTTGTCTTTCGCCGCCACCGCACTGATTCCCACTTCTGCCAGTCCGCGCACCACTTCCGAAAGCGTGATTCGCGCATCGTAGCTGCGGAGTACATCCATCGACACCAGCGCCAGCTCACCGCCATAGACATCCGGGAAGGCGGGCGGCTGCGTCTGCACCACAACAGCCCAGGTGATTGTCTTCTCCGGCATTCCAGCGAGCAATTGAGTTCCCAACGGAAGCGCATACTGTAATAGGGCTTGCAGGGTGGCGCTGTGATTTTCAACCATACTCAACAATCCACTTAGACTATTCCACGA
This sequence comes from Anaerolineae bacterium, assembly GCA_041916315.1. GTDB lineage: Bacteria > Chloroflexota > Anaerolineae > Aggregatilineales > Phototrophicaceae > Flexifilum. The sequence goes on from JAYRZU010000069.1 coordinate 21,440, forward strand.
TTGTATGCACAGGGTCAGCGAAATCATACAATCATTTTGACGAGGCTATCGCATGGGTTTTTGTCACTATTCACCAATAAACTCACCGTGACACATGCGTAGATTGTTGAATTCTACCAGCCTTTCCTCTGATATAATGGCAGCTTATGAAAGCAACCCCTTACCCCAACGTCAACGCCGTTTTGGAGATTCTGCTGCAGCGGCAGCAAATGATCTTTGGTGACAAGCTGATCGGCTTGTACCTCTATGGCTCGACGGCGCTCGGCGCGTTCACCGACGGCATTAGCGATCTTGACCTACTCGCCGCGCTCGCGTCGGATCTGACCGACGCGGAAGCCGCCGCGATTGAACAAATGCACGCGCAGGTTGTGGCGGCACTGCCTGAATGGGACAACCGCATCGAAGTGCAGTACTACAGCGTGCATGCGCTGGCCACCTTCAAAACCGAACGCCACAGAATGGGGAACATCAGCCCCGGCGAACCGTTTCACATCATCGAGGCGGGCGCGGACTGGCTCATGAACTGGTATCACGTGCTCACATCGGGGATCACGTTGTATGGGGTACCACCCGCGACGATTATCGCCCCGGTCACGACCGACGAGTTCATCACGTCCATCACGACGATGCTGCTGGAATGGGACGGCGGTTATCTCGACCACATCCAGAGCCGTCCGTCGCAGGCATACGTCATCATCACACTCTGCCGGGGGTTGTACACGCTGCGCCACCGCCAGCATGTATCGAAGCAGGCAGCAGCCGAATGGGCGATGTCGGCTTATCCGGCCTGGGCGGCGCTCATCCGCAATGCGCTGGCGTGGCGGCTCGATCCGGGCGCAGTCGTGGATCACGCGGCCACACTGCCGGAAACCCTGCGCTTTGTCAGTTTCATGTGGGACGAGATCCGACAGGTACAAAAACAAGAATAAGCATGGATCTGCCGACGGCATGCCGATGGCAAGGTACGGGTTGCCAACAACCACTATAACGGCTTTACCGCTTCTACATATAATGACTCGACTGCTCGCGCTGGCGTATCGATGAGCAAGACGGGGTCATAGCCCACGTTAAAGGTCTCTTTCGTAACGTCAACAAATCCATTCTTTTCGAGGAGCAAACTGAACGTCATAAAGTCGTAGATAAATTGGTGCTGATGCGCTCTAAAGATGCGGTTAACGCTCATAATGGGACTGTAAAGCCCCTGATATTTGTCAGAAGCGGCATATGGCAGGGGCTCGCTTCCTCTTCCGTTCATCAATGCGGTGTAGCGCGTCAGATATAATTCTCCATCTGGCACAACAATCCGCAACCTTCCCCCAGGTTTTAGTACTCGATAAACTTCCTGTAGCACAAAGTCTACCGAGACAAACGGAAGATGTTCCAGGCAATGCTCGGTAAACACGCCTTTAACAGAGCTGTTCTCCAGCGGCAACCCTTTCGTAAGGTCCCAACAAACGTCGATACCAGGATGCCAGCCGTAATCCAAGTTGATGTAGTTTTTGTGATTGTTTGGACCACACCCCAGATCCAAATAGTCTTTCGCTTTAATCGCGGCCCGATTGATATGATATACTCTACCACGAATAATGTTAGAAATCAGAATCTGTACTTTTGAATAACTCGTAATGGGTCGTCTGTACGAGATACGGGAAAAGACACTGCTCACGTGTGACTCCTTAGCCTAGTTTCTGCAATCTTCTATTATGGTACCTCACCTAATCGCTGAACCACCTTTTATTACTAAGCACGATTGATGCGCCTAAGAGTGGGTGCGGCACGCTTCTGCATTAGCCACGCCACAACACATGCCGCTAAGGTGAATCAAAAAGGACGAGGCAGTGCCCCGTCCTTTTCAATTGTACAGTGTGACTAGACGCGCTTGACGCCGATGGCCAGCGTTTCCCCGTCGATGGAGGTGTCCTTCTTCGGGTCTTCGTCGGGCTGATACGTGGCGCTCACAAAGTCGCCGTTCGTCTCGCCCTGCTCCAGCGTTTCCGCCAGCGTCTGCGCGCGGATGTAATCGGCGAAGCGTTCGATAGCCTTCGCCAAGCGGTCGCCCGCCTGATAGCGCAGGTTGATGCGATCTTCGATGTTGAAGTCCGCTTCCTTGCGCAGGCTTTGCACGCGGCGCACGACTTCACGCGCCAGCCCTTCGTCGATCAAGTCGTCCGTCAGGCGTGTGTCGAGCGAGGCGAGATAGCCGCCATCTTCCGCGACCGCGAAGCCTTCAGCGGCGCTGCGGCTGACCTGCACTTCGTCCGGCGCGAGTTCGTACTGCTTGCCGTCCAGCTCAACCGTGATGCTTTGGCCGCTCAGCAGGGCTTCACCCCACTTGCGCTTATCTTCGACGGGCGCATCATCGCGCACCCACTTCTGCACCTTCGGGAAGTCCGCGCGCAGTTTCTTGCCGAGCAGGCTTTGCAGCGGGTTCAGCTTGAACAGCACGACATCCCCGGTCGCATTGAGCGTACCCACCGCCTTGACGTTGAGTTCGCTCATGATCAGCTCGGCGTAGCGTGTGACCACATCGGCCTCGCGCGGCTGCACGGCGAACCGTGCTTCTGCCAGCGGCTGACGAACGCCCATGCGCACCGACTCACGCGCCGCGCGCCCGAGGCTCACCAGCTTTTCGACCAAGCGCATATCCCGCACCAGCGTTTCGTTGAGCAGCGCCGGGTTGCTTTCCGGGAACAGCGCGAGATGTACGCTCATCGGCGCTTTCGGGTCGATTTCTACAACCAGATTGCGATAGATCGCATCGGCGAGGAACGGCATCGTCGGCGCGAGCAGCTTGCTCACGGTGACCAAGCATTCATAGAGCGTGGCATACGCGCCCTGCTTGTCCGCATCGCTCTCCGACTTCCAGAAGCGGCGGCGGCTCAGACGCACATACCAATTGCTGAGCATCTCGACAAACTGCTCAATCGGGCGGGTCGCACCGGGTACATCATAGTTGTCGAAGGCCTCGGTCACTTCGTTGATCAACTGGTGCAGTTCCGCCAACACAAACTGATCGAGCAGATCACGTTCGGCGACCGGCGGCTGCGCGCTGTTCGGTGTCCAGCCGTCGAGGTTGGCGTATGTCACAAAGAAGCTGTAGGTGTTCCACAGCGTCAGCCAGAAGCGGCTGATCACCTCACCCACCAGGTCCTTCGAGAAGCGGCGCGGTTCTCCGGGCGGCCCCGACGTGAACAGATACCAGCGGAAGGCGTCGGCTCCGTGCGCGTTGAAGATCTCCCACGGGTCGATGATGTTGCCCTTGCTCTTGGACATCTTCTCGCCCTTGGCGTCGAGGATGTGCCCCAGGCAGATGACGTTCTTGAACGACACCTGTTCGAACAACATGCTGCTGATCGAGTGGAGGGTGTAGAACCACCCGCGCGTCTGATCGACCGCTTCGCAGATGTAATCCGCCGGGTACTGCTCCTCGAACATTTCCTGATTGTGCGCCGGGTAGCCCCACTGCGCCAGCGGCATCGCGCCGCTGTCAAACCACACGTCGATCACTTCCGGCACACGATGCATCATGCCGCCGCGACCATTCGGGTTCGGGAAGACGATGTTGTCGACGTGCGGACGGTGCAGGTCCAGCTCGCTCAGGTCGCGCCCGGCCAGCTTGCTCAATTCCTCAACACTGCCGACCGCCAGCGACTCACCCGTCTGGTCGTCGATCCAGATCGGGAGCGGCGTGCCCCAGTAACGTTCACGCCCGAGCGCCCAGTCCTTAAGTTCGGTCAGCCAGTTGCCGAAGCGCCCATCGCGGACGTGATCCGGCACCCAGTTGATCGTCGCATTCAGGTCGATCATCTTCTGGCGATATTCGGTCGCGCGGATGAACCACGCGTCACGCGCAAAGTACAACAGCGGCGTGCCGCAGCGCCAGCAGAACGGGTAGGTATGAGCGTAACGTGCCTGCTTGTAAAGCAGCCCGCGCCGCTTGAGATCTCGCGTGATTTCCGGATCGGCATCCTTGACCCACATGCCGCGCCATTCGGTCACCGCGTCGATGAACTTGCCATCCGCGCCGACCGTTTGCAGCACTGGGAGGTTGTTCTCCTTGCCGACCGCCATATCGTCCACGCCGAAGGCCGGGGCGATGTGCACGATGCCCGTGCCGTCGTCGGTGCTGACGAAATCGCCCGCGACAACATAGGCATATTTGGTCTCGACCGGGATGAAGGTGTACAGCGGGTTGTACTGCATCCCGAGCAGGTCTTTGCCCTTGAACTTCTTGACGATCTTGTACTCTTCACGATGGGCGAGCACCTTGTCGACCAGCGCTGCCGCCATGATCAGGTTTTCTGTGCCTTCGCCGCCCTGCACCGGGCCTTCGATCTGCACATAGTCGAGATCCGCGCCTACGGCAAGAGCCACGTTGGCCGGGAGCGTCCACGGCGTCGTCGTCCATACGAGGAAGTACACGCCGGGCTTGTCGCGCAGCGGGAAGCGCACGAACACGCTCGGGTCTTCGACATCCTGATAACCGAGCGAGACTTCGTGGCTGCTCAGCGGGGTACCGCAGCGCGCGCAGTAGGGGACGACCTTCAAGCCCTTGTACAGCAGGTCTTTTTCCCAGAACTGCTTCAGGATCCACCACACGCTCTCGATGTAGTCGTTCGTGAACGTCACATAGGCGTCGTCGAGGTTCGTCCAGTACGCCATGCGTTCGGTGAACGTTTCCCACTTGCTGATGTTGCGCAGCACACTGTCACGACAGCGCTTGTTGAATTCCGCGATGCCGAACTCTTCGATCTGCCGCTTCTGCGTGAAGCCGAGCTCTTTTTCGAGCGCGAGTTCAACGGGCAAGCCGTGGGTATCCCACCCGCCCTTACGCAGCGCATAGTAACCGCGCATCGTCTTGTAGCGCGGGAAAATGTCTTTGAAGGCGCGCGCCAGTACGTGATGCACCCCCGGCGTCCCATTGACGGTCGGCGGGCCTTCATAAGTCACGTAGCGCGGGGCGCCTTGGCGTTCTTCCATCGAACGCTGAAATACGCGATTCAGCCGCCAAAAGTCCAGCTGTTCGCGTTCCAATTTCTGGATGTCAACTTCCGGTTTGACTGCCTTGAACATGGTTCATCCTCTCTATGTCGATACGGGTTAGTGGTCGATGCGTCTAGCGTCGTATTCGCATAGAGGGGGCAATCGACCGTGATGTGAGCAGACCCCTCACCATCACGGATCACCTCCTTATAACCAATGGGGAGAATCGTTTGTATATTATGACGCAAAATTGCATTCAAGTGAAGATTCAACCCTATAATCGTCACAAATCAGTGTTGGAGGACTAGTGAATGTTCCCTGATGCGACGCCGGATAATTTGCGGACGGCAGCCGAAGATCATCTCTATGCCGCGCTCGAAGTCTTGGGAAACCTCCCCCAGGCCGAAATGCGCCGCACCCAACATCTCTTTCGTTACCGCGTGCCAGGGATCCTGAGCCCCATGTTCAATGCCGTCGGTCGCGTGCAGATTGGCGAGCGCGAGGCTGACGCCGTCATTGCCGAAACCATCGACTATTACCGTGACGCGCACACACCCTACTGGTTCTGGTGGACAGGCGATCAATCGCAGCCCCTTAATCTCGGCGAACGTCTGGTCGAGCACGGACTGATCGCCTATGAAGTCAATGCCCCGGCTATGGCAGTTGATCTTTCGGCGTTAAGCGAATCGACGGCCACTCCGTCCGGCTATCGCTACAGCATCGTCCAGACCGAATCCGATCTGCGTACCTGGGTGGATACCTTCATGGCTGCGTATGAAGTGCCGTCATTTGCAGCGGAAGCATGGTATGAGGCAACCATACGCGTCGGCCCGCGTAACACAGTATGGCGGTTATACACTGGCTGGCTCAACGAGGACCCCGTCGCCATTTCCATGTTATTCCCAGCAGCGGGGATTGCTGGCATCCTTGCGGTCGCCACGCTGCCGAGTGTCCGCGGACAAGGCATCGGCACGGCGATCACGCTGCAGCCGCTGCTTGATGCCCACGCCGAAGGCTACAAACTTGGCGCGCTGTTTTCGTCCGAAATGGGCTTTTCCGTCTACAGAAAGATCGGTTTTGTGCAGTACGGTACGATCAGCCGCTACCTATGGCGCGAAGGCTAGCGGCACAGTTGCATATCTGTTTCGAGAGCCAGTCAGCGTGCGGCGGTACCTGAAGCTATACTTACGCTGATATTCGCCCATCAACCGAAAGAAGCCCTATGCCCCTCGAAGCGTCGCCTGCGAACCTGGAGATCGCCGCCGAAGACAATGCCTATGCTCTGATCGAAACGTTTGGCCGCCTGCCCCGCGCCGAACTAATCACCACCCCTGACCTCATTCGCTGCCGGGTGGAGGGGATTGACAGCGCGATGTTCAACTCGGTGGGACGCAATCAGTTCGCGCTACCCGACGCGGATCGCATCATCGAGGAAACGCTCAACTATTACCGCGCCGCCCGGACGAAAGCAGTCATGTGGTGGATCGGCGGGCAGACGCAGCCGCCGGAGATCGGCGCGAAGCTCGAAGCGCATGGGTTCGAGAAAGCCTACGATTCCCCCGCGATGGCGGTTGATGTGCATCATATGGACGAGACGAGCACCACGCCGCCGAACTTTCGCATCACCGTTGTGACCGCCGAAGCGGAAGTGCGCACTTGGGCGACGACCTTCGCCACCAGCTTCAATCAGCCCACCGCCGTTGGTGATGCCTGGCGCGATGCGACGCTGCGCCGTGGTCGCGCGCACATGCCGTGGACGCTGTATCTCGGTTGGCTGGATGATGTGGCCGTCGCCACGGGCATGCTGTTTTACGGCGCGGGGATTGCGGGGATTTACGGGATTGGTACGCTGCCGGAAGCGCGGGGTAAAGGCATTGGCAAAGCGATCACCCTGCGACCGCTGATCGACGCGCGCGCCGCGGGCTATCATATTGGCGCGTTGTTCGCCTCACCGTCCGGCTATCCGATTTACCAGAAAATCGGCTTTGGGCACTACGGCTCACTCACCCGCTACCGTTGGGAGCAGGCGTAGCAGCGCGCGGCCCAGTGCCGATCCAGAAGACTTCGCGTTCAAGGTTGATGGTGGTAGGCGTGTTTGGCGTATCGTTGTTGCGCAGCACCAGCGCCCACCACTGCATGTTGAAAATCGAGAAGGCAACACTGCCGTGACAGCGCGCAACCGTCGACTGCGCCAGATCGCTGAACGGCGCGGATCCCGGTTCGCTGCACTGCATCGGGGTGTATTCGCAGGTGCCGCCCTGCGCTTCGTAGAACGTCGCGACGGCACACGGGTCATCGACGACGTTATAGCTCCAGATGTCGGCGCCGTAGGCCTCGCTCTCATGGCTGATCTGCGTGACCCGATCCGGCAACGGCGGCAGCGGCGGCGCGATCACACCGTACAACACGCGCAAAATGTTCAAGCCTACGATCAACGCGAGACCGAAGGCTATCACCAAGGCTATCAGGAGAAACGGCGGACGTTTCGCTTGGTCGGCGTCGTCAGGACTGCCAGAGTTGTTCATATTTGACAACAGCCATACCCGCCGCATCCAAATTCGGATCAGGATTGGCCAACCCCGGGTAAATCACGACCAATGTGTACTGCGTCGAGCGGAAGCCGGAATGATCGAACATGCAGCTAAACTGGAACGGCACGCTCTGTCCGGTCTCGGCCGGGGGCGCCTCGCCCACCGCGGGAATGCGGATACAGCGTTCAACCGAATCGCCGTAGTGCTCGTTCATCTTCTGCTGATAGTAATTCACGACGTTGTCAATCGAATCGGCGACGCGGTAATAGATATTCCGTGAATTGGTTGAAACATCACTTTCGCCCCAATACAGCGCGCCAGGCGGCGGCTGAATATCAAACGGCGTCTGCCGTGAGGCCTGATCAACAAAGAACGAGACAACCCCGGCCCCAATGATCAAAATCCCGACAATGCCGGCGATGAGGCTGTAGCGGACAATGGAAGAACTTCTGCGCTTTTCTGCTGACGTGCTCAATTCAACGCTCCCTGCAAGTCTTCAATGTCATTTTTGAGCGCCTCACCGTAGGGCGTGTGTCGAAACCGGTCTGCGCTGGCAATCCAGTACGGCAAGCCCTCGCGAATGAGGTCGGGGGATGGCGGCGAGAAACTGAAGCGGATTTGATGGAGTAAGTAGGCGCGCATCAGTTTACGATAGGATTCATCGGGCGCTGTACTGTCCAGCTCGATCAGCGCTTCGTCGAATGCCCCTAGGCGATAATAAGCTTCGCCGAGGTCGAGGCGCACCACCGTTGGCGCCCCCTGCGCGACCGCCTGACGGATCGCCTCCACCGCCCCCGCATAATCACCCTTTGCAAGCAGTGTACGCCCAAACCCATAGCGCGGGAAATAGAGATCTGGAGCTTTGTCTACAGCTTCTGACAAAACCCCCTCGCTCTCGGTGAGTCGCCCAAGTTGGCGGTACGAATTTCCCAGCAGTGTAAGCGAACGCGCGTCAATTTTCCCCCGTGCGCGCGCGCCTTCCAGCAAGCCGACCGCCGCGCCAAACTCCCCTTCGAGGTAATGGCGCTGCGCCTGAGCATACAGTGAAATCATGCCCCGGTTGCCCCACAACACGGCGATTTCAGAGACGACGAGCAAGCCGCCCACGCCAATCAGCGCGGGTTGGCGCAAATCGGGCACGGCGATGGCGACAACCAGCAGCAGAATGACCAGCATCAGCCCACTGATCACCGCAAGCTGCGTGAAGCGATCCCAGGTTTTGAAGTCTTTGCGAATGCGCGAAATCGCCCAGATCATCCGAGGTTCCCCGCATCTGCATCGGCAATCGCCTGATCAATCGCGGCGATCTCATAGCGCAGCGCTTGACCGTAAGCCGTGCCTTCCAGCGGTTTTAAGCCCGACTTCCACGTCACCAGACCGTCACGCGCGCTCATCATCTTGGCAATGGCGCGCATGGCCTTCTTGGTCTCGCCCGCTGCCGAATAGGCATTCGACAGATGATAGAACACACGCACGCCATAGGGCGCGGGCATGGCGTGGGCGGCCGCCTTCTCAAACGACTCGACCGCCGCGGTCTCGTTGCCGGCAAACCGCTGCGTGAAGCCGAGTTCCGCCCAGATCACCGGCTGATCCGGCGACAGCGCCGCCGCCCGCATGAGCGTGCCCGCCGCCTCATCGTACGCGGCTTGCAAACGATAACCATTCGCCAAGGTGATGTACGAGTCCGGATCATTGGGGAATAACTGCACCGCCCGGTCGGCGGTCGCCTGCGCTTTAGCGAGCTGTCCAGTATAGGCGTAGGCGCTCGTCAGCAGCATGAGCACTTCGGCAGTCTCTTTCCCTTCGCGGATCGACCGTTCGAGCAGCGGAATCGCGTCACGGAACTTGAATGCCTCGATCAAGCGATAGGCTTCGCCGTAACCGGATCCTTGCGCGCGCGTCTGCCGCGCCAGCAGCACGCCGACCAACCCGAACCAGAAGACAAACATCAACGCGGCGAGGCACAGGCCGCCGAGCGCCAGCACCACATATGGCGATAGATTGAGCGCATCCTGCGGCGCGCGCGAGCTGAAAAGTTCCGCAGCCAGCCCGCCGATGAAGACGACGAGACCGACGAACGCCAGCACGAACGTCACATACACGCCCACGAGCCATTGGCGGCGCATTAGGAGGCCGCTCCGAGCGCCATCACATCCAGTTCCCCGCTGATGAGCTGCGTCGCGAGTTCAACATCTGCCCCGATCACCGCGCGTAGTGTTTCCGCCTGATCGCTGGCGAGGATCGTCGTCCATTCGCTGACCCCGCTCTTGTCTTTGCGCAGCGTGATCAATTCAGCCTGCGCGTTGGCCGTGTCGCCGAGCCGCGCGTATGCTCGTACGAGATAGAAGCGGATGAGCAAGCGGTGCCGCGCATCACGCACGCCCGCGGTGAGGGCCTGCGTGAGATGCTCGATCGCATTCTGCGACTGGCTCAGGCGATCTTCGATCATGCCAAGGTTGTACAGCGCGACCCATTCCCCGGGCGCGAGTTCCGCGGCTTTGTGCGCGGCGGCCAACGCATCCGTGAAGCGCCCCGCCTGCAAATTGACTTCCGCCAGCCCGTTGAACGCGACCGCCGAGGTTGGATCGATTTCGGTCATCTTCTGATAATCGCGCCGCGCCCGGTCGAGCTTGCCCCATAACCGCAGCAGTTCTGCCCGGAAGCGGTAGTGATTCGGCTGATTCGGCTCATCCTTGATCATGCCGTCCATGATTTTGACGGCTTCTTCGTACTCGTTGTGCCGCAGATGCCGAATCGCTTTCTGGTATTCGATGGGCGCGCGTCCGCGAAACACAATCAACCCGGCGACGATCCACCCGATAGCCGCGCCGACCAACGCCAAGGTGAGATGCGGGAGAAAGAACACCGCCAGCACAATCAACCCCAACGCGGGGACGAGCAGCGCGATCCAACGCTGGCGATCTTCGCGCTCCATGCGCGTGACGATGATCGCCGCCGAACCAAACGCCGCAATCAGCATGAGCGCTGATTGGACGGGAACGACCCAGGTCTCGCCCCGAACCGCATTCAGCATCAGGCTGACCAGCCCCGTCCCCGCAATCAGGAAGAACAGCGCGCGCAGCCGCGCCGCGCCGAGAAATATGGCAAATTCGCTAAACACCCGCTCCAGTGACTTGATCAAAGCCTACGTACTCCCTGCCGTTAGATGGCAGCTTCTGCTAAACGTGCCCAGATTGTATCAACGGTTTGCGCAACCGTCAGGGCTGAGGTATCCAACCACAATCCAAGCCGGGGCGTTGACTCGCGCAGTTCCCGGTCGAGCATAGCGGGTGTCCAATCGCGGTAGGCAACCTTTTCGCGACCAGCATCCCGAGCCAATACAGCTTCGACCGTCGGACACAAGACGGTTAGGTAGAGGGGATAGCCGCCCTGCTGGTACAAATCGACGACCTCGCGCAGCGAAGCGCCGATGATGATGTCCTGACACACGGCGTCAAAACCCGCACCGCAGTAGGCGTGCGCGATCTGTGCTGCCAACCGATAGCGTAGGCGGAGCTGTGCCAGCGCCTCATCGTCGTAATCGACGGTCATCTCTTTGCGCCCGCTGATGATCATGCGGCGAAAGACATCCCCGCGAACATGCACGCTTTTAGGCAGGCGTTCAGCCAGCGCCTGTGCCACGGTCGATTTGCCCGCCGCCATGATGCCGGTAATCAAGAAGATACGCGGTTGTTCCATACTTCGCTCCTGTTCGCCGCCTTATTGTACCCACCTATTCCCGTGCAACCGTTTCGCACTCAGTCGCGTATAGGGTAATGGAGTTAGCGATAGGGAATGTGATGTCGGATCAGGAATTGTACGAGCTGGCAACCAAGCGCGTGAACCAGCGCACGCGCCGCTGGCGGTTGTGGGCACTCGACCTCCTCGGCTTGATCTTTATGCTGATGGCGCTCGTCGCCTTTGGGGAACGCAACTATGCCAACCTCATCGCCGCCGTGTTCATTGGCTGGATGGGTATGTTCGCTATGCACTCGATCTTCGCGTGGATGGCAGAGAACCGCGAAGGCGACATCGAAAAAGAAATCGCTAAACTGCGCGCGGCGCTGGAATACGAAAAGCCCAAGCGTCTGGAACTATCGGATGACGGTGAATTGGTCGACTGGGACGCAGAAACAGCAGAGAAGGCGAAACACTCAAGTTAAGTCATCAAGGTAGGGGCGCACGGCTGTGCGCCCTAACGTCCAACTCATTCGAGATGAGCTTTACTCAATCGCGACGTACAGCCGCTTGTTGATGCCGCCCTTGCTCTTGTAATCGGTGATGCGGATGTGCCCAACTTCACGCGTGTTGGCGACATGCGTGCCGCCATCCGCCTGCAAGTCCAGCCCGACGATCTCCACCGTGCGCACTTCGGCGATGCCTTCCGGCAGCAGGTTGATCTTCGTGCGGATCAGGTCGGGAATCTGGAACGCTTCTTCGCGCGGCAAAATCCGCACGCGCACATCGCGCGCCGCGGCGATTTCCACATTGATCTTCTGCTCAATCTCGGCGATGACTTCCGGCGGCAAACGCTCAAACTCGAAGTCCATGCGCCCGGCCAGCGGTTCCATGTTACCGCCTGTGACCGCTGCACTGTAATCCCGCCACACCACGCCGCACAGGATATGCATCGCAGTATGCGTACGCATTAACTGGAAACGCCGCTCCCAATCGAGCACGCCGATCACGGATGAGCCCACGGCAGGCAGCGCCTCACCATCGATGATGTGCGCGTTACCTTTCCGCACCTCTTTGACCGGGTACGACACGCCGTCGGACTGGAACACACCTGCGTCACACGGCTGACCACCCCCACCGGGATAGAACGCCGTCCGATCCAAGTACACAGCGCGCGCTTCGGCATCGACGGCGGTCACCGTTGCGGTGAACTCCCGCAGATAACTGTCGAGTTGATAGAGCAATTCGGTCATGCCACCCCTGCCTCTTACAATTCCCCGCGCATACGCAGCATCACATTCCGCCCGCCGACCTTGCGCCAGAATTCGACCGCATCGTCGTTGAGCGCGGCAACATGCCATTCAAAATAGCGCAGGCCTTTGTCCCGAAACCATGCGCTCAGGTGCTCGACCAGCGCCCGCCCGACTCCGTGACGCCGGTAAGCCGTGTCGACGTAGATGTCGGCGAGAAACCCGCTCGGCGGCTGCGCGAACATCTCCGGCGCGAGGTCGACGACCATGCCGAGCACGTAGCCGACGACTTTGCCCTCGGTCTCGGCCACCAAGACGCTCGTCATTGGGTCTTCAAGGCGATCCATCAGGCGGCGCGCATAACGCAGCGCCCCATTCGGCGCGGCGGGTGGCAGATGGGGATCAATCTCCCGATGATAACCAACCAGCGCCAGCCACAACTGAGCAATGGCGTCGATGTCCTGCGGGGCTGCTGGACGAATTATGACTTTATCCACAAACACTCCATCCACTCTAGGGCGCCGACCGAACGCCAGAACGCCTGCTCGACGGGAGAACGCCGCGACGACCACGCGGCGAGCGCAGTGATTCCGCGGTCGGCGTACCACGCCCGCACCGCCTCGACCAGCGCGCGCCCTACCCCACCTTGATAGCTGTGCGCGTCAAGCGCCAGTTCAGTGATGAGGCCGAGCGCATCGCCCGCGAGTCCCGGCATCGGCTGAGTCCAGCCCACCAGATAGCCGACCGGTCGACCGTCGTTCTCGGCAGTCAGCATGACACAGCGCGTATCATCGAGCCACGCCGTGGCTGATACCACCCAACGGTCAACCGATGTGGTATAACGGGAATCAGCTTGCAGGACGATTTTCTCCTGCCAGAACTGCGCCAATTCCGGTAGATCGTGCAGAGTTGCGGCGCGAATAGTCAACATGGTTCACAATGATTAAGCATACGTCGGCCAAGCATAGCACCAGCCGAAATCAGGATCAAGCGGTGATGACGATACCTGCCAACGAATTACCTGTCTGGATGAAACGCGCTCTGCGCCGCACCGATTGGGGGCTGCTGCTGGCGCTGGCTTTCAGCCTGCTAGCGGGCTGGTCGTTCGTCCTTCAGCCGGGCTTCTTCCACCAGAATGCCAACGAAAACTACATTTTTCGCACGGCGGACTATGCGCGCGCGCTGGCCGAAGGACGGCTGTATCCGCGCTGGTCGGCAGAAACACTCGCTGGGTACGGCGCGCCGATTCCACACTATGCGCCGCCCGGCGCGGGCTACCTTCCGGCTCTGATCCAGCAGTTGTACACCAACGACCCGACGCAGGCTGTGCGCTTGGTCTACATCGCCGCGTATATCTTAGCCGGAACCTCGATCTATGCCCTCCTTGCGCGCCGCCTGAACGCCGTCTCCGGTCTGATTGCGACCCTCCTTTACGTCTACAGCCCTTATTTCGCGCTGACCGCACCTCACGTCATTGGCGATCTCCCGGGCGTCCTTGGGTTGGCACTGCTGCCCGCCCTGCTGTGGAGCGTTGATCGCTGCGTCCTGCAGAATGAGCCGCCTGACCTGCTGCTGATCGGCGGATTGAGCGCGGCGCTGCTCATGACGGAGCCGCGTATCATGGCGGCGGGCGTGATCCTGGCAGGCGTGTGGCTCAGCGTGCACGACCGCAAGCGCGGACTCGGGCGATGGCTGCCGTTCGCCGGGATCGGGTTTGGTGTCCTGATCGCTGCGATCTTCTGGCTGCCCGCCGTCGTCGAGGGCGGCGTGGTCACCTGGCTGGAGCGCGGGCAGGATCTCCGCCCCACCATCAACCTCATGGGGCTGTTCGCGCCGCTGCGCATGCTCGACCCAGACGCTATGATCCCGACAGCGCAGTTCACTTTCGGGTGGGCGAGTCTCGCGGCCGCGCTCGTCAGTGTTCCGGTGATCATCCGCCGTCGACTGGCGCTGCCCGCCATTTTCGCCGTGCTGACCATTGGCATCATCGTTCTGCTGGTGACCTTCCGGTATCAAGTGTGGCTGCTGGGGATTGGGGCGTTTACGCTAGCAGTAGCCGGTAGCGGCCTCGGCGCGGCGCGCGGCCTACGCCAGCGTCGCACGGCACTGATACTGACGCTGGCCGCCATCCTCGCCCTCTCGTTCCCCGTGTGGATCGCGCCGGACAGCACTGAGCTCAATATGGATGCCTCACCCGAAGCCCAGCGCCTCTACGAACAGCTCGGCTACGGCATCGCCGTGCTCCCGTCCGATGCGCCCCTACCCACCACGCCGCGCGGAACCACCTTGTCGACTGCCAGCTCAGCGCTCAACGGCAAGCTGGCCGCCGGTCAGCATGGCGGGCAGATCGGCACGTTGGCGCACACCACGCACAGCGACACCTTCCAACTGCTGTTGAATGAACCGCTGTCGTTGCAAATCCTCACCAGCTACTTCCCCGGTTGGACGGCAACCTTCCACGGCGACAGTGTGCGCGTCAGCCCGCACCCGGAAGGCGGCCTGATGATCAACCTTGCCACGCCGGATCGCGGCGAACTGCTAGTCGAACTCGGCACCACGCCCCCGCGTTTGATGGGCTGGATCAGCACATTGGTATCGTTCGGACTGCTGCTGCTGATCACGTACTGGCGCTACCGACAGCCGCACAGCCTTTATGTCGAAAGCGATCAGTTGAGCCGTGACGAAGTCCGGGTCGGCGGCGCGCTGTTGATCGTGCTGCTGTTCGGACTCGCGTTTCTGGCGACCGGCATCTTCAATGCGCCGAACGGCTACGGCCTCGCCGACAGCGTGTCCGTGCGCGCGCAGACCGACACCGGTCTGGAACTGCTGGCCTACCGCGTGGATCGGTTCGGTGATACGCTCGATGTGACGCTGTACTGGCGCAGCGCGCGCTTTTTGCCCGATAACTATCAGGTTCAGCTATCGGTGATCGACCCGCTCACCCAGACCACCACCGCCGTCGCTCCGTCACGCCATCCCGGGGGCTATCCCACGCGGCGCTGGCTGACCAATCTCTATGTAGCAGATCGCTATACGTTAAGCGTGCCACCGGACCAGCCAGCCACCCTCTCCGTGGAAGTCCTCACGTCGACGCAGGCACCGCTGACCTTCTTCGCTTCCAACGGACTGACGATTGGCTCAGCCCTGCCAATCACACTGGGCACAGAATGACTGCACACACGCGCTTGTAATCTTTCCCACCGAAAGTACAATTATCCGCAAATTAGCTTGCAGAAGGATGTAGGTAGAGATGGCACAGAACGAACAGGCAGACGCTATCGCACGTGCATGGCACTTGCACCGAGAAGGACGACAGAACGATGCGATCAAGGGGTTTGAGGCGGTCTTAAAGGCTGTGCCGGATCACATTGACGCGAATTACGGTCTGGGGCTGGCGCAGCGGGCCAGCGGCGCCAAGGAAAGCGCGCTTGAAAGCTTCCAGAGCACTGCGCGCTTGGTTTCGCGTGAGATGGAGACGAATCCGGTCTCCCGCTACCAAATGCTGCAGCGTATGGTACAGCAGCGTATCAATGAGTTGACTCAACCGAGCAAATGACCGATGAATAAACGCGAACGGCTTGAGCGGACGATCGCGGGAGAACCGACGGACCGCGTCCCGGTATCGCTCTGGCGTCACTTTCCCGGTGATGACCAGCGCGCCGCCGACCTCGCCCGCTCAACCGTCGATTTTCAGCGCGCCTACGATTGGGATTTCGTCAAAGTCACCCCGGCGAGCAGCTTTTGCCTGACGGATTTCGGCGTGCAGGATCATTGGGAAGGTTCGCTGGAGGGCACGCGGGTCTACACCCGACACGCTATCCAGAAATCACTCGATTGGACGAGTCTGCGCCCGCTTGACCCCGCGCGCGGCGGTCTCGGTCGGCAGGGCGATTGTCTGCGCCTCATCACCGACGAACTGGGCGAAGAGATTCCAGTCGTGCAAACGATCTTCAGTCCGTTAGCGCAGGCGAAGAACATCGCGGGCAAGCAAACCCTCATCCGGCATATGCGCCTCAACCCGGATCGCGTGCACAGCGGTCTGGCGACGCTCACCGAATCGACGCTGCGTTTCATCGATTCGCTGCGGCGGCTGCCGATTGCGGGCATCTTCTACGCGATTCAGCACGCCAGCTATGACACCCTCTCCGAAGACGAATACCGCCAGTTCGGGCTGGTCTACGACAAGAAGATCCTTGACGCGCTGCCGTCGAAGTGGTGGCTGAACATCACGCACATCCACGGTGATGCCCCAATGTTCAAGTTCGCGCATGAATACAAGACTCAGGTCATCAACTGGCATGATCGCAAATGCGAGCCCGATCTCGTCATCGGCAAAACGCTCGTCAACGGCGCGGTCTGCGGTGGATTGGCACAGTGGGAGCACTTGCATCAGGGCACGCCGACGACCGTCCGCGATGCCGCGCGCGAAGCGATTCACCAGACCAACGCGCGCCGTTTCATCCTGTCTACCGGGTGTGTGGCTATGATCACCACCCCGCTCTCGAATATCCGTGCGGTGCGGGAAGCGGTCGAAAACATCTGATGGGCATTCGCGTAATTGCTGGCACGGCCAAGGGTCGCCAGTTGAAACTCGTCCCCGGTGACACCACCCGGCCAATCATGGATCGCGTGAAAGAGTCGCTGTTTAACATCATCGGGCGTGACATCATCGACGCGCAGTTCCTCGACCTGTTTGCGGGGACAGGGAGTGTGGGAATCGAAGCCCTGAGCCGCGGCGCCGCCCACGCGACGTTCGTTGATCTCGAAAAGCGCGCCATCCAGACGGTCAAAGAGAACCTGATTCTGACGAAATTCACACCGCGTGCGACAATCACCCATGCAGATGCGTTTATGTTTTTGGAACAGGGACCGAAACTCAGCTATAATTTCATCTACATCGCGCCACCACAATACAAGAATCTTTGGCTCCGCAGTCTGCAGCAGCTTGACGAACGTCCAGCTTGGCTGCACCCGGAGCTCGAGGTGATCGTTCAGATCGACCCAGCGGAAGAACAACCGCTCGAACTCTCTCGGCTTGAAGTGGTCGATCAACGTCGCTATGGCAATACTCTACTCTTGTTCCTTCATCCCAAATTGCGAACCGACGCGGAGTCATTGGAGGAGTAATGCGCGTGGTCGATATGCAGCAGTTAGAAGCGGTGGCACGTGAATTCATCAGCTTGTTCAACATCAGCGCGCCACCGATCCCGGTCGAAAAGATTCTGCAGTCGCCCCTGCCCGGCATGTGGGACGAGGTGGACGTGAGCCAGATGACAGCGCGCTTGGATTTGTCATCGCCGTACTCACCGCAAATGTCGATGGCGCGACTGCTGGCCCGGAATATCATTGGTAGTCCGTGGGGGGTACAGCATGGGGTCGGCGAGCTTGATGAGGATGATCAGGCCGTGCGCCGTTTTGCGCGTATGCTCGTCATGCCCGCTGATATGATTTTGCAGTTGAATCAGACTTCACGCACGCCGCAGCTCCTCAGCTTGCACTTTGAAGTACCCGAAGCTGAAGCCAGCTTGCGCTTGCAGGAGCTGGGGAAGCAGTAACGCACGAGCGGTTCGCCCGTGCGGGTTCGTCAGCCAACCTTCATCCGTTATGATTGAGACGCGCTCGGGCCACCCGCAGCGCGTCTTCTATGGACCCCACGTCGCCCGTCACCTGCCCCTCGCGAATGAGCTGCAGCAGATCGCCCACCAGTGAGCTCGGTTTCAAATTGAGCTGCTTCATCAACTCGCTGCCATTGATCAGCGTCGGCGGCTCGACGTAGCGTTCGTACTCCTCAAAGTAGGCGCTGAGCAGCCGTTTGGCGTTTTCCAGTGCCTGCAGCCAGCGATCCTGATCGATGTTCGGCCCCACTTTGCCGAGGTAATCCGCTAACGTCACGAAGATCACATCCACACCCGCCGGACCCAACCGCCGCCAGTAGCGATGCATGAGCACGGGTGTCAATTCGGGCGTCCATATCTCGGCGGACGAATGGTTACGAACGACGAGCGTTACCCGATCCCGCTCCGCGGAACTGAAATGCAAATCGCTGAGCTTCGTTTCCGCGATTGTCGCGCTGGCTTGCTCGTGCTGCGGGTAGACTCTCCGCACGCCATTGCTGGCAGGCATCACCGCGCCCTTCCCGACATCATGCAGCAGCGCCGCCAGCAGCAGCAGCGCCCGGTGTGACCGTTCGTCCGGCCAGACTTTGGCGAGATGCGCTTCCAGCCGCGCGCGGAAGCGACCAAACGCGACCGCGATCATGCCCAGACTGAACTGTGACGTCGCTTCGTCACCGCGCGTTGGGCTCATTGTGCCGAGCATTTCATACAGATTATCGACGACCGCCAGCGTGTGATTCCACGCATCAGCCACATGCGGCGGCGACTGTTTGAGGCTGTGCAGAGGAATTAGCTCTGGCAGCGCCACACCGAGCGCGCCGACCGCATCCGCCACACGCAGCGCGCTGACGGGCTTGGGCAGCGCCAGCATCCGCATGAGTTCATCGCGCACTCGTTCCGGTGAGGTTTCCATCAACCGAGGAGCATTCGACCGCAGGTCCTTGAGCGTTTCCGGTTCAATGCGAAAGCCAAGCTGCACGCTTTGCCGCACCGCCCGCAGCACCCGGATCGGATCATCCCAGACGGAAGTGGGGCTGCAGCGGCGCAGCACTCGATTGAGCAAATCTGGGATGCCGCCCGTCGGGTCAATCACTTTCTGCAGGTCGCCGGTCAGATGCACAGCCAGTGCGTTGATCGTGAAGTCCCGGTCGAGCAGATCCGCTTCAAGATCCGCGCCGCGAAAGCCCGCCACATCGAAGATGAGCTTACCCTCTGGCGTATCGACCAGCGCCCGCCCCACATCGCGTCCCGTGTCGAGCGCGTAAAAATCCCCTTTGAGACGGTTCGCGATCTTTTTCGCCAGCGCAATGCCGCTGCCCGCCGTCGCGATATCGACATCCTTGATCGGGCGGCGCAGCACCGCGTCGCGAACGGCCCCGCCGACAATATAGGCGGGCTCGCGCAGGTCGCTCAACAGTTCGGTTAAATCGAGAACTGTCTCCGACCAGACCAGAATGAGGTCAGACATTCCCTACCGCTCCCGGCTTGACCACGCCGATAAAGGGTAAATTGCGATACTTTTCGTCGAGGTCTAGCCCATAGCCAAACACAAACTTGTCTTCGATGGCGAAGCCCGTGTAGTCGATCTTGATGTCGATCGTGCGGCGCGACGGCTTATCCAGCAAGGTACACAAACGCACACTGGCGGGTTGGCGCGCGCTCATCACTTCCATGACGAACTTGAGCGTGTGCCCGCTGTCGATGATGTCCTCGACAATCAGCACATGCTTGCCGATGACTTCCGCCTTCAAATCCATGTCAATGCGGACGCTGCCCGTCGTCATGCGTGCGCCTTTGCCATAGCTGGACACCGAGAGAAAATCGATCTCATGCGGTACGGTGATCGAGCGCATAAGGTCGGTGAGAAACATCACCCCACCCTTAAGAATACAAATCAGCAGCAGGTTATTCGCGCCCGCGTAATCGTTGGAAATCTGCTCACCGAGTTCTTCCACCCGGGCGCGCAGAGTCGTTTCATCAATCAAGACTTCCTGCAATAAATGATCCAGTGAGTGACGCATCCATCATGTGCTTTCGGTTAGTGGTTGATCTCGTTTTTACCTAATGTCAATTATAACGAATTGACACACGAGTGGTACAATAAGTCGGCTTTATACGAATAGTAAGAGTTCGAACTACCATGACATCATCACCCCACATTGCCGTCTCGCAGCCCCGGGACACTGTCCGCGTGACACTGGCGTCTGGCCAGGTGCTGGAAGGACCAGTCGGCACAACTATCGAAGACTTTCTGCGCGCCGACCGCGATCAACATCCGGATCAGTACCCCAACCCCACCATCGCCGGCATCTTCGACGGCAAGCTGCGCGAACTAGCCTACAGCATCAAACGGGATGGCTCACTGACGCCCGTCCTACTCTCCACCAGTGACGGCGGGCGCATCTACCGCCGCTCGCTAATTTTGCTGCTCGTCACAGCCATCGGCGAACTGTTCCCCGAGGTCAAAGTAAGCGTGAGCTATGCCGTGCCCGATGGCGGCATGTTCTGCATTTTGCGCAACCGGAAGCCGTTCACGGTCGACGAGGTGGCGCAGGTCGAAGCCCATATGCGCGAAATCGTCGCCGCGAATGACCCCATCGACAAGAAGAATGTGACGCTGGAGGAAGCGGTCGCGCTGTTCCGGGAGCGCGGGGACGACGACAAGCTGCGTCTGCTGGAAAGCCGCACCCGTAACGGCCTGATCCTCTATACGCTGCGCGGACGCTCCGACTACTACTACGGCTACATGCTGCCGTCGACGGGTATCCTCCAGACGTTCAAGCTGCTGCCGACCGAAGGCGGCTTTGTCTTGCAGTATCCGCGCCAAGGCAGCCCTAATGCCTTGCAGCCGATGAAGACCTACACCAAAGTGAATCAGGTCTTTCAGGAAGCGGAAGACTGGCTGACCAAGATGAACTTGCAAGATGTCGGGACGCTCAATCGCCTCGTCCGCGAAGACCGCGTGCAGGAACTCATCCTCGTCGCCGAAGCCCTCCATGAGCAAAGTATCGCCTATATCGCGCGCACCATCAGCGAGCGCCTGCGCGATCAGGGCATGCGCATCGTGCTGATCGCTGGACCATCATCCTCAGGCAAGACGACCTTCTCCAAGCGCCTCTCGATTCAACTTTTGGCGCACGGTCTGCGTCCGTTCACGCTGGAAATGGACAACTATTTTGTCGACCGGGAGAAAACGCCGCGCGACGAAGACGGCGGCTACGACTTCGAGGCGCTGGAAACGCTCAACCTACCGCTGCTCAACGAGCAGTTCGCCGCGCTTATCGCGGGCGAGCAAGTCATCACGCCCAAATTCGACTTCCTGACCGGCAAAAGCCTGCCCGACCGCCCGAGCCAGTTGAAGGACAACCAGATCATCATTGCCGAGGGGATTCACGGCTTGAATCCGCGCTTGTTGACGGACATTCCGAACGAGAAAGTGTACCGAGTGTACGTCTCCGCGCTCACCCAGTTGAACATCGACTTTCACAACCGCGTGCCGACAACCGACGTCCGCCTGCTGCGCCGCATCGCCCGGGATGCTGCGCGGCGCGGCTACAGCGCCACGGACACGATTCTGCGCTGGGAGAGCGTGCGCCGGGGCGAGAAGAAGAACATCTTCCCATTTCAGGAGAACGCCGACGTGATGTTCAATTCGGCGCTCGCCTACGAGCTAGCCGCGCTGCGCCCACTGGTCGAACCGCTGCTGCTGCAAGTTGAACAAGGGACGCCCGCGCACATCGAAGCCAACCGCCTGCTTTCGTTTTTGCGCTGGGTGCAGCCCTTCACCGAAGCGCAGGAGGCGCGCATTCCGGATACCTCGCTGCTGCGCGAATTCATCGGCGGCTCCATCCTCGACGCCTATCACCCCAGCGATCAGGAGTTCTGATCGCGTCCGGTGTTCCACCAACCAATTTCGGGGCAAGACACAACTTGCCCCTACCGATTTTTACGAATTGATACGCATCAGCCGACCAACATTTTTCACAATTATTCACGCACAGGTTCATGCTCATAATTGAGAATGTGCCTTACAATTCTTCTAGGGATCATTTATTTTCCGTTGTCATCTCGTTAGAGAACGCATATGGCTCACAAACTGGCAATCGACTTTGGCACGACCAACAGCGTGATTGCGCACTGGAACGAAACGACTAGCGCACCCGAAGTCGTCACTTTGCCGGACATCGGCACACTGGGCGATGGCGAATACCCGCCGGTTGTGCCCTCGCTGATCTACATCCGGGATGGCGCGACGGGCGCGGCGACGCTCGGTCAGGAAGTCCGCTATCAGAAGCTGGACCTGCAGAAAGACAATCGTCTGTTTCGCAACTTCAAGCGCGGCATTGTCACTTCCCCCGCGCCTGAACCGCGCACCATTGATGATCACGTTTGGGGCGACAACGATGCGGGCAAAACGTTCGTTCACAGCCTCCTCGACGCGCTGCCATACAAACTTGACGACATCGATCAGTTGGTGCTGACAGCGCCTGTCGCGTCATTTGAAGGCTACCTCGCGTGGCTCAACAATATGTTCGACGAGGTCACGCAAAACAAAATCCGCATCGTCGACGAATCGACGGCGGCAGCGCTCGGCTACGCCGTGACGAAACCGGGCGCGATCGTGCTGGTCTTCGACTTCGGCGGCGGCACGCTGGATATTTCGCTGGTCGAGCTGCCGGAGAGCCGCGAAAAGACGGGCGGTCTGCTCAAACTCTTGCGGCGCAGCAGCACCGCGCACCACACCGCCAAGGTCATCGCTAAAGCTGGCCGCATCATCGGCGGCAGTGATGTCGATCAGTGGATGGTCGCAGATGTGCTGGAAAAATCCGGCCTGACCATCAAGACGCTCGGCAAGGATTACCCGCTGCTCCTCACCCGCTGCGAAACGGCCAAAATCGAACTCTCGACGGAAGAGAGTACCTCCATTCTGTTTGAAGCGGGCGGACGCCCCTACAGCATGTATTACACGCGCGAAGACCTCGAAAAGCTGCTGGAAGCCAACGGCTTTTACACTGCGCTCCGCCGCGTCGTCGACAAGGTAATGCATGTTGCCCGGCAGCGCGGCATCTTCAAAGAGGATATTCACTACGTGCTGCTGGTCGGCGGGACGTCGCTGATGCCCTCCGTGCAGGCGACGCTCAAGGACTACTTCACAGACACTGCCGTGCGTGCCGATAAGCCGTTCACGGCGGTCGCCGAAGGGGCACTGCAAGTCGCCGCCGGCTACGGGCTGGAAGATTATCTCGTTCACAGCTACGGCATTCGGCATCTTGACGAAGCGACCAACACCCACAGCTACGACGAAATCATCCCGATGGGCAGTCGCTACCCGACCGAAACGCCGGTTGAAGTGATGCTCGGCGCGGCGCACCCTAACCAGCGCGAAGTCGAATTCGTCATTGGCGAAATCAACACCGACTCGGTCGCCATGATCGAAGTGAAATATGAGGACGGCCAAGCCGTATTCGTCGCGCAGGCCAACACCCAAGGTCAGCAGATTGTCCAGCTTAACCCCGATGCCACTACGCTCGCCGCGCTCCTCCCGCCCGGCCAACCCGGCGGTGATCGCCTGAAAGCCGAATTCAACGTGGATGCCCGGCGACAGCTCCGGGTGACTGTGACCGATCTCCAGACCAACCGGAAACTCTTACAGGATGTTGTGGTAGTCACACTGCATTAGGAAAGACTTGGAAATGACGACCCAGATCACGGGGCGTGAACCCCGCCTCTCTTTGCAGACGAACGCGCGCGGCGAGCAGCGTCTGTCGCCGCGCAAGCTCGCCACCATGCTCAACATCCTGTCACCCGACGCAGTGTCGCTGCCCGCGCTCGACGAAATGCTGCGCAATGAAGAGTTCTACGTGCGCTACAACGCCGCACAGATGCTTGGTCGGCGCGGTGACCGCGAAGCCCGCCTCATCATGCAGAACGCGCTCAATTCAGGTGAAACGCCGACCCGCGCCAGCGTCGCTCGCCATCTCTACGGCTTCTCGTGGTTCTCCGCGGAACCGCTGCTGCGGCAAGCGCTCAAAGACCCTGATACACGCGTGCGCGAAGCGGCCATCTACGCGCTGTGCGACCTGCGCGAGCTCAACGCGTATCAATTGATGACCGAAATCCTCAAGGCCGAAGGCGATGATGTCAAGATGGCAGCGGCGTGGGGGTTGCGCAACAGTCAGGACTCGGCGGCCGTACCCGTCCTCGAAGCCGTGCTCTCCGCGGAAGACCCCGAGGTACGCATCAAGGGGTTGGAAGCGCTCGGCCAAAACGACACCGCCGAAGCCATGCCCGTCGTCCGACAGGCGATGAACGACCCGGATCCCGATGTGAAGTACGCGGCAACGCTCAGCCTGCTCGAACTGGCGGGTGAGGGCTGGCTGCAGGAACTCTCGGGCATTATCGGGCGTACAACGGGCGTCACCCGTCAGCAGATTTTGCGCGGCTTCTTCCACGCGACCAACTACCTGAAAATCGACGTCGCCAAGACGAAATCTGCCGATCTGCTGATTGACGCGCTGGAAACTGCCCTGCTCGACGAGATGGACGACGTGCGTATGGCGGTCGCGTGGCCGCTCGCGTGGATTCGCCATGAGCGGACTCCGGCCGTGCTCAAACGCGCCTACATGGTCGAACAGAGCGACGCCGTCAAAGCGCATATCGTCCGCGTCGCCTCCAGCCTCATGTCAGACGCCGCCGACGAGATTCTGCAGGACGCGCTCAACCGCAGTGGTCATGTGCGGCAGGTCGCTGATCAGGTCATCCAGGCACGCGGAAATCGCCCCCCGGTCAAATACGACACGAGCGCTATTCACGCGAGCGCCGGCGTGTAAACAGCGCCGGAGGCTCAAAGCCTCCAGCTGTACGAAGAAGCCCTCTAAAGAGGGCTAGTCGAGGCGTTTCATGCCGTTCTGGAAATGCTACTACCATGTGGTTTGGACGACCAAATATCGCGAACCATTGATTAGTTCAGCGATGGAGTACGTACTGCATGAGGCTGTTCGGAAAAAGTCAGAGGAGTTGAGCAGCCCAGTGATTGCGATCAATGGGGTTGCCGATCACATTCACGTCGCTGTCTGTATCACACCCAACATTTCGGTTGCGAAATGGGTAGGCCAGGTAAAAGGGTCAACTTCTCACGCCATAAACCTCGCCTTCGCCGATACTGCGGTTCCGTTTCGCTGGCAGGATGGATATGGCGTTTTGACGTTTGGGGCAAAAAATCTACCACTCGTAACCAACTATATTGAGCGACAAAAGGAACATCACGCCGCTGGAACGCTGCAACCCTACCTCGAACAGATCGACGAAACGGCGTAATCAGCCCTCTGAAGAGGGCTTTCTGCACTTGCCGGAGGCTTTGAGCCTCCGGCAAAACCTCAGCTAATGCAACTACACCTGATGATGCACCTGTAAGCTGCGTACCTTGAGCGGCTTTTTGCGCAGCGCGCGAACCGCCTGCACCATCGCCTGGGCCGCCGTCATCGTCGTGATGATCGGCACGCCATACAAATGCGCCGTACCGCGGATCAGCCCCCCATCGTCGTGCGCTTGACCGCCGCGCGGCGTGTTGATGATCAGATCGATCTGGCTCGCGCGGATCAGATCGACCACGTGCGGCGAACCATCGCTCACCTTGTTGATGGGCTGCACCGGGATGCCGAGTTCGGTCAGATAATCCGCCGTACCGCGCGTTCCAATCAGGTTGAAGCCCATCCCGTACAAATCGCGGGCGATTTTCGTCACCGCGCCCCGATCAAACGGATTCACGCTGATGAAGACCGTGCCTTCCAGCGGTAGGCGCGTGCTCGCGGCCATTTCCGCTTTGGCGAAGGCATGGCCGAAGCTCGACGCATGCCCCATCACTTCGCCCGTCGAACGCATCTCCGGGCCAAGTCGCGCATCCACGCCGGGGAACTTCTGGAACGGCAGCACCGCCTCTTTGACGAAGAACCCATCAACTTCCGGCTCCTGTTCAAAGCCGAGATCCGCGAGAGTCTTGCCCGCGGCGATCTGCGCGGCATAGCTGGCCAGCGGCACGCTCGTCGCCTTGCTGACGAAGGGCACCGTACGGCTGGCGCGCGGATTGACTTCCAGCACGTAGACGACTTCATCCTTGATAGCGAACTGGATGTTAAACAAGCCCTTCACACCCAGTGCCAAGCCGATTTGTTCGGTGTACTCGCGGATAATTTCGACATGATACTGGCTGATCTTGTAGGCCGGCAGCACGCAGGCCGAGTCGCCGCTGTGAATGCCCGCTTCTTCGATGTGCTCCATGATGCCGCCGATGGTGACCTGTTCGCCGTCACACAGTGCGTCCACGTCGAACTCGAACGCATCGTCGAGGAACTGATCGATCAGCACGGGATGACCATTCCACTGGATATGCTGGTCAATCCACCGCACGAGCATGTCATCATCAAACACAATCGCCATGCCGCGCCCGCCGAGCACGTAACTGGGACGGACGAGCACCGGGTAGCCGATTTTGTGTGCCACGGCGAGCGCTTCCTCGCGGTTCAGCGCCGTGTCGCCGGGCGGCTGCGGGATATCGAGCTGCACCATCAGCGCGTTGAAACGCTTACGATCTTCGGCGAGGTCAATCGTATCGACTGACGTGCCCCAGATCGGCGCGCCCGCCTCATGCAGTGCGCGGGCGATATTCAGCGGCGTCTGCCCGCCGAACTGCACCAGCACGCCGTCGGGCTGCTCCCGGTCGATGATGTTAAGCACATCTTCGGCGGTCAGCGGCTCGAAATACAGGCGATCCGCCGTGTCATAGTCGGTGCTCACCGTCTCCGGGTTGCAGTTGACCATGATCGTCTCGTAGCCCATCTGCTTGAGCGCGAAACAGGCGTGCACGCAGCAGTAATCGAACTCGATGCCCTGCCCGATGCGGTTTGGCCCGCCGCCGAGAATCATCACCTTCTTTCGGTCGGTCGGGAACGCTTCGTCGTCTTCCTCAAAGGTCGAATACAGGTAGGGCGTGTGCGCTTCGAATTCCGCCGCGCAGGTGTCGACGCGGTAGTAGCTAGGGATGACACCCGCCCCCTTGCGCGCTGACCGTACCGCCAGCGGCGACGTGTGCAAAATCTGCGCTAGATGCGCGTCGCTGAAGCCGTAGCGCTTGAGTTCAAGCCACTCCACCGCGCTCAACTGCTCAACCGTCCGCTCACTGATTTGATCGCGCAGGTCGTCAATGTCGGCCAACTGCGCGACGAACCAGCTATCGAAGCCCGTCTTCTCCGCGACTTCCTGCGGTGTCACGCCTTGACTCAAAGCCGCGGCCACCTGAAACAGACGCTGCGCAGTCGGGAGTTTGAGCGCTTCCGGCGCGGTCTGCGGCAGCGTATACCCGAAACCCAGCATGCCGATATCTAACGAGCGGATTCCTTTTTGCAGCGCCTCGGCGAACGTGCGGCCAATCGCCATCACTTCGCCGATGGCCTTCATCTGCGGGCCAAGCGTTTGATCGGCACCGGGGAACTTGGCGAAGTCCCAACGCGGGATCTTCACTACCACGTAATCGAGCGACGGCTCGAAGCTGGCGGGCGTGACGCGCGTGATGTCGTTGGGGATCTCGTCCAGCGTGTAGCCGACCGCCAGCAGTGCCGCGATCTTGGCGATCGGGAAACCCGTCGCCTTGCTCGCCAGCGCCGACGAGCGCGACACCCGCGGGTTCATCTCGATCACATACACCTGACCATCGGCGGGGTTGACGGCGAACTGCACGTTCGCGCCGCCCGTCGCCAGACCGACTTTATCCAGCACGATGCGCGCCATATTGCGTAGACGCTGGAGTTCCTTGTCGGTGAGCGTTTGCGCGGGCGCGACGGTGATGCTGTCGCCCGTGTGCACGCCCATCGGGTCGAGGTTTTCGATGGTGCACACGACGACGAAATTGCCTGCTACGTCGCGCATGACTTCCAGTTCGTATTCTTTCCAGCCGAGCACGCTCTTTTCGATCAGCACTTCGCCGACTGGGCTGAGCTTGATGCCGCGTTCTACGATATTGCGCAGCTGGGCTTCGTCAAACGCCACGCCGCCACCCGTACCGCCCAATGTGAACGAAGCGCGAATCAGGCACGGATAGCCGAGCGTTTCCGCCGCCTGGAGCGCTTGTTCGACACTGCTCACGATTTCGCTCGGCGGGCAGCTCAGGCCGACTTCGACCATCGCCTCTTTGAACAACTGCCGATCTTCGGCGAGGTCGATGCTTTCCAGCACCGCGCCGATCAGTTCGACGTTGTGCTTGGCGAGGATGCCGCTCTCCGCCAGCGCCTTCGACAGGTTGAGCGCGGTCTGCCCGCCCACGGTCGGCAGCAGCACATCCGGCTGTTCCGCCTCGATGATGCGTTCCAGCATTTCGGGCGTGAGCGGCTCGACGTAGGTCGCGTCCGCAAATTCGGGGTCGGTCATGATGGTCGCGGGGTTGGAATTCACCAGCACCACGCGATAGCCCTGCGCGCGCAGCACCTTGCACGCCTGCACGCCGGAATAGTCGAATTCGCAGCCCTGCCCGATGACGATGGGGCCAGAGCCGATGATCAGAATGGTCTTGATGTCAGTTCGTTTTGGCATAAGCTCACTTCGTAAATGCGCGCTGGAACTCGTCGAGCATGAGCCAGACCGCGATTGCTGCCGTGCTGAACAAGACACACGCGCCACCCATCAGCAGTGTGATGGTGAGCTGCGGGTGTTGGCGAAACCAATGTCTGCTGTACCAACCCCCGCCGATGAGCGCCACAACTGCCACGAACAGCAGAATCGGCGTTGCATCAGGGAGGGTCGGCGCGGCAGAGGTCGTCATACGGTGACGGTACCCTTGACGCGGTTGACGAACTCGTCGAACAAGTAGAGCGAGTCGTGCGGGCCGGGCGCGGCTTCCGGGTGATACTGCACGCTGAACGCGCCTAATCCCTCGTGGCGCAAGCCTTCAATCGTGTTGTCATTCAGGTTGATGTGCGTGACTTCCGCGCCGCCGAGGTCGCTGTCCGGCGTCACAGCGAAACCGTGATTGTGGCTGCTGATCTCGATCACGCCCGTGAGCAGGTTCTTCACGGGCTGGTTGCCGCCGCGATGCCCGAAGCGCATCTTTTCCGTTTTGCCGCCGAGCGCCAGCGCCAAAATCTGATGTCCGAGGCAAATGCCGAAAATCGGCACTTTACCCAGCAGACTGCGGGTGTTGTCGATCATGCTGGTCACCGCCGCTGGATCGCCGGGGCCATTGCTCAGGAATACGCCCGCCGGGTTCATGGCGAGCACGTCAGTCGCGGGCGTGGTCGCCGGGACGACGGTCACGCGCAAGCCACGGTCAGTCATCATGCGCAGAATATTCTTCTTGATGCCCGTGTCATAGGCGACAATCAAAGCGCCGTTCGGATCATACGGATGGTTGACGTACCAACCCGGGTCGCTCTTTTCGTTCCAGTTATACGGCTCCGCGCACGTCACATCGTCGACGAGGTTCCAGCCGGACATATCCGGCGACTGCCGCGCGATTTCGACCAGTCCCGCCGCGTCTGCCGCCGCTTCGCCGTGCGCGATGGCCGCACGCATCACGCCTTTTTCGCGGATGTGCCGCACCAGCGCGCGTGTCGCCACATCGGAGATGCCGATCACGCCGTTGTCACGGAGATAGCCGTCCAAGTCACGCTGCGACCGCCAGTTGCTCACCACTGGGGAGAGCGACCGCACAACAAACCCCGCCACCCACACTTTATCTGACTCGACATCCTGCGGGTTGATGCCTGTGTTGCCGACATGCGGCACCGTCAGCGTGACCATCTGCTTGTGATACGAGGGATCGGTCAAAATTTCCTGATACCCGGTCATCGACGTGTTGAAGACGAGTTCCCCCGTCTGCACCCCATCCGCGCCGAAGCCCGTTCCGGCGAACGTCC
This sequence comes from Anaerolineae bacterium, assembly GCA_041916315.1. Lineage (GTDB taxonomy): Bacteria > Chloroflexota > Anaerolineae > Aggregatilineales > Phototrophicaceae > Flexifilum. The sequence goes on from JAYRZU010000069.1 coordinate 51,400, forward strand.
GCCCGTCTTCCAGTGCGATCAATGCTTTCATGGATCTTTCCTTCGGAAAGAGTTCACAGTTTACAGTGGTCAGTTCACAGTTCGAACAATACAGCCTCGTGTTTGTCCATTCCCTCAACCGTGCCCCGAGCAGAGTGGGATAGTACGGCGAGCGTTATTGGCTCCCCGCCCTGAATTCGCGGAGGGGCGGGGTCAGCATTTGACCATGCTTCAAAACACGTAGACTGTGTCCAAACTTATGCCCAGCATTCACTGTAAACTGAAAACTGTCGGCTGTGAACTAACTTCGGTAATGCCCGTTGATCGACACATAGTCGTGGCTGAGGTCGCATGTCCACACCTTGACGGCGTTCCCGCTCGCCAAGCCGCAGTCGAGATCAACCCGGATTTCCGCGCCCTGCATAATCGCCGTAGCGGCGGCTTCGCTGTAGCCCGTCGGTTCGCCGTGCGCGATGAGCTGGACGGCCTCGCCACCCTTGAGCGGCGCAATCGACAGGCTGAGCTTACCCGCGTCGAGCGTCACGCCCGCGCGCCCCGCCGCTGCCAGAATACGCCCCCAATTGGCATCCGCGCCGTAGAACGCGGTCTTGACCAGCGGTGAGGTCGCAATTGTGTTGGCGATCTTGCGCGCATCGTCTTTAGTCGACGTGCCGCTCACCGTGATCTGGATGAATTTGGTCGCGCCTTCGCCGTCGCGCACAATCTCGCGCGCCAGCAGTTCGCAGGCCGCACCGAGCATGATCTCGAACTGCTCAAGCGCCGCCGGGTTATCGACCGTCGCGCCGCTCGCGCCATTCGCCAGAACCAACACCGTGTCGTTGGTGCTCGTATCACCATCCACGGCGATGCTGTTGAATGTACCTTCGTTGACGCGCTTGAGCACGGCATCGAGGTCGGGCTGGCTGATGGCCACATCGGTGACGATCACGCTAAGCATGGTCGCCATGTTCGGGGCGATCATGCCCGCGCCCTTCGCGATCCCGCTCAGGTGCACTTCCACACCGTTGATCGGGAAGGCAAAATGCACCGCTTTCGGGCGCGTGTCGGTCGTCATGATGCCCTGCGCCGCGCTGAACCAATCGTTGCCGAGCGCTTCGGCGGCGAGGTCAACGCCGCGCGCGATCTTCTCCATCGAGAGCTGCGTGCCAATCACGCCCGTCGACATGACGAGCACGGTCTCAGCAGGCACACCCAGCTTGTCGGCGGTGAGCTGCGCCATCTTGTGCGCGTTCTCGATGCCCAACTGCCCAGTGCAGGCGTTGGCACACTTGGTATTGACGGCCACCGCGCGCATCCCCGTCGGGTTGGCGGCGACTTTCTCCATATCTACCAGCACGGGCGCGGCCTTGACCTGATTGGTCGTGAACACGCCCGCTACGGTGCACGGCGTCTCGCTGACGATCAGCGTGAAGTCGAGCGCGCCATCCGCTTTGAGACCAGCGGCAACGCCTGCTACTTTGAAGCCCAGCACACCCGCCGGGTTGGAAGTCATATCAATCATTTAGGCCTGCTCCGCGAGAATGGTAGTGAGGCGTTCAACCAGACGATCCACATGCTGCTTGGTGGCGATGAGCGGCGGCACGAAGCGGATCGTGTTCACGCCCGCGCTGACCATGAGCAGACCCTGTTCATACCCCGCTTCGACGACCGGAGACACATCTTTGGTCAGTTCCAGCCCGACCATCAGGCCACGCCCACGCACTTCCTTAACCAGCGGGCTGTTGATTTCGCTCAGGCGATCCTTCAAATATTCACCCGTCTCGCGCACCTGCGCCAGAAACTCCGGTTCGCTGATGCGGTCAAGCACGTACTTGGCAACGCCCGTCACGAACGGATTGCCCGCAAACGTCGAGCCGTGGTCGCCCGGATGAATGTGCGACGCGACCGCCTCTGTAGTGAGGATCGCGCCAATCGGCAGGCCACCCGCCAGCGGTTTGGCCAGCGTCATGATGTCCGGCGTGACCCCGCTCTGGGTGTGCGCCCACAGGTCGCCCGTGCGCCCCATTCCGCACTGCACTTCGTCGAACACCAGCACCGCGCCATGCTGATCGCACAGGCGGCGCAGCGTGGCGAGGAATTCCGGCGACGCGTCATAGATACCGCCTTCACCCTGAATCGGCTCGACGAACACCGCGCACGTCTTGGCGCTGATAGCTGCTTCCGCCGAGGCAATGTCGTTGAAATCCGCCAGCACCGCATCGGGCATCAACGGCTGGAAGGCCTTCTGATACTTCTCTTTCGGGGTGAGTGCCAGCGACCCCATCGTGCGCCCGTGGAAGGCATGGCTGAAGTGGACAATCTGCGTTTTGCCGGGCACGCCGCTGTCCGCCGCCACCTTACGCGCAAACTTGATTGCGCCCTCATTGGCTTCGGTGCCGCTGTTGGTGAAGAACACGCGGTCGGCGAACGACTTGGCGCACAATGCGGTCGCCAGTTCGGCCTGTGGCGCGGTGTAGTACAGATTGCTCGTATGGATTAAGCCCGTCGCGGCCTTCTGAATTTCGGCGGTCAGGCCGGGATCGCTGTAGCCGAGCGCGTTGACGGCGATGCCCGCCACCCAGTCATCGTAGGCTTTGCCACTGTTGTCGTACAGCGTCATCCCCTCCCCACCGACCAACACGAACGGCGGGCGCTTGTACGACTGGACGATGTGCGTGTTTTCCAGTTCTATGATCGGATGAACCACCCCTCTTACCCTCTTTCTGCTGACTGCTGCTTGATAAAGTCCGTCCAATGCAATTGATTTTCAACCCAGGCGGGCAGATCTCTGCCCTGTTCGATCCATCCGTTATTCGCTTCATAGCGGACGGTCGCTAAACACCATCCCAAAATCTTCTCTGCCGTGTCTGCGCTGATCTTGCCCGAAAACAGCACATGGAGCACCAATTTGCGACTGTACTCCGAATCGCGCACGAGCGCGTTATACATCAGGTGATGCAGCTCGTGGCAGTTCGCGCACAGTTGAATCGTCACGCGGTTTTCGCCGTGCATCGCGATATCCCATAGATGATGCCGGTGCGACGCCGGGTAGCCACACGCCGAGCAGGCCGTCACGCGTTCGCGGTAGGTCGGGCGGCGGCGCACTTTCGAGCGGCGGTACTTCTGCAACCGGTAGAAGTCCAACCAGTGGTCGAGCACTGCCTCGACATCTTCCGACTCGTCCGCGAACACTTTCTCGAACGACTCGATGATCTCGCCCGCCTGCTTCTCGCGGTACAACTCGCGGATCAATTGGTAAAGGGCTTGCTTGCGTTCCTCAGACACTGCACCACGCTTTCCACCCAACCTTCTCATCAGGGACTGAGGACTGAGGTTAAAGGACTGAGCAGATTTCTCAGTCCACAGTCCTTAGTCCTCAGTCCTGTTTTTCAGCGAATACCGTCCCGCCGCCGCTGGAGAGCCCCTTCAAATTGGTGATCACGGCCTGCGTCACGCCTTCGGCCAGCGCCTCAAGCGCCGTTTTCACCTTGGGGATCATCCCGCCGAAGATCGTCCCATCGGCAATCATCTCGCCCACCTGAGTCGGCGTCAACTGCGGGATGACCGCGCCGTCCTTGAGCACGCCTTCGACGTTGCTCACGAACACCAAGCGCTCGGCTTCCAGCGCCGCCGCGACCGCCCCGGCAACATGATCAGCGTTGACGTTGAAGTTGCTGTCTTCGCCCAAGCAAATCGGCGCGATCACGGGCGTGATGCCCTGATCGAGCATATCGACCAACAAATCGACGCGCACAGCAGTCACTTCGCCTGTGTAGCCCATATCGACGGACGCGTGCGTCATCTTTTCCGCGCTGACGAGCCCGCCATCCACGCCGCTCAAGCCAACCGCATTGATTCCGGCATTCACCAGCGTCCGCACGATGCGTTTGTTGACCGTGCCACAGAGCACCATTTCGACCAGCGCCAGCGATTCGGCGTCGGTGATGCGCAGCCCGTCTACGTAACGCGGTTCAATGCCGAGGCGCGTTTGTAGTGCCGTGATCTCTTTGCCGCCGCCGTGCACAATCGCGACAGGCGTGTCAAAATGCTTCAGTGTCGCGGCCAGCTCCGCCAGAAAATCCGGGCTGTCGAGTTCATGACCGCTAATCTTAATGACAATTGGTGCAGGCATTAGGAATTCACCTTATCTCTGTCTACATTGACCCCCTCCCCATCCCTCCCCCGAATTCAGGGGAGGGCGCAAGCAGACTCGCCGTTTGCTCCCCTCCTCGAATTCGGGGAGGGGTCGGGGGTGGGGTGGAATTTACAATAGAGCTGTCGTTTCGTCGTAACCGTACATCAGGTTGAAGCACTGCACGGCCTGCCCCGCCGCGCCCTTGCGCAGATTATCGGTCACGCTGGTGATGTGCACGTAGCGGTCGCTGTTCGGCGTGATGCTGATCGCCGCCTTGTTGGTCTTGACGACATGCTTAAGCGTGGCGAGCTGTCCCTTCGGCAGCACATTGACGAGCGGTTCGTTCGCGTAGACCTGCTCGTAGAGCGCCTGCACCTCCGCGCTCGTGTGCCCGGGCGCGAGTTCGACATAAATGCTCGCCATGAGCCCGCGATCAACGGGCAGCAGGTGCGGCGTGAAGATCAGCAGTCCGGCGTTCGGATTGATCTTCTGCATCTCCTGCTCAATTTCGCCGACGTGGCGGTGTGCCCGCCCGACGCCGTAGGGCGAGAAGTTGCCATAGACTTCGACAAAATGCGTGTTCGGCTTGGGTTCGCGCCCGGCGCCGCTCACGCCGGACTTCGCATCCACGATGATCGGGCGGTCGTTGACGAGCCAGTTTTCCCGCAGCAGCGGATACACGCCGAGCAGCGTGGTCGTCGGGTAGCAACCCGGCGCGGCAATGCGTTCCACGCCGCGCAGGGCGTCACGATTGAGTTCGGGCAAGCCGTAGGGCGTCGGCAGCAGTTCGGGATGCGGGTGCGGGTGGTTGTACCACTTCTGATAGAGTTCGGGCGTATCGAGGCGCAGATCGGCGGACAGGTCGATCACGCGCACATCATGCGCTTCGGCTTTCTTGGCCGTTTGCGCGGAAACGCCGTGCGGCAGCGCAAGGAACACCGCGTCAACGCTTTCGAGCGGCGCATCATCTGGCTTGACGTAGCGGAGGTTCGTGAACGGCACTTCGTCGCCCGCATACGTGCCTGATGTGGCGAACACCAGATCCACACATGGATGCTGTGACAGGATTTCGACCGCGTCCTGCCCCGCGTACCCCGATGCGCCGTAAACACCGACGCGGACTCGCTGCTGCTGCATGTATTTCCCCTTTGTGCTCACCAAGCGCGTCTCAGCGCGCCACTTCGTGCCCAATGCATAAAAAATCCCCCTGCCTCTCGTCTGAGGTCAGGGGGATTGCTTTGGCTTCGCGGTCGTGTCTCGTTACGCCTAACGCAAAAATCCCTGCGTGACCTCAGTGGTCTGCGGGCTGCGACGGCGACGACGGATTTCGGGTAACGAGACGCTGTACATTGTTCACCTTAATGAATGCGCGAAAAATATAGCGCATCCCCGCCCCCATGTCAACAGGTGTTTCGCGATCAAAAATCTGGCCGATCCGGCGCTTAGTGGTACACTCTGGGAGCGATTGCAGAAATGTTTTTTGATAGGAGTTGTAATGCCAAAACGTTTGTTAATGATACTCGCACTGCTGCTCGCGCTGGCTATCCAGGTGAGCGCTCAAGCTGACCCCGTCACGCCGGATCTCATCATTGACGACTTTGAAGCGGGTGTGCCACTCGTACTGGATGAGAGCAACACCGCGGTCGGCTTTGTGCCGTGGGGCAGCGAACCGGGTAACGTGGTGCTCTCCGCGCGGCAGATCGTTGACGCCTCGACCTACGCCCTGCCCATCACGACGACCGCCGCCAACACCGTACTCGCGCTCGACTATGACATTGGCAGTTGGGGTGGCTTTACGCATGCCTTCACCGATGGTGCAACCTGGACGAGCATGGATTGGACACCCTACAGCGCGTTGACCTTCTGGCTGTTCGGCAGTGCCAGCGGCGCGCAGATTCAAATCGACGTGTTCGATAATCGCAGCGCCACCCTGCCCGGCGATACCGCCGAACGCTACTTCTATCGCATCCCCGACGATTTCAGCGGGTGGCGGCAGTTCGTCATTCCCTTTGATCTGTTCCGCCGCCGCACCGACTTCCAGCCCTCCGGCGCGCCCAATGACGGCTTCGGCTTGAATGAAGTCTCAGGCTATGCGGTCGGCTTGCCCGCCGGAGCGGGTACCGTGCTGATGGACGATGTGGGGCTGGTGATCGACAGCCGCAGCTACTTAGTGGTGTGGCAAGGTGAGGCAGTGAGCGTCGCCGCTGCGGAACCGGAACTGGATTTGGAGGCAGAGAACTTGTGGAATTCACGCGAATGGACCTTGCTCTGGTCAGATGAATTCGATGGCGCAGCGGGTACACCCATCGACACGACCAAGTGGACGGCGGAGATCGGTGGTCACGGCTGGGGCAACAACGAATGGGAATACTACACCGACCGAGTCGAAAACGCCGCCATGGATGGTGATGGCAACCTCGCCATCGTCGCGCGGCAGGAAACGCTGCCCGACACCACCTGCCACTATGGCACCTGCCTGTACACGTCGGCCCGCCTGATTACCAATGACAAGTTCGAGTTCACTTTTGGCCGGGTCGAAGCCCGCATCAAGCTGCCGTTCGGTCAGGGGATCTGGCCGGCCTTCTGGATGCTCGGCGCGGATTTCGAAACGGTCGGCTGGCCGAACAGCGGCGAGATCGACATCATGGAATACATCGGGCGCGAACCGAACACGATCTACGGCACGGTGCACGGCCCCGGCTATTCGGGCGCGAATGGCATCGGCAGTTCGGTGCGCTCCGACACGCCCTATGCGGACGACTTCCATGTGTACGCCATCGAATGGGACGAAGACGCGATCCGCTGGTATGTGGATGGCGAACTCTACCACATGCTGACCCCCGCGGATGTGCGCGGCAACGCGTGGGCGTTCAACCACGACTTCTTCATTCTGCTCAACCTCGCCGTGGGCGGTAACTGGCCGGGCTACCCGGACGAAACGACTCAGTTCCCGCAAACCATGCTGGTCGACTACGTGCGGGTGTATCAGTTAGCAGGCGAATAGATATGTTCGGCGTAGGGGCGCACGGCTGTGCGCCCCTACCCTCTGCTTAGGGTCGTGGTGCGCACGCCTTGAGCATCAGCCGCACGTTGTAGTTGAGCATGTTCTCCATCTCCCACGCGATCTCCATGCGCGGCAGAATGTCGTGGTGATAGCGCAGCGCGGTGTACAGCGGTGCGATGATCTCCGCTGCCGCGTACGCCTCTGCGCTGCCTAATTCACCCCATTCGCTGAGGTATGCTGCCACCAACCGATCTTTCGCATCCGGCACCGCGGGCAAATCAGCGCTGATTTCCGCGAGAAAAAACGCCACATCGAAGAAGGGATGCGCGATCGCTGCGTCCGACCAATCGGTGAACAGCAGGCGATCATCCGCCGTGTGTACGATTTGTCCTGCCCAGAAATCGCCGTGCGTGAGCGTCGTCAGTTCGTGTGCGCGTAACATTGCCAGCGCGGACTCGATCTTCGGCAGCGCCGTGACGATCTGCTGCCGCTCCTCCAAACTAATCGGGCGTGAACCTCGGTGAAGCGCGGCATCATTACTCAACAGTTCCTGCCAGCGTTCACTGATCCACGGCAGATCGCGGATAGGCAACCCCGTGTCGGCGACGAGCTGCGACGCAGCGGCGCGGGTCGCCTGCTGAAACTGCGCATACTCGCGGAGCGCGCGCTCCCACAGCATGATGTCACGTTGATTATCCGCAAACAGCGACTCGCCACCGTAATCCGCCATGACCAGCCATTGATCCGGTTCGACGACCAAGAGCGCCGGGACGCTCTGCGGGAACGCCTGCGCCAACCACGCCGACAACTGCGGTTCATGGGCAAACATCGGCGGCACAAGTTTGAGATACGCGCTCGTTTCGTCCATCGGCATCCGCCAGATTGCCGAGCGCCCCCACGAGCGGACTTGTTCCAAACGCGTCGCTGCGCCGAAGCGCACCCGCATGGTTTCCGTGATCTGGTCGACAAAGTCAAGTCGATACCAGGGGACACGCTGTGGATGTTCCGTCGCCAACCAAGCGAGGACTGCTTGAGCGACTGGCGGCGCGAGTTCCGGCAGCGTCCACACGGCGCTGGGCGGCAGATCGCCGCCGCGCCACTGCATCAAGTAAGTGAAGCGCGTTGAGTCATCGCTCCAGTCCGTTTGTGTGACTCGGAGCGTGATCGCATCAATACCAAACTGCGCCTTGAGGGCGCGCTTGGCATCGATACATGACTGCCAGAAGTGAAACTCATGGGAAACTTGGGGAAGAAGGCCATCGATCAGCAGCACGCGGCGGTCGCTGTCGAGGACGATAAACACGTCAGTGTGCGTCATTCGTGAATCCTTTGGCTGGTTTTGGACGAATCAAAGCAAGGGCGAAGGCCCGGTCAAAACCGATAAGAAGCGTTCCAAAGGATCAGTTAACGAATCACGCTGTGACCTCCTTGACTGCACCTCATTCTACCGGGGTTTTGTTCGGAATTGCATAGATCGCGCCTTTGCCCGCTTGACGCTCCCTATGGGCGGGGTTAGCATCGAAGCTGTGAAGCACAGATCGAGATACCACGACTCATGATCGAAGCCAAAGGCTTAACCAAACGCTACGGCGACCGTCTTGCCGTAGATGGCATCAGTTTCAGCGCCAAACAAGGCGAAATCGTCGGCCTGCTCGGCCCGAACGGCGCGGGAAAAACCACGACCATGCGCATGCTCACCGGTTTCATGCCGCCGACCGCGGGCAGCGCCAAAATCGCCGGGCACGATATCGTCGATGACTCGCTGGAAGCACGGCGCAACGTCGGCTATCTGCCGGAACGCGTTCCGCTCTACCCGGATATGACGGTGCGCGGCTACGTGACCTTCTGGGCGAAGCTGCGCGGCGTCAAGGCCAGCAAGCCCGCCGTCGATGCTGCGCTCGCCCGCTTTCACCTCACCGACCGCCAGAATCAACTCGTACGCCATCTGTCGAAGGGCTTGAAGCAGCGGCTCGGCTTGGCGCAGGCGCTGGTACACAACCCGCCCGTGATCATCCTCGACGAGCCGACCATTGGCATCGACCCGCAGCAGGTGATCGAAGTGCGCGACGCGGTGCGGGCGCTCGGTCAGGACCACACAGTGCTCTTCAGCACGCACATTTTGAGCGAAGCCGAGCAGGTCTGCGACCGTGTACTCATCATCAATCACGGCAAAATCGTCGCGCAGGGCAAACCCGCCGATCTGCGCCGCCAACTGCAACCTGGTTCGACGCTGTATGTGGCGACCCGCGGCGCGGACAAGAAAAAGATGCGCGACTTGTTGGCCAGCGTCCCTGGCGTGACCCATGTCGAGGGCAGCGGCGACGGCTTCACCGTCAAAGCGAACACTGATGTGCGCGGCGAACTTTCGGCACACATCAGCGCGGCGGGCGTGACGCTGCTGGAAATGCGCCCGGTCACGACCTCGCTGGAAGATGTGTTCCTTGAACTGGTGAAAGAAGGCTGACATGGCGACGTGGATCGTGTTCCGCCGCGAAGTCGGGCAGTATTTCGCCTCCCCCTTCGCTTACCTGATCACGGCAGCGGTGCTCGTGCTGACGGGCGTACTGTTCAACAGCGACCTGCAGGGCAGCATGACGGTCAAACCTGCCGAACCCGCGCTCGTACCGCTGGTCATGTCGTTCACGATGATCTTCTTCGCGCCGCTCTTGACCATGCGCTCGTTCGCGGAAGAACGGCGGGAGGGCACGCTCGAACTGCTCATGACCGCACCGGTCACCGATGCCAGCATCGTGTTCGGTAAGTTCCTCGGCGCATGGTTCTATTTCACGCTGCTGATGGTCATCACGTTCATCTACCAGTTCATCCTGTTGAACATCACGCAGCCGGATATTGGCCACGCCATCAGCGCCTACGTTGGGATTTGGCTGTATGGTGGCGCGACGTTGGCGGTCGGCATGCTCTTCTCTGCCATGACCGAGAATCAGATCGTCGCGGCCTTCCTGAGCATGATCGTGTTGTTCCTCATGTGGATGGGCGATCAAGCGGGGCAAATTGTCGCGAACATCGATGTCGCTCGCGTTGTGCGGGCGCTCTCGCTGCAAGGCCACTTCTCCACTTCGTTCGCCTCCGGCCTCATCCGCGCCGAAGACATCGTGTATTTCGCCGGAATCATCACCGTTGTGCTCTATGTGACGATCCGCGTCATCGAATCGAACAGGGTGCGCTGATGCAGAGACAACCGATCATCATTCGACGTGGGCACGTCGCCACATTCGCCAGCTACATCGGCGTGGCCGCGCTCATCGCCGCCGTCATCGGCCTGATCTGGCAAGGCGGCGTGACCAGCTACATCATTGCCGCCTTCGGCCTCGGTCTGGTGGGCATTGTCCTATGGGCGGTCATGACGCCAACCGAATTCCGCGCCTTCATCACCGGGCGCGGCATGCGCTTCGGCACAGTCACCGTGTTTTCGACGCTCATGCTCATCGGGATCGTCGCGCTGGCGTTCCTGTTCTTCCAGCGCGGCGCGCTCACGCTCGATCTCACGCAGGCGCAGCGCTTCACCCTCAGCACCGAGACCGAAGGCATTCTTCGCCGCCTCTACCGTCCCATTCGCATCACGGGGTTTTACACCTCCGACTATCTGCCCACGCGCGAAATTGACGATCAGTTCTTCCGCCTGTACGAGACGGCCTCCGACGGGCTGGTCACGCGCCTGTATATCGATCCCGACGAGCAGCCCGCGCTGGCCTCACGCTATGGCGTTGCCGAAGATGGGCAAATCTTCGTCTCATACCTCAACGACGACGGTTCGGTCGATTTCAACACACTGGCGCGCGTGCCCCGCACCGCGAATCAGGAACGCGACATCACCCAGGCGATATTGCGCTTGCTCATCTCCGGCTCGATTCGCGTGTACTTTGAGACGGGCAACGGCGAACGCGACCCACTCGACAGCACGCAGGAGGGCGTATCCGGCATCAATGCGGGTATGCAGGAGAGCGGACTCGTCACGCTGCCGCTCGACTTAGGCGACATCGCGGCCGCAGGCGGCGACATTCCCCGTGATGCGGGCGCAGTGCTGTTCGTGCGTCCGCTCACCGATTTGACCGAGGCCGAAATCGCCGTGGTCGACCGCTATCTGGCGCGCGGTGGCGCGCTTTTCATCATGACCGATGTGCTCTACAACGAGAATCCCTTCCTCAAGCAGGACGGCACATTTAACGCCTACCTGTGGGCGAACTACGGCATTCGAGCGCTCGACGCCGCCGTAGTCGAATCTCCGGATACAAGCGGCGAAACCCCGCTCGACATCATCGCAGCGTACGTCTACACCGCAACCTCGCTCGGCGAACGCCTTGATCCCGCGGACAATCCGCTGCTGTTCAGTGTGGCGCGTGCTCTGCAAGTCGATCTTGAAACTGCGCCCGCCGACATCGCCAACGGGCAAATCACGCTCTCATCGGAGGTCAGCTACGGCGAAACCGACCTGCGCACGCTCGGCGATACCAACACCTACAGCTACGATCCCACCACCGACCTGCCGCCGCAGTTGACAACGGTCGTATGGGCGTGGGATCAAACGACGGGTGCGAAGATCCTCATGGTCGGGGACAGCAACTTTGTCAGCAATGGCTCGGTTTTAGCGGCGTCCGGCAACGGGGTGCTGTTCACTGACGGTATCGCATGGCTGACGGGCATGGACGAGCAGATCCGCTTTGGCGTGCAGGGTTACAGCGCGGGCGTCCCGCTGATCTTCATCGACAGCGCGACGCTCGACCTGATCAGCTTCATCACGCTGATCATGATGCCGGGCGTGGTGCTGGTCGCCGGGTTGGCCATCTGGGCGCGGCGGGTGCGCCGATGAAAAGCGACCGTCGTCTCCTCGTGATTTTCGGCGCGGTCTTCGTCGTACTGGTGGCGTTGGTCTTGCTCCAGTCGCAGCCCATCGAAGAACCGTCGCCCTATGCCGATAACCGCGTGTTCAGCGGCTTCACAAACACGGATGTTCAGGCGGTCCGTCTCAACAGTCCCGGCGAAGGCTTAACGTTTGTGCTCAACCGGGCGGTCGACGGCACGTGGACGGCACCCGAAGCCAGCGGCACGCTCAACGCACCCGTCGCTGACCTGATCGCACGCACCATGATTCTGCTGCCCTACACCTCAACGCTGCAGCCCGAAAGCGACCTCAGTGTGTACGGATTCGTGCCGATTGCGGGACTAACTGTCGAATTTGTACTAACTGATGGCACAACGCATGGGATCGTGGTAGGCTTTCGCAACCCAACGGAGACCGGCTATTATGCGGCGGTGGATGATCGGGTAGAAATCTATATTTTGGAACGTGCCGCCGTAGATTTCCTGATCAGTGTATTAAGAAATCCGCCAGTTGCTTGACAGATTTTTTAATACTGGATATGCTGTTTGATCGCAGTTAGGGACAGGCAGGCTCTACATCTCCTGCCTGTTATCTTGTTAGTCAGCCGTCCTCTTTTGCGTCATAATCTTGGTTTAGACGTAAGATTCTTCGTGATACTTCGTCTAATTTATGTTCTGTAGATGACGGTGTATCGCGTGTGGTGCATAGTGTATGCTTACGGTAATGGTACAGAAAGACGAACTCCGTAACCAACTCATCGAGAAGGCGCGTAAGCAAGGCAACAGCCTCAGCTATGATGACTTGCTTGCCGTTTTCCCTGATGCCGAACGCGACATCAGCTTGCTTGATGACGTCATGGAAGAACTGCTCGATGCAGGCATCGACGTCGTCTCTCAGAGCGAACCAGACCCTAGTTCTATGTATAACATGGGACAGAATGGGGATGTCGATATGGGATTGGATATGGTGGAGGAAGATGAATCCGACCTCGTGTTTTATCGGGATGACGATTTGATCGAGGATTTGGGTTATCAGCAGGCGCTCGACAGCGATGACGTTGTCGGACTCTATCTGAAAGAAGCGGGTCGCGTACCGCTGCTCACTGCCGACGAAGAAGTAAGTCTTGCCAAGCGTATGGAAATCGGCAAGCACGCTTCGGATATTCTGGCGGAGCGCGGCGACGAACTGCCGCTCGATGACGTGTACACCTTGCGCGAAAAAGTCGCCGATGGCGAAGCCGCGCAGGAACACCTCGTCCGGGCGAATGCTCGTCTCGTGATCAGCGTTGCCAAGAAGTATATCGGGCGCGGTGTGCCGTTCCTTGACCTCATTCAAGAGGGCAACATCGGCTTGATCCGCGCAACCAACAAGTTTGAATATCGGCGTGGCCATAAGTTCAGCACGTATGCGACGTGGTGGATTCGGCAGGCCGTAAGCCGTGCCGTTGCCGACCAGGGACGCACGATCCGCGTGCCCGTCCACATGGGCGATCAGCTCAACCGGATGCGCCGCGTGCAGATGCGTCTGACGCAAGAACTGGGCCGCGAGCCGTCGATTGACGAACTGGCGACTGGGATGGAAACGACGCCCGACAAGGTGGAAAACCTACTGGAAATCGCGCGCCGTCCGGTCAGCCTGGAAACGCCCATCGACGAAGAAGGCGATTCGACCTTCGGCGATTTCGTCGAAGATGTGACCAGCCCCGCGCCCGCCGAAGAAGTGGCGACCAACCTGCTCCACGAGCAGTTGAACGCCGCGCTCGACCGCTTACCTGCCCGCGAAGCGCAGATTTTGCGCCTGCGCTATGGTCTCGAAGACGGTCGCGTGTACACTTTGGAAGAAGTTGGGCAAGCGATTGGCGTCACGCGCGAACGCGTGCGACAATTGGAGGCTCAGGCGCTCAACCGCCTGCGTCAGTCGTCCGCGCATGTCATTCTGCGCGATTATCTCTACGAGGAGTAGACCCGCGTGCGCGCTACACGAGGAATGCTGGTTGGGTCACTGGCACTGATCGTGCTGGGGATCGTCTTACTGCTGCAAAACTTCCTCCTGCTCGCGGATTTCAATGTGGGAGCCTTCGCGCCGTTGATCCTCGTGATCCTCGGCGCGATCATCCTCCTGCGCGGCGACCTGCTTTCGGGTGGGGAAGCCCGCACCTTCAGCATTACGCGTGGCAGCGTCGAACGCGCGACGCTGGAAATCAGCGCGGGCGAAATTGACGTGAGCGCGCAGCCCCTACAGCGCGAAGGTCGCTTGATCGCCGGCCAGTATGCGGTCAACAGCCGTCCGGCCCTCGATGTCCAAGACAATCACGCAACTCTCGTTATGAACCGCGCGGCCACCCCGTGGCTGTCGTTCGCTGATTGGTCGATGAACCTCGCGCACGACCTGCCGTGGACGCTGCTCGTCAGCACACATCTCGGCCAAGCTAATTTTGACCTCACCGGATTGATCGTGCAGCGCGCGGTGATCGCCACCGGCTTCGGCGATATTCGCCTCGTTGCCCCGGCTGAAGCCTTTGAACCTCTTATCCTCAAATCAACGCTCGGCAACGTACAGGTGCTCGTCCCCACCGGGATCAACGCGCGCGTGACCGTGAGTGGAGCGCGCTTCTTCAAGATTCATGTCGATGAGAACCGCTACACCCACGACGAAGCCACTGGCGCCTACCTCGCCCGCGAAGGTGATGGGCCGCTGGTGGAGATCTACGTCAGCGGGACATTCGGGGATGCTTACCTTGCATGAGTACCCCTACCCCTTTTCAAATTCGTGACGGCTTAGAGTCCGATCTCCCCGGTGCCTTGGCGCTGGATCACAGCTTCGAGACGGATACGGTCTGGCAGATGACCATCCGGCAGGAAGAAGGCTGGCATATCAGCTTCCGGCGTGAACGCCTGCCCCGCGTCATCGAAGTGGCGCACGAAGCCGACGAAAAACGCCTGCGCAGTATGCTCCCCGGCAACCAATGCTTTCTCGTCGCGACCCGCCGTGACGACAGCAGCGTCATTGGCTATTTGGCGATGCGCCGCGACTACCTCAACCAGATCGGTTTGATCACTGACATCGTCGTCACGCGTTCGCACCGCCGAATGGGCGTGGGCGCACGCCTCGTCGCGATTGCGGGCGTGTGGGCGAAGGAGCATGACCTCACCCGGTTGATCATCGAAACGCAGACTAAGAACTACCCGGCGATCCAGTTTTGCCAGCACAGCGGCTTCGCCTTCTGTGGCTATAACGATCAGCAATTTCGCAATCGAGACATCGCGGTCTACTTCAGCCAATCGCTGCGGTAAGGGTGCAACGTGCAGGAAACGCTCGCTTATGCGCTTGAACTGTTGAATGAGACGCTCGCGGCGGCGATTGTGGTGATCGCGGCCTCGCTGGCGCTCTACAACCTCACCCGCAGCTTCGACAACCGTGTGGCGCGCACGTCGGGCATTGTGCTCGGCTTCATGACCATCGCCTATCTGGTGGATACCTTCACGGCGTTGGGGCCAACGCCGGGGACGTATCAGGCCATGCTGCGCGTGCAGTGGATCGGCATTGCTTATATGCCGGTTGCGCTCTATCACCTCTCCGACGCGCTGCTGGCGACGACTGGCCTGCCCTCGCGCGGCCGCCGCAAACGCGTGATTCGCATCCTGTATGCGATCAGCACGGTCTTTCTCATTGCGGCGGCGTTTACGGACACGCTGGTCACGCCCGTGCGCCTTATCCCGGAATTCAGCACCTTTGGCTTAGTGTATGGCGTCAAAGCTGGCCCCGTGCTGCCCGCCTACCTCGCACATTTCTTCGGCGCGACGATCGCGGCCTTCATCAATGTGCAGCGCGCCCGCAAACGCTGTCTCGCCCGTTCCACGCGGCGGCGCATGGGCTACCTGCAAGTCGCCATGCTCACGCCCGCGTTCGGCATTTTCCCGTTTAGTCTGCTCTTGGGGCAAGGCAGCGAATTCACGCTGACCGGGTTGTTCCTCGTCAACCTGACCAACGTGATCGTCGTGTTTATGCTGCTGTTCCTCGCCTATCCGCTCTCGTTCTTTGGCTCGCGCATCCCGGACCGCGTCGTCAAAGTTGATCTGCTGCGCTTCATTTTGCGCGGCCCCGCGACGGGTTTGCTGGCGCTGGTCGTGATCACCTTCACGGCTCCGGCGACGCGCATTCTCGGCTTGCCCGGGCAAGACTTCATGCCCTTCGCGGTGGTCGCAGTCGTCTTAGGCTGGCAGTGGGGAATCGCGCTGGCGCTGCCGTTCCTCGAACGCCGCTTGGTCTACGGCGGCGAGGACGCCGATCAACTGGAAAAGCTGCAGAACCTAAGCGAACGACTGCTCACCCGCTCTGACTTGCTCCAACTGCTCGAAGCAACGCTCTCGTCCACCTGCGACTATCTCCGCGTGAACAGCGCGTTTGTCGCGACGTTGAACGACAGCGCGCCCGATGTGACCGCCGCCGTGGGTTCGATTCGTCCGAGCGCTGCTCTGCTTGCCGAGGAAACCGCCACCATCGACCAACTGCTGCGGAACGGTGTCGACGAGCTGCACATCGCGAAATGGCACACCTACTGGCTCATGCCGTTGTACAGCCTACGCAGTGACACCAGCGAACTGATCGGTTTCATGGGCATTCAAGCGCGCGCCGCCGAAGTCGATCTCGACGAAGACGACCGCGCCATGCTCAAAACCTTCACCCGTCGCGCATCCGGCGCGTTGGACGACATGCGTCTGCAGACCGATGTGTATGCCGCGCTGGAAGGCTTGCTGCCGCAGATCGTGCTCACGCGCACCGCCGCGGCTGAGCTCGAATACGCGCAAGGACGCGATGGGAGCGCGCCCAAAGCCATTGACGTGGACAAAGAGCAGTTCCGCGAACAGGTACGCGCCGCGCTGCGCCATTACTGGGGCGGTCCGGGACTCTCCAGCAGCACCCTCCTCGACATGCAGATCGTCAAAGATGCGCTGCCCGCCAACGACAATAATGCCGTTCGTGCGCTGCGCAGCGTCCTCCAGCAGGCGATTGAGCGGCAAAAACCCGACGGCGCGCCGAAATCGACCGCGCCCGAGTGGATGATCTACAACATCGTGCAGATGCGCTTCGTCGACAAAATGAAGGTCCGCGAAGCCGCCTACAAGCTCTCGATGAGCGAACCGGACTTCTACCGCAAGCAGTTGATCGCCGTGTATGCCGTCGCCGATACTCTCCTCGACATGGAAACCGAACGGCTCAACGGCACAGCGAACTAAACCGGACACCTTTCAATCCGTCACGAAAACGGCATAACGAACATAACAAGCTGACCGGATCGGCATAGGGATCAAGCTGGATCGCGGACAGCATCTCCCCTTCCTAAGCTGTTCTAAACCGTTACGACATGTCTAGAAACTGTTCGAGACTGTGGGGAGAGATTTAGCCCGCTTGTGCGAAACGAGCGTGACCTGTATACTAGGATTAGCTAACAACCAACTGAAAATCAGCGTTAAAGAAACCTGTTTATCGTAAGTTTTAGAGGATAAGAGCATGACCGCGAATGTACAGCGTCGGGACCACACGCCGCCCCCGCCGCTTGAGGAGGGGTATTGGGCGGCGCTGTTACATGAAGGGGAATTCGCGGAAACCGTTCCAGTTGAAGACCAGCACCACGCACAGTCGAGCGAAGCGACCGAAGATTACATTCCCCCGATGCCGGTCGAACCGCAGGGTTCGGACTGGGATGAGGTTCGCCGCATCATGCAGGATGACGAAGTTATCGATTTACTGGTCTCGGGTTACAACCGCGGCGGTCTGCTCGTCGAATGGCGGTCGCTGCGCGGGTTCGTCCCCGCCAGCCAACTGCTCGACTTTCCGGCCACCTCCAACGATCTCGCCCGTCGCAAAACGCTGCTGAATCGGGTGGGACAGCAGCTCGTCTTGCGCGTGATCGAGCTCAACGAAGAACAAAATCGCTTTATTCTCTCGGAACGGGCAGCGAAGGCGGAGCGCGGCGAACGCGCCGACATCCTCGCGCGTCTCAGCACGGGCGACAGCATCTCCGGCAAGGTCACCAACCTATGCGACTTCGGCGCGTTTGTTGATCTCGGCGGTCTGGAAGGCTTGATTCACATCAGCGAACTGAGCTGGGGACGCGTCGGGCATCCCGCTGACATTTTGGAACGCGGGCAGGAAGTCACCGCCTACGTGCTGGAAGTCAATCAGGAAGCCGGGCGCATTGCGCTCAGTCTCAAGCGCCTGCATGCCGACCCGTGGGAAACGGTGCACCTGCGCTACCAGATCGGCGAGAACGTGCAGGGCGTGATCACCAATGTTGTTGATTTCGGCGCGTTTGCCCGTATTGAGGAAGGTTTGGAAGGGTTGATCCACGTCAGCGAGCTGGCGGAGGGGCATTTCCTCCACCCGCGCAACGTTGTCTCAGAGGGGCAGCAGATCAACGCCCGCATTCTGAGCATCGACGGGCGCGCGCGACGCCTCGGACTCAGCCTGCGTTCCATTTCTTAGTAGGGTACACCGTTGGCTCAGGGCAAATCCAATAAAGTCGAGGCGAAGAAGCCCGACGCAAAAACAAATAGCAGGACGGCCAAAGCCGCACCGCCGCCCGTCGAGGACCGTTCCGACCGGCTTGACAAGTACACCGTCAAGCCGGAGTTCTGGGATACGATCCTCGACGCCCTGCCCCCGTGGGGCGACGAGATCGCCGCGATTGTGCTGATCATCTTCGGCGTGATGTCGTTCCTGTCGCTGCTCAACGCCTCGCCCGATGCGAGCGTCGCGGCGGCGTGGTCGAGCGCTCTGACCGGGTTGTTCGGCTACGGCAGCGCGATTGTGTGCGCGGGCATTTTCGGTCTCGGCGTGATCATTTTGCTGCCCAAGCTTGGCATCGTCATCCGCTTTCCCACCCGGCGCATCCTCGCGTTGGAGATCGCCTTCCTGTCCGCGCTGGCGCTGCTGCACCTGCTGGCGGGTGAAACCGAACTGCGCTCGTTGGCGCGGCTCGGGCGTGGCGGCGGTCAGGTCGGCTGGGCGCTCTCGTCAATTATAACCAGTCTGCTCGGGTCCGGCGTAGCACTGGCGGTCTATGGCGCGCTCTTCGTCATCGCGCTGGCGATGGTCATCGGCATCCGCCGCGCCACGGTGATCAACTTCTTGAGCCGTATCACCACGGCTTTGCGCGACTCGTCTGAACGCTTGCGCCCACCGCCGGAAGCTGAACCTGAAATCAAAACCACGCTGGATACCGCGCTCAAGCCGGATACCACCGTCGTCATCGATCAGGCGGGCGTCCCTGCACTGGTGCCTACCGCCAGCGCCGCCAATGTGCAGCGCGTTAAGGCCTATGGCATCATGCGTATCCGCGTGAATCCCGACAATCTGCCACCCTCCATGCGCCCCGGTGTGGCCGCCGCTGCCAGCACAGTCGAGGCGGCGGAGGACGCGGAAGCACCGATCGACGTATCGCAGCACCCGCTGTTCCAGCGCCGCGAAACGGTCGCCAACTTCAACGCGATTGGCACGCGCCAGCCCACCAAGAAGGGCGCACCGCAAATGGTCGAACGCCCGGATGGCCGCGTCAAGCGCTACTTCACCGTCGAGAACATGCGCGAAGCCCGGCAGGTCGGCAAGCGCGATCCGCATCTGCCCGCGCTTGATCTGCTCCACGACATCGATCTCCAGCTCCCGGAAGAGAGCGAGATCAATCACAACGTCGTGCTGATCGAAAACACGCTGCTCGAATTCGACATCGACGTCGATGTGGTCGATGTCCGCGTGGGACCGACGGTCACGCAGTTCGCGATTCAACCCTTCCGCGAATCGACCAACACCGAAGGCGAGCTCGCCTTCAGCCGTACACGCATCAACAAGATCGTCAGCCTGTCCAGTGATCTCGCGCTCGCCCTGTCGGCTAAGCGGTTGCGCCTTGAAGCGCCCGTCCCCGGCCACAGCTATATCGGCATCGAAGTACCGAACAAGAAGCCGAGCACGGTGGCGCTGCGTTCCGTCTATGAGAGTAAAGCCTACTTTGAGCAGGCGCAGAAGAAGAAATCGCCGCTCTTCATCCCGCTCGGTCGGGATGTGTCCGGCTCGCCCGTCGGCATCGATCTGGCGACGATGCCGCACCTGCTGATCGCCGGAACGACAGGATCGGGCAAATCGGTGTGCATCGCGGCGATGGCGACTTCGCTCGTCATGGATAACTCGCCGGATCTGGTCAAACTGGTCATGCTCGACCCGAAAATGGTGGAGCTCAGCCGCTTTAACGGCCTGCCGCACCTGCTCGGAAATGTGGAAACCGAACTCGAACGCATCATCGGCGTGCTGCGCTGGTGTACGCGC
Organism: Anaerolineae bacterium; assembly: GCA_041916315.1. GTDB lineage: Bacteria > Chloroflexota > Anaerolineae > Aggregatilineales > Phototrophicaceae > Flexifilum. The sequence goes on from JAYRZU010000069.1 coordinate 71,677, forward strand.
GAAATGGATCGGCGCTACAAGATTCTCGAAGAGAACGCCGCCCGCAACATTGACATCTACAATTCGCGCCTCGGTCGCAAGAAGCGCGACGAGTATATGCCCTACATCGTCATCCTGATCGACGAGATCGGCGACCTGATGCTCTCGCAGCCGGACGAAACCGAAAAGACCATTACCCGCCTCGCGCAGATGGCGCGCGCGGTCGGGATGCACTTGGTCGTCGCAACCCAGCGCCCGAGCGTGGACGTCATCACCGGCTTGATCAAGGCGAACTTCCCGTCGCGCATCGCGTTTGCCGTCGCCTCGGGCACGGACTCGCGCGTTATCCTCGACTCGGTCGGCGCGGAAACGCTCATGGGGCGCGGTGACATGCTCTACCAAGCCGCCGACGCGATGGCTCCGCGCCGTTTGCAGGGCTGCTGGGTCACTGACGACGAAGTACGCGGCGTGGTCGAATACTGGAAGGCGTGGAAAGAGAAAGAAGACGCCAAGAACCCCGGCCCGGACTATCAACCCGCGCCGTGGGAACGCGGCCTAACGCGGCGTGAAGTGCTCGCGGAAACCGACCCGATGCTCGAACAGGCGATCAGCGTGGTGGTGGCGGAAGGCGAAGCCTCGGCGTCGCTGATTCAGCGCAAGCTCAATCTTGGCTACCCGCGCGCGGCGCGCATCATGGATTTGCTGGTGGAATTAGGGGTGGTCGGGGACTTCAAAGCGGATCGCCGCAGCCGTGAAGTGCTCATCAAGCCCGGCACCGATCCGTTCATAGACATTGTCGAGAAGCGGCTCAACGAAAAAGACTAAAGATTCGACGCAATCAGGCAAAGACGCGAAGACGCAAAGGAGAGGAATTCAGTCCCACTTTGCGTCTTCGCGTTGAGTCTTTTGTGTTTAGCTTATGAAGCGAGGGGGACGATGCACTCCGGCGTATCCATGCCCGCCTTGTTGACCGCCTTCGACACTTCGTACGCGGTCATCAGTTTGGGGTCGTAGCCCCGCATCAGCGATTGCAGCTTGGGCACGGCCACGTTGTCGCTCAACCACAGCCCATAATCCTCGCGGCGCAAAATCACGGGCATGCGGTCGTGAATCGGCTGCATGAACTCGTTGGCGTCAGTGGTTAACACGCTGAACGTGCGCAGTTCCTGCCCTTCGGGGCTCATCCAGATGTCCCACAAGCCGGCCATGCCAAAGACTTCGCGATCCTTCAGCGAGATAAACATTGGTGATTTGCCGTTTTCGCGCTGCTGCCATTCGTAGAAACCGCTCGCCGGAATCAGGCAGCGGCGGCGGCGGAACGGTGTGCGAAACGACGGCTTTTCAGCCGCAGTCTCCGAACGGGCATTATTCATCTTCGCGCCGATGGATGGATCCTTCGACCATGACGGCACCAACCCCCAGCGCAAATACGAGATTTCGCCCGGCTTCTCGTTGGTGATAACGGGGAGCGTCTGCGTCGGCGCGATGTTATAGCGCTGGCCGCCGATCTCCGGAACGCCCGACAGATTAAATTCTTGCTGGATCAGGTTGGGATCGGCAATCAGAACGTAACGACCACACATCGAGTTATCTTCCCTTATCTCTTCTTACCACGCTTGGGTTCGGGTCCCTTCCCCATCTCCGCAATCTGGCGCACCATCGCCAGTGCTGCCAATCCCAGACCGATCACATCGCCCGTCTGCACGCGGTTCGAACCGTCCTGCGGCTGACCGTTGTCGTATGCGGCACGCGTGTACATGTAGGCGGAAATCAACCCGAACAGCAGCCCGGCCGCCGCGCCGATGATATAGGACTGGGTCTTCCACGCATCGTTGCGCGGGGTGGGGTTAGGAAGAAGATTGCTCATTTGATCCCTTTCGTGATGGGCTTCCAAAATTGCTGAGTTTGTCGATGAAGGCAAAGCGCGAATTCACATTGATTGAGGCGCGCGCCGCCCGATCAGTCAGGCTGTAGGTGCGGTCGCGTAGTTTGACCGTCACGCCTTCGATGCGGCTCATCACCTGCGCTGTTTTGTCGTGAGCGCGGTTCATGCCGACTACCATCATTACCATGAGCAAGTAGATCGGGAACATGCAGAGCACCAGCGGACACAGGATAAACAGCGTCAGGAACAGATCGCTGATCACGCCAATCCGCGCCCCACCCTGATTAGCGGCGATCACCATCAGAAGCAACAGCAGCAGAATACCGCCCGCAAATGGCAAATAGATGGCCAAACGGGTTTGCCGCCGGTGTTCGCGGATCGTCTCGGTTTTAGGTGAGGTCATCTCAGCCCTATCTACGCAAATTTTGTAACAAACTACATTATAACGTGCGCGCATAAGACAGGCAATAGGCGCAAGCGGCTTTGTCAGCTAAAATTCATCTTCGCTGAAAATCGCTTAATCACGCGCAACTCGCTTGTGAGGTGCGGCGTATGCACAGAAATACAGGTAAAGCTATGACCCACTTGCATTTTTCGCCGGAAGTCAACGCGGCACTCGCCGACCAGCGTCCAATTGTAGCGCTCGAATCCACGCTCATCACCCACGGACTGCCCTACCCGACTAACCTCGATACCGCCGTCGCCATGGAAAACGGCATCCGTGAGGCCGGGGCGACGCCCGCGACGATTGCGATCCTCAAGGGCCAAATCACCGTCGGCTTGACGATGGATCAGCTCTCTATGTTGGCTGAGGCCAAAAATGTGAGGAAATGCAGCCGCCGTGACCTACCGATTGCTGTCGGCTTGGGTGAAGACGGCGCGACCACCGTCGCCGGGACAATGATCGTCGCGCACAAGGCGGGTATCCCCGTCTTCGCGACGGGCGGCATTGGCGGCGTGCATCGCGGGCAGCCATTCGACGTATCCGCTGACCTGATCGAATTGGGGCGCACGCCCGTCGCCGTGGTCTGTTCGGGCGCAAAGTCAATTCTTGATCTGCCGCTCACGCTCGAAGTGCTGGAAACGCAGGGCGTGCCGATTATCGGTTTGGGGACAGATACGCTCCCCGCGTTTTATCAGCGGTCGAGCGGACTCCCGATTGATGTGTGCGTGGAGACGCCGCAGCAGGTCGCCGCGATCATCAAGGCCGCGCAGGTGCTGGAAGCCAAACACGGCATTCTGATCGCTGTGCCCGTGCCCGCCGAAGAGGAACTCAAGGAAGACGCCGAAGCGGCCATCGAGCAGGCGACGAAGGAAGCGCATGACCTCGGGATTGTCGGCAAGCGCATCACGCCGTATGTGCTGGGGCGCGTCGCGGAACTGACGGAAGGTAAATCGCGCGGCGCGAACACTGCCCTGCTCATCAACAATGCGCGCACGGCAGCTTACATTGCACAAGCTTTAAAGAACTGAACCACAGAGAACACAGAGAAAGAACCAAGGGTCAAGGTTCTAGTCTGTATAGTACTGCTGATATGCTGGACAGCTAGCTCCGACGAGCTTTCGTAAATCACTCTGTGTTCTCTGTGGTTAACCGTTTTTGTGTATAATCGCGGCGTGTATGGAAGGACACCCTATGCTGATTCGCGTTGAAGGACGCCAACCGCTAAACGGAACGTACCGCCCATCGGGCAATGCGAACGCGGCGCTGGCGTTGATCGCGGCGGCGCTGCTGACC
>JAYRZU010000070.1:0-136500 GCA_041916315.1 Anaerolineae bacterium
CGAACGGTTGACCGGTCCGGTCGAGCGGTGACCCGCTCGCATTCACGACGATCGGCGCATCGGTGGTCTGTGTGCGGCTCGGCTAAGCCGACCTCCTTCCTCCGGGAGGAGCGGCCCCGCAGCACAGGTCGAGGGCGTTTGGCATAGACGAGCGAGCGCGTTCACCTCTAGGCGACCGTCGGTACTCTGTGGCACCGGGCAGGGTTTACAGCGCGCCCTTTCGAGCTGACGCAGCCGCTTGCGCACGGGACAGCCGTGTAAACGATCACTCGCTATGCGTTTGGTAAGGTCCGGTTTCAACGCAAGGCGTAGGAGCACGCCGCCCCAACCGCCGGCACCCACCGGGCGGCACGGGCGCGCCTGAGCGGAGCGGCGCCAGCCCAAGGTGCGCCCGTCGCCGAAGCCGGCCACGGCTTTGACGGCGGTGCGGCGTGCTACCCTTGCGGCTGAGAAACCGGACGAAACGCAGCGCGAGGGTGACTACGGAGGTCAGTGTGAGGGCCAGAGAGCCTGCAGGGCGGAGAACCGCCAGAGGCACTAAAGAGAAAGGAAACTGGCTGTAGAGAACTTCGTCAAGACCAACACACGCGATTCAACAATCTCTTTTCATGTGCCTAAGCTGAATTTGCTCAGTACTCATTCGACCCCTGTAGAGGGCTTTTTCAATGTAAATGTGATAAAAGACTCCAATATGCTCTATTATCTTATAATATTACTTATCATGAATGGTCATATAATTGTTAAATGTGGCTACATGAACATTAGAGCATAGATTTCCTCCGCTCATGTTCTCGATTGATAAACGACGGATTCCATGGATAACAACCAACTGCCTGAACAAACTTGGATTTATCAGCAAATGATGATCAGTGCGCCCTTCGGCATGATGCTGGTCGATGCTTTGCAAGCTGATTTCCCTATCATCTACGTCAACCCCGCTTTTGAGCAGATCACAGGCTATAGCGCCGCCGAAGTGATGGGCAAGAACAGCGGTTTCTTACAAGGAATGGATCGTGATCAGGCAGCGCGCGAGGCCATGAGGATAGCGATTGAGAAGGCTGAGTCGTGCATAACTGTTGTGCGCAACTACCGCAAAGATGGCTCCCTGTTCTGGAATGAAGTCTCGCTGACCCCGCTGCGTGACCCACAAGGGGTGATCACCTATTATTTTGGAACGCAGAAAGATGTCACCGTCCGCGAAGAAGCGAAACGCGCGGTCGAACTAAGTGAGCAGCGTTATCGCCAGATGTTCGACAGCAACACCGCGATCAAGTTGGTGATTGATCCGACCACAGGCAATATCAAAGATGCGAATATCGCCGCGGCGGAGTTTTACGGTTACACCCGCGAACACCTGCGCTCGCTGCACATTACTGATCTCAATGGGGCTTCTCGCGAGAAAGCGACAGAGATGCTGCGCGAAACCATGCACCGCGAGCGCCACTTCTTGGAAGTCCGGCATCGTCTCGCTTCGGGGGAAGTACGCGACATCGATGCGTATGTCAGCCCGGTGGACACACCTGAAGGCCGGTTCCTCTACGAAATCGTGATTGACGTCACCGGGAGGCGGCTGGCGGCGCTGGAGTATCAAGCCCTGTTCCAGCAGTCCAATGACGCGGTTTTCATCCTCGACCTAGATGGCAACTATCGCCGGGTGAACCAGCGGGCCGCCGATTTATTCGGCTACACCGTAGACGAACTCGAAGGCCTCTCCTATCGAGACCTCATCGTGCCCGCCGACAAGTCCAAGTCACTGGATGTACTGGCGCGCTTACAGTATGGGGAGCGTATCCCACCGTATGAACGGACCTTCAAGCGCAAAGATGGCAGCTTGATTCATACCGAAGTGAACGTCGAATTAGTGCGCGATCACACGGGTAAACCGCTCCATATTCAAAGCGTGGTGCGCGATATCACTGAACGCAAAGTGTACGCCGATCTGCTGCGGGAAAACGAGGCGAAATTCCGCGCGATTGTCGAAGGTTCAGTCGATGGCATTCTGATGACCAATGAGGCGGGTTCCCTCATCGAGTGGAATGCGGGGATGACCACGCTCTCCGGTCTGCTGCCGGAAAGGGTGCTTGGCCGGAAACTCTGGGATGTCCGCTTCCAACTTGAACCGGAAGCCCAAAAGACGGCCGCCCTCTACGGGTTCCTCAAAAATAGTCTCCAAACTGTGCTTCAGACTGGTAGTTCGGACTTTCTACAAAATGCTCCGGATCTCGTCCTGCAGCGACCGGATGGCAGTCAGGTGATTGTCCAGGTGAGTTTGTTCCCGATCAAAACGGTCAATGGTTACCGGATCGGCGGCATCCTGCATGATATCACCGAGCGGCACACGCTGGAAGAAACGCTCCGCGCCAGCGAAGCAAAATACCGTTTGCTTGCCGAAAATACCTCGGATGTGATCTATGTATTGAACGCGAACCGGCAGTTCCTCTACGCTTCTCCCGCTGTGGAACGGATGTTAGGGTATAGCAGTGCTGAATTGATCGCGATGACCCCCGACGAGGTCATGGCGTTAACGCATCCCGAAGATCGCCCCCACGTGCTTGAGCAGCTCCAGCTCACAATCATTGAGAAGATCATCAACTTTGGCATTGAGCGTCGCCTCCGTCACAAAGACGGCCACTACATCTGGACTGAAGACCGGGCGACCCTCGACTATTCGCCTGCGGGCGACTTCACCGGCGCACAAATTGTCTCGCGCGATGTGAGCGCCCGCAAAGCGGCTGAACAGGCGCTTAGCTTAAGTGAAGAACGTCTACGCACCATCATCGACCACATTCCGGTGATGATCAGTTTCTACGATGCGACGGGCAAGGTTCAATTCGCCAACCGTTTCTGGACGGATCGCTTAGGGTGGACGGTCGAAGACATTCAAGCTGCTGGCGACCCGCTAGTATTATTCTTTCCTGATGCGGAGATTCGACAGCAGGCAATGGAGTACATGTTGTCTGGAATACAAGGTTGGCGTGACTTTGATATCGCGACCAAACAGCACGGCACGCTCTCGACGTCTTGGTGGAATGTGCCGCTCTCCGATGGGCGGACTATCGGCATTGGTCAGGACATCACCGAACGTCACCAGATGGAACAGGCACTCCGCGCCAGCGAAGAGAAGTTCCGGCTCATCGCCGAAAACATGTCGGATGGGATCATCATCTTCGATGTGCAAGGCAGAGCCACTTATGCCTCGCCCGGTTATGATCGACAGTATGGATGGAGCACGGGTGAATCGCTGGTACGGAGTCCGGAACGCTACGCCGACGTGCTGCATCCTGACGACCGTGAAGCAACCCTCAGCCGTATCCGGCAGGCGATCTACAATCACGAGGAAACGCTCACCTATAGTTGTCGCACGCAGCACAGCGCCGGACACTACTTCTGGCGGGAAGATCACGCCCGTTTCAAGTACGGATCAGATGGCTCGTATTTGGGCACGTATATTGTGACACGCGACATCACCGAGCGTAAACGGCGGGAGGAAATCGAGTACAAGCTGCGGTTGGAAAAAGACCGTTTGGACATCCTGACTCGGTTCTTCAGCGAAGCGGTCCATGAGTTCAGCACGCCGCTCTCGACAATTGCGACGGGGATCTACTTGCTCTCGCGTTCAGACGACGCCCAGCGCCGCGCGCTCAAAGCCAAGCAACTGGAAGGCGAAATCGACCGGATCAACCGCCTGCTGCAATCGCTGGTGCTGATCATGAAAGTCGAGAATGTGGATAGCAGCGAAATCTCGCTCATCAATCTGGGTGAGGCTGTGCAATCGGAATGTCGTGTTCTGGAAACTCGCCATCAGGGGCAACCTGCTCTCCAGTTGGACGTGGCCGCTGATCTCCCAGCCGTGATGGGCTATTCCGATTATTTGGATCACGCCTTCCGTGAACTGCTCGGGAATGCCTATCGCTTCACGCCGGCTGACGGCACCGTTACGGTAACTGTAAGTAGCGCAGAGAAAGAACTGGTCGTTGACATTCACGACACGGGCAGCGGCATCGCGGACGAGGATTTACCCTACATCTTTGATACATTCTGGCGGAAAGATGAGGCACACACCACGCCGGGTTTTGGACTCGGGTTGGCTATCGCTAAGCGCATCATCGAACAGCATGGCGGAACGATCAGTGTCACGAGTGAACTGGGGCAGGGAACACACTTTAGAGTATTGCTGCCTATCGCGCCTTTGGCGTAAAGCTTCAGTTCGACGGTTACATGTGGAGTTCCTACCTCAGTAATCCCTTGAAAACCGTCGAAAGGATTTTTGTGTGGAAAAGGTTCGGGTCTGGACTCCGACTGTACTACTCACAGGTTCCAGCCTTACTATGCCTACTACACGCGAAAAAGCGACCTTATCTTATCGCTTTTTTGATTCATCCGCAAAGCTGAGGTTCGAGTCTGGGGAATCATCGCGTTTACAGCATAGCCTCTGAATACAAGCTCAACTATCAAACAATTTAGAGGGATACTCTTGAATGTTGACCGCCTTTACAGGAGCAACCCTGCAAATGAGGCCGACGCTGCCGGCCCAGCTGATCGGGTAGCTCCTGATTGGCATTGTTTTCCGAGAGACTATGCGCCAATCTTGAAGTTGTTGAGAGGGTCGCACGCTATTTAGGATCGCTCCTTTGAAAAAAGACCAATTGGGGACTTGACTTTGACGCCGCGTCAAGGATGTAGACTGCAACTGTCAATGAAGAAATAGGGGCCACACGATGTTCCGGATTGGCGAGTTCTCCAAAATCGCTCAGGTGTCAGGGCGGCTGCTGCGCTACTATGACGAGTTGGGACTGCTGAAGCCTGTCCGTATTGATCGGGAAACCGGTTATCGCTACTACAGCGTTAAGCAGCTTCCCCGCCTTAATCGGATTTTGGCGCTGAAAGAACTTGGTTTGACCCTAGATCAGATCGCCCGCCTGCTGGATGGAAGCATTTCGACTGCCGAGATTCGCGGGATGCTGATCATGAAAAAAGCGCAGATCGAGCAGACAGTGCGAGAAGAGCTAATGCGCTTCCGCTACATCGAATCCCGAATTGAACAGATTGATCGTGAAGGCACGCTCCGCGATTACGAGGTTCTCCTGAAGTCGGTCCCGGCGCAACGGTTCATCGGACTGCGCGAAACTGCTACGACACTGCCTGCCTGTCGCACATCAGCGCAGGAAATCAATCGTCTGCTTTCGGCGCAAGCGAGCAGTAAAGCGTTCGGCAGCTTTGTCTTTGTCCTTCAGTCCGAACTTTGGGACATGGAGAACTTCGACGTGGACATTGGCTTCATCGTGAATAGTGCGGCGTATGTTGCACACACGATGCCAAATGGACAAAGGCTAACCGTCCAAGAGCTTCCGGCGGTCGAAGTGATGGCAACGACCATGCGTGTAGGCTGGGCGGAACTGGGACATGGCAGTTATGCAGCGATTGGACGGTGGGCAGAAGTAAATGGCTACCGCTTTGCGGGACCACCCCGCGAGGTATTCCACCTCATTCCGCCGCCCGGTCGCGAAGATGAAGCAATTGCCGAAATCCAAATCCCTGTGGAAAAGCTTCCCCCAACTTCTTTATTGACACTACCAGTCGGCTAGAGAAAGGTCCTGCAGCGGCAATCAATTTCATTCGATCAATCCATCACTTCGCCCAATCTGTTAGCAACTAAGGAGAAGCCTGATGCGGAGACTAAACGTCTACTGCCTGTTATTCGTATTGTCTATTGTACTAGGAACATCAACGATGACCCATGCTCAAGAAACCGACTCCGTCATTTATGACGGCTTAACCTTCCCTGAGTTGCCGTATGCATCGCGGTGGATAGAAGTCAACGGCGTTCGTCTACATTATATCGAAGGCGGCGATGCCGAGGCTGACCCGATTCTGTTCCTACACGGTATTCCGACATGGTCGTATATCTGGCGCGATGTGATGCCAGTCGTAGCACCGGCAGGACGGGTGATTGCGCTCGACTTTGTCGGCTTCGGACGCTCGGATCGCCCCAATATCACCTATGATATGCCGACCCAGCTCACCTTTCTGGAAGGGTTTGTTGCTGCGCTCGGCCTGCACAATATCACCTTTGTGATTCAGGACTTAGGCTCGGCAGTTGGCTTTGGGTATGCCGCTGCCCATGAGGAGAATGTGAAGGGCATCGTTTTCATGGAAGCGGCCATCCCCCCCATGTTTTCACCGGATTTTGTCCCTAACGGCGCTCTGGCGGACTTTATGGCGAACATCCAGTTCATCCTGCAACCCGGTGTTGGCGAGGAAATGCTGCTCAATCAGAATGCTTTTATCGAGCAAATTCTGCCGTCCCAGATCCGCCGCTCCCTGACAGAAGCCGAAATGAATGCGTATCGTGCTCCATTTCCGACGCCGGAGAGCCGTCGTCCAATCTTGGAGAACGGTCCGCAGCAGTTTGTCAATCCCGCGGCGATGCAGTTGATTGGGCATTATTCAGAGTGGCTGACAACGACTGAGCTTCAGATGCTGCAACTCTATGTCACGCCTGGTCTCCTGAATCCGGAAGCCAGTGTCCAATGGGCGCGCACGCATATTCATAATCTTGAGCAGCAGAGTATGGGAGACGGCGGACACTTCTTTCAAGAAGACCATCCGACTGAGATTGGTGCCGCTATCCTCGCGTGGTTAGGCCGCCAGACCGCCGCTTAACTCGCTGTTTGAATAGAGGCTGTCGGAGTGAACGACCTATCCCGACAGCCTAATCTGTAAAGAGAAAATTGGCAGCTTCTGGCAGGATTTTGCCTGGATTTAGCAGGCGATAATCGTATAGACTTTCTCCAACAAGCTAATATTTCAGGGATTATGCCATGCTGAGGTCTGCTTCCACGCTCGCTTCCCGTTGGATCATGTTCTTGAGTCTGTTCCTCATCCTATATGGTTTAGCGATGGTGATTGCCCCCGAAGCGATGAGAACCCCAGTGGCCGCAATCTTATTTGATAATATGGCAGATCTCCGCCGTGATTTCGTTGCCACAGGGGGATCTCAATCGACCTTTCTCAATTTGTTGAGCGGATTGCTAGGGACTGTGACCGCAGGTTGGGCAATCCAGATGGCATGGATTGCTTATATACCTTTTCAGCGCAGGGAAACGTGGGCGTGGAATGCGCTGGCAATGAGTGTTTCCGTTTGGGCAGTACTGGAATTCTATTACAAGCTCGTCGCGGGTATCAACGGTATGGGATTATTGGCACATTTCGGACTATGGATAGCCTTCGCTGTTCCGCTCTTGCTCACTTACCCCATTTTTCATCCGGCGATCCCAAATGATCACAAAGACCGAACATGAGATATGAAAAGTAAAAACATGGATGTCCCAAATCATCTATGCTGCTTGTAAGTCATTTGAAGTATGCAGTAATTAGCCACTGCTTCAGATAAGCTATGGAACTGCGAGCGGGATTTGTTCACCGACCTCTACAGGGATTGCGAGACGATTTTCTAGTGGAGCGAGCGGGCATGTCCATCGTGGACTATAGGCGCAGGACGGATTATAGGCAAAATTGAAATCCAGAATCAGCTTATCATCAACCAAACCAAGATCAGCGCCTTTGATGGTGTCGTAGAGATAGCGTCCTCCGCCGTAAGTGGTTGTGCGATTTGTTGCATCACCAAAAGGCAGGAACAAACCTCCTCCATAGCCCTTGATCCAGAACAGACTGAGCGATGCACTGCCAACTGGCAGTGTAAAGTGAACTTGGGCGAAACGCGAACAGCGAATGTGTCCATCTTCACCCAAGTCATATTCGAGTTCGACGACGTCTACATTTGTCTCAATCTCAGCGGTGACGCGATAGGCGGGATCATAGTCGTAATAGGAAAGGTGAGTGAACCAAGCTCGTGTAATAGGGTCAAGCGGCGACTGTGAATGAGTCTGAAACAAATGATCGCGTGTTGCTTGAAAGTAACGCCAAGCAGTAAGCGGATCATCCGAGTAGCGAATAAATCGGTAGAGTTCATGTATCTGTCGGCGATAGTTGAGTAATTCAATCATATTGTCAAATCCTGATCGGCTCAAACAATACAGCTTAGCAAAAATAGGCGTTACTCGGGTCGTGAAAATTCACTGCAGCTGGTCGGCAAGAACTCAGCGCTGGCTAGACAGACTTGCCATGTCTTTAGCCTTGTGATCGCTGACACCGGATTCGATGAGGTTATTACTTGGTTCATGCACGTCACACTTTCTGGGGGATCAAGCGGTAGCCTACGCCACGCACAGACTCAATGTACAGAGCAGTCTCCGGTTCGATGCCCAGCTTTTTGCGCAGGTTAAGCACATGCGCGCCGATGATTTCCCGCGCCTCGTGCCGCGAACAGGTATAGCCGCACGCGGATTGCACCAACGCAATGTAGCTGAGCGTGTCACCGGGCGCGCGGGATAGTTCGAGCAATAAGCGAAACTCGGTAGGCGTGAGATCAAGCGCCTGTCCGCGCAAGGTGGCACTGAAGCTGCTCACATCGAACATCAGCTCACCGTAGGCGAGCGGGAGTTTGCTCGAGGCTGAGGGCGGCAGGTTATCATATTGCACGACATCGATAAACTGCGCGGCGATCTGTTCCAGCCGATCACGCCGCTGCTGCTGCGCGCGGCTGTGGAGGGCTGAGGCGACTGCCGCGAGAATATCTTCGTTCTTCGCCGGTTTGAGCAAGTAGTCATGCGCTCCCTGTCGCAGCGCGGCAATGGCGGAGGGCACGGTCGCATGCCCGGTCAGCAGAATGACGGCCAAATCAGGATAGCGTTCTTTAGCGAGGCGCAGCAGCTCCACCCCGTCGAGTCGATCCATTTTGATATCGGTGAGCAGGACATCACAGGCGGTATCTGCCAGTCGCTCCAATGCCTCCCGCCCATCACAGGCAGCTGTCACTTCGTAACCGCTCAACTGGAGGACGCGCACGATAAAATTGCGGATTGCCGCTTCATCATCGACGACGAGCACGCGCGGCTTATTCATGGTGGTCTCCGTCCGGCACGGGCAGCGTGATGGTGAACGTCGTGCCTGTGCCCAAAGCGCTGGCTACGCTGATGCTCCCGCCATGCCGTTCGATGATTTCGCGGGAGATCGCCAACCCCAGTCCCAAGCCGCGCGTTTTGGTGGTGAACAGCGGCTCGAACAGGCGGGGGAGGTGATCCGGACGGATGCCTGCTCCGTTGTCCTCCAGCGTGATGCGCACCGTTTGACCCTGTGCGGCGGTGGCCAACTCGATGTGTGCCGCTTCCCCGCGGGCGGCTTCAGCCGCGTTGAGGATTAAGTTCAGCAGCACCTGCTTGATCTGATTGCTGTCCCCACACGGCGTGGGCAGGTTGTCCGCTAGGTGGAGCCGAAGCGTAATGCCCGCCTCTTGCAGTCGCTTGCGCATAAGGATGCGCACACCGTCGCACAGGGCATTGACGTCAAGTGGCAGATGGTCGTGCGAGACGGGACGGTAAAAGTCGAGCATTTGCCGGAAGATCGTCTGAATACGCTCCAGTTCCTGCTGAATGATTGTCAGATCCTGCTGCACTCCCGGCGCGGCGCCATCGAGCTCGGTCATGACGAGACCGAGGCCGCTCTCGATGGCTTGCAGCGGATTGTTGAGTTCGTGGGCGAGTGAACTCGCCAACTGCCCGATGACGGCCAGTTTTTCCGACTGGATCAAGCGATTCTGTGTTGCTCGCAGCGCCGCGGTTCGTTCTTCGACCTTGGCTTCGAGAGACGCAGACAACTGACGTTCAGCGGCCAGCAGTTGATCGATGGTCCGCTGCTGCCCTTCGACCGCTCGCAAGAGTTGTTCTAGCCGCTGGCGATCACTTTCCAGCTCGGCCCGTTCCCGATCCGCCTGTTCCAAACGCGCATTGGTGTACAAGGTTTGGCTCAAGGATCTGACCAGCAGATCGTAGGACGGCTGTGCTTCCCGCGGAATCTGCTCTACCCCCAAACAGACCGCGCCGACATGCGCCGTCGCCGCGTTGAGCGGGTGATACCAGCCCAAAGTTTCCAGCGCGCGCGCGGTTTGCCCGTCGTGAAGGTAAGCTGCGTTTGCCTGCTGCAACACGATCCGGTGCAGTGCCGCCGGATTGCGCGAATCCGCATCGGCTAGCCACGTCTCTCCGACGATATAGCGCCGCAGGTCAACGTCCCAGAGCAAAAAACACACCCATTGGGGTTGGGTCAGCGCGATCAGACTCGTCAGCGCGAACGAGAGCGTCTGCTCCACCGACCCGGCACACAGCATATTCGCTAACGTACAGGCAAGATCAGGCATGGTGGTCATGTCACTTCGGGAAGATAATGGTGCCAACGGAACACTCATAATGGCCGGCGGTCTGTCCTTGCAAGCGGGACAGCACGCCTTGACTGCGAAAGCCGAGAAACGGCACGTCCCCCAACCGTGCTTGCACCACGGCGCGCTGCTGCCGATACGTCTCGCCGAGCACCATCGCCGTCGACATACAGTCGATGAACAGCGCTCCGGCGCAGCTCTCCGCGCGCTGCCGGGCGTGATCAATCACGCGTCTCGCAGCAGTCACCAGCGCATCGGGCTGTGCCGCCAAGATATGCATCAGCTTGCCCGCGGGCGGCGGCGCCGTGACCAACATCGCGCCGGAACGGTCGAAGCCTAGGACAGAGCTCACCTTACAGGTGCCGTCGGCGCATACCCCGACCGGATACCGGAGTGTAATTGCCGCCAAATCATCCGTCCGGTACGGGATACCCTGTTCAATGAGGAAATCCTCGTAGACTTCCCAGGCTGGGCGTCCATCGATCTTGAGGATGCGGTGGGCGTCAGTATGCGTGACGCGATATGCGCCGCTGATGGGCGTCCAGCCGTTGTCGAGCGCTAACCCCAACGGCGTCTGGCTGAGCACTTCGGCAGCACTCAGACCGTGGCGAAACATGCGGCGATTGAAGAACACGGCGGGCGGGCGCGGCGGTTGATCGATGTTGGGGCTGGAGCCGCCGAGGATGTCGTAGAGCAGGCCGGTTTCCGTCATGGCGCGGTCCACGACTTCATCGAGATTCATCACCTGCACATCGGGAAAGAGCATCAGCGCCCGGTGATGATAGGCGCTGCCTAGTCCGTCGGCAGTCACCCCGCGCAAGTCGCCGAGTAAGCGTCCCTTGCCGACCAACGGACGCTGATAGCGGTTGGTGTGAAAGCGAATTTGCTCGCTGTGCAGCAGCATCACCCCGGCGCCGTGTTCAACATAACCTGCATGGCTGTACTGTCCAACGGAGGTTGCCCCGATCAGCGGCGTGTCGCCAAGGATTGCGTTGACGCCTTTCAATACCTGCTCCGGTTGCGCATGCGACGTGAACAGCAGCGCCAGCGTGACCGGCGCTGTCGGCAGCGCGAGGCTGGCGACTGCCGCCCGCGCCGCATCCTGCCCGCAGTCGAAGCCGTCCCCCATGTCGGATAAGCCCACCCCCATCGCAGTTGCCAAAACGCCTTACTCCCTCAACATCCTCTGCGTTCCAGTGTAATACGGAAGCCGCTTTCGAAACGCCATCTTCGGCAAACCTTCGGCAATTCCCCGGCGATTCTTTGCTCCGCGCCGCATGGGGATGACCTACACTGGAGGACATTGACCAATTTTGAGACGCACAAGGGGTTCAGACTATGGCGACGACGGCTATTCGTCAGGAGCAAGCGGCTTCATCCACACTCGTGACTAGTGTGATTCAGGGCGTCACCGCCGCGTTGATCGGCGGTTCCGTGTTTGGGGTGCAGATGGCGGTCGGCGGCATGCTGCCCATGCTCGCGCAAATGGTTGGCTCGCAAAATCCGGTGGTTGGCTTTGTCATGCACCTCATGATCAGCGCCATCATCGGCGCGGTCTACGGCGTGATCGCGCCGCGTTTGCCCGCTGGGTGGTTGGTCGCAATAGGCGCGGGCATCGTCTACGGCGTGATCTGGTGGGTGCTCGGCGCGCTGGTCATGATGCCGCTGATGCTGGGCATGACCGATATGGTGTTCCAGATCGGCGACATGCAGTGGATGAGTCTGGTCGGCCATGTGATCTTCGGCATCGTCACCGCCGGGTTCTTCACCCTGATCCAGCGCCGTTAAGCAACTGAACGATGCTGGCGTGCCGCAGATCAGACTGATCTGCGGCATTTTCCTTGCGGCTGGTTGGCAACTCCGCGTAAATTGAGAGGAGGGAATGATGAGAAGACTACCCACGATAGTCAAATTGATCGCTCGGCTGTTCATGGCAACCGTTGGACTAGTCACAGGCGGCGGCGTCATGGTGAACGCGCAACTGAGCTGTGAGAACCCGCCGCTGGATGTGTCGGGCTTGGTTTACGTGTGGGACAAGACCGATTTCTGCCAGTCGCAGGCAGGAGTCTTCGACGAGATCCTTTCGGGCGGTGTTCCGCGCGACGGCATTCCACCGATTGACAACCCGACCTTCGAGTCGATAGCTGAGGCGTCAACCTGGCTGCAGCCCCAGTCCCCGGTGATCGCGTTTACTTTGGAGGGTGTGGCGCGCGCCTATCCCCTCGCCATTCTGACCCGGCATGAAATCGTGAATGATGTGGTGGCCGCTGTGCCCGTGGCTGTGACGTTTTGCCCGCTGTGCAACAGCGCGGTCGTGTTCGAGCGAACGGTGGAGGGGCAGGTTTTGCGTTTCGGCGTTTCGGGCTTGCTGCGCAACAGCGATCTGATTATGTGGGATGATCTGACGCAAAGCTGGTGGCAGCAGTTCACAGGCGAGGGGATCGTCGGCAGTTATACCGGCACCCAGTTGACCCTGCTCCCCTCGCAGGTGGTCGGTTTTGGCGCATTTGTCGCGCAGTACCCGGATGGTGAAGTACTGTCCCGGAACGACCGCACCTATTCGACCAATCCGTATGTCGGCTATGACTCCGTCGCTCAGCCGTTTCTGTTTCGCGGTGAACTCGATGAGCGCCTATTTGCGACTGAACGCGTGCTCGGCGCGCTGATCGCGGGCGAGGCGGTCGCGTATCCTTTCCGGGTGCTGGCGGAAGCCATTGTCATCAACGATACGGTTGGCGGACGCGCGGTGGTCGCCTTGTGGCAACCCGGCGCGACCAGTGCGCTCGATCAGAGCAATATTGATGCTTCGCGCGATGTCGGCATGGCGGCGTTGTACCGCCGCGAACTCGACGGGCAGGCGCTCACCTTCAGCGTCGATGCGGACGGCATTATCCGTGACGATCAAACAGGCAGCGCGTGGAATGTGTTCGGAACGGCGGTCGAGGGCGAATTGAGCGGCCGTCAACTACGCCAAGAACTCGCTTTTCCGCACTTCTGGTTCGCATGGGCGGCGTTCCGCCCCGAAACGCGGATCTACGGCTCTTAAGCCATTGTTGCGCCCGAATCAGACAAGCTGAAGCGGGCAGCGCTCCAGCAATGAGCTTACAACCTTAAAGCGCTTACATATGTCACTGGAAAACGAGCTTTGACCTGTTAGAGTGTAATAAAAAGCTCGTATCTGTATGATGACATTAAAACAACACACACTCTGGAATACCCTGTGGACTTGGGCTGGACGAGTTTCGCTGCGCCAGAAAATCATGGGCATCATCGTCGCACCGCTTCTGATCCTCGGTTTCACGATTGCTTGGTGGGTGAGCAGCCAGCTCGGCGGTTGGCTGTCGTACCTGTTGAGTGAAGAGCGCGTCGCGCAAGCGATGTCCGTGGGCTTGCGCAGCGTCGTGATCATCACCGTTTTCTCGGCGCTGGCTGGCATCGGGATCGGGTCGTTCCTCACATGGCTCTTGACACGACCGATCCTTGACATGACTTTTGTTGCCCGGCATGTGCGCGACGGCGATCTCTCCGTGCGTGCGCCCATCTGGGCGAATGATGAAATTGGCGAACTCGGGCGTGCCTTCAACGACATGATCGCCAGCCTCGATACCTCACATCGCGAGCTTGAACGCTCCAATGAAATGCGGGCGCAGTTACTCCATAAAGTCGTCTCCGCGCAAGAAGAGGAACGCCAGCGCATCAGCCGCGAATTGCATGATGAGACCGGGCAGGCGCTGACCTCGCTGCTGGTTCAGCTCAAGATTCTGGATAACTGCGCCACTTTGGAAGAAGCGCAAACGCAGGTAGCCGGCCTTCGCCAACTGACGGTTCGCACGCTGCACGAGGTGCGGCGGTTAGCCGCCGATCTGCGTCCCGCAGCGCTCGACGATCTCGGCTTGATCTCGGCGTTGGAAGGCTATATCGACGACTATGCGAGTAAATCAGGCTTGCAGGTAGATTTTCAGCCGGGGGATCTGGAGCAAAATCGCCTGCCACGCGATCTGGAGATTGTGCTCTACCGCGTAATTCAGGAGTCGCTGACAAATATTCTGCGTCATGCCAACGCCAAAACGGTCAGCGTCAGCATCGAACGCAGCGCTGCGCAGCTCCACCTCTCGATTGTGGATGATGGGCGCGGCTTTGATCTGGAGAGCGTCCGCAACGGCAAGAATCGCGGCCTAGGTTTGCTCGGCATGCAGGAACGCATCGAATTGTTGGGCGGCACGCTCACCCTCGCCTCGGAACCGGGGCGCGGAACGCGGCTAGAAGTGGCGCTGCTGCTGCCAGACACGATCGGAGAGGGAGTGGAAACATGGTGAATCAGGTTATTCGTATAGTCCTCGCCGACGATCACGCCGTGCTGCGCGCCGGACTCCGAGTACTGCTGAATGCCGAACCGGACATCGATGTGGTCGGCGAAGCGGGCGATGGCGAAGAGGCGCTGCGCGCGATTGCCCAACTCCAACCCGATATCATCGTGCTCGACTTGATGATGCCCAATGTCAAAGGACTGGACATCATCGAGCAGATCAGCAAGTCGTACCCGCATACGCGCGTCCTCGTGCTGACCATGCACGCCGACACGCAGTACATTCGCCATGTTGTCAAAGCGGGCGGCGCGGGCTACGTGCTGAAGAGCAGCGCGGATACCGAGCTCATCAAGGCGATTCGCGTCGTCGCCAGCGGTAGCTCGTACCTGACGCCCGAGGCGACGCAGGTGCTCATCAGCGATTACCGGGAGAAGGATGAGCCTGCTCCGAAACCCGTTACCGGACTCGACTTGTTAAGCGAGCGCGAACACGAAGTACTCGTCATGACGGCGCTCGGCTACAGCAGTCGCGAAATCGGCGAACTGCTGTTCATCAGTCCCAAGTCGGTGGATACCTATCGTCAGCGCCTGATGGAGAAACTCCAGTTGGAAAACCGCGCTGAACTTGTCCAATACGCGCTGAAAAACGGGCTGCTGGAAGCCAAATGACTGACGACCAACACCGACCCGACTCGCTGAACAGCCGCTCACAGTTTGTATGGCTGCATATCCGACGGCGTACGCTGCGTGAATGGCTGGCGTGGTGCCTGTGGCTGTTAACCTTAGGCATTCTGCTGGAATACACGCTGAGCAGTCTCAGCGAGCGCGAACCGCAAGCAGCGGTGCTCGCCGGGGGACTCTTCTTTGGGCTGCTCGCTGCCGGAGTCATCGTGAATATCATGCGCGGTGTGGATGCCCAGAGCATCCAGCGCTATCGAACGCAGCAGCTTACCCAACCGTGTGGCATTCCGGACGAGGCGCCGACCGGCGCCCCTGCCTTGGCGAATCGCCCTATCACTCGCCGTCAGTTCATCCAAAGCGCGGGCATGGCCGGAATTACGGTCGGCGCGACCGCGACCACGGCGCTCGTCGCCGGCGGATCTGCACTCGGCACACCCATGTCCGGCGGCGTGTACCGCCGCCCGTGGTGGGTGCGGCAGGTCGATGTACCGACGACCGGGATCGACTGGGATCAGATGCAGCGCGTCGATGCCGCCCGTAATACGCTGGCGGGGAATCCAGCTCTGGGACGTTTCGCCAGCCAGGAAGAGAATGACTATCTGGAAACGGTGCGCCGCCAGAATGAGCTCAATCGACTGATGAGTAATGAGGCCGGGTTCACGCTCAAAGACTTTGCCTTGGCGAACGCCTTTTCCGGTACGAGCGACTTACTTCCGCGCAGTTATCTCGGTCCCCGGCAAGCGCCGCGTCCGGAAGATCTCGGCGTTGCCCGCTGGCAGGGATCGCCCGAAGAGAATGCCCGCCTGTTGAAAGTGGCCATGCAGCAGATGGGCGCGGCGACCGTTGGCATCGTCGAACTTGACGAACGCACGCGCAAATTGATCTACAGTGTCGACAACGACGGCAAGCGCATCGAATTTGAGAATGTCGAGCACGCTTACGAAGATCCGGAGAAGCGCGTCATTCCGTTTGCGGCACGCTGGGTAGTGGTCTATACCGTGCAGATGTCAGACCTCGCCATCAAGCGCGCACCGACCAAAATCGCGCAGATGACGACAACCGAAACCTATCAACGCGGCCTCATGATCCAGAATAATGTGCAGGAGTTCCTGCGCGGGCTGGGCTATCAGGGGTTGGGCGAAGCGGAGACGAATGGTCTGGGTATCGCACCTGCGCTGGCCGTGCTGGCGGGTTTAGGCGAGCTCTCGCGCTTGAACCGCGTGGTTACGCCGGAATTTGGGCCGATGGTGCGCATCTTCAAGCTCATCACGGCTCTCCCGCTCGCGCCCGACAAACCGATCGATGCGGGGATCGCGCGCTTTTGCCGTGCCTGCAAGAAATGCGCGGAAGCCTGCCCGCCGAGCGCGCTCAGTTTTGATACCGAGCCCGGTTGGGTTCCTGTCGGTGAATGGAACAATGCTGGGCATCAGGCGTGGTTCGAAGACTCCGTGCGCTGCCGCCGTTATTGGTACGAAGAATTGGGGAGCAACTGTGGTATCTGCTTCTCGGTCTGTCCGTTTTCCAAGCGCAACCGCAGCTTTATGCACGACCTGGTGCGCATGCAAATCGCTACGTTCCCGGAGTTGGACGAACTTGTCCGCACGATGGACGACGCCTTCGGTTACGGCGTCCAGAAAGATCCCGGCGATTGGTGGGATCTCGATTTGCCCGAGTATGGGATCGACACGCACAAAGATTGATCTTATCTGTAGGGAAATTCCCTACAGATAAGATTCGCAAATTGTTGTGATTCTCCCGACAGACGGTCACAACCTTCCTGACAGACAACCTCCCGCAAATCCGACACAATCTGCCTAATTAATGATGGTGGAAATCCGGTGCAAGTCCGGTGCTGAGCCGCAACTGTGACGCAGGCTACCTGCGAAGCCAGATGACCAAATCGACCATTCCTACGAGTCTTAGGGGTCGGGCAGCGCGTAGGCGCTCCCGGCTCTTTTTGTTTACCGGCCAAGCAGCAGGAGGTTTGAAGTGCCCGTCTACGATTACCATTGCACTCACTGCAAGACAACCTTCTCCGTCCGGAAATCGATCTCCGAGCTTGACAGCCCGTCCGCCTGTCCCGAGTGTGAATCGCTGGAGACGCAGCGCTTGATCAGCGTCGTCGCGATTTTCTCCGGTGGTAACGGCGGCGAACGGCGGGTATTGGCCGGAGTGTCGGCGTGCGGAGGGTGTAGTGCCGCCGGCAGCGGTTGTGCGAGTTGTCGTCCACGCTGATAGAGCGTGATTGGTCGTTTCGACCCTGCTTTTTTGCAGCCAGCACCCCGGTCACGGGGCTGCGGTAAGGAAAGGATTTACCTATGACCTCAAGTTTGAATAGACGCGAGTTCTTGAAAGAAATGGGGCTGTTCAGTATGGGGGCGGCCGCCGTTGCCAGTCTAGGGCCGATCGAGGAATTCGGTGAGAGCTGGAGCGATAAGCCCGGTCTCATTGCCCGTCCGAATTGGGTGCGAACCATCGGTCAACCTACGGCTGAGATTGATTGGGAAGCGATCTACCGCTTTGACGAACGCAATACGGTTCGCCGTGGTTGGAGCAAGTATATGGATGCGGAAGCATTTCAGGCCGTACAGGATCGGAATGCCGTCGCCATCTATGATCGCAACCGCTCCGGTCAGGTGGGCTATTCGACCCGTGACATTGCGCTCTATCGCGCCAGCGGCATTGGCGCGACGCAGTCGTTCCTCGGCCCAGATAATGTCGCCAAACCCGAAGAAAATGGTATACCCCGTTGGGAAGGCACGCCGGAAGAAGCGTCAGAGATGATCCGCTCGGCGCTGCGCGCGTTCGGCGCGGCGACTGTTGGCTTCGTCGAACTCGACGCCAACACCGAAAAACTGATTTACGCGATTGACCCGGACGGTAAAGAACTGGTTATCAGTGAAGATACCGAGGTCCCGGAAGAGACCGAAACACAGCGCATTATCCCGAAGAGCGCGCGCTGGGTCATCGTGTGGACGGTGCAGATGTCGCAGGAAGGCATGTCGCGCAGCCCAACCCCGGTCGGCGCGGCGACCACCGCGCTCACCTATGCTGAAAATCGTGCCATCCAGAGCCGTTTACAGGGCTTCCTGCGCGGCATCGGCTACTACGGTCTCGGCGAATCAGAAACCAACGCGTTCGGTGTGCTGGCAGGGCTCGGCGAACTCTCACGCCTTAACCGCATGATCACGCCGGAATACGGCCCGATGGTGCGCGTCTTCAAGATGGTTACGAACCTGCCGGTTGCGCCGACCAGCCCAATCGACGCCGGTATCATGAATTTCTGCCGCACCTGCAAAACGTGCGCGACCTACTGTCCGTCTGGCGCGCTCAACACCAACAGCGAACCGTCGTACGAGACGCAAGGCGCATGGAGCCGCGGCGGCGTCCGCACCTGGTATGAGAACTCGCTCTCCTGCCGTAACTACTGGGCGGAAGTCGGCACGAACTGCGGCATTTGCTTCGCGGTGTGCCCATTCTCTGTCAAGGATCGCGCGTTGATCCACAGCATGGTCAAGGGCGTGATCGGTACGACGACGATTTTCAACAGCGCGTTGGCCGAACTCAGCCGCACCGTCTACTCACCGGGACCGAAAGATCAGCCGCAGAAGGATCCGGAAGAATGGTGGCGTCTGGATTACGCGGAGTTCGGTATCGATACCCGGCAGGGTCACGCTGACGCCTAAGCGCGCAGAGAAAAGAAAGGTCATAACCCATGTTGTTCTGGATTATCGCAGGCTTCCTGCTCGGCGCTGGCGCGCTGTTCCTCCGTAACAATCCGAAGATCAAGTTGGCCTGGTTTGACTGGGTTCTGCTGGTCCTCGCGGTCGTTTTCTTCATGCTCGCGATTGAAAACTACAACGGTTCGATGAGCGAACTGGAACCGCGGGCTGCGGGCGTACTGCTGGCCGCGTTCGGCGTGCCGGGGCTCATTTTGGCCGCTGTGGTCGCCATCCGCGCGTGGCGCAGCACGCAGAAGACCGCCCCCGCCGCGTAAATCGGTCTTGGTCACATAGTTCACTAGTCCGGCGGAGAGACGTACCTGTTTCTCCGCCGGAATCGATGTTTAGAGAGATCAGCATGGACAAGGCAGCGTTGCAGAATACCATCCAAGCCCGGCGCGCCCGCCAGAAGCGGCGGCAGACTCTGGTGAGTCTGGCCGCATTTGCGATTCTGGTGGCGGCGTGGCTGATCGGCTATCTCGGCCAGAGCGGTGAACTGCCGCTGAGCGATTACTTCGCCGACGTGCTACCCCAAGCAGAACGGGTTGAAGCGGGCAGCAATGGGCTGTTCACTGGTTTCGCGGCGAGCGCCGATGGCTCATTCACCGTCGTGGGTTACGCGATGGCAGGCATCGCTGCGGGCTACGGCGGGCCAGTCGCGCTGCTGGTGGGAACCGATACCGCAGGCACAATCCTCAATGTGGCAGTTGTGCAGCATGCCGAAACGCCGAACTTCTTTCGCCAGCTCGAACGCTCCGACTACTACAGCCAGTTCATCGGCGCGCGCTATGACGAGGCGCTGACGATTGGCGATGACATCGACGGCGTGAGCGGAGCGACGCTCTCCGCGGAAGCCGTCGCGCAAAGCATTCGCTTGGCGGTGCGCGGCATTGCTGCACAGGCCATCCCCGACGCGGTCATCGCACCGGACAATCGCCCGATTCAGTTCGGCGTGCCGGAAGTGACGCTGCTCGCGCTCTTCATTGTGAGCTTCTTCCTGCATCGCATCCGTTCACGGTCGCCGCTCAAGCGGTACGGAAGGTGGGCGGTTATGGCTGTCGGTGTAGTCGTGCTCGGTTTCATCCTCAACAAGCCGCTGACGCTGGCGAACGTGATCTCGCTGCTGGCAGGCTATTTCCCGGATTGGCACAACAACCTGTACTGGTTCATTTTGCTCGGCGGGATCGTCGTGGTCACGGCGATTCAGGGTAAGAACCCGTACTGCTCGTGGTTCTGCCCGTTCGGCGCGACTCAGGAATTTCTCGGGTCGCTCACAGGCGCAAAAGCCTATCAGCCGCGCCAGATCTACAGCAAACTCCAATGGCTCCAGCGGGGTCTATCCTTCACGGCGATTGTGTTGGGCTTAGCGCTCCGCCAGCCGGGTGCAGCCAGCTACGAACCCTTTGGCACGTTGTTCAATCTCGAAGGTTCGTGGCCGCAGTGGGTCTTGTTGATCCTCGTGCTGTTCGGCTCGCTCGTGATTTATCGTCCGTTCTGTAATTATCTCTGTCCACTGGACCCGGTCGTCTCGTACATCGGGGAAGTGCGGCACTGGGTGAAAGACTTATGGGCAAAGAGGAACACGGTTCCACAACCGACAAGCGGCAGTTCATCTTGATCGGCTATGTGGCGATCTGTGTCGTGATGGTCATGCTGACCCTCATGCTCGCGCTGACCGAAGGTAACACCGTCGCAGCGCAGCCGACGCTGCGGGCCACCGCCACCCGCAACCCGGTGGTGCTGACCGCGCAAGCCGACTATGCGACCGTCGCCCCCACGCCGACAAGGAGCGGATCATGAGCCAGACACGGGCGACATTGTCACGCCGCCAGTTCATCCGCATGACCGCGCTCGCCGGGGCCGCAACCGCGGTTGGCCTCAGCCTAGCACATGGCCAGTCCACAGTACAGCCCGTCGAACACGTGCAAGTCACGCGCCTGCTGCTCGGCAGTATCGCCCATTTGACTGTGATCAGTTCGAATGGCGCTCAGGCGCGCGCAGCGATCAACGCAGCCTTCGACCGCATGGCGGCGCTCGAAGACGTGTTCAGCCGCTTTCGCCCGGACAGCCAGTTGAGCCGCCTCAATGCGACGGGCGCGCTTAGCGATCCCCACCCTGAGCTCAAAACCGTTCTCACTAAAGCGGTCGCGTACGGCGATCTCACGGGGGGCGCATTCGATGTGACAGTTGAGGCGGTGCTCAAACACTATCGCACGGCGGCGCAGACCGGTACGCTGCCCGCTGACGATCAACTCCGGGCGGCGCAGCAGCTTGTCGATTACCGTCAGATCGCCATCCATGAGGACGCGATTCGGCTGAATCTTCCCGGCATGGCGGTCACGCTGGATGGGATCGCCAAGGGCTACATCATCGATGCGGGGGCGGCAGTACTCCGTGCCCACGGTTGTGATCAGGTCATGGTCGAACTCGGCGGTGACCTGCAAACCTTCGGCAGCGCCGCCGCCCAGCCGTGGCTGGTGAGCATTCAAGCGCCGCCCGGCAGCGCCAGCCAGCGCGTTGCGGAGTTGGTCAACCGTGCGCTGGCGACTTCCGGCGATTACCAGTACACCTTCACGCCGGATCGGCGGCTGCATCACATCCTTGACCCGCACCGCGGCGTCTCGCCGGATGAGTTGAGCAGTGCCAGCGTGATCGCGCCGACGGTGTGCGACGCCGATGCGCTCGCGACCGCGCTCATGGTCATGGGGGCGGAGGCGGGACTCGCGTTGATTGCGCGTCTGCCCGACGCCGAAGCGCTGGTCATCAGCAAACATGGAATCACCCGCCAATCGGCCAACTTTCCGATGCAGGGATGAGGCGCATGCGATGAGCTAAGGCGACTACATAGCCAATCATGGCAATCTGAAGTGAGGGAAGTCCGGTGCAAATCCGGCGCTGTCCCGCAACGGTAACGGCTGATCAGCCGAAGCCCGATGACTCACCAGACTGCCTTGTGCAGTGTCCTTCGTGGAGAAAGGGTGCGAGCTAACGTAACGAATCATCGTTCACCCGCTCACAGGCGGGTTTTTTCTTTGGTGGGCAAGTCTAGATTGTAAAACACAGGAATTACTGATGAAAACCATGCATTTCACCTTCATCATCTGCTCACTGCTGGCCGCCCTGCTGCTCACGGTGATCAGCACCGCCACCGCGCAGGCCGTGGCTCCCGAAGCGAACCTTACCGACGGCTGTGTCGAGAACTACGACCCGACCGTCGATTACTTCCCGGCGAAAGCCACCGTCGATTACGCGAACAACTTCGACGTGGAGTACTTCAATCATTACAAAGTCGTGACCATGCTCCCGTGGGCTGGGGCAGAAACGCCGCTGCAATACGTGCTGGTGCAGTGCGGCACGCCCCCCCCGGAAGGCTATGCGGATATCCCCACCTTTGAAATCCCGATTCAGCGGTTCGTGACCATGTCGACGAGTATGCTGCCCCATCTGGACGATCAAGGTCTGCTCAATCACCTGGTCGGCGTGGATACCACGCTGTATACCAGCAATGAAGACGTGCTCGCGCTGGTGGCGGCGGGAACTGTAGTTGAAATTGGCGGCGGCGGCACGGGCGGCGAAATCAACTTTGAATTGCTCATCAGCATCGAACCGGATCTGGTCATGGCGCAGGAATTCTTCGCCGGTGGGACGACGCTTGCGCAGCTCAACGATGCGGGCGTTCCCGCCGTGCTCAATGCAGATTACACCGATACGTCGCCGCTCGGACAAGCCGAATGGGGCAAGTACATCGCCCTGTTCTTCAACACCGAAGCCGCGGCTAATGCCCTGTTCGCAGGCGTCGCGGAACGCTATACCGCGCTCGCGGCGCTCACGGCGGATGTGACCATGCGCCCCTCGGCGATCACCGCCAGCCCGTTCAGCGGCGTGTGGTACATGCCCGGCGCGGACAGCACCATCGCGCAGCTCCTCGCCGATGCAGGCGCCAACTTCCTGTGGGCGGACATGCCCGGCACGAGCAACCCGCTCGACTTTGAAGTGGTGCTTGAGCGGGGTTCAGAGGCGGAATTCTGGGTGAATGTCAACCAGTTCTGGGGGACGCAGGCGCAGATGCTGGCCGACGACTCACGTTTCGCCATCTTCGCCGCCTTCCAGACAGGCAACCTGTGGAACAACAACCTGCGCATGAACATCAATGGCGGTAGCGACTACTTTGAGACCGGCGCGGCGCATCCCGATCTCATCCTCGCCGACTTAATCAAGATTTTCCATCCGGAACTGCTGCCGGAGCACGAGTTCTATTTCTATCAGCAGTTGGGCGCAGAATAAGCAGGCGCGCAAGCGGGTGGGGTGCGCGCATCCCGCCCGACTCGAATGGTCAGAGACTGACTGGCGGCAAATCCAGCTTTTTCCGAGGGAAACTTATGGCACAGCGTGTATTATCAACTCCAACCACCGCCAACAATGCTCGGCCAGCTATCGGGCTGCCCAGTTTCAAAGTGCTGTTGGTCGGCAGCCTCGTCGCGCTCCTGATCGGCTTACTGCTCGTCAGCCTTGCGCTCGGTTCGGTGGCGATCCCACTAGAGGAAGTCACGCGCGTGCTTCTCGGCGGCGAGGCGAGTAAAGCCGTTTGGACAAGCATCATCCGCGATTTCCGGCTGCCGCAGGCGCTCACGGCGATCCTCGCGGGCGCGGCGCTCGGCGTCAGCGGGCTGCTGATGCAAACGTTCTTCCGCAACCCCCTCGCCGATCCGTTTGTGCTCGGCGTCAGTTCCGGCGCGAGTCTCGGCGTCGCGCTGGTCGTGCTGACTATCGGTTCGGTTACGACGACGCTGCTGACGGGACTCGGCTTATTTGGCGATCTGGCGCTGGCCGCGGCGGCCAGCCTCGGCTCGGTCGGCGTTATGGCGATCATTCTGCTGGTCGCGCGGCGCGTAGCGGGCGGCACCACTCTACTCATCATCGGACTGCTGTTCGGCTACCTGACAAGCGCGGTCGTCAGCGTGCTGCTCTACCTGAGCATCCCGGAACGCATTCAGGCCTACATTAACTGGACGTTTGGCAGTTTCAGCGGCGTGACGTGGGATCAACTCACCATCTTAGCGCCGATCATCATCGGCGGGCTGAGCGCGGCTTTTCTGCTGTGCAAACCACTCAATGCACTGCTGCTCGGCGAAGCGTACGCGGAGAGCATGGGCGTGAACCTCTCCCGCGTGCGTTTCGCGCTGATCCTGACCTCTGCCATCCTCGCGGGAACCATCACCGCATTCTGCGGACCGATTGGTTTCCTCGGCATCGCCATCCCGCACTTCTGTCGCAGTCTGTTCAATACTTCCGATCACCGCGCGCTGATCCCGCTCACGATCCTCGTCGGGGGCGTAGTCGCGCTGCTGGCAGCGATCATCGCGGATGTGCCGGGCAGTTCGCTGGTGCTGCCGCTCAACGCCGTGACCTCGCTGATCGGCGCGCCAGCGGTCATCTGGGTGATCCTCAGCCGTCACAGTGTCAAAGCTGCGGCATCATGAGTGAGTCGCTATTGCAGCTTGAAAACTTGAGCGCGGGCTACTTTCAGCGGGGCAAAGCCGCGCATCCGGTGGTTCAGCCCTTTTCGACGAACATCACCCCCGGCACCGTCACTTGCTTGATCGGGCCGAATGGCGCGGGCAAATCCACCCTGCTGCGCACGATCGCAGGTATGCAGAAGCCGCTGAGCGGTCGCGTGTTGGTCGGTGGCAGCGACGTGCAGCGTCTGAGCGCCGCCGAACGTGCTCGCCGTCTCAGCGTTGTGCTGACGCAGAAACTGGATGTCGGCCTGTTCACCGGCTACGCGCTGGTCGCGCTCGGGCGAACTCCGTACACGGGCTGGCTGGGCCAGCTCTCGGAGCACGATCACCAGGTGGTGCGCCAGTCTATCGAAATGGTGGGCGCGGAACGTTTGGCTGAGCGGCCGGTTCAGCACATGAGCGACGGCGAACGCCAGCGCATACTGATTGCCCGTGCCTTAGCCCAAGAGCCTGATCTGCTCATCCTCGACGAACCGACCGCTTATCTCGATCTCCCGCGGCGAGTTGAGTGTATGGTGCTGCTTCGTGATCTCGCCCGCCGTACGGGCCGCGCTGTCCTGCTCTCGACGCATGATCTGGATTTGGCGCTGCGCTGCGCGGATCAGATCTGGTTGCTGCCGTACACTGGACAGATGCAGGTCGGTCTGCCCGAAGATCTCGTGCTGAGCGGCGCGTTTGAGGCGGCATTTCACAGCGCCACCGCCGGGTTTGATATGCTAACAGGCGCGTTCCAGCCGACCGTCCGGTCATCAGCGCAGGTCATCCTCCAAGGCGCAGGCGCGCCCTACGTCTGGACCAAACGCGCGCTGGAGCGGGAGGGCTACGACGCGGTTGATCAACCGGCACCGTATCTACCCATTATTCGTGCGGAAGACAAAGGCGTTCCCGGTTGGCAACTCATTCAGGGCGACAGGTGTATTGACTGTGAATCGCTGAAGGCATTACTGGACGCGCTACGCCACAGCCACACTAACCCACGCCTTAGGTGAAAAGCTAAAACTCCGAGTATGCTCAACTTTATGCTCCCGTTAGGCGGATCCTGTATGCTGGTAGTAATTTGACCACTAATACGGAAGGCAGCGATGAACAGTCGTAAGCTGCCGGGACGACAGCAGCTTCAAGCTGTCGGTAAGCGCGAACTACGCCTCAACTGGCACGTTGGGCTGGCCGCGTTGGTGCTGGTTCTCGCCCTTGCGTTGAGGTTGTACGGCATCAATTTTGGTTTTCCGTTCCTGTATGATCAGGATGAGCCGGATTTTGTCGAACCAGCGCTGGAAATGCTGGCCGCCCAAAATCCCAACCCCGGTTACTTCCAGCACCCGGCCTCCACCACGATTTATCTGCTTGCCCTGACTTATGCGGGGATTTTTGCCGCTGGCTACCTCGGTGGAGTGTACGACAGCCCACAAGCATTCGCCGACCAACTCTACCAAGACCCGTCGATTGTTTATCTGGCCGGGCGCACCGAAATCGCATTATTTGGGGTTGCCTCCGTTGCGCTCGTGTATTTGATTGGGCGGCGAGTATTCAACCCAACATTAGCTCTCCTGGCCGCATTGCTGGCAGCTACCGCGCCACTGCATATCTGGATATCCCATCTCATTCGAACCGACGTCATGACCGGTTTCTTCACGTTGATGGCGTTCTGGTACTGTCTGGACATCCTCGAACATGGCCGGTGGCGGGCTTATGTCCTCGCCGGAGTATTCACCGCGTTGGCCACCATGACGAAATATCCGGCGGTATTCTTCGCCTTAACCGTTGTGGTCGCTCATGCCCTGACCGTTACCGATTGGCGCAGTCTACAGCAGCATACCAAGCTCGTCGTCAGCGGAATAGTCACGTTGGCCGCCGCGTTCATCACCTCACCGTTCCTATTTCTTGACTTTCAAGAAACCTTACGTGATGTAGCGTTCGAAATGCGCCCAGAACACCTTAGCTCAACCGGCGAAGGCTTTCTGCCCAATCTGCTCTGGTACATCCGTAATCCTCTGCTAGATAATCTGACCGTCGTCGGGCTCATTCTGGTCGCCATGGGGACGATTGCCTGCTGGCGTTCACGCCATCGACAGCGCATGCTCCTCACTGTCTTCCCCTGCACCTTTCTGCTCTTCATCGCCAACCTGAGCTTGCGCCAGGAACGATGGCCGGTGCCGATCCTCCCCTTCTTCGCCCTACTTGCAGCGGCAAGTACGAGCTGGCTGTGGACGTTTTTTCGTTCGCGGCTGTCCCTGCGCAACACACAGCTTGTGGTGATAGGGATTGTCCTGTTCGCCGCCGTTCCGCTCATGATCATGTCGACCTTTCAGGCGTTGGCAATTGCTGGGCCGCAGACTCGAACTATTGCCGGAGCGTGGATGCTGGCGAACATTCCAGAAGGCAGTCGGGTACTGATGGCTCTTTACACCCCTCAGCTTCCGGAGCGCTAATATGAGTTTTTCTACGTGCACACAGATGGCACAATTCAGCAGTTTGACCCAAATGTTGGTCCGGGGTCATTTATCGCCCCGGTGGCAGCCATGCAACCCTCACTGATATAAGCCAGGTGCAGGCAATGAGTATTGACTACGTGGTTACAGCGTGGCTGTACGAACGCTACATGGCGGAACGTGAGTTGTGGCCCGAAGAAGTGGCGAACCTTGAGCGACTAGTCAACTCCTTAGAATTGGTCTACAAGATCTATCCCCCCGCCATGCAGCCCAACAGCTTCCCGATTCGTATCTACCGTGTCACCAACTAAGGCTCGAACACGTGTATGGCGAAAAAGCATCTGTATGGCTTTTCTGCCATAGCTCCTCGACTAGCTTCTTGAGATCGTGACTGGTTGTGAGGCTTCATGCGGAGTGAGAACAGGATGCTTGCTTTGACGTTACAGCCCGAGCAACTGTTGGCGTAGAAAGGTGTTTTCCACGATCAGCTCGGACTTACTGCGCGTAACGTTGACCGGCATACCGCCGATCAGGTAAGGTTTGGTAGGCTCGAAGCATGATTTGACTGCTTGCTCGAGTGCGGGGACAATGCAGCTTAGCGCTTGGTAGATCACTGAACCCAAGGATTGAAGTTGTAGCGAGAATTCTCGTTGTTGTGGCGGCGTCATGAAGTTTGCATGTTAGCTTCGTTTGAATTTGAATCTAGCCCAGAGAGCTCAAGCCGCCTTCGCACCTGCACACGAGCTTCTACGACACCGTTGAAGCGCTCCAAACCGACCGCGACCGCCGGCTCGTCTACTGCAATACCGAGCGCCCACACCAAGGCTACCGTAACTTAGGGCGACGCCCTATCGACACTATCAATCTATCCCTGAAACCTGTCAGTGGAGAAGCTTAACTATACAGGCGCAACTACTAACAACTCCAGTCACGAGAGGATGCAGGTACTGGTTCGCTAACTTCCTAGTTGACGTTTAGACTGCTCGTCCCTACCAGAAAGGGCAAGACTAGTCCAATTTTGCTCCTGTATCTCCTTCCAAATAGAAACGATACTGTAAGAATTCGGCAAGATATTGAGCATACAATAGGGACTATGGGAAAACAGGCGACAATATGTATCATCGACGATGAGATGACTCTGCGTGAGGTGGTGCGCCGCTATCTGGAACTCGACGGGTTTCAGGTAATCGAGGCGGACTCTGGTCCACAGGGTTTGCAGGTCTTGCGCGAAAACCCAATCGACTTGCTCCTGCTTGATATCATGCTTCCCGGCCTGGATGGTTTCACGTTCATGCGTGTGCTGAAGCATGCGGGCGAATACGCGGCTCTCGACGTACAAGGTGGTATTCCGGTCATCATCCTGACTTCACGCGGGGACGAGAAAGATCGCATTACTGGGTTTGAGTTGGGCGTCGATGATTACGTCGTAAAGCCATTCAGCCCACGCGAACTCGTCGCGCGTGTGAAGGCTGTGCTGCGGCGTACACGCGGCGGTCAAGACGAGGCGCTCGACAAGGCCATCGAGTTCGGTCAACTGACCATCGATCCATTGCGGCGCATAGCACGTTTCGGCGATCACCAGCTCACCCTGACAGCACGCGAGTTTGACTTGCTCTGGATGCTCGCGTCGCATCCGCAGCAGGTCTTCACCCGTGAACAACTCTTGGATCGGGTATGGGGTGGCGATTACTACGGCGATGACAGCACGGTAACGGTACACATCCGTCGTCTGCGCGAAAAACTGGAACCGGATGCGTCAAAGCCAACTATGATTCAGACGGTATGGGGGGTAGGGTACAAATTTGAGCCGCCAGACTCGCGCTAAGCTTGTGTATCCAGCGGCGCTGCTCCTCGGAATGCTGGCGGCGCTCCTGATCAGCCTGGAGATTGTCGTCGTCAATCTGAATCCACCGCAGAGCGATATCCAATTGCTCCTCGTGTTCATGCTGGGGAGCGGCAGCGCGAGCGTCGGCAGCGTTTTTCTGCTCTACAAACTTGGCGTGCTTGAACAGTTCAATAGCTTACGCTGGACGCTGCTGGCCAATATCCTGCTGCTGGTCGCGCTCATCGTCCTGAACGTGTGGCTAACCGCGCAACTCATGTTCATCAGCGAGCATGATTTTGTTCTGACGATTGCGCTGCTCATATTCGCAGGTGCAGTCAGTGCGCTATCGGTGTTCTTCATTGCCAACGTGTGGATTGAACGGATTTATCGGCTGGGAAACGCAGCCGAGCGCCTCCAATCGGGCGACCTGCAAACGCGACTCCCGGTGCGGGGCAAGGACGAATTGGCGCAGCTTACCAGCGCGTTTAATCGGATGGTTGACGGGCTGCAGGCAATTGAACTGCAGAAGCAGCAATTGGAACAAACGCGCCGTGATCTGGTGGCATGGGTATCGCACGATCTGCGCGCGCCGCTGGCGAATATTCGGGTGCTGAATGAAGCGCTTCTGGATGGAGTCGTCTCCGATCCCCAGACGGTCAACCGGTACATTCGCACCGTGCAAGGGGAGCTGTTTCACCTGAGTAAGATGATCGACGATTTGTTTGAGCTCGCCCAGTTGGACGCCGGTAACTTTGTGCTGCACTGCGAACCCGCGTCACTTCATGACCTGATTTCGGATGCGTTGGGCAGCATGAGCGCCAAGGCTGAGGGACGCGGTATCCGCCTGGAGGGCGCGCTCGATGCGGGAATTGATCTGGTGACCATTGCGCCCAACAAGATTCAGCGGGTGCTGCATAATCTGCTGGAAAATGCGCTGGAGCACACGCCCGCCGGCGGCGTGATTTCCCTTCATGCCCGCCGCATTCCCGGCGCGGTCGAAGTTCGCGTGCATAACACGGGCAGCGTTATTCCAACTACCGATCTCCCCCACCTGTTCGAAAGCTTCTTCCGCAGCGAACCGTCGCGCGCCCAGTCTAACGGGCGGCGGGGAACGGGGTTAGGGCTGGCCATTGTGAAGGGTTTCGTGGAAGCGCACGGGGGTACGGTTAGCGTCGAGAGCAATCCCGCAGCGGGCACGACGTTTCGCTTTACCCTTCCCGATACTCTGTAAGGAATTCGCAAGAATTCTGTCACCTCTCCGCAAGAATTCTTTCCTAAGCTCCTGAACATAGACGGGGCATAGTGTCCTGTCCACCAGTTCATCAGGAGATGGATGATGAAACGATTTCTATCGACTGCGGCGCTTGCGTTCGCGCTCGTGCTCTCAGCCTTCGTCGGTTTTTCCTCCCAAACTGCTCAAGCCCAAGATGACATGATGACCCACACCTGCGATTCGACGCTGATCGCGCTGCTCTATATCGCCGAACACGATTACGGTTTCCACGCGATGTCAGTTGATGTGTCCACGTTCGAAAAAGGACAGTTCGCGCCGCTCTTCGACGAGATGATGGCGATGATGGGCGACGATATGATGGCCACTGAAGAAGCCATGATGGAAGACGACATGATGGGCACAGAGGAAAGCATGATGGACGCTATGGTCATGCTGACTCCCGGGCACGTTGAGGGCGAAGACCCTGCGTGTACGATGCTGCGCGACGAACTGGACGCGTTCCTGTATGCCACGCTCAGCGAAGGCATGATGATGGACTCCGGTAGCTAAGGCAGACAGCCGATGCCGGGGATGCCCCTTTCCCCGGCAGTTACTGAAAGGTGATCTCATGCGAAGTCTCGCTTTCTCCACAACCCTGCTCACGGCGCTCCTGCTGACGCTGCCATTGGTGGCGGTGTTGTATCTCGCCGCTGTCCTCATCGGCGTGGCATTTCCGCCGTTCAACTTGTTTGATCTCGTCGCGCGTCTGCTGCCCGGAAATCTGCTGACATTCGGCATCGACCTGATGGTCGACGCAATCCGCTCGCTCAATGTCGGCGCGACAGACACCACCGCCAAACTCGCCGAACAAGTGATGGCGGTGGTGATGTTCGGCAGCGTCGGGCTGCTGGCCGCGCTGGTCTACTTGCAGGCTGCGCCGCGTTTGCTCGCGCACACCCGCTCGGCTGCGCGTGATGCCCGTGTGTCTGGTCTGGTGTTCGGGCTGGTGTTCGGGCTGTCCTTTGTGCTGATCAGTTTGTCACTGGATCGGGCGGCGACGGTGCCGCCCTGGGCGACAACCGTGTGGCTGATAGCCGCCTTTGGTCTGTGGGGGCTGGCGTTGGGGCAGAGTCTGTATGGGCTCACCCGCACCACCCAGCAGCCACAGGTCGAGGTGGAAGTCACCACGCTGTCGCGCCGCCAGTTCCTCATTCAAATGGGCGGCGCGGCGGCGACGATCACGCTGTTCGGAACCGGACTCGCGGCGCTGATTAACGCCACACGTTCCACGGCGACCGAATTGCTGAGCCTGGGCGGTGATATCGCGGCGCGGCTGCCCAATGCGACGGATCCGGTACAGCCGGCACCCGGCACCCGCCCTGAATACACCCCCCTCGCGCAGCACTACCGCATTGACATCAACACAGGCAGCGGCCCTGCGCTCCCGGAAGAGACCTACCGCCTGATGGTGAATGGTTTGGTCGATGCTCCCCTTGAGCTCACGCTAGAAGAAATTCGCGCGCTGCCGTCAATAGAACAGTTTGTCACAATGTCGTGCATTTCCAACCGGCTCGCCGGGGATTTGATCGGCACGACGCTCTGGACGGGAACGAGTATGCAGCACGTGATCGAACTGGCGCGACCAACGCCGGAGGCGACGCATATCAAGATCACGGCGGCCGATGGATTTGATGAATATGTCGATCTGGCGACCATTCGCGAGGATGCCAGCGTTATGCTGGCCTGGGCGTGGGATGGACAGCCATTGACCCAGCGGCATGGGTTTCCGCTGCGGATCCACATTCCAAATCACTATGGCATGAAGCAGCCCAAGTGGATCACGGGGATGGAATTTGTCTCGGAATGGGGCGAAGGCTACTGGGTGCGCCGAGGTTGGGATCGCGACGCTCTGGTTCGCGCTACTTCTGTGATTGATACCATCGCCACCGACATGATGGTGATCGATGCTGACGCCAATCGTTTTGTCCCGATTGGTGGGATAGCCTGGGCCGGCGCGCGCGGTATTGATCGGGTCGAGGTTCAAGTTGATGGTGGTGAATGGCAGGCAGCCCAACTGCGCCAGCCGCTATCCGACCGTACATGGGTTATCTGGCGCTTCAACTGGCGATTTGAACCGGGCGAACACACGTTTGCCGTACGCTGCATCGAAACCGATGGCACGCCGCAAATTGAGACCGTGGAAGGTGTCCGTCCGAGCGGCGCGACCGGGATCCATTCTATATCCGAAGCTCTTTAACTGCCGTAACCCTGTTTTTTCAGGTCATGCGGTTCTGAGCTGGAAGATGCAGATCATGTCGTACAACCCCGATATCACGCTCCTCACCAGTGTGACCAAAGGATTAGATTACGTCCAACCTCCGAAAACCGTTCACACCGTTCACAGATCCTGAGTGAAGGAGTGAAGGGTGTGAACGGTTTCTTCGCTTCGTTATATAGCACTACACTGGTAACACGTCGTACCGACGCATCATGTCGAGCACTTCATCCGGTTGGATCGCATAGGCCATCCCGTCGTTCGCTCGTTTGCGCCGCCCCTCGTCTGCCAGATGCAACCGCTTGATGATGTGCCCAATCCATTGGCCATCGCCCATCCGGTCCGACGTCTGCCCAAGTAAGCGGGCAACGCATTCGCGCAGGTCATTCGCTTTGATCCACGTCAGCTGATTGCGCCCGCGCGTTAGCAATTCGAGCGCTTGCAGAACCGCTTCTTCGCGATCACTGAGCGCCTTGCCTTCGCTGATCTGTTCATCCAGCTCAGCCGTCGTCGCAATCGCCGCCAGCAACCCGGACACGCCACCCTGCTCCTCGAAGAACGCCGCCAGCGCAACGAGTGGCGACCAGAGTTCACCAGAACGGTTGTGCAGCGTATGTAACTCCGGACGCTCGGAGTAGTTGGTGTAGACCGTTTTGAAGTGGGTCAAGGCGAGAGTATAAAGCTGACGCCGGAGCCCTGCCCCATCAAAGTCCGGCGGAAAGGACGGGATCTTCTTATCTGTCCGGCGCATGGGAATGGCAATACAGCCATACTGAGATTTCGAGTACACTTAAGAGAGAACCTGTGCAAATGCTGGTTGGCGGTTAAGCTACCACAAGGGACATGATGAAACGCGCGCTTTCGCTGCTCAATGTGCGGGCGGTCGGCATCGGTCTGGGCATTCTGTCGATCCTCGTCATCATCACCGGCACGCTGATCGAACATGGCATCCAGTTTGAGCCGCTTGCCGTCTTTCGGGATCTGTGGCAGAACGTCGGGACAGACCTCGGCAGTATTGCGATCACCATCCTCGTGATCGATACCCTGAACCAACGACGGCAGGAAGAAGCTGAACGGCAGCGAGATCGTGATCGGCTGACACGCCAGCTGGCAAGCAGCGTCAACAACGAGGCTAAACGCGCCGCCGAAGAACTGCGCGAGCGCGGGTGGCTGATGGATGGCACACTGATGGGCGTTAATCTGTCGGAGGCGGATCTGCACGACGCCAACTTAACGGACGCCAATCTGCGCGGGGTCAGTTTGCGACGGGCAAACCTGCAACAAGTTGTGCTGCGTGGCGCGGATCTGCGCGATGCCGACTTGGAAGACGCGGATCTCTCGAATGCGGTGCTGGAAAATGTGCAGATCGAGCGGCTGAACCTGAACGGCACGTATCTGCGCGGCGTGAAGCTGGAAAAGCCGCTCGGCAGCCGCTGGGACACGGTGATCGCTCTGCTGACGCAGCCCGCGCGCGATGTCGATATGAGCCGCCGTGACCTGCGTTACGCCAATTTAAGCGGGCTGCGCGTGATCAATGGGGTATTTCTTGAGGCCATGCTGTACCGCGCGCGCCTGACCGATGGACATTTCTCGAATGTTGATTTCAGCAGTGCGAATTTATGGGGTGCGGCGCTCCGCAATGCCGAATTCGTCAACTGCCGCTTTGTGAATGCCAACTTTCATCAAGCGGATCTCTCCGGGGCACGGCTGCTAGGCGCGCATCTGGAAGACGCCAACTTGAGCAGCGCCAACCTGACCCAAGCCGGATTGCAGAATGCGAATTTTTCTCACACTGATTTCACCGATGCCGTACTGAATTATGCCGACTTGACGGGTGCGATTTTGACGAGCGCGCTGCAGCTGCGTTTTGCCCGCAGTCTACGCGGCGCGGTGCTGCCGGATGGCCACCGCTATGATGGGCGGTTCGCGCTGGCGGGCGATGCGGAAGCGGCTGCGGCTCAGGGGTTTGATCTGCACAGCGACACCGGATTGCGAGAATACTATGGCGTCTAATTCGGAGATTTACATCTCGACGACGCCTTATCCTTGGGGAGTTTTGCAGCCCCTGATCGAAGACGAGACGGTCGCGCAAATTCTGGTCGAAGGTTTCGGCAAACCGTCAATTTATCGCAAATTGAGTCACCGTTCTGGCCGCGCGTTTGATCCGTGGTTCGAAACCACCTTTGAGGATGAAGCCGCTTTCATCGCCCAGATTCAGGTGTTGTTCCCCTACACGCCGCTCAACACAAATTTCCCGACGGCTTCTCTAACACTTGAGGATGGCACGCAGATCACGGCGGCGGTACCACCCGTGGCGCGCGATGGCCCGATGCTGATGATCCGCAAGCCGACGCGCCGCACGCTGACGCCGATTGCGCTTGCGGAAAACTTGGCTGACAGCTCGCGTTTCGCTGCACTTGAATTTTTGCAGGCCTGCGTATGGACGCGGCTGACAATCTGTATCACGGGCATCAATCCGGATGACTGCTCCGCGTGGTTGGAAGTTTTGAGCGCGCTGATCCCGTCTGACGAGCGGATCGCCGTAGTAGAAGTGCAGCCGTCGCTGCGTCTGCCCCAACCGCATGTGATCACCCTGACGCCACGGGCCGCCAACCATGATGGCGAAGGCGCGGTGCCCATCAGCCGGGTGTTGAACGCCGTCTGGGATCTACGCGTTGATCGGGTGCTCATGGATCCGCTGGTCGATCCGGTGGCGACGATGGATGCCCTCATCCACTACAGCAGCGCCTATGAGGGTGGGCTGTTCACCGTTCCGGCGGCGTCGCCCCGGGCAGCTTTGTCGCTGCTGGAAGTGCAGTTTCTCGCTGCGGGTTACGATACACCGGGTCGGGTGGCGCGGCAGTATGTCAGCGAAGCGATTAATGTCATCGTGCATATCAACCAGCACGGCGAACTGGCACAGGTGGTCGAAGTCCGCGGTATGGAAGGTAACCAGATCGCGCTGAATCCGCTGTTTGAAAGCGATAATGTGTTTGCCCCTACTGGTAATTTGCCGGGGTTCATGCGCGACATTGAAGCCACCGGGATTGCGCTGTCGCCAGCCGTATTCGGTATCCGTGACTCGGTCTCGAAAAAGTATCCGGGTGGGCGGCTTCAAGCACTGGCAGATCGGGTGCGTCGGGGCTTCCGCCGCAGTCGCCGTGAAATTTCCGCGCCTGAACCGCTGTACAGCGTGATCGATGTTTTGCGCGGTTACTACGAACCGCGAGCGGCATCAGCCGTTGATTCTGAACAACAGGCGGCGAAAGCGCGGCAGGCAGCCTTTGAAAAGCGGCTGATGGATCGGTTCGTCGAGGCGTGGTACACGTCGAACCTGCATGTGTCACCTCACTATCCGGATCGCCGAGCGTTAGCCGCGGAGGCTGACGAAATCAGAACGCTCTTTGATTCTGCGCTCGCTCAAGAGAAGCTTGCTCTCTCGGAAGAGGATCAGGATCGGCTCTATGAGCGTGTGCTGGCCGCGGTTATCGGCCTTGGGCCATTGCAGGCGCTTATCGAAGATGATGCCGTCAACGCGATTATGGTGAATGCGCCGGATCAGGTCTATATCGAGGCGCGCGGCATCCTTAGGCTTCTGCCGGATGTCACGTTTGAAGATACGAATCAAGTGCTGCGGATTATGGATCGGATCACCGCGCCGCTTGGACAGCGCTTTGACGAAACAGCGCTGATTCTGAGCACCCGGCTCTTCGACGGCTCACGGGTGCAGCTGATCATGCCACCGATCAGTCCTTCCCCGATGATCGTCATCCGTAAATTCAACAAGCGTCCGCTGCAGATCGAGGATTTGATCCGCTTTGGCGCTCTGCCACCTGTGGTCGCAGAGTTTTTGCGCGCGCTCACAATTACCGGCGCGAACATCCTGTTTTCGGGCAACGCCGGTTCTGGCAAGCTGACGCTGATGCAGGTGACCGCCAGCTTCATCCCGATGGATCGCCGAATTATCACCGCCGAGTCGGCTATAGAGATGCAGCTTCGGCTAGACCATGTGCTGACACTGGAAAGCCGCTCGCCCAATATCGAGGGACAAGGTCTGGTCAGTGTCGGCGATCTCATAGCCATGGCTTTACAGCACCGCCCCGACGGAATCATGCTCGGTGAAGTTGGCATGGATGAGGCGCTGGCCTATATTCAAGCGGCGAATACCGCCGATCTGATGGTCTGGACGACCGTCACCGCGTTTAGTCCGCGGGACGCGCTCAACCGTTTGGAAAGTCTGATACTGATGCGCAACGCGCTGCCGCCCGCTCTGGTACGCTCACGGATCGCATCGGGGTTGCAGTTTGTGGTGCAGCAGGATCGCCTGCGCGATGGTTCGCGGAAAGTCACGGCGATCAGCGAGGTGCGCGGCGTGAACGGTGACCGGGTAGAGTTGGTCGACATTTTCCGTTTTGAGGAAACCGGCCTTGAAAGGGGAAAGATCATCGGGCGGACTGCCCCCGCCGGGGTTATCCCCCAGTTCTACCGCGCCATTTTTCAAACGGGCATCACGCTTCCCGGGGAGACGTTCGGTGTGAGCGACGCGCAGATGCGCGCTTTCATCGGGGATGATCAGCTCCGGCGGCTGGAAAGCTATCAGCAGCGGGAAGGGGAACGCCGGTCTGCCGAGCAGCGCGAGCAAGACCGCCAGTTGAAAGAGAAACAGCGCGCAGCGCGCAAGAAGCCCGCGGCCAAATCCGTGCCGCAGGCGCGCCCGGTGAACGATGAGGTTGAAATGGATGACGATTTCGGGTCTTTGGATAACAATGATGATGTTTTCGCCAGTGAATGAGCAGATAACAGCATGACCAGCGCAACGGACGCCCTGCTTCGGCAAGGGATTGAAGCTCTCAAACAGGGACGGCGAGCGACTGCGCGCGAACTGCTCGAAAAGCTGGTCAATGACGAACCAGCGCATGAGCTAGGCTGGCTGTGGTTAAGCGGTGCGACCGATGATCTTGAGGAGCAGATCATCTGTCTGGAAAATGTGCTAACGCTCAATCCGCAGAACGAACGCGCCCGCAAAGGGTTGGCGGCACTCAAGGCTAAGCGCCCCGCTGCCCCGCCGCCGCCGGACGTGTTTAGCACAGACCCTGATCCGTCCAAATTCGAGGAAGAAGCACCCTTCGGCACTGCGGATGGCCCCGATTTGGAGAGCGATTTTGCTGATATTGATGTCCCTGCACCTGCCGACGCCCCGCCGACCATACCGTCATGGATAGCGCAGCGACAGAGACAGCAGGCCCAGCGCCAGCAGTTGAGTGACCTCCAGAGCAGGATCATGCGCATGATGCTTGATTCGCTGGAGTCGGATTTTGAATATCGACCTGATTCGGCGGCGGCCAATGAGCGGCTGCGCGAGCTGTTCGATGAGATTCTAACCGAGGAATACGTTGTTCTCCCCAGAGCCGACCGCGAGCGGCTGTACAGCTCGACGATCAGCGAGCTTTTCGGCTACGGCCCACTCGATCCGCTGCTGAAAGATGAGACGATCACGGCCATCATGGTGAACGGCCCTAAAATGATCTTCATCGAGCAGCGTGGGCAAAAGTCACTGTCCGGGGTGGTCTTTGAGGACGATTCACATGTACACCGGATTATGGATCGCATCGCTGCCCCGCTGGGGCGGCGGATCGACGAAATCATGCCGTTTGGCGATGCCCGCCTGCCCGATGGCTCGACGGCCTACCTGACCGTGCGCCCGATTGCGCTCAACGGATCAAGCATGACAATTCGCAAATATCGGCGCGTCCTATTTAGGGTCGACGATCTGGTGCGGTACAACAGTGCGACGCCGGAAATCTGCGCTTATCTTGAGTTATGCGCGGCTGCCGGGCTGTCGATACTGGTCACGGGCGGCGTTGGCGCAGGCAAAACGACGCTGTGCAATATTCTGGCCGGATTTGTTCCCGCCGACCGACGATTGATCACGCTGGAAGGGATCGCCGAACTTCAGGCGCAGCATGAACACGTGGTGCCGCTCGAATGCAGCCCGCCCCAGAGCGCCGGGCAGCGCGCAGTCAATACACTCGATTTGATCGAACAGGCGCGGCATTTGCGCGCCGATACGGTGTTGTTTGGGTCGCACATGGAGCAAGGCGGTGGCGAACGGCTGTTTGTGCTGCCGAAAGATCCGCCTGCCCCGCAGATCATGGGCAGCCTCGACGGGGGTGACGCGCGCGACGCCATCACACGCTTGGAGATCATTGGGTTGCAGTCTGACCATGGCTCGCTGGAAGTCCTGCGCCAGCGGATCGCTG
Source organism: Anaerolineae bacterium (assembly GCA_041916315.1). GTDB lineage: Bacteria > Chloroflexota > Anaerolineae > Aggregatilineales > Phototrophicaceae > Flexifilum. The sequence goes on from JAYRZU010000070.1 coordinate 38,504, forward strand.
AGCGGTTGCAGGTCATTGTACAGATGCGGCGGCTGCGCGATGGGGCGCGCAAAATCGTCGGCATCTGGGAAGTGACGGGGCTAAGCGGCGGCGAAATCAGTCTGTCGCTCCTGTTCGATTTCCAGCCGACCGGGACGGTTAATGGCAAAGTTTACGGCGAACACCGAATCGTGAGCGCGAAGAGCCAGTTCATCGACCGTTTTGTCCGCGCAGGACTGCCTCTCCCGCCTTTCCTTCAGGGTTCACCCGGTAAGCCGCGGAGCAAATGAGGATACGATGTCATTGCTGAGACCCAGACCAGCCGGTATGCCGCGTGCTGCTTCGCCGCTTGCTTACCGTGACCTGATCAAGCACCTGTCGACAAAGGTCGCGGAGGCGCTGGCGGCTGACGGTGGCGACTCGTGGCTGATGCGGTACCAGAACCGGGCGCGCTACCGTCCGGTCGTGCGCGAACAGCTTGACAGACTGTTCATAGAGGAACAGCTTGTGCTGTCGCGGGTGGATCGGCAGAAGGTGCTGGCGACGATTTTCAGCGAGGTCTGCGGCTTTGGCCCGTTGGACAGTCTGCTTGACGATGACAGCGTGAGCGAAATCCACGTCAATGGCCCCAAAAACGTGTTTATCAAGCAAGCAGTCGGTATGCAGCGATCGGCAGTCGATTTTGATGATCCAGCGCATATTCTGCGCATATTCGACCGCTTCACCGATCTGGCTGGAAATTACACGCAAAGCGTCGCTGGCCTCAAAGGGGTGACCCTGCCCGACGGGACGCATATCACCGCCGTGATCGACGCCATTAGCGTGACCGGGCCGCTGTTGACGATTGTCAAAAGCGCCGAAAGCCGCGCCGATAATGTGCTGGCGCGCTTTGGGCTGACCAAAGCTGCCCTCAAGCTGATGACCGATGCAGTCCAGAATCGGCGCAATCTTATCCTCTGCGGCACGAGCGGCAGTGGCAAGACCGCTCTGCTCAATGTACTGGTGAAGTCGATTCCGGCGGCTGACCGGGTGATCGTAATCGAGCGCGGACGCGAAGTGAATATCGACGTGACGAACGATCTGCGCCTCACACTGAGCGATGAAACTCAGCTCACGGCGGTCGATCTGCTGCGCTATGCCACAACCCTGGCGGCGGATCGCGTGATTATCGGCGAACTAGAAGGGGATGAGACGGCCTTGTGGATCGAAGCGATCAATCGCGGTTGTCAGGGGAGTATCGCGGTCGTGCTGGCGCGTGATCCGGAAGAGGCGCTCGCCCAGATTACGCAGCACTGCGCGCAAAAGCTGCTGACGAGCAGTACGGGCGAAACCGTGCGTGAATTCGTCGCCAGCGCGCTGCATCTCGTCGTGCATCAAGCCCGCATGGGAGATGGATCGCGGCGTGTGGCGCGCATCAGCGAAGTTACGGCTCAAGGGGCGCTTCAGGATCGGTTTGTGTTTCAAGTGTCAAGTGCTGCCGACGGATTGATTCAGGGCATGCTGCGCGAGGCATGAGCGCAAAGAATCTCCGTAACCTCTAAAGACTCCAGTGACCCGAAGAAGTGAGCTACGCAGCCTCGCGGTAGTAAAGCCTCTGGCTTGTATTCGTGTTCCAGAGCGACGAATAACGAGCTCTCTGGGCGAGTTTCAGTTGCAACCAACGCGAGCGCCTTTAGGCGGTCGTGGTTTACTTTACACACGCTTTGTGGATTCAAGCCTGCGCTACAGTGAGCACGACATTTCCTCTTTTTTGCCCTGTTTCAACAAATCGATGAGCCTCAGCAGTTTGTTCCAATGGGTAGCGCCTATCGATGACCGATTTTAGCTCTCCTGCCTCGACTAGATTCTTTAGGAAGAGCAAATCTTCGGGGCTTTGGCTCGCTGCGCCAACGACGACTTTCTTTCCACTTGTCATCGAGACCCACTGCCCCCGAAGCATCTGTAATGGGCCGGAGTTTCCGCCCAATAGATACCGTCCATTTGGTTTGAGCGATTGGATGCTCCCAGAAAACGAACTCTTGCCCATCACATCAAAAATAACATCGAAGGTCTGACCGCTGCGGGTGAAATCTTCCTGCGTATAATCAATGACGTGATCGACCCCAAGCGAGCGCAGCATGTCCAGTTTCCCTGTGCTGTCCACACCAGTTACTTCCGCCCCAAAGTGCCTGGCAAGCTGCACGCCAATCGTACCGATACTCCCACCAGCACCAACAACTAAAACCCGTTGTCCACGCTGGATGTTAGCCTTCCGCATAAAATGCAGGGCTTCAATTCCGGCAACAGGAACTGCGGCGGCTTCCTCATAAGTCAGATTAGATGGTTTGAGCGCCAGTGCTCCCACTTCAGGCAGACAGATATATTCGGCATATGCGCCAAAGCGAAAACCGGTCGCTCCGAAAACTGGGTCGCCTTCCTTAAATCGTGTCACAGCTTTGCCGACTGCCTCAATGTCCCCGGCTAGCTCCTGCCCAAGAATGAAGTTTCTTGGTTTGTTGAAACCCACGTAGATGCGGACGGGAACCATCAGCCAGATTGGGAATTTCAGGGTTCGAATTTCGGCATCTCCGGCGGTAACGGTGGTCGCACGCACTCGGATCAGGACTTCACTGTCCTTTGGCGTTGGCTTTGGGACTTCTTTGAGCTGAAGCCCGTCTGGTGATCCGTATTTCGTCAATACGATGGCTTTCATGCGCATTTCTCCTAAGCACCGGGTCACCTGCCACAATTCCACTAGCGTCATCGTGACAGGTGCAGTTCTTCGCTAGTTCCGATTACACAGTAATGACGACTTTTCCTTGAGCGTGGCCTGCTTCAAGATACCGGATAGCTTCTGCAACCTCGCTCAATGGGTAGCATCTATCGATCACAGGTTTGACTTTTCCGGCTTCAAGGAGTTCCTTTATAAGAATTAGGCTGTCTTGGTCGGGTTTCGACATTACATTACCCATTTTCTTATTCCCTGTCACAGATACCAATGGTCCGAAGAGCATCGCCTCAAACATTTGAGCTGTAGCCCCTCCAGTCATGACATAAGTCCCTCTGGGGTTTAACGCCCGCTTGTAATCCGAAAACGGACGATAGCCGTTCGCGGCCAGAATAAAGTCATACTGCTCCCCCTTCTGAGCGAAATCTTCTTTCGTATAATCGATCACATGGTCAGCGTTAATCGACTCCATCCTGCTCACATTCCTCGTGCTGCAGACCGCCGTGACTTCTGCCCCAAATGCTTTGGCAATCTGCACTGCAAATGTACCTACACCACCCGACGCGCCGTTGATCAGTACTTTTTGCCCCGGCTGAATCTGCCCCCGGCTTTGAAGCCCCTGCAAAGCGGTAACTGCTGCTACCGGGACGGCTGCGGCTTCCTCGAACGATATATTGGCGGGTGTGATACATCGTAGGCTAGAAGGTCAACGAAACGGGTAAATGGGAGCGGCATCGGCAATCTAGTGTCTTTATACGCTGCAAATCAGCAATCTAGCCAGTGCTGCGCTGAGAACGACAATGGGAACACTCATTTTCGATTTCCAGCGGAATAAGATGGCAAGCCCAGCGGCAAAGATGATGAACGCGGGTAGATCGATCAACGCGCTCCGCAGCAGCACAACAGTTGTTGCCGCGATGAGCCCGACGACGCCCACTGTCACCCCGTCCAAAAAACTGTGCAGTGCGGTATTAGCAATCAAACGCTCCATCAGATTGTGTCCGATGAGCGTGAACGCGAACGCGGGCAGGAAGATACCGGCGGTCAGCGCCAATGCGCCCACCAGCCCGCCGCCCAGATAACCGACGAATGTCGCAAAGATGACGAGCGGTGCGGGGAGTATTCCCGACAGCGCGAGTCCGTCGAGGAACTGCGCGTTTGTCATCCAACTACCGACCATAACCGCGTCATTTTGCAGGTAGGGGAGCACCGTGTAGGCACGCCGAAGGTCAGCAGTCCGCTCCGCAATCCAGACCCAAAGAGATTCAGTGTAGACGGCATGCCATTCGCGGCTGCTGACGCCGGATTGAGCGCTGTGGAAGTGTTGGGGTTGAGCGTGCTCAATCCAACGACAGTCATCCCGAGGATCGCAAGACCTACGATCATGCCGGCGATCGTCTTCTGCCCCCTCTGTACGACCATGTAGATCATACCGGATACCAACAGGGTAACCGCGAAGCTGATCCCCAAGATCTGAGCGGCAAATGCCAGCACCGTGATCGCCCACAACCAGCAGTCATGCAGCGCGTGTCCACCGATGCGATGGACCGCCCGCACAATCAGGGCGCCAACCATTGCTTGCATCCCATAAAATGCGCCCGCAAACAGCGGAGAACCGATGCCATAAGTAAGGTAGAACCATGACAGAAGCAGCATCAAGACTAGACCGGGCAGCATAAAGCCAAGACCTGCGAGTAAGCCGCCCAAGCGTCCGCGCGACAGCATTCCGAAATAGACGCATAATTCATGCGCTTCTGGTCCGGGAAGCACCTGATAGATTGCCAGTACACGGTTGAAGCGTTCGCTGCTCACCCATCGCTCTTCGTCCACCAATTCCTGACGAATCATGCCGATCTGCGCGACGGGTCCACCCCATGCCAGCATACCAAAGCGCAAGAAACGCAGAAACAGCTTGAGATACGGTTCACGAGGCACGGTTTCTCCCGCCTCATGGCTTTGAGTGAGCGTATCAGTGGTCATTCTGTTGTCACCAGATCAGTGACCAACTGCTGCACATGGGTACGAATCGCGTCGCGCGAACCTTTGGGGTTCTGACTGAACATCGGAACATCATCCCAGTATTCGACGGTACAAGCTCCATGTAATGCATCAGGAGTGCAGCCAATCGAAATAATCCGCGTAGCGGTTTGGAAATCGTCCGGCGCAACCAGACGCGGCTTGAACTGTGAAACGTCTAGCCCTTCCGCTTTCATTATGGCAGCAGCCGCCGGCAATACGCTGTCCGATGGATCGGTTCCAGCAGAGTCGCCCACCAACGACAACTGCTGTTCATCAGCGAATCGATTGAAGTACGCAGCGGCAATCACACTTTTTGCGGCATTGTGCGGACAAAGAAATAGAATGGTTTGTTTCATGTGCTTCCCGCCTGCTTCACTCGCTCCTGACAGACCGCGTAGAAGCAGTCATAGACGGCAAAGCCAATTTCCAACCGCTTCTCGAGTGACCAGTTGAGCAAGTGCCAACCATTCGCAATCTGCCGCAGACCTTCACCTTCCAGCGCTGCCTGCCGATCCTGCGTGTCGGCAGCGCGTACGATTTTCGCCAGTTCGAGCAGTGCCGGATCGGTCAGGTTGTACTGGCGGATGAAGGACTCGAAGGATGAACCGCCATTGTAATGCCCCAACGCCACATCCGGCACATCATAGGGCAGCGCCCCTTCGCGTTCGGCGGTGCTGAGGACTTCATCGGCTGGAACAAAGAGGAGTTCGGCATTCGGGTCGATAAACTTCTTAATCAACCACGGGCAGGCAACCCGATCCACTTTGGGTTTCTCACGGGTAACGAACTTCATGACACGCTTCCCTTCATTGAATTTGATTTTCAATGGCGATCTGAGCGTAGAGTGCCTCGTAGATCATCTGTCCGCGCTCGACGGCAATATAATCATCAGCACTCGTTAAGCGAATTCCCCGACAGATAAAATCGAGACCAGCGGCCACGGGTTCAAGCGACACTTCCTGTACGGTGTCCGCCTCATCAATGATCGAGGCAATGCGAATGAGCACCGGATCGTTCAGTTGGTAGTCGCGCAGCATGGTGTGAAAGGTGCAGTGTCCGCCGCGATGGGTGAGGCGCACACCGGGAATATCAAAGGGTTCGTACCCATCAGGCACTGGTGTTTGCCCAACCGGGATGAACAGAAATTCGGCACTGGTGTCTATGAAGCGCAGGATCAACCATGCGCAACCCATGCGATCCACGCCGATGTTCTCCCACGTCACCCACTTCATGTGTTCCCTCCCCGCCGTCGCATTAAAGCCTCACGCACCTGAGGCCCGATTGCGGACTGAAAATAATCGCGCGTTTGCGCCTGTTGATACTGGTTGGAGAGCGCCGCCACATCCGCGTCGGTCTGCTCAAGCTGAGTCAAAATGGCTCGGTACAGGTTATCCACCTGCGCGCTGAACTGCAGGACTAAATTTTCGTCCTGTCCGCTAAACACCACATCGGCTTCCCACAGGGTCGCACTGCCGCCCTCCATCTCCTTGATTTCAGCGGCGAGCCACATCATTTTTTCGCGGGTCTGCGGCGTAGTAGGCAGCACCCATGCGGAGTCTTGCAGTAGGATCGCGCCCATGCCTTTCAGCTTGCGCCAGACGTACACGCGCCGCGCCGATGGCTCGTTGGGGACTTTGTAAATGAGGAGCAACCAGCGCATGATCATTTATCTCGAATCAAACAGGTGTCATTGATGTAACTATAGTTACATTGTATCGTCCTTCTTGTCGAATGCAAGCGGTATTATGGGTTAACTTGTTCGCGCTGCCATGTGTTCCTTCCAATAGTGGGGTGTTTTGGCAATCACCGTGATCACGTTCTTGATTTTTTCTCCAGACGGAAATCAGGACCCGCCGGGAAATATAGGATGCTCCACTCGCGTCGAACGCTCACATTTTCAACCGTGATTGCACGCACCAGCCATAAGGCCATTGCTTCGCTGTCACACTGCATCCCGATCCAGCCGGGCGTAGTGCTGCGAATGACCGTCAGGCCTGTGACCATCCGCAAACCGCGTTCCAGTTCCCGCAGCACCTCTTCATAGCGCTCTGGTTGAGCCAGAATCTTCTCCGGGTTGACGGGTTCAAGCAGTGTGCCACGATGGGATGGGCCGCCTGCAAGGGCGAGATCGCGGAAATCTGTCCAGATTTCGTCCTAGGCAGCGTTGCCTTGGGCATCGTATTTCAGAGCCGCCGCACCCATCGGAGCGGCATTCGGCGTGTTGTTCTGGTAGCGGGGCGGCAGAATGCCCGACGCAGTGATTTTCGCTTCGAGGTTTTCGGCTTCGTGTTGATAGGATGGCGCCACATGAACGGTAATTTCGCCTACATGCGGAGTCGCGGCTTTGAGCGCTTTTTGGATGTTTTCCGAGACGTGATGACTTTCCACGAGCGAAAGCTGCTCATCAACCGTGATGGTCAATTCTGCGAACAATTGGTGCCCGACCCAGCGCGCGCGCAACCGCGGGATGCTCCGCACGCCTTCGACTTCGCCCGCGGAATGCTCGAGCTGGCTGATGAGTGATGGATCAACGGAATCCATCAGGCGGTACCAGATGCGCCGCGCCGCATCGCGGGTGATGAAGAGGATGGTAACGCCGATCAGAAGTCCAATGATTGGGTCGAGGATTGGCAATCCGATGATCGTTCCGCCCGCCGCGAACAGCACCGCCAGTGAGGTCAAGCCGTCGATACGCGCGTGCAGCCCATCGGCGATCATGGCATCTGATCCGATCCGACGCCCAGTGCGAATTTGCAGCAGAGCGACGGCTTCATTGCCCAAGAATCCGATGACGGCGGCCGCCGCCACCCAGCCAATGTTCTCCATCGGGTGCGGGTTGAGCAGCTTTTGAATCGACTCCCAGAACACGACCGCCGCGCTGACCGCAATCGACAGGACGATGAAAACGCCCGCGACATCTTCCGCTCGCCCAAATCCGTAGGTATAGCGCCGCGTCGCCGCGCGGCGTGCCAGATAGAAGGCGACCAGCAGCGGGATCGAGTTGAGCGTGTCACCGATGTTATGGACGGTGTCTGCCAGCAGCGCGACGCTGCCGCTCAAAGAGACAATCCCCACTTGCAGCAGGGAGGTGATGCCGAGCGCCGCCAGTGCCAGCCAAATGGTGCGGATGCCATCTTCATTCGATGTAAACGCGGCATCAGCGTTCAGCGATGTGTGCTCGTGCCCATGCAGGTGAAAAATCTGCGCGATCCAGCCCGGTACGCCGGAGGGATGCGCATGATCATGCGGGTGGTCGTGATTATGCGGATGCTCATGATCGTGCCTATGATCGTGCTTATGAGGGTGATCATGATCGTGGTGTGGATGGAGGTGATTATCAGCCATTGTTCTACTCGAAACACTCAACTTGAGTGCTTGATTTTAGTCGTGAAGTGTCCCTACAATGGCTTACTGCAAAAATTGGCAAGAAGGTGATCGAGATGTCTCACGAGACCACCGACTATGAAGATGTCATCCGCGCGGCTGGGCACCGGGTCACGCCGCAGCGAATCCATATACTTGATGCAGTGTGCGCGGGGCACGGGCATACGACATTGGGAGAGGTCTACGCGCGGGTCCGGCAGGTCGATCCCGCGATTGATCGCTCAACCCTCTACCGCACGTTGAAGTTGTTTGTTGATCTGGGGCTGGTTGTGTCCGTCGACAAGCACGACGGCGAAACGTACTACGAAATTGCACAACCACAACCCCATCATCATCTGGTCTGCCGGAAGTGTGGCAAAGAATGGGCAATCGACCATGCGCGTGATGACCGCATGGTCGAACAGGTATTGTCAGACTACGATTTCAGGGTCGATACCAATCCCCTGATGCTTTTTGGCATCTGCAGCGCATGTGCAGGACAGCCATCCGAGAGCTAAGGCTTCACAGAGCGCGATCAGCCGCCGTGCATCGCTTGAAGCGCGCCGAACAGGTCGAAGTTGTTGATGAGGATGTGCATGGTGAGCATCAGGGCGACAATCACGGCGATCATCATGAAAATGCGAATAAGGCGTTTGCGGTTCTGGGTCATGGCGGTCATCCTTTAGACGTAAGCAAGGGTTTCACGAACAGTCAAATTGGCTGCCTGACGCGCGGGAAAAGCGCTGGCGGCAGTGGAGCCGAGGATCAAGATCGCCAGCCACAACCCTAAGCCGAGCGGAGAAACCATCAGCGGCAGCGGCGACCGGAACGACATCTCGCCAAGGTATGCTCCCATCCCAAACGAGAGCGGCAGCGATGCGGCGAACGCAATCACATAACTCATCAACCCGATCAGCACACCTTCGCTGATCACGTTTAGCAGCACGGTTTGTGATCGTGCTCCAATCGACCGCATAATCCCAAATTCGCGGGTGCGTTCGATCACGCTGGTGCTCATGCTGGAAGTCAGTCCCAATAAGCCAACGACCGCCATCACCACGGCGATGAGCAGCAGCGCGACGATGAAGACAAAGACATGCCCGCTGGTCGCGTTGTCGAGCAGGGCTTCTGAGACCGCGGCGCGTACATTGACTTGCGCTGTGCTGAGCGCGTGCTCAATCCGCTCAGTCGTGGCGGTAACGAAATCAGGATCACCAGCGGTCATGGCGATCCGCACTGCGTTTGTCATCATGGGAGCAAGCTGGGCAGCGGCAGCGAACGTCTCCGGAGTCACATAGGCGGCTGCCGGCAATAGGATTTGCCGCAGCACACCAACCACTTCGAGGGAGATCGGTTGCCCCTCGATCAGCAGATCGACGGTGCTGCCGACAGCGGCCTCCGGAAACAGGGCGAGCGCATTCTGATTCAGTACCACGTGATTTGCATCACCTGCTTGCAACCAGCGCCCGCTGAGCATCGGCGTATTGATGAACGTACTGCCAACTGGCACAGAGCGCAGGGTAAAACTCCCATGCCCGCCATCGGGATAGGTGCGGACGATATCTAACGCATCGGGACGGGCAAGCGCGGCGGGAACCATGTCCCATGGTTCGACGGCTGCGACCCCCGCCGTATCGTCGAGCAGGTGGGTGATGCTTTCGACGGACTGCGGCGTGTTGAAGCGGATTTCCAGATCATAGTGGCGATCCGCCGCCGCTAGGCGGATGTAGTTGTCCCAACCGCTGCTGGTATTAATGCCCGTCATGAACATCGCGCCCGCTGCACCCAGCAGGCTGAGACTGAGAATGAGTCGTGATCGTCGCCGGAAGGTATTGCGGAAGGCCAGCAGCACCGAACTGTTGATCCCCTGTATCCGGCTGAGCCAGTTTTCCAGCCGGGTCGAACCGAATGCTGCCGTTGCCGTGCCGTAATCGGTGAGGGTTTCACGCACGGTGATCCTCGTTGTTCGCCCAATCGGACGCAGGGCGGCGATCAGCGGCAGCAGCATGCCCATCAGCAAGAGTACGACATAGACCCACACGGGCACGTCCATGCTGTAAATATTCAGGTTGAGGAGCAGCGCCACGACGACGGCAAATCCACGTCCTGCCCATATCCCCAGCGGCATACCGATCAGGGCGGCGGCAAATCCGAGGAGTGTCACGAGGAGCAGATACATGGCCGCGATCTGGCTGGAGCGTGCGCCGATGGCTTTCATCATGCCGATTTGCCGGGTTTGCTGTGCCAGCAGCCCGCCGATCACGGTGGAGGTGAGGATCGCGCTCAACACCAGCGCCAGCAAGCTGAAGGTGAGCAGCACGATCATGACAGTATTCATCTGACTTTGATGAGGATGGCGCAGCGGCGGCGGAATGCGAATCTCCTCGACCGTACGGCCCTGAGCGCGCAGCCAGCTGGTAAGCTGATTGACCGTCGCTTCGATGGCAACTGCATTGTCCGGCTGATCGCTCACCGTGACCTTGAGGATGTGGAGAGACGTATCCTCGGTGAAGGCTGCGAGTGTCGCAGGCGTGGTATAGGCGTAAACGGTCTGTTCCTGCCATGCGGGCGCGAGTCCGGGATCAAAGGCGGTGCCGCTGATCACGATGAGTTGGGAAACCCCGTTGGGCATCTGCACCATGAGCGAGTCGCCGATGTGGACGCTATCGAGCAGGGTCAGGACCGTGCGCTCGACGAGGATTGTTCCATCCGGCGGCGGAAATACGCCTTCCTCCGCACTGACGGTGCTGATCCGCTGGTGAGCAATATCCGGGCTGACGAACAGCAACATGGGCAGCCAGTGATCCGGCGCGGTTTCCACGCGGGCGTTCACCCACGAGGCCGCCTCGGCATCAGCGATGTTCGGTTGTTGAAGCACACCGGCGAGCAGTGCATCGTCCACGTGGTCAAGTTCCAGATAGGCGGATGCGGGATGGGTGTCCAGATAATTGACCGCGACCTCGCGCGTCATCACTGTGTAGGTGGACAGCATCAGCGCGACGCCAAAAACGCCTGCGGCAATCGCAGCGATGAGCAGCGTCATACGTCCGCGCGCTAGGCTGAGATCACGAATGAGCTTCATCCAGCGCGGGCGGCTCATACGGGGATCCCGCTTTCAGCCATGACGATCCGCCCATCGGCTAGCGTGATGAAACGGGTGAAGAAATGGGCGAGATCGCGCTCATGTGTCACCATGACGATGGTTTTTCCCTCGACAGTCAGATCGGTGAATACGCGCATCACGGCGTCCGTGGTCTGCGAGTCAAGGTTGCCGGTCGGCTCGTCGGCGATGATGAGCGGCGGATCGTTGGCGAGCGCGCGGGCGATGGCGGCGCGCTGCTGCTGCCCACCGGAGAGATCGGCAGGGAGCTTGTCCGCCTGATCTGCGATGCCGACTTTTTCGAGCAAGTGCAGCGCGCGTTCGCGCCGCTGGCGAGCGGGATAGGTATTGCAGAAATCCATCGGTAGGATCAGGTTTTCCGCGATGGTCAATGTCGGCAGCAGTTGGAAGAACTGAAAGACGATGCCCACGTTTTTACCCCGCCATACCGCGAGCTGTTCCTGATTGAGTTGATGTACCGGCGTGGAGGCGACGATGACCTCGCCCGAAGTTGGCGTGTCAATTCCGGTGATCATGTTGATTAGGGTCGATTTGCCGCTGCCAGAGCGTCCGACGATGGCGGTGAATTCGCTCGGATCGATGACGAGGTCAATCCCATCCAGCGCGGTGAACGTTTTCGCGCCCGTTTGATACGTTTTGGTGACATGGTGCAGTTGAATCAGGGGGAATCCGTGTTGATTTGTCATCGGTTATTCCTTTTTGACTGTTGGATGCTTATTGCGGGCGGCTGCCTTGAATGAAACCGAGGATGGGCCATGACAGCGCGCCTGACTGCGGCCTCACAAATCCGGTCTGAGCCATGAGCGGCAGCAAATCCTTGACATCGTGGGGGGCGGCGTGATGGACCCGTGCCATGAGCGTAAGCTGCTGCCTGTGAGTCGTCGGGCGTACCATATCGACGATCAGCAGCCGCCCACCCGGCTTGAGCACCCGGTAGATTTCCGCCAAACCGCTGGGTTTGAGGTCAGGCGGTAGATGATGAAACATCAGACTGCTGAGGACGACATCGAAGGACGCATCCGCAAACGGCAGCGCCTCGATCAATCCAGTCTGAAAATCGACGCGCTGTCCCTGCTGGGCTGCTTTTTGGCGGGCAACGGTGATCATTTCTGGCGCGGCGTCGATCCCGCAAACGTGCCCGGTTGCTCCGGCTTCTGCCTTTGCCAGCAGCGTGAGCGTTCCCGTACCGCAGCCGACATCCAGCACGGATGCCCCGGATTGAATCGCGGCTTGCCGAATGGTTTCGGCGCGCAGCGTCTTCTCCCTGCCTAATGTCAGCAGTTTGACGACGATGTCATAGTGTTCAGCCCAACGGATTGTGCGTCCGGGCGTGTCCGGGGCGGTGGGCTGGCGTGGATACTTTGGGGTATGCATCAGCTTATTTCCTGTACAATCTATTCCATATCGAATATGATGTTCGATTTATACTATAATGGCGGAACAGGGGAGTTGGTCAACAACCAAAGCCCGGGGATTGTTCATTACCGAACAATTCCGTGAATCTGTTCTGAGAAAGAGGTTGACATGAACAACGTTAAGACGGATCGCCGCTCACGGCGCACCCGGCAACTGATTGCCGATGCTTTCGTTGGCTTGATGCTCGAAAAACGCTACGACGACATCACCGTGCAGGACATTCTGGATCGGGCGGACGTAGGGCGTTCGACGTTTTACGCTCACTTCACCGACAAAGAGAATTTGTTATTGAGCGAGATCCAGCAGGTGATTCACGATATGGGGGACTATGCCGCGCAGCCAGGCGGTCTGGAACACGGGCTGCTGCCGAGCCTGGAGTTGTTCCGGCATGTGAAAGAGCAGCGACGGTTGCTGCAAGCGCTCGTGTGGGGGCAGGGAGATCTCCTCAACCGGAGCTTACTTCAGCAAGTCAGCCATCTGATTGAGACCAACCTGCACGCGCTGATCGGGGAGAAGAGCAACGCTCCGATCCCTCTGTCCGTTGCCGCGCAATTTGTGGCGAACACATTTCTCATGCTGCTCCGGTGGTGGTTCGACGAAGACATGCGGCACACGCCGGAGCAGATGAATGACATGTACCAGCGCCTTGTTTTGCCCGGGCTTCAGGGGCTCATGCCGTAATCCCGGTCTGCTCGCCGGAAACATTGAGGGTGCGCAGACCTACTTACCGGACTGCGCTGATTCAGGTTTCATGATGGACATGGCGATGATGAATGTCCGGTAGATGCGGATGTTCATGGTCGGCTGCTTCATGCGTATGCTCATGAGAATGCGCGAGGCTGCGCGAGGTTATGCCCGGGTGATCATGGTTGTGATGGCCATCATCGTGCCGATGGCGGTGTTCATGCGTTACGGCTTCATGGTGGTGCTGGTGGCCATGTTTTTCGGTCAGCAAGAGCGCCATCGCCAAGATCATCAGCACCAGCGCGCCGCCAAACAGCAGAGTCGGTGCTTCTTGAAACAAGACAAAGGACAACACAACCCCTGCCAGCGGGGCCGTACCAAAGACCGCGCTTGTTCGCGCTGCGCCCAGCCCTCGCATAGCACGAATGAACAGGACGATACTCAGTCCGTAGCTCAGACTGCCCAGCAGCATCGCTCCTAAGATCGTCGAAATCGGAGGCAGCGGGTTCCCAAGCAATAATGCCAGAACAAACGAGACACTTCCCGCGCCTAAGCCTTTGACCAGCACAATCATCAGCGGATCTTTGGCCGAAATATTTCGCGTTAGATTATTGTCGATGCCCCAGAGGAAACAGGCAGCGACGATGCCCAGCGCGCCGAGGGAAAATCCCCATGTGCCTTCGGTGGTCCACGACAGCAAGATACTGCCCACCGTGACGGCCACTACCGCCCACAAAGCGCGTCCACTGATCGCCTCTTTGAACACGATGGCTGCGATCAGGGTGGTGGCGACGCCTTCAAAATTCAGCAGCAGCGAAGCGGTCGAGGCAGCGGTTTCGCGCAAACTGAACATCAGCACAATCGGGGCCAGCAAACCACCAGCGACGACCGCTCCGATCAACCACGGAACATCCGGGCGCGACAGCTTGGCTTCGGATTCCGCATCGGCAGACCGGGAACTCAGCAGCAACTTGAACAGCAGTACGCCGATACCGCTTCCGACGTAGAGGAAGCCTGCTAGAAAAATCGGATCTACTTGCCCCAAGAGCAGCTTCGCAATCGGCGCGCTCGCTCCAAACAGCGCGGCGGCGGCCAGCGCTTGGAACGTCGCCGTTCGTTGCGCCGTTTCCATTGACACCCCCTTTTTGTTTACGATCTACGCGGCTAATGATACCGCTCAACGGGCCGCAAGCGATCATCGACTGCGAGGAAGACGGCCATCAGTCGTCGGCAGAGCAAGCGCTGGCATCGACCCGTAGTGGTTAGCCGCTGGACGGGTTAGGTTTGGCGTAAAGGCTGGTCTGGGATTGAAACGCTCCCTGACAGACGGGACAGCAGAAGTAATACCGCGTTTCTCCGTAGACCAAACTGCCATAGGCTTGCTCGGGTTCTATCGTCGCTCCACATACGGGATCGCGAACTTTTCCGGTCGGCTGGACAATCGGATCGAGGGGCAGCGTCACTGCCACCACCGTGCCGCTGCCCGGTGCGCTCACCAAGCGCAACGCGCCTTGCAACTGCTCGACGCGCTCTTTCATGCCGAGCAGACCAAACTTCTGGGTTTGGGCCAGACATTCTAAGTCAGTTGGTGGGGTGAAACCCAAACCATCATCCCTGATGCTGAGGCAAACCTCGTCGGCATGAAAGCCGAGTTCCAGTGTTATCTGGCCGGCTTTCCCGTGTCGCTGCGCGTTCCGGATCGCTTCCTGCGCGACGCGAAACAGAGTAAGTTCCTGCTGCTCGCCGATGCGTCGTGCCGCACCTGTCACTGCCACCTGCGCCTGAACTGCCTTGTTCTGCATCGCTAGCAGTTGCAACGCGGGGGGGAGTCCAAGTTCTTCCAGCGCGGGTGGACGAAGATCAGCTATCAGTCGGCGCAGGTTCTCGACGTTTTCGACTGCTTGCGCCCGGGCAGCGCTCAACAGCATTTTCGCGCGCGGGGAATCCGTCTCCAGCCAGTTCAGCCCAAGTTCGATGCTTTGCGCAATGGCGACCAGCGACTGGACAGTGTCATCATGAAGCTCGTGCGCGATCCGAGTGCGCTCCGCCTCCTGACCCTCCGTCAGGGCATAGCGATAAGTCAGCCCTTCCGCCTGCGCCCGCTGTACGTGCCCGACCATACTCGCCATCGTATGCCTCAAATCGCTAATTGGCGCAACTCCTCCACAGGACTGCTCCAGCGCGGTCAAGTCGCCTGCCGCCAGCTTCGCCGTGCGCCGTACCAAGCGTTGCAGTGGACGCCAGACTTGCGTGAAGAACCACAGATTAAGCAGCAGCGACCCGGCCAGCAGCCGCTTGACGGTGATCTTCATAAAGTCAGCCCTACGCTCCATCGGTCAGCGCGATGAGGCCGCAAGCCAAACCCGCGGTGACGGCTTCGGTGCGCGTGCCCACGCCCAGCTTTTGATACACGTTCTGGAGATGCCCCTGAACCGTGCGATCCGAGATGAACAGGTGTTTGCCGATTTCCTTGTTGGTCAAGCCGCGGGCCGCAAACCCCAAGATTTCCAACTCGCGGTCGGTCAAGCCCTCTACCAGCACCGCGGACTCTCGCGCGTGCTGAGCGGCTTTCGCCATGACATCAGCATCAAACGCGGTACGACCTACAGCAACCTCTTGCAGCGCACGATAGAGCTGCGCAAACTCAGCGGTTTTCAACACATAGCCATCCGCACCGGCTTCGAGCAGCGCATGGACATAAGGTGGATCGTCGTACGCTGTCAGTACGAGAACGCGCGCCTCGGGATTATCATGGCGGATGCGCCGCGTCGCTTCCACGCCCGTGAGTTCGGGCATATGAATATCCATCAGCACCACATCGGGCTGGAGTTCACGCGCCAACTGAACGGCCTCGACGCCCGTGGTCGCCTCGCCGATCACGTCAACGCCCATGCTTTCCAAAAACAGGCGCGTTCCCTGGCGAACGATTTTATGATCTTCTGCGAGCAGCACGCGCATCATGATTTCTCTCTATGGCTTGCCTTACCGTCATTATATGCGGGAAAACGCACCCCAAAATACCGCCAAATGGCGTGTGTTGCGGACAACGAGACGGGTTACGCTTAGAACGAAGTAGGCTATCAGGAGACTGAATCGTGGAAAAGAAGACTTTCAAAGTACCGAATATGACGTGCAACGGCTGCGTCAGTACAGTCCACGGCGAGCTTGAAACCATTCCCGGTGTGGAAGTGCTGGACATCAACAAGCCGGCGCAGCTCGTCACCGTGCAGTGGGATCAACCGGCGTCGTGGACGACCATCGAACAGGCGCTGACCGCCATCGAATACTCGCCCACTGAAGCGTAAAGCGCACGCTGCGCACCCAAGCGTAAGCCCTTGAGACAGTTCTCAAGGGCTTTTTTGTGTGTTGGTAACTTGAGTCCGAACTGCGGGAGTACTATACGGACTTCGTGTTCTACAGTGTGGCGACACAAGTGAGATGGATGATTGCCGACCTCCTGAAAACAGCCTGCAAGTCCAAAAAACCCAAGGAACTCCAACGGATTGGGTTAACAAGGGGTTTTGGGTGTCTTGTTTGTTCCCGTTAAGTTTTTTTGTACTGGCGAATACTATGTTCAACGGCATAGGTTGCCGCTTCGACGCGGTTATTCAGATGCAGTTTGTCCAAGATCACACTCATGTGATTGCGCACCGTTTTGTCGCTCAGTGACAGGGTTTGAGCAATTTCCGCATTACTCTTGCCTTCCGCTAGTAGATAGAGCACATCGAACTCGCGCTCGGTCAACTCCTTGAACGGGTTCCGTGTACTCTCCCCTTGCTCGCGCATCATAGCGAGAACACGCCGGGTAATCCCCGGATCGAGCAAGGCGGAACCCTGACGAACCGCTTCGATGGCGCGAACGAGTTCACCCGTTCCGCCTTGCTTGAGGACATAGCCCACTGCACCCGCCTGAATCGCATCGGCGATCAACTCATCATTTGCAAACGAGGTCAACATGATCACTTGAATGTGCGACCAGCGGGTGACGATCGTGCGACATGCATCAATGCCGCTGCTGCCCGGCGGCATGCGGATATCCATAATGACCACGTCAGGTTGATACAGGTTGCACAGTTGGATTGCGTCATCTGCCGACCCCGCTTCACCGACAATCTTGATAGCCGGGATTTGTTCTAGCAGCAGGCGTAATCCCATGCGAACAACTTCGTGATCGTCCACCAGTAAAATCTTCAGTGAAGCATTCATCATTTTTCGTCCAGCAAACTCAACGTCACTTTAGTGCCTTTTCCGGGACTGCTCTCAACTCCAATTTGTCCACCGAGCAAACGCGCCCGATCCCGAATCGAGCGCAAGCCGTAGCCTTCGCTAGCGGAGTCGGTGGAAAAGCCGCGCCCGTCATCTTCAATCGACAGCAGCAGCACCCCTTGCTCTCGATAGAGTCGCACGCGCACCTGCCGTGCCCGTGCGTGGCGCAGCGTATTGGATAGGCTCTCTTGCACAATCATCATCACCTGATGCACCTGCATCGGTTTCAGGTTTGGTTCTGCTTCACAGAGCAATCGGATATCGAGCAGACCGCTAAAACGCGGATTGGCAATCAGTTTCTGCAAGCTTGGTACGAGCGGATCAGGGGGCGACACCGTGCGCAGCGAGATCATGTAGCTCCGTAAATCCGTATTGACCGCATTCAACACACTTTGCGCCTGTTGCAGACGTTTGGCGGCGTCACTGCCCGAGGGCAGAAGCGTGTTCATCGATTCGAGGATGAGACTGGCGGAGTACACCCCCTGAATCGCGCCATCGTGAATCTCCTGTCCGATCCGCTCCCGTTCGGAGGCTTGAATCTGCTCAACCTCCATCTGTTCGATGAGCCGATCTAGTTCAATCTCAAAGATCTCCAATGCACGAATGATGGTGATCGACAGGATGAGTCCAATGAATGAACGGAAAACTTGAACAGGAATCCCAATGCCATCCTCAAACAGAGTGTAATTTAGGAGGCTAGCAGGGATGAAGGGGGCAGATGGAACGATCAGCCCCCCAAAGAAGCCATACGCTAGAAGCGCGCCACCGGCAATTTGCAGCGTTTGATCGATATGCCCGATACGCAGAGGTACGATACTTGTTTTGACTTGATAGCGTAAGCCATACGCAGCCAGCAAACTCCCCGGTAATGCGAGTAAATACCGCGCCCAAACGGTCGATGATTGGTGCCACTCGTGAATGCTTGGGAAGAAATAAAAGGCTGCCCAAAAGCCTATTCCCCACACCGCCCCGACCAAAAAAACGAACTTTTTGAGCCATGGATAACGATGGTCGAGTGTCACCGCACCAAACACGAGCAGGCACAAAAAGGAGATCGCCAGCAAAATGATCTGGAGGGTTTGCAGCAGATCGATCATCACTTGCGGTAGGTAGCTCGATTGGATGGGGATGAACATCGCCCCCCATTCATGGATGCCATGCAGAATCCCGAACGCTGCCAACCAGTGCAAATCGCGCGCCAAGCGCAAACGACTGTAACGCCGTGACTGCAAAAAAATCGCCAGTCCCATGACAAAAAACGTCAAGCCATAGATGAAGAGGACGATTGGGCGATTCGTGATGAAGAATGCGCGTACAGCGTCCATCGGTTCTCCCAAGCCAAAGAGCCTACTTGGATGTAGGCTCTTGTCTGTATCGTACCACAAACTAAAGGCTGATCAGCCGCCCGCCAAAGCAGCGAATACCGGCGGGAAGCTCAGCAGCAGTCCCAGCACCACCAGCACCACCGTGACGATGAAGGACGTCGTGAGGGTGACTACCTTGCGCTGGAAGTAGAAGTGCAGCGCCACCCAACTGACGATAAACGCGATGACCGATACGCCCGTCTTGCCGCTCAAAGGACCGACGCCGCTGTTCCACGCAAGGAAGCTCTTGATGCCCGCGTTCGTTTCCGCGCCGACGATGGCGATTCCGAGTACCAGTGATCCGACGCCGCTGGCGATCATCGCGGCGCCGACTGCACGATCTGCCATGCTGACGGTGGTTGTCTCCACGCTGCTTGGCACTGCCTGTTCAAATTTGGTGGTTTGCGTTGCCATGATCTAGTTCTCCTCTATCAGGTAAAGTTGGTTTACGAGTGGGTGACCTACGTGAGCGGCGAGGCTTTGGTGATCAAAGCGCCCAGCACCCCGGCGATCCCGGCAACGGCGAATGACAGGAGGAACAAGGCGATCATGATGTTGCGAGCACGTTTGCTTGCCGCCAGTTCGCTGCCATACTTGAACACGCCATAGGCGACGACGGTGGCAAGCAGCGGGGAGATCCACGCAACGTGTTCTTTCCATTCCATAGCGAATTCGTGATATTCGGCGGTGTCTTCACTGGCGAGTAACCAGTAACGCGGATACTGGCGTAGTTCTTCGGATTGAACCGTGCGATCAATCGTCTCCGGCGGTGCAGCACGATACCACGGATAGACGACATACGTCCCGACGATGACGGTCAGCCAAACGCAGACTGCCATCAGAATTGTGCCCCAGCGCAGGCGTGCGACACGTTCGCTGATCCCTTCGGCAGTGACCAAACGCGGGCTCAAACTATACAAACCGGCTAAACCTCCAGCAAACGCCAGCAGAAACAGGGCGCCAAAGCCCATCCCATGAATTAAAGTCCACAGTTCACGATCCGTGAGATTCATAGTACCCCTCGTGCATTCTCGGTTCATCAGAACGTCATTTAGCACTAGAGTACGGTGTTCGCGGCGTGGGTAGAAGGTATGAATGTCCCGTTCTTGTCGGGACATTCCGGTAACGCGCTTTCCTTGTTTGGGTCTCAAAGCTGTTACACGAGGGAACGCTATGGCGTGACACCGTCCAGTGGAATTAACCCGTGTCGTGGGGAAGCTATCGAGCGCCGCTATCGAATACGCGCCCACCGAAGCGTAAAGCGCCCATTTTGCGAGCGAAAGCCCTTGTCCAAAACAAGGGCTTTTGTTGTGCATTCTAGGCTGCATTTAGATTGAGTCGGCGCAAAAGCTGCGCGTTGAAGGCGACCACGATGGTGCTCACGGACATGAACACTGCGCCGATGGCCGGGTCAAGTGTGAGGCCGAATGGTGCCAGCACGCCCATCGCCAGCGGAATGGCGACCACGTTGTAACCCGTCGCCCAGATCAGGTTCTGGATCATCTTGCGGTAGGTGGCGCGGCTGAGCCGAACAATCTTCACGATGTCGAGCGGATTGGAGCGCACGAGGATAATCCCGGCACTCTCAATCGCGACATCTGTCCCGGCGCCGATGGCGATCCCGACATCGGCCGTGACGAGCGCTGGCGCATCGTTCACACCGTCGCCGACCATCGCGACCTTGTGGCCGCCGCGCTGCAGTTCGCGCACCTTGTCGGCTTTGTGCTCGGGCAGCACCTGAGCGAAAAACGTATCGATGTCGAGTTCTTGGGCGACGGCCCGGGCGACTGGTTCGCTATCCCCCGTGAGCATGGCCACTTTCAAGCCGAGATCATGCAGTTGGCGCACCGCCGCGCGGCTCTCTTCGCGGATCACGTCGGCAATGGCAAACAGCGCGACAACTTCGGTCTCCGTCGTGAGGTAGATGACCGACTGTCCGGCATCCTCCGCGTGCGCTTTGTCCACTTGTAGGGAGGCTGGAATGCTCAGGTTTAGTTGTTCGAGCAGGCGTGGTCCGCCGATATAGTAGCTGGCACCACTGACGTAGGCTTTGACGCCGCGTCCCGCAAGGCTCTCGAAGCGGGTGACAGGGGCGGGGGTAATGCCGCGCTCTTGGACATATCCACGCACGGCTTGCGCGATCATGTGTTCGCTGTCGCCTTCCAAACCGGCGGCGATGCGCAGCGCATCATCTTCAGTGATGCCATTCACCGCAACACGGACGACGCCTTGTTCACCCTTTGTGAGCGTCCCGGTCTTGTCAAAGATGATGGTGTTCAGATCTTTGGCGCTCTCCAGCGCGAGGCGTTGGCGTACCAGCAGACCGTTGCGTGCCGACAGAGTGGTTGAGATGGCGACGACCAGCGGCACGGCTAGACCGAGCGCGTGCGGGCAGGCGATCACCAGCACCGTAACCATGTTCTTAACCGCTTCCGAGAGGCTGCCGGTGAAGATTAACCACCCAACCAAGGTGAGTGCGCCCGCTGCCAGCGCGATGATCGTCAGCCAGAAGGCGGCACGCTGGGCGAGAGTCTGCGCCCGTGATTGACTTTTCTGCGCGTCCTCGACCAAGCGCATGATGCCTGCCAGCGCCGTACCTTCACCAACCTGCCACAGTTCCACCCGCAGCGATCCCGATCCGTTCACCGTCCCGCCGCTCACCGATTCACCGGGATGCTTATGAACTGGGCGGCTTTCCCCCGTGATCATCGCCTCATTGACACTGCTTTCCCCGTCCGTAACGACCCCGTCGGCGGGAATGCTCGCGCCGGGACGAATGAGCAGGCGGTCGCCGACACGAAGTTGAGTCACTTCAACCGTTTCCGTCTCGCCGGATGGGAGCAGGCGTTCTGCCGTATCGGGCAGGAGCTTCGCCAGTTCACGGAGCGCGCCCTGTGCTTGTCCCACGCTGCGCAGTTCGATCCAGTGACCGAGCAGCATCACGGCGATCAACGTGGCCAGCTCCCAGAAGAAGTCCATCATCGGCGGTGACACCGCCATGTCCGGCATCGTCGGCGGGGCGGCGGGTGGGAACAAGAAGATCGCCACGCTGTAGAGGTAAGCGGCGATGATGGCGACGGAAATCAGCGTCATCATGCCGGGTTGCCGCTGCGCCAGTTCCTGCCGTGCCATTCCCAAGAACGGCAAACCGCCATAGAAAAAGATGAAGGAACCCAGCACCGGAGCGATGAGGCTGCTGCCGGGAAATTCCGGCATGGAGAAACCTAACCATGCTTGCACCATCGGCGCAAACAGCACGACGATAATTGTCAGCGGCAGCACGACGAAGAAGCGGTTGCGCATCATCGTCGCGTGACCCTCGTGCATCACGCCGTGACCTGCATGTGCGTCGTGTCTATTATGCTGCATGGCATGGTGATCGTGTCCCATGCTGCTGTGGTCGTGAGCTGCGGGCTGGTGCGCGTGTTCGTGTTCTGTCACTAAGGGCGTTGGCTGCGGTTCAAGGATTTCATTCGCGCGATAATTTGGATCATGAGCGGCATGATCGACGGTCTGTTCAGCGACGTGATGTGCGGTGGAATGATCATGATGTGCTTCATGCCCATCGTGTTGATGCTCCGTGCGATGGTTGGATGAACTGCTCATCGTTTTCCACTCCTGTCTAGGTGTTGCCAAGCAAATTACACGGTCATCATAGGGCAAGCGCGGTTCAGGTGAACGCGCCAAATGGCGTGAAAGTGCCGGGCTGCATACAGCGGGGGCGAAGCGCGATTGGAATGAGAGCCATCTGACGAAAAGGTGAGCACGGATTTTGCTATTTCCTCGGTGTTGTGCATCCGCCATTTGGCGGGGGCGATACCCACCGAAAACAGGCAATTTGGCGGGTAAAAAACACGACAAAACTCACTGATACTTTGGAGAAGGAAGATTACAAGGAGTATTCAGATGAAACACATCGTAACCGTGGCGGCGCTGTTGTTCGCTATGTTGACCCTTATCCCCATCTCGGTCTTGGCCGATACGCCCGTTGATGGGCGCATCGGGCGGGCGGAAGTCCGCTATATGGAAGGTATGATTGATCATCACCAGATGGCGATTGACATGGCGCTGGATTGTTTGGCGCGCACGGATGTTGCCGATGCACTCACCGAAGTCTGTCAGGCCGTCGTCGACGCGCAGCAGCCGGAGATCGAGCAGATGCAGAGTTGGCTGCTAGACTGGTACAACATTGACTATGCCCCAGTATCCATGGCAGACATGATGGGTAATGAGATGGATGGCATGGATCACGGCGAGATGAACATGAGCGGGATGCCAGCCACCGACCCCGCGTTGATGATGGGGATGTTCGCCGGTTTCAACCGTCTGGAAGGGGCTGACTACGAGGTCGCATGGTTCGAGGCAATGGTCGATCATCATGACGACGCCGTGCATATGTCCGAGCGCCTACTGGAACGGGATGCAAATCAGACTGGACACGCGGAACTACGCACACTGGCACAGGACATCATTACTGCCCAGACGGATGAGATCAACAGCTACGAAGCGTTGATTGCGGCGTACGAAAGTCAGTAGCTTGCCCGAAGCGGCAAAAACTATCTGTGCCGCTTAACTATTTTTGTTATAAGGGCGCATCTTTCTTTGCCAGATGCGCCCGTCAGATGCTTGCTTACCCTCATAGTTGATCACCCTAAGTCCGCTCGCACCCCAGCATCTGCTCGACCTGCTCGTCTACTCAATTATGAGTTCGGAAAGGCGTGTGATGAACCACGATAAGCGTTCGGGCTATCTTCGTTTTGGAGCGATGATCCTCACTTCGATGATGGTGATGTACGGCGTGATGTACCTGAATACCTATGAGCTGGCAGATGTGCGCTGGAGCGAGACGCGCCTCTTTATGACGTTCTTGATGGGCGCGACGATGGCTGTGATCATGCTCAGTTTCATGCGGAAGATGTTCAGTGACAACCGACTCAACATTGCGATCTACGTGGGCAGTCTCATCGTTTTTCTGCTCGCGCTGTGGCTGGTTCGCAGCCACAGCACGGTGGACGACTCCGCCTATATGAGCGGCATGATCCCACATCACTCCATCGCTATCCTGACCAGCGAACGCGCGCAAATTGAGGATGTTCGCGTCCGGGAACTAGCCGATCAGATTATCGAGGCGCAGCGCCGCGAAATTGCGGAGATGAACTGGCTGCTTGAGGATATTCGTCAGCACGGCGTGGCGGCCACCCAAGCAGATGCTGATACGCGACCTGTGCCCGTGTCAGGGGGCATCCCCTAACGCCGCGCTTACTAGCCCGCCACCACCAGCGTCCCCTGCATCGTTGGACTGCTGCGCCCGCCACAACAGGTATCACAGTAGTAGGTATACACACCGGGCGTGGTGGGGGTGAAGCTATATGTTTCACTTGCCAGCGGCGGGGCAATGACATTGATCCCCAACGCATCCACAGCCAACTGATGCTGACCTCCCCCATCGGGGTGATTGGCATGGTCGCGGCTCGTCAGGTGAATGGTGGTTTTTTGCCCCACCCGAGCCTGAATCACCGTGGTATCGTAGCCGCCCATGTCCATTGTCAGCACAATATGCTGATCGCCGCTGGTGAGTGGGGTCGCGGCGATCCGGTAAGCCACAACACCGAGGGTCGCTGCCAGTATGATGCGCAGCACCAGATAGACGAAGTGCTGCAAACCAGACGAGTGAGGGACAGCGTGGGTATGCTTGCGTTTAAACCGCATTTCAACCTCCTTGACACACATGGGACTGTAAACCCTGAGGCGGCGGGCGCGCCACGGGCGATCAGCGGGTTTGCGCTAGGCTGTTTTGCCTATTGGGAAGCCCAAATGCACCCGCCAAATAGCGGGGTGCCAGCACGCCATTCTCGCGATGTGGTGTAGGGATGGTTCCTCTTATACTCCTCGGACAGTATTCTTTGAGACGAGGTTAGCAATGAAAACCAAATTCGGACTTCTCTGTATGCTCGGGCTTCTGCTCGTAATTCCGATGACCTTTAGCAGCGCGCAGGAGGCATCGGTGACGCCAACGGTTGACCATGCCGCTCACCATGCGGGACAAGCTGAGGCGACGCCTGAAGTGACCGACTCTACAGCCGACATGGGTGGCATGCAGATGGCAGGCAGTGACGAGGCAGATCACATGTCCATGATGCAGCCGGTGATGGACATGATGGAGAGCATGATGGGCATGGACATGTCGGCCGATATGCGCGATATGATGAACCAGATGGGTGGCATGATGACGATGATGGGCATGATGCATGGTGAAAACGTGGATCATGCAGGCATGATGCAGCCGATGATGGACATGATGGAGAGCATGATGGGTATGGACATGTCGGCTGATATGCGCGATATGATGAACCAGATGCGCGACATGATGAGTATGATGCATGGTGGCGAGATGGCGATGGAAGCCACGGCGACTCCAGAAATGGGCGGGATGGCGATGGAGATGGACAGCGGCTATTCAGTGGATGATCTCGCGCCGCTGGCCTTCGCCTATTACAACGGCAGGGATGTGTATTTCGTTCATCCCGAAGCGTCGGATCCCGGCGTCGCGGAGGTGTTAACCGCCATGATGGGCACGGATGTGATCACGGTTCCCAGCTTAGCCGAGGTTCCTGAAGAACTGCTCGGCGCGGTCTATGTGTTCACCAACGGTCTTGACGGCATGGGGCCGCTCGGTCATCAACCGGATGTGTTCGACTCGGTTCCAGGTGTTGAAGGCTATACCCCGCTGCGGTCAGTTCATCTCGTCACTTGGCAGGACGGCGTTGAAGCGCGAGAACTGACGAGCGTCGAAGAAATTCTGGTGGCAGAGACAGCAGGCGAAGTCGTGATTGAGGTTCCCGGCGTGGTCGTGAACATGCCGATCCTCGTCTGGCCCGACGGTCGGCGCTAACTGAACAGCGTTTTGCATGAACGGTAGGAGACGGTCAACCCGTCTCCTGCTTTTATTTTGGGTAAGGGTGGTGAAATTAGCGGCTGATATCGTTGGTCTCGACGGAGAGCGACCACAGGTAATCGACCAGTGCCCATGTCTCGTCCGGAGTGAGCAGCGTGCCGAAGTTCGGCATATCGGTCCCCATGCCACCGCGCCGGATTTTCGCGTAGAGGACATCCCCGCGCATCGCGAACAGATAGTTGGGATCAGCGAAGGCGACAGGGGTTTCGGCGGTTTGGGCAGCCATGAAGCCATCACCGCCGCCTGTTTCCCCATGACAGGCGGCGCAGTTTTGCGCGTAATACGGCGCGGCCCACGTGAGCGCATCAAGCGCCGTGGCGCGCGTCCACAGATAGGCGACGGCATCGGCTAAGTCGGCTTGAGGAGTATTCGGATTCTGTGTCAGCAGAAGCGCAAGCGCCTGCAGCGGGGTATGCGACTGCTGCCAGGCGGACTCTTGGAGCTCCGTCGGAATCGTCAAAGTCGCCGCGACCGCTGCGCCGCGCTCCGCCGACGGACGCTCGCTGAGCACAGGTGCTTCGTCCATCAGCATCTCGCTCATTTCCCCTGACGAGTTGTGAACCGTCGCGTCGATGTCTACCCCTTCGGCGACGAGCGCCGCGATCACCGGATCGGGTTGACTAACTGGAACGGCATTAGGGTTCAGGGTGTCGCGGACTTCAATCACGCCGCGCATCCGCCAGTGATTCACGCTGCACCACGTGTTGCAGTAAAAGGTGTAGGTGCCTGCCTGATCAAAGGTCAGGGTGACTTCTTTGATGTGCCCCGGATCGACATGGCCTAAATCCACGCCCAGACCCGGACCAATCGCCACGCCATGCGCGACATCGGTCGAGGTAAAACGCAGCGTGACCCTTTCCCCTGCCGCGACGTTGAAACTGTTCGGTTGAAAGCCACCGTTTTCCGGGCTGGAGGCGGAAATGTCAATCGTGCGGATGCCGCCCAACTGCGGACGCAGGATGAATTGATAGCCGAGTATCAGCGCGGGCAGCCCAATCAGGATGATCCCGATGATGAGCCGAGCTGTGAATTCCGACCGTTTGAACATGCGTTATCCCAGATACAAGCCCATAAATACGCCTGTGATCAGCGTCAGCAGACCAACGACGGGCAGCATGGCGGTGAACGCTCCCCGGTGATTGGCGTAAAACTGCCGCGCGATTCGGTAGGCGGTATTCACGGCGAATGTCAACCCGACGATCAGGACGCCGACCTGCAAGAAGTTCAGCAGTTGTGGGGCGAACGGTGTCCACGCCGCGTTCGCCGTGCCGAATAAATTCCAGCCCCAGCCGAATGGATCGGAAATCACCGAGATCGCGTAGCTGCCATTCACGAAGACAAAGCCGAGGCTGAAGGCAATCCACGCGGCTAAGCCGAGCGGGACGAGCGTATAGGCGAGAGACACAAATAGATCGCGCAATTGTGCCGCACCGCCAAGTCTCCGCCCGATCCATGCCGCGCCCCAGAACAACCCCGGCAGCAGCACCAGATTGAACAGCCACAAGCACGCCACATACAGCAGCCAGTGGGGGAGCGTGTCCATGTTCGCCCAATTTTTGAGCCAGCCCCACCGCCCCAGCAGCACTGTCGAGTAGACCAGCGCGCAGCCAAGCATAATGAAGGCTTTGTAGGCTTCGTCGAGCCGCCGTTCTTTGGCGACGAACAGATCGCTGCCGAACGGTCGCAGCCGGAGGGTGATGTTATCTTTCGGGCAGGTTTTTATGCATTCGAAGCACAGGCCGCAGTACGTGTTGCGCTTCAATTGGCCGGGGTAAACCATCCACGGGCAGCCGTAACCCTGTTCGTTGCCGACGATGCAGTCTTTCGCGCCGTGTTCGAGGCAGGTTTTACAGTCGCGCACGCGCAGTTCGAGTGGAGCCATCATCGCGTACAAGCCGATGAACCCGCCGACGGGACAGACGTAGCGGCAGAATACGCGCTTCTCGTAGACGAGACTCAAACCGAGCGCCGCAACGACAAAGGCCAGCAGCACCACCGCGCTGATATTCGGGCGGGTGAGGATGATCGCGCTGAAGCTGGCAATCCCCAGAAAGCCGAAGTTTTGTAGCCACATATTCTTGAAACGCTTCGGGAAACGTTTGCCCAACGTGCGCAGTTGGCCGGGCGTGCCGCGGACAATGCCGCGCCGCTGCAACCATTCCCCCGGCGCGGGGAGCGGGCAGACCGTACACCACACGCGCCCGAAGAACGGGACGAGCACGATGATGAGCAGCGCCCACCACACGATCCACACGAACACGATGCCGAAATTGCGGCTTCCGGCTGGTGTGCCAAAGAACCCCGCCAACACCGCCAGCGTGAACCCGAACAGCGTGATCAACTGCAAGGCGGGCTGAAACCAGCGCGATTTGAGCAGCGTTTTCAGTGACGTAGGCAGTGCGGCACTCGCCGTCGGCGGAGATTGGCGGGGTAATGTGGTCATAATCGGCTCACGGAATCCAATTGGAGTAGACTTCGACGTATTGGTCAGCGTTTTCGGGATCATTCGTGCGGACATGGACGCGGAAATGATGGGGGCCGTCCATCCCGGCGTGCATCGAGAAGGTGAAGCTGACGGTGGCTTCGTCACCCGGCGCGAGACGGCGGTTGCTCGTCGAGACGCGGGGCGGGCAGCAGCCTTCGAGGATCTCAATCTGTGGATCACCGAGGATGATCAGCGTTTGGTCGCCGATGTTCTTCACCTTGAATTCGGTCGTCACCGGATTGTTGTAGTGCTGGTCACCATAATCGAAGTTCGTCTGGTTGACCTGCACAGCGGGTCGACCTGTGACTTCGGGGGTGTAAGGTGGGCGTTGGTTAGCGAGCACGGACAGCAGGATCGCGCTGACCACCAGCACCGCTCCGATTGCCAGAATGAGGGGTAACCGGGAGGGTGTCTGATGGGTCGTTGTTTTCTGCACGTGGGCGGCGATATGTTTCGCTTGGGAACTCATGCTTGGTTCGCTCCAGAATAGAGGTAAACGAGAGTGCTGATCAGGCTGACGCCGAGTAAAACGAGCGCCCGCCAGAAGGGGAAATTGCTGTTGACGACGAGTTCGCCAATCATGAAGGGATGCAGCGCGCCGCAGCTCACTGCGCAGCGGTAGCGGAATTTCCCGGCTTGATCGGCAGTGAACGTGATCTGGCGCGAGATGCCCGGTTCGACGCGCTGGTTGAGTGCGTACCCGTCCAGATAAAAGCCATGCACGACATCGGAGGAGGTCAGCGTGATCGTCACCTGATCGCCCTGCTGCACCTCGATGCGCCCGGGTGTGAACTCGAACTGGCGCATGTCGAGCGTGAACGCGTGCGTTCCGCTCGCCCCGACATTCGGCAGCGGAATAAACCAGACCACCACAAAAAGCAGCAGCGCGCCCAGAAGAAGCAGCCAACGGTTGACGATCAGGCGAAGCATCGCGATTTATCCTTGCGGCAGCGGTGTATTGGTCGAGGGGCCGTAGGCGCTGTAGGTCGCATCAATATAGGTGCGAATTTCAGGCGAGGCTTTGCCTTCTCGCAGCAGGCGCATTACATCTTGCGTGATATCCACACAGATCCCGCAGCCCGCCGCGTGCTCGTCAAACGTGATGTTTCCGGCGCGGTCCGCATCCTGAATGTAGCAGTTCAAATTGCTCATGTGGCCCATCGAGCCGCAGCCGCAGTAGCAGGGGTACTTAGCCGTCTCTTCCATGTTCGCCATAGCGAAACGGTAGGCTTCACGCACCGTCGGCGGCGCATCGGCGAGAAAGGCGGGCAGGTTCGCTTCATCGGCTAAGGCGTAGGGCAGATGCTGGCCGGTACAGCTCGAAATGAACAGCGGGACGGTCACCAACAGGAGGAATAGGCGCTTAATCACAATCATTCCCTATCGCAACATGATTTGTGAAAATCCTAACTTGTCCCGACTGCGCTTTCATGCGCTGTTTGGCGCGACATGATACGCCATTTGGCGGGGATCAACGGGGTGCAAAAGCAAGCAATATGACGCATGTGGGCGCTAAGACACGTTTTATAATCAGATCAATAACTGTGGATGACAGGATTGAAGTATGGCTATTCAGGTGATCCTCGCCGACGACCATGCCGTGGTGCGCAAGGGCATTCGCGATTTTCTGGAAGAAGAAGGCGACATTCAGGTCATTGCCGAAGCCAGCGACGGGGCGAAGGCGAAAGAATTACTGAGCACCCTGCAGCCGGATGTCGCGGTGCTCGACGTGCGGATGCCGCACGCGACCGGGATCGAGGTCACACGCTGGATTCGCGAACAGAAACTGCCTGTTCGCGTCGTCATCCTGACCGCGTATGACGACGATCCATTCGTCGTCGCGGCGATGCAGGCCGGTGCGAACGGCTACGTGATGAAGAATGCGGAAGCCGAAGATATCACGGCGGCGGTGCGGGCGGTGTATCGCGGACAGTCCGCGATTGCGCCAGAAATTGCCCAGAAAGTACTGACCCATCTCGTCGTAGGCACAGCCACCAGCACGCCAGATGAACCGCTCACCGACCGCGAACGCGATATTTTGCAGCTTGCCGCGGGCGGTTTGACCAACAAGGGGATCGGCATGAAATTGTCGATCAGTGATCGCACCGTGCAGGGGCATCTCGCCAGCATTTACGGCAAGCTCGGCGTCAACAGCCGCACCGAAGCCGTGACGAAAGCCTTGCAGCTTAACATCATTCAACTGGAGCAAAAGGCTTGATGCGTCTGCCGCACCAGTTACACGGGCTGCGCGCTCAGGTGCTGCTGTGGACGGTGCTGCCGCTGACCATTTTCCTGATTGTCTTTGCCCTGAGTGGTGTAAGCAGTCATCAAAGCTCGATGCGCGCGCTCGCCATCGAAGAGAATGCGCGGTTGGTGACGGTGATGGCGGAACTGGTGTCCGTCAGCGTCGAGAATCAATCCCTGCGCCAGCGAATCGACCCGGCAGTGGTCGCGGCGGATTCACTCGATCTGCACGGGATTTTGCGTATGGATCATGAGGAGGCGGTGACGACTCTGGTCCTGCTGGATGCGACTGGACGGGTGTTGTTTCATCAAGGAGACATCCCGAGCGAGACGGCTTTACTGGCATGGGAGGGCGTGCAAGCCGCGCTCCAGCGTGAAAACGGCGCGCTGTTCTCCAGCCCCGCTTCGCAGCAGGATGATGTGATCGCCTATGCGCCCGTTCCCAACACCAACTGGGTGCTCTTAATTCGCGAAGGTTGGCATTCAGTTACTGTGCCGTTGATCCAGTTTGAGCAGTTGATGCCGTTCATCCTGTTCACCGCTGCCGCCGTGTCGCTGCTCACCCTGTTTTTTGGTGTGCGCTTTGTCGTGCAGCCGCTCCGGCAGTTGCGTTTGCGGGCGTTGAGCATCGGCAAAGGTGATTTCCTCGCCTATCAGGAGCACATCAGCGGGGTGCAGGAAATCGAAGATTTGAGCCACGCGCTCGACGACATGGCGGCGCGGGTGCAAAGTTATCAGGCGGCGCTGCACGATTATGTGGGTGAAGTCACCCGCGCGCAGGAAGCGGAACGCGGACGACTGGCGCGTGAACTGCACGACGAAACCGTGCAAACGCTGATCGCACTGGGGCACAAAGCGCAGATGGCACAGCGCGCGCTGCATCGTAATCCGGCACAGGCGGATACCCGCATTGAAGAACTGCGCGACATGATCGGCGAGGCAATTGAAGAAGTGCGCCGCTTCAGCCGCGCGCTGCATCCGCATTATCTGGAAGAACTGGGATTGGTGAGCGCGCTCGAAGTTTTGACCAAAGAGGCGAACGCGAAACTTGAAATTGGCGGAGCAGTCGTGCGCTTGACGCCCGAACAAGAACTCACGCTCTATCGCATTGCGCAGGAAGCGCTGAACAATGCGGCGCATCACGCGCAGGCGGAACTCATCACGGTGCAGCTCGGTTTCAGTGACCGAAAGGTACAGCTAACGGTGCGCGATAACGGCCAGGGCTTCTCTGTGCCGGCCTACTTCAGCGATTTCACGCGCATCGGCCATTTCGGCTTGATCGGCATGCGCGAACGGGCGCAGCTCGTCAATGGGGCGCTGGCAGTCGAGTCAATGCCGGGACAGGGCACGCTCGTATCGTTTTCTATTCCACTCTGATTTTTGAGAACTACCTAGCTAGTGGATTCACGCTTTGTCGTCTGGGCAAACCGATCCTTTACGTCCGCATTTGCAAGTTCTGGAGGTTACCTGTTCATGAAATTCCGTATCTCTCTCCTCACGGCGCTCTTGAGTTTCCTGTTGATCTACAGCGTCGGTTGGGCACAAGATCAAGCGCCGACACCCACGGCTGAACCAACCAGTCAAGACCACGCCGCCATGGGGGGCATGGGGTCAATGGCAACCCCCGAATGCGACATCCAAAGCTTTGTCTTGCAGCAGCAAGCCTATGCGAATGCCCTCGCCCATCTGGAAGCGATTTATCAAGCTGATCCCGAAACGGCGCTCATCACCGTGTACAATGCGGGGCAGACCTATCAGGATTTCGCGCTCAACTGTGGTTTTGTGCCCCCGGAAGCCCCCGATCATGGGCACGATGAAGCGGTGGATGAACACAGCGACGAAGCCCATATGGCGCTCGCCATGGCGTTGGGCGATCCGGAACGGGGTGCGGAACTCTTCACCACGCTGCAACCGACGACCGGGTTTGCCTGCTCGACCTGTCATCGGGTAGACAGCACGGAAACTCTGATTGGGCCCGGCCTCCTCAATGTCGGCAACCCCGATCATGATCCGTCCAGTCATGAACACGGAGCGAGCGCTGCCGAAGCGACTGAGACACCGCATACCGAGCGCTCGATGGAAGAGGTCGTCGCCTATATCCGCACTTCAATTGTGCATCCGAGCGATTACGTTGTTCCCGGTTTCCCGGATTTGCTCATGCCGCAGACCTACGGGCAGATTTTGAGCGAGCAGGATGTCAACGATCTGATCGCGTATCTGATCACACTGCCGCAGTAAGTCCGAGCGGTAACGCAAAGTGGCGGAGGTCTCTGCCTCCGCCACGCACTTATGATTTGATGAGGTAGACCGCCGAAGTCTGGTTCGTAACGTTGAAACGTCGCGAGTCTTGGCGTACCATCCCGGTCTGTATAAACGGTGTTGTCATCCGTTTTCAATCACAAGAAGGCTGTCACTGCGCTTTTGCCAGTTCACTGCTTGGGTGAGTTTTCAATTCATAGCCCGTGCCACCAATACTTCGCGCGGCCGGCGCGAGTACTGGCAACTGTTCCCCGAGCCACAATCCAATCGATCAGTGTTCGTGATGCGTTAGATGATCATCGGGATCTGGATGACCATAGAAATGCGGGTCGTCGTCAAACAGATCGACACTCTCTTGCGTGGCGAAATAAAACTGCTCTCCGCCATGCTCACGAATAGCCACAGCGCGTTGCGGATCGAGGAGAACACCGGACACGGGATCCCTAACCATTGGACACGCCTTTCATTCTATCCTTATACACTGCTTCCAAGATAAACAGACCCAAGGAAATGCGGAACCGCTAAACAGCGTGTTTGTCAGCAGATTCAGCTTCTTCGTAGCCTCTAACCGAGATCTATTCTGAAAAGGGGTGTGATTCTTTAGCAAGGGAAATTGCAGCCTATAATGGTTCAAATGATTTTGAGTGATCAATTGAGGTTGTCCCGTGACCACACCAACCGATCAGTCTCCTGATCCATCCATTCCCCTGTTTGATCGTATTCGCCAAGTTGATGAAGACGATTTGGAATTCTGGTCGGCACGCGACCTGATGCCAGTTCTCGAATACACTAAGTGGCAAAACTTCAAAACAGTGCTGCTTCGGGCGCAAATTGCCTGCGAAAACAGTGGGCACGATCCGGCTGACCATTTTACCGGAGCTAGTAAAATGGTCGCGATTGGCTCAGATGCGAAACGCGAAGTCGAAGACATGCATCTCTCGCGGTATGCGTGCTATCTGATCGTCCAGAATGCCGATCCGGCGAAAGAAGTCGTCGCGCTCGGTCAGACCTATTTCGCCGTGCAGACCCGTCGCCAAGAAATCTCTGATGCAGCAGCGATGGCTGAGTTAACCGAGGATCAGCGGCGGTTGCTGTTGCGCCAGCGCATCAAAGTGCAAAACACTGACCTCGCCTCAGCGGCGAAAACAGCGGGCGTGATCACTGGACAAGACTTCGCAGTCTTCCAGAACCACGGCTATAGTGGACTGTACAACGGGTTGACAGCTGAAGCCATTCACAAGCGCAAGAAACTCAAGAAAAGCCAGCACATCCTCGACCATATGGGAACAACCGAGCTCGCAGCGAATCTGTTTCGCAGCACGCAGGCCGAAGAAAAATTGCGCCGAGACCAGGTGCAGGGCAAGGATGCAGCGAACGCTGTGCATTATGAGGCAGGTGTCGTCGTCCGCCGGGCGATTGCGGAATTGGGCGGGACGATGCCGGAAGATCTGCCCACTGCGGAGAGCATCAAGACGCTGGAGCGCGCCGAGAAGAAAAGGTTGACTGCCCCCACGCGTAAACCAAAGACGGACACATAGGAATGGACAACCCTACATACCCTGCATATTCCTTCGCTCGGATATGAACGGTATGTAGGGTATGTACGGTTTTTCTAGCGTTCCTGATGAAGAATTGTGACGTCGTAGCGGCGCATCATATCCGTCACATCGAATGAGCGCACGGCATAAGTCATGCCATCCATGCTGCGTTTGCGGCCGGCCTCATCCAGCAAATGCAAACGCTTGAGGATATGCCCGATCCACTGTCCATCACCCAGTTTTTCGGCGGGTTGTCCAAGCAGACGGGCTACCCGTTCGCGCAGAGTGGTGGCCTTGATCCAGACCATGCCATCATGGTCGCGGGTCAGGAGTTCGAGTGCTTGCAGCACAGCTTCTTCCCGTTCGCTGAGCGCCTTACCTTCGCTGATCTGCTCATCAGTCTCCGCCGCTGTAGCAATTGCTTCTAGCAACCCGTTCACGCTGCCCTGTTCTTCGAAAAACGCCGCTAATGCGACCAACGGTGACCAAAGCTCACCGGAACGGTTGTGCAGGGTATGCAGCGTCGGACGCTCTGAGTAGTTGCTGTAGACCGTTTTGAAATGGGTCAAGGCGAGAGTATAAAGCTGATGCCGGAGCCCGGCCCCATCAAAGTCCGGCGGAAACGAGGGCATTTTCTTGTCGGTGCGGCGCATCGGGATGGCAATGCAGCGTGAAGCTAGGATATCCTCTAACCCGGCAATCGCTGCCAGGATCTTCGGGGAGTACACATCGAACGCCTGGGGTTTCATATCTTCACCAATCAGGCGGATCGCCGGCATGCCCTGCTTGTAGCCGCTGTTGAGCAGTTGGCGGATCTGCTGCATACCCGGGTCTTTCGGATTATGGTAACGTTCGGCTTCGTCGATCCCGACCGTGCAGCTTGTGTAGTGGATGAGCCGAAACATCGAAGGTCCGGTGGGATCCGACGTCGTGACCATATTGAAAGCGAGTGGCTGGAGCACCCGCATCACGGTGGACTTGCCACTGTTCTTCGGTCCGTTCAGCGCGAGATACGGATACGCCGGAAACATGGTATAGAAGTACGTCCCGATCGTCCACAGAGTCAGGATGGCGCTCTCCACCGAGGAACGAAAATCGACATAGCGGGTAAACAGGTCGTGCACGTCGCGAAAGACCTGCCCGGCATCCACCGTCTCACCGCTGAGAAACTTCTGGATATCGCTGTACCGCCAGCGCATCAGGAAGTCTGAGCCTTCCGGCATGACCCGCAAAGCCACTTCATGCCCGTCCAGCTTGATGATCTGCGCATCGCTCAGCCGCACGAGCTCGCGGGAGGAGGTCACCAGATACGGCTGCGTGTTGAGTTTCTTGTCTTTCGTACGTTCAACGACCGACACGGTGACGATGGCCACATCGCGCTGAAAGCCGAGCGCCGGCGAGAGCAGCGGAACGTCATCACCGAGAATCTGGGGCAGCTCATCCTCATCTCCCTGTTTTTCTTGCTTACGCGCGGCTTGCAAGAGATCGTTGAACGCCCGACCTTTCACGCCCTGTTTCACCAGCGCGGCGCGGAACTCACTCAACTCCATCTCATCCAGATCGATGGCGTGGGTGAACAACGCTCGGAGCGCATCCTTCTGTTCGAGGCCATCCAGAAAAGCGACCCGCTCAATCTCGGTCTGGAGCCAAGTTTTCGCCTTATTGAGCACCGCCTGCACCTCCTCAGCATTACCACCCTGGGTCAACCAGTCGTTAGCATCCTTCACCCCGTTGGGCAAGCGTGGAATCAGCGCGGACTTCCCTAACTGCCGTGCCAGTTCCTGATTCTTCTGGAACGCATCTGGCGTGTTGTCGAGCGCGACGAAGACTCGGCGATGCTTCCGCAGTGCCATCAGCAGTTCATCCGAAACGTGCATCCCGGCTACCGCCAGCGCCGGATAGCCCCACTCCCCAAACGTGATGGCATCGGCCTGCCCTTCGACCAGCACCAACTGACCCACGTCTGAGGAATATAGGTGATTGCCATACGGACGACGCTCTCCGATCAGCTCACGCGGCGGGTTGTAGTGCTGTTTCCCGCTGATCGACCGTCCGCTCAAATACTCCAAACGCCCCCGTTCCATATGGACGTAGACCAGCATCCCAGCGGGAAACTTGGCGATCACACTGCGCCACTTGTCGGCGAGGTTCAAGTCGGCGAGCAGCTTCCGTTTGTCCGCCGGCATGAACCCGAGCCGCGCATTCCGCACGGTCGCGAGCTGCCAACCGCGCACCTTCGTCACATAGTCGACGGCAGTCGGTGTATTCAGCAGCGCCTCGTGCAGGCGCTGGATCAGTTGGCGCTCCGCCCAACTCGGTGACTGGCGAAAATCGTGGCCCTCGTCGATGCGGATGCCTGCCCGCTGGGCCAGATGACGTACTGCTTCCATAAACATGGCCGCATCACGGTTGTTCCAGCGGCTTTCGTAACCCAAGTGATGGCGTCCAACGAAATCGAACACATCCCCATGTTCGCTACGGGAGTTCCAAAAGTACAAGCCAGTCTGCGGCGTCACCACCAAGCTGTCGTGTTCCACGCCGACCAACCGGGTGCTCTGACGCTTGAGCGCGAACTTCTCACCAATCAGTTGTTCAATCGGGTTAGCGGAGCGGATCTGCTCCAGATCAATACTCATGGCTCTCTGTCTCCAGGCAACGTTGAAGTAAACTCGTGTCAAAAAACACAGTTGAAAGTGGCTCTTCAGTTGCACGCGGGGACAGGCTGTGATACAGTGTGAGTGTCCAGTTCACACAAATATCACAGCCCGCCGCCCACGCGCCGTCTCGCAGTGGGCCTTTTCTTTTCTAGGGCGGTGCTCGTGTTGCCTTCATATCACGCAGCCTCTCCAAAAAGGTTTACCCGGGTAAACCTTTTATCTCTCCGACAAATAACTCTCAACATCATTCAACAGTTTCCGCATCGCTTGGAGCCGAGCGCGAGCGATGTTGGTATCGCCTTCTTGACGCATCAATGCGCGAGCAATGTCCTGAGGCAGTGCCACATTAGTCGTTTGCGTTGCCCGTGCGATCTTGAGAGCGGATGCGGGGATGGGGTCATCGTCGGTTGCCTGATCCAACGGTTCGCCTTCACACAGTTCTTTGACCTGCTTCGCGCTCAAATTGAGATCAATGATTTGACGAACCACTTCTGCGTGATATTCAGGCGCCAAAGCAAGCACATGGCGGAGTTTACGTTCATCAATGTTGTGCCGATCAGCCAACTCCATTGCCTCATCACTCAGGTAAAGCAATGCTTTGTACTGAGATAAGCGCGCCTTGTTAACACCTCCCATCGCACTCAAAATCACATCGGTGTACTCACGCTTAGCGCGAAGATCCAAGCTCAAAGCCTGCCGATAGAAATTGTTATCTACCGCATAGGCAGGAATTTCATAGCCATGCACGGTCAGCAGCAGCAGCGCAGCTTGGCGTGCCAACGCAATCGCAGTCAGTCCCGAACGCGCTGTGTTCTCTTTCGCCTGCCGAAAGACCGATGACTGGCGTTCGGGGATGATGATGCAGGGGATCATGCCGTCACCTGTATAGTTTGGGATGAAGTCGCGCAGCAACCATGTCGCCCAGTAGCGGCGCTCACCCGTTTCAATGCGAAACAGGCGCGTGACGCCCTGGGAGACATCAACGACGGTCAGCGGGTTAACCTGACCATCATCGCGGATGGTCACAGCCAGATTGACCAAATCGTGCAGTAGTTGTTCCTCGGGCGACAGGTTAACCGTAGTTTCTTCTTCGTGCTCATCGTCCGCCCTCGGCAGCAGTTCAAGCACGTTGTTGAATGGTCGACCCCGCTGCCGCGCGGCGATCTGCACGATCTGCACCAGCTCGCGCAGCGCTTGAGTTGGCGTGACATGGTTGTTGTGAAAGCGGAGGTGAATGCTCTCGGGCAGCACCCGGCGCGGCTGCACCGGGTCGGGTCGGACCATCTCCAGCAGCAGGCGCTCCACGCGCAGCTCCGTAGAGGGCGCGACCATTCGATTGTCACTGACGAGATCGGCCGTCACGGAAGCGAGCAGTTCATCAACTCGACTCGTTAACCCTTTCATCGTTACACCCCTCCTTGGGTCAGGTACCTAACCAGTGCAGCCACGACCTGAATATAAGCCCTGCTCGCGGAGGAGCGGGGATTGTAGTGGAAGAGGCTTTGATGATGGTGGTGCGCATAGGATACGGCTTCATTGACCGGGATGACGCCCAGCACCAACGGCCCGAGCACCGGATGCGCGTTGAGCTCGGCCAGCAAGTGGTTGTGGCCGCGTACCCGAACGTCCATCTTCGTCACCAGCAACCCGCTCACTCTGAGCTGAGGATGCCGCCACCCGTCGCGGATGTCGTTGATCTTTTGGATCACACTGGTGAGACCGACCGTTTCCAGATAGCGCGGTTCAACCGGCACAATCGCATCGGTCGCGGCAAGTAAGCCCATCTCCGTCAGCAGCGAGAAGGAGGGGCGGGTATCGATCACGACCGCCGCATACTGTCCCGCGATCTTGCTCAGGGGATCGGCGAGGCGGTACGGCGCGCCGGCGACGCCCATCAGTTCGCGTTCCGCGCCTTCGAGCATGGGTGAAGCTGGGAGGACATGGAGATCTTCGTCCCACTGACTTGGGACAATACTCTTCAGCAGCGCCTGTGGCGCGTTCTGGCGATCCGCCATTAGGACGGTGTACAGGCTGTTGTCGGCACCGTAGTCGCGGTGTCCAGTGGTGACCAGCGAGGCGTGGCCCTGCGAGTCGGTATCAATCAGCAGTACACGACCATTGGGGGCATGGGCACGCTTGAGTATCTGAGTGATACCGAGGGCGATATTAGTGGCTGACGTCGATTTGCCAACGCCACCCTTGTGATTCGTGAACACGAACACGCGAGTCATTGCAGCAATCCTCTCATTCCAAAACCGGATCGAAATCGCTGGGCTCGCAAGGCTGGCGCGGACAGGTGTTACACTGTCGGCGGGAGACTTGCTGGGCTGGTCAGCGAGCCTTCAAGGCGATTGGGGGAGGGGAATACTCCCTCAATCACCGAATAGCCTCTCCAGTTGAGAGGTGCTTGAGCTTGTTGATCTGGGGAAACGCGATAGTAGATGTGAATTCTAGGATGCGCTCAGGGGACCCGACTGGTTCGAGACGTATCCGATATTGCCCAACACACGCGAAAAAGCGACCCAAATCAGGTCGCTTTTTTGATTCACTGAGGGAGAGCGGGGTTCGAGTCCGGAGAATACCGGCGTTCAAATAAGCTCCTCTTGACGGGGATCATTTCAAATTACGGATCCTATCCTCGAGACCATGCCTGAGTACCGGATATTTACTGAATAACCGAATGAACTTGATAAGCGTATAGAGACCGTGGTCAGAACCCACGGACGTGTATATTCATCTGAGAGACATTTTATACGCTCGTCACGTTCCTATTCCAGCTCCCCGCCTATTCTACAGTGGTGATCACGAGCGCAGCCCAATACCCGCTTTCAAACATGCCGCCGTTGCTTTGATTGAGGAGTTCAAGCTTTACGTCCTGTCCCGCATACATCGAGAGATCGAACTCAGCATCCATCCAGATCGCAGGCGCAGTTTCTTCTCCGACGACTAATTCTTCAAGGACGCTGCCGTTAATTTTCACAACCAGCACCCAATCCCCCTGCAAATAATGCCCGACAGTGACGCGCAGCGTCGGCACTCCTTCAGGCAAACGGACAGAGGCGAACAAACGGCAGGGTGTCGTGCGGTTTTCCGGTTGCGTAAGCAGCACTCGTTCTCGACCAAGCAGCGCGGGGTATAAACCGAGGAGAGAGCTGTCCTTGCAGTCTACAGCCGTCCAGCCCGGCGCAAATTCCGCGACCGCCTGCGCGAACGGATCCGACGACACGAAGTTGATCTGCTCCATAGCTTGCGCGGCATAACGAGTGCCCGCCGTTGGCCCTGGCGACCACGACTGCACAAAAACGCTCGGCGCAGGCATCTGGACGGGAATAACCCATACTTCCGCGCCCATTGCATCCATCTCAATTGAACCACCGGCGGCGAGCACGGCCTCGCGGGCGAGACGTTCGCTCACGGCGATCAAATCGTCGAAGCTGTACTCCGTGTAGCTGAAACGCTGGTTCGTATCAAGTTCCGCCGTGAAGACTGCCGGCAGTGCGTCGTAGCCGAGGATGGTCGCCAGAATGCCGCTGGCGCTCGCTGGGTTGCAGTCGGAATCCTGCCCGGCACGCATCGCAATCGTCATCGTCCGTACAGGATCGCCTGCGCCATACAACAACCCCAAAACCACATGCGCCCCGTTCACCTTGGCGTCGATGTTGAATTCGCGCCGCATCCCGGCTTCCTCATTGCTGGAATACAAGCGATACGCCGGATTCAGAGTGTATTTCTCATTGATTCGCGTCCAAGTCGCCTGCCAATCATCCGGTGCCGCCTGCCACCATGCGATCACATCACGGATCGCCTCGGCGTATTGGCTCTCGGCGGGGATGCACGATAAACCGGACTGCACCAGCACCAGTGGGTCTGTCTCGAAAAATGCTTCTGCATACAGGCAAGACATAAACTGCCCTGCGTACAAACCATCGCCATAGTTCATGATTCCGCCGAACTTCTCGCCGAGCATGATGGCGTTATTCGGCAAACCGGGCGAGATCAGCCCAGCGAAATCGGACTCGATCTGGTAGTCGATGTCGTCGGTGTAGCCGCTGAAAGCCGGATGTCCGGAATCAGGCGGCGCGATGCCCGCGCGCAAATTATCCCGCGCGGCGAGATTTGCAAACCACAGCTCATATTCGCTGTTCGCAAAGTCGATGCCCGCCTGCGCCTGCGTCACGTCCAACCCATACGTTTCCAGCGAGCGCAAAAATGTCATTTCGACATACAGGTCATCCTGATTGAACGCCTCATTGACGATCCCGGCGTAGAGGGAGGGGACTTCACGTTCAGGAATCATCTCGGCGAGGTAGCGAAATTCGGTCGGCGCGCCAAACGACACGCCGACCATCTGACCGATCCACCCCGCGATCATCTTCTGGCGGTAGGTTTCGAGGGGCAAACGACGAAAGCCGTCTGCATCAGACTGGGCGTGCAGCCGTGGCGGTTGGCTCAGAAGCAGCAGCAGACCGACCAACAGTCCGGTTCTCAATAATTTCTCAAATTGAATTCGGGACATTTCTCAACCATCCTTTGAACTAAAGCCTGTTCGCCGCACCCAACAAACTGCTTGACAAGTCTAACCAGCAATGGTAGTTTATACGTATCAATTATACGTATAAATCGCCTTGTTGTACTTACTTTTGAGAAATTGCCGTGACCATCAGGAAGAAGCGCCCAACCCAAGCAGACGTGGCTGAACGCGCCGGCGTCTCGCAGGCCATGGTGTCCTACGTAATCAATAACAATACTACCGTCACTATCCCCGACGAAACGCGGCAGCGCATTCTGAGCGCCATGAGCGAAATCGGTTATGTTCCGAATGTGACAGCGCGGCGGCTGCGTTCCAGCAAGACCTATACCATCGCCGGTGTCATCCCCGACATCACCAATCCGTTTTATCCAGCCTTTGAGCGCGGCATCCAGGATGCGGCCAATCAGGTCGGTTACGACCTCGTCATTTACAACACGGATGGCGTCGCCGAACGGGAACGCAAATGCCTTGATTCCCTGCTGCAAGGGCGCGTTGATGGAATTGTCGGCGT
The DNA here is from genome assembly GCA_041916315.1 of Anaerolineae bacterium. Classification (GTDB taxonomy): domain Bacteria; phylum Chloroflexota; class Anaerolineae; order Aggregatilineales; family Phototrophicaceae; genus Flexifilum. The sequence continues at coordinate 80,603 of JAYRZU010000070.1, forward strand.
CTTCTTTCACATGCGCGTCGGCGACTTAATCCCGCTGCTCGAACAGCCCATCCCCATCGTGCGGCTGGAAGCGATGCCCAAGACGCCCGGTCACCTGCCCCTCGACAACATCTACATCGACAATGTCAGCGCCAGCCATGCGGCGGTCGAATTTCTGATCGGCAAAGGGCATCAGCGCATCGCCATGCTCAGCAGTCACGAAGGTCCGGCGCGCTTTCGCGAGATGGGCTATCGGGAAGCGCTGACGGCGCATCACATCGCGTTCGAGCCGTTGTATCTGAGCTACGGCGCGTACAGCGAAGACGGCGGTTATGCGGCGATGACCGCCCTGCTGCGCCAGCGCGTGGCAGTGACAGCAGTGTTTGCCGCCAACGATCTCATGGCGATGGGCGCGATGCTCGCCATCCGTGAGGCCGGCCTCGCCGTGCCACGCGATATCGTGGTCATGGGGTTTGACGATATCCCAACTGCCAAACTGGTGTACCCCGCTCTCACGACGGTGGCGCAGTTCCAGCGCGAACTCGGACAGCGCGCTGCCGAAATGCTGTTGGAGCGGTTGCATGGGAACGTACCGGAGCAGGGGCGGAGCGTCGAGATGCCCTACCGGATCGTCGAACGCGAGTCAACTGGCTGAAGGAGGAGAGACACGACCAATTACAGAAACAGCCGCGGTTCGTTCGCAATATTTAGTGCAGCGCAGCCAATATTGAGGAGATTTTCCATGCGTAACAAATTCATATTCGTGATTCTGGCAGCTTTGTTTTGTTTAACCGTGGGGGTCGTGTCCGCTCAAGAACCGGTAACGGTGACGTGGTGGACAGAAGATTACGTCGATATGGAACAGTTGAACGCGCTGCTGATTGAGCCGTTCAACACCGCTCACCCAGACATTCGTCTGGAAGTGATCCCGCAGTCTGGCCTCGACGATGCCATGCGCACCGCCTTCACCGCGGGCAGCGCCCCCGACATTCTCCAGACCCCTGGCGCGTCGTTCATTGGCGAATACGTGAATGCCGGCCTGATCTATCCACTGTCGTCGGACGCGGCCACTCTGGGCTGGCAGGAAAAGCTGCTCCCCTGGGCGTATGAGTCGGGCATTCTCAACGGTGAGCTGTACAGCATTCCGCTAACCTTTGAATCGATGATTATGCTGTACAACAAGACGCTGTTTGAAGAAATGGGCTGGACGGCACCGACAACTTTCGCCGAACTGCAGGCGATTGCTGAGGCGGCTCAGGCTGAGGGCATTAATCCGTTTGGTTACGGCAATGCGGGCTTCCAGCCAGCGAACGAACATGTCGTCGGCGTGTACCTGAACAACTACGCGGGCGCCGAGAATGTGTACGCGGCGCTGACGGGCGAGAAGTCGTGGACCGATCCGGAATTTGCGGAAGCCATCGAACTCCTGCGCAGCCACATGGCTGACCAGAATTGGTTCAATGACAGCCTTGAAACATGGTTCGCTTACGGTTGGAATGAGCAGTTTACGGCGCTCGCCACCCGTGAATCCGCCATGATGATCATCGGGACGTGGGGCTTCCGCGGGGCCGATGAGTTCTTCACTGAATCGGATGACTGGGATTGGGCTCCGATTCCGCCGTTCTCTGAGATGGCGGGCGAATACAACTATATGCTGGCGACCGGGAGCACACTGTCGGTCAACGGTCAGTCAGCGCATCCCGAAGCCGCGGTTGCCGTGCTCGACTTCCTGCTGAGCGACCCGGCGCGCATGCTGCAAATCGCCTCCGGCTACAACTACGGCGAATTCGTCGTCCCGCTGCGTTACACCGCCGAAGACTTCCCCGAAGGCACCGACGAGCGGATTTCACGCTTCTACGCCGACTTCGGCGCGGTCACGGGTGAAGGCCGTGTTGGCTACACAACGTGGACGTTCTGGCCGGCTGATGCCGACGTGCAGTTGTGGCAGGAAATCGAAAACGTGTGGTACGGCGAACTGCCAGTTGACACTTACCTCGCCAATCATCAGGCGGTCTGGGAAGAAGCTCGCGCCGCCGGTAGTGTACCGCCGCTGCCCTCGCGGTGATGCACTCGTCCCGGGAGGGGGGCAATCTCCCTCCCGGGCTGAGTAGGAGAAGTTGCCATGGCATCATCCGTCATCAAGACCACGACACCAGCGGAGTCGGAGAGCGGACCGACGCAGCGTTCGTTTCTATCCACATTGGGACGCTGGTCGTTTGTCCTTCCGCTGCTCATTCTGAACCTGATCGTCGTGATTATCCCGTCGATCTTCGGGCTGATGCTGGCGTTCACCGACTGGTCAGGGTACGGCCCGATCAACTTCATCGGGCTGGAAAATTTCGCAGCTCTCTTTCAAGATCGCATCTTTTTCAAATCACTCGGCAATAATCTTATCTGGACCGCGATGTTCCTGACCGTGCCCATTTTCGTGGGTCTGCTCGGTGCATATATGCTGTCAGGCATCAAGCGCGGACAAATCTTCTTTCGCGTCGCCTATTTTCTACCCTATGTTTTCGCCAGCGTTGTCAACTCGCAAATTTGGCGGCAAATTCTGCATCCCCGCGTGGGAATTGGCCCGATTTTGGCAGACTACGGAATCCCTATTCTCGACTTCCCCATCTTCGGCACGCGCGAAACCGCGCTGTTCGGGGTCGCGTTCGTCGATGGATGGCATTTCTGGGGCTTCCTCGTGATCCTCTATCTGTCGGCGATGACCGCGGTCGATGTCGAGCTGTACGAAGTCGCGCGCTTAGACGGCGCAAATCGCTTCCAGCAGTTCCGCTTCGTCACGTTGCCGAGCATCCGCCCGACGCTCGTCTTCACCATCCTCATGATCACCATCTGGTCGTCGCTCGTCTTCGATTACGTGTTCATGATGACCGGGGGCGGTCCCGCGAATTCCTCCGAAGTGATGGGGACGTATCTATATCAGAATGCCTTCCAGCGCTTTGACGTGGGCTATGCCGCGTCAATCGGCGTGATGATGAGCATTTGGGTCATGATCGCCATTGCCGGGTTTGTCTTCCTGCGCCGGCGCGGATGGGAGATCTAGGATGCTCAAACAGCGAGCTCAATCCAGTATTCCGAATTACATCGTCTTGTCCCTTCTCGCGTTGTTCGCGCTCATCCCCATCGTGATCCTCTTCTTCAACGCGGTCAAAACCACCCAAGAGATCGGTCGGAACCCGATTGGCATCCCGCAGGAGATTCGCCTCGACAATTTCGTGCAGGCGTGGGATCAGGGCGGCTACGCGACCACCATCCGCAACAGCCTGATCATGATGAGCGCGACCATCGTCGCCTCGCTCACGCTGGCGGGCTTGGCAGCCTACGCGCTGGCGCGGCTCAAGCTCAAAGGCGCATCGTTGATTGCCTTCTACTTCCTCGTGGGGACGAGCGTGCCGCCGCAGTTGTTCATGGTGCCGCTGTTCATTGCGTGGCGGCAGATCGGTCTCATCAATACGCATCTGGGTCTGATCATCATCTACACCGGCTTGTATTCCCCGTTCGCGACCTATTTGCTGCGCTCGTACATGGTCAGCCTGCCGGAGGAATTTGTCGAGGCCGCGCGCATTGATGGCGCGAGCAACCTGCAGGTCTTCCGCAAGATCATTCTGCCGCTGTCGTGGCCCGGTTTCCTCACCGCTGGGTTGGTCATCGGCCTGAACGTGTGGAATGAGTTTCTATTTGCGGTGACCTTCCTGCCTGATCCATCATTGAAACCAGTGGCGACCAGCCTGTTCGAGTTTCAGGGGCGTTTCAGCCGGGATTGGGGCTTAACCAGTGCTGGTTCAGTCATTATGGTCATTCCGATTATCGTGCTGTTCTTACTCCTGCAGCGCCGTTTCATCGAAGGCCTGACACAGGGGGGGCTTAAGGGTTAGGGTCATGCTACCAAGCGATTATCTAGAACGGGTTTACGCGGGTGTATTGGGCAAAATCATCGGGGTGTATCTCGGTCGCCCATTCGAGGGCTGGTCCTACGAGGCGATCATGGAGAACCTCGGCGAGATCAACTACTACGTGCACGAGAAGCTCAACGTCCCGCTGATCGTCACCGACGACGACATTTCCGGCACGTTCACCTTCATCCGCGCCTTGGCCGATTACGGCGTCACGCGGAACATCACCCCGGCGCAAATCGGGCACACCTGGCTGAACTACATCATTGAGGAACAGACGATTCTCTGGTGGGGCGGCATGGGCAACTCCACCGAACACACCGCCTATCTACGGCTAAAAGCGGGCATCGAAGCGCCGCGCAGCGGTTCAATTGCGCTCAATGGCAAGGTCGTCGCCGAACAAATCGGCTCGCAGATTTTCATCGACGGTTGGGGCATGGTCGCCCCCGGCGATCCCGAACTGGCCGCGGACTTCGCCCGCAAGGCCGGGAGTGTCAGCCACGACGGCGAAGCAATCTACGGCGCGCAGGTGATCGCGGCCATGGAAGCGCAGGCCTTCGTCGAACGCGACCTCAACAAGCTGATCGATACAGCGGTCGCGCTCATCCCCAAAGACTCGGTGATCGCCCGGATGATCAACGACATTCGCGCATGGCACGCCAAAGAACCGGATTGGCGCACCGCCCGCCAGCAGCTAGCGGAACGTTACGGTTACGACAAGTACGGTGGCAACTGCCACATGGTGCCGAATCACGGGCTGATTCTGTTCTCCCTGCTCTATGGCGACGATGACTTCCAGAAGTCGCTGATGATCGTCAACACGTCCGGTTGGGACACAGACTGCAATTCGGGCAACGTCGGCTGCCTGCTTGGCATCAAGAACGGTCTGGCGACTATCGACCGGGGTCCCGACTGGCGCACGCCCGTCGCGGATCGGCTCTACCTGCCCACGGCGGACGGTGGACGCTCGATCAGCGATGCGGTCGCCGAAACCTATCATCTGGTCAATCTGGGACGCGCTCTGCAGGGGCAGGCCGCGCTCCAGCCCAAAGGCGGCGCGCGCTTCCACTTTGAGCTGCCCGGTTCAGTGCAGGGCTTCGTCAGCGAGGACTCGGCGGCGGTGCGCGGCGCAGTGACGCTGGAAAACGTCGCGGGCTTCAGCGAGAGCGGCACACGCGCACTGGCGCTTCACTGTCAGGGACTTGCAGCCGGGCGCATGGCGCGCGTCGAAACGCCGACCTTCACGCCTTCGCGGGAGGTCGCCCGCTACTTTGAGCGCCGGGGTTACCGTCTGCTAGCCTCGCCGACACTCTACGCCGGGCAAACGGTGCGCGCCCGTGTAGTCGCAGCGGAGGCTAATCGCGGCGCTCTGCAAGTCAATCTGTACGCCAAGCACTACAACGGCACCGACGATCTCTCAGCGCTCAACAGCGACTCGGTCGAGCTAGCCCCCGGTCAGTCGACGGTGATTACCTGGCGCGTACCCGACACCCACTGCTACCCTATCGCGCAGATCGGCGTGCAGGTGCAGGGGAACGGCGGTCAAACGGGCATGGTGATGCTTGACTACCTCACGTGGAACGGCGCGCCCGATATCGTGCTGGATCGCCCCGCTGAACGTGAGCGTAACCGGACGACGTGGACGCCCGGCCCGATGATGTGGAAAGCGGCGTGGATCGACGGGTTTGACAGCCGCGAACGCCTCGCCGACCTCGACTACTGGCCCGAATCCTACCGCCTCATCCAGAACCACGGGCGCGGCTTGATGATGCAGGGCACCCGCGAATGGACGGATTATCAGGTCACCGCGCGCTTAATTCCACATATGTGTCAGGCGGGCGGCATCGGCGTGCGCGCGCAGGGCATGACGCGCTATTACGCGCTGCTGCTCGATCAGGAGAAAACCCGGCTGATCCGCGCCTTTGAAGGGAGAGACATTGTCCTCGCCGAAGCGGCGGGCGGCTGGAAGTTCGGGCACAGCTACGAGTTGAACCTCAAAGTGCGGGGCAGCCACCTCACTGCATCGATCAACGGTCAGGTCGTGCTGACCGCCGACGACCCGGATGCGGCTTACGGTGGCGGCGGTATCGCGCTCATCGCCGAAGTCGGGCGCATCGGCTGTGAACATGTCGAGGTGCGTCCGCTGGAGTGATCGGTCTGGCGGGGTGCGGCAAACTGCGTCCCGCCAACCTCCTGTTGGTAATCGCTTCCGGCATTACTCGACTTTAGCGGTTCCCGTCTCCCCTCTGCAGGCGGATTTGCTGGAGCGTGTCCCTGAAACTATCCTCCTCCTGATGGCGTTCTAGGTCAGATACTTTCACGCTGCTTGGACTAAAAAGTGGGTTCTCGAGAGTAACAATCTAGGGGGAGACCTATGTGTCTGGGCGGTTTCGAGCGCACACACAGGTGCACGCCTACATCCGTTCGTGATTTTGTTTCGAGAACCCACTTTAGTTTTTTGTGGGATAGATCAGCTATGACCTATCCCACACCTGACATCAGCCCACCTCAACCAAGTGCGCTCGCCGCCACCGGGAAGGCGCGCTGCTGCTTGACAGCGAACTGAGGGTCGTCCGCCGTTTATGTCAATCGGTGTGAAAGACTTCTTCCAGCGTGATCATATTCTGGTCAGGGCGTCCGGAGATGGCTTCAAAGTACGGCCCCATAAACGCCTGCCATTTGAGGTTGATTTCCTCGCGCGCCATACCGTCGAGTGAGGCCTGAAAGCTCTCGTCGGCTTCGAAGTACCCAAACAATAAGCCGTCATCGCGCAGAAACAGGCTGTAATTGCGCCATCCAGTGCGGCGCAGCGCAGCCAGCATTTCCGGCCACACGGCTTCATGATGTTGCTTGTACTCGTCCAGCTTATCTTTCTTCACCTGCAACAAAAACCCAACGCGCTGCATTTAATTTCTCCCTGTCACTGAATAACCGCCAATTCGATGTTGAGCAGGCGTGCCAGCTTGCGAATGCGCGACAGTTGATGACCGACGCCCAGCGCGACATGATGGGTCGGGCCGTGTTCGCACCACACGTTCATGAAGGTGGCTGGGTCGAGGCCGAACTTGAGGCGCGAGTTCGTATTGCCAATCTGCATCGTATCGCCCGGGATCGAGACCCCCTCGGCGGCCAGCATCTTCAATTTCCCTTCGGCGGTCTGGGTCAGCCCGAGAATCGTAATGGGTCCCATCTTGACTTTCATCTCGACCGACAGCCCGTAGCCCCGCTTGCCGTGATACAAACCCAATCCCCGCAGCACGGGTTTCCCTTCGGCGATGGCCACATGACCGGGGCCATCATGTCCCATGAGGATAAAATCCTCGTTGAAGTCGAGCGCGTAGAATTCGGTATACGAACCACCCGCTTTCAGGCGATCCATAATCAGCATGGCGATGCACGTTTTGAGATCGCCTTCGCCGGACGCCGGGATGCCCCGCCCGGTGAGCAGAGAATTGCCAATGATGAGACTCGCACCCAGTTCTTCGTTCAGGTTGCCATCCAGACCACGATAGTAGTACGTCAGCCCGTTGAGGTTGAAATCTCGGGTCAGCTTGTCAAGACCGACGGCGACTTGTGCCGCCCACTGCAGCGCCTCCGGGGTGACATCCTGCGAAATTTTGTCACGTCCGCGCCCGACGATATTGAAGACGCCGCGAATCTCGTCAATCTTGGCGTCGATTTCGCCTTCAGTGGCAGCGCTCACACGCTGGTGCAGATCATCCATTTCCAGTACTTCGATATGCGCGCCGAGCTGCCCGTGATGCATGGTGAAATCGGAGTACATGTCGAGCATACCGGGGTACGTGTGCCCAAGGAACCCAATGCGGCTGTAGGATAATTCCCGCATCACGCTGGCAGCGTCAATCCATTCGCCGATTTCGCGCCACGCTCGTTCGTGATACTGCGCAGCATAGCCTTCGACGGGATGGAGCAGCCCGGTCACCACGTTGAACTGAATCCGACTGCGCGCGAAGGCATTCGAGATTTCCGGGACGCAGCAGGCGCAGCAGTTCGCCAGCCATTCGGCCGTATCCGTATCGAGGTAGTTGAGCGCGGGAATCGGCTGCAAATTCAGGATCAACACCGGGGCTTTACGCCGCTGCACGGCCGGCAGCACCTGCGACGAAGTGGCATAAGTACCCACATAACACACAATCAGATCGACATTGTGGCTGGCAAACAAATCGCCGGCTTGTTGAGCCCCGGGCGCGTTGTCGACTAACCCGGCTGAAATTACCTCCGCGCCCATGGCGGCGATGTTCGCTTCCACATCCCGCTGATACCCTTCGAGCCGTTCTTTCAGACCGTCAAACTGCGGCCAGTAAGCCGCCAGTCCAATCCCGAAAACGCCAATTTTCGCTTTGATGGCCATAAGCTATCCTTGTTGAAAATAATCGGAAATACGTTCAAGCACGTAGGCAAGCAGGCGGGTATGGCCAGCGGCGTTGGGATGCAGCCCATCAGCGCAGTACAGCGCAGCATCGGGTGTGTGCCCGAACACGTGATACACATCCACGCCGAGCGCGCTTGCCTCATCTGCCGCAGTGAGCGCCACATCCGCAAACTGGTGCAGGACGGCGTTGCTCCATGTGAGCTGCATCGCTTGAATATCCGGGTTGGCGTTGACCACCGCTTCAATGACGGGTGTGGGCGTCAGCACCACGATCCGCGCCTGCGTGTGCTGCTGAAACGCGGCAATGATGTGTCTGAGGTTGCTGGCATATTCAGTGCTGCTCACAAGCGTTTGCCCCGGTATCCTGCCGAACTGTTTGCAGTCGTTGACACCGTATTTGATCACAACCAGATCTGGCTGCAGGCTCACGAACTGGGTGTAGGTCAGTTCGAGTCCGTGCGTGGAGGTGTAGCCGGAAAAACCGCGATTCACCACGTCGATGCCGTGGGGCGTGAGCAGGTGTTGGAGCAGACGCGCATGGCTGCGGCGGTACGTGGTGATCGAATCGCCGATGCACAAAATTCGCTTACCGGCCGGGAGCAGTGTCTTCAGCGCTGTGATGCCGCGATGCGCGTGAAACGTCTGCGCGGTCTGCACGAGCTCGGCATCGATCTCAGCCTGATAGGCCGCGAGTTCGGCGGCTTCCACACCATACATCAACGCCTCGGCCTCCGCTGGAATCGGCAAACCGAGCGCCGACGCCACCGCATGCACGTTGAAGTCGATCAGAAAGCGCGTTACTTCGGGGAGCGGGGACGTCATGGTTTGGCCGCTTTCGTCTGCGCGGTCGTCACAGGTTCAGGCACAAGGCGGCTGGAGCGCACAAAACGCAGCAGGTTGACGTTCCGCTGGCGCAGTTGATCCAGGCCAACCGCCAGCAGCAGGACGAGCCCCAGCGCGATGTTCTGCGCATCGGTCGACGTGCTCAGGAGCTTCATCCCGTTCAGCAGTGCGGAGAGGATCAGCACGCCAAGCGTCGTCCCGATCAAGGTTCCTTTGCCGCCGGCCAGACTGATGCCGCCCAACACGGCGGCGGTGATCACGGTGAGTTCCATGCCCGTGGCCGCGCGCGGATCGGCAGCATACAGCCGCGAGGTCAGAAGGACGGAGGCGACGCCCGCGCTCAAACCGGAGAGCGTGTAGGCGATCATCCGGTAGCGGCGCACCGCCAGCCCGGCCAATTTGCTCGCCTGATAGTTGCCGCCGATAGCGTACATCGCGCGTCCGTAGGGGGTAAACTGCATCACCAGCAGCGCGCCAACGAACAGCACCAGCATCACAAAGACCGGGGTGGTAATCCCCAACACCTGGCCTTCCCCAAGCTGAGTGAAGGCGGTATAGGCGTCTAATTGCGTGCCCTGCAAATCAAATACCGGGATGGTGAGACCGTTCGCGAGCACAAAGGCGACACCGCGCGCAATCGACAGCATGCCGAGCGTCGTGATGAGCGGATTGATGCCGACATACGTCACCAGAAAACCGTTAATCAGCCCGACTAAACCGCACACGAGTATGGCGGCACCCGCCGCGGGCAGAATGCCCCACGTCTCCTGATATACGCCGATGATCACGCCGCCCAGCGCCAACGTCGAACCGATGGACAAATCCAGCCCGCCGCCGATCATGAGCATGGTGGTGAAAATGGCGAGAATCCCCACCGTCGTGATGTCCAGCAGCGTGTTTTCAAGGTTGCGCGCGGTGAAAAACACAGGCGATGACGCGCTCATCACCACAACGATCACCACCAGCATCACGGCGAGACTGGCGAGCTCTTGCAGGCTGCGCATCCGAACTGAATTCATACTATGCCTCCTGCGGCAGCGTGGAGCAGCTTTTCTTGCGTCGCCTCGGCCTGCGAGAATTCGCCCGTCAGCCGACCTTTATAGATGGTCAGAATGCGGTGACTGACTGAGAGCACCTCTTCGATGTCAGACGACACCATGAGAATCGCCAGCCCTTGCGCGGCCAACGCTTCCAACTGATCGTAGATGTCGGAACGCGCGCCCACGTCGACGCCCCAGGTCGGCTCATTGAGCAGCAGCACCTTGACATTCGCTTCCAGCCAGCGAGCCAGCACCACTTTTTGCTGATTGCCGCCGCTCAGGTAGCGCGTGTGCGTTTCGATGCCGCCCGCCATGCGAATTCCCAGTTGCTCCACCCAGCCGCGGCTGTGGTTCATCTCCTGACCGCGCTGAAACACGCCGAATTTGGCGAGCACATGCCAGTTGGAGAGCGTGATGTTCTTGCGCACGCTCATATCCAACACGAGACCGTTGACTTTGCGATCCAGCGGGACAAAACCGATCCCCGCTCGTTTGCCCCCTTGCGGCGAGACGATGTGCGCGGGTTGACCATGCACGCTGATCGCCCCGCTGTCCGCTTTGACTGCGCCGAAGATCGCCTGCGTGAGGATGGTATGCCCCGCGCCCAGCAAGCCGAACAAGCCGACAATTTCGCCCGCGCGCACCTGCAAATCGATGTTCGCAAACGCGCCCGCTTTGGTGAGTCCGCGCACGTCCAGCGCGACCGCGTCCTGCACAACCGCTGCCGTCTTGGTGCGCGCTTCTGAGCGGTTTTCCAGACTGCGCCCGACCATCATCTGCACCAGCGCCTGATGCGTCACCTCAGACCGTGGATGCGTGCCGACATGTTTGCCGTCGCGCAGCACGGTGATGCGGTTGGCAATCTCGAAAACTTCGTCGAGACGATGGGAGATGTAGATGATGCCCACACCGCGTTCCTGCAAGCCGCGAATGATGCCGAAGAGGCGCTGGACTTCCGGCGGCGTGAGCGCGGCGGTCGGTTCGTCCATCACGATGATCCGCGCCTGACGGCTGAGCGCCTTCACGATTTCGATGATTTCGCGCTCGACGACGCTCAACTCGCGCATCTTCGTCGACGGCGGAATATCCACATTGAGCAGTTCGAGGGCGTGCCGGGCACGCTCGTTCATCTGCTGCCAGTCGACCAGCCACTGCAACGCGCCGCTGCGCCGCGGGAGATCGCCCAGCAACAGATTCTCCGCGACCGACAATTCGGGCGCGTAATGGAGTTCCTGATAAATCATGCGAATGCCGAGGTTTTCGGCGTCGCGCGGCTCGTTGATGGAGACGGGCTGCCCATCGATCAGGATGGTGCCGCCGTCGCGCCGGTAATCGCCGTTGAGGATCTTGATCAGCGTCGATTTGCCCGCGCCGTTTTCGCCGAGCAGCGCCAGCGTTTCGCCGCGCAGCAGGTCAATGGACACATCGTCAAGCACTTTGACGCCGTAGAAGCTTTTCGTGATGTGCTGCATGGTCAGAAGAGGTGTTGTCATGAGCGATCCTTCACCGTCGTTACCAGCTTCTGCCGAATCTGGTCAAAGCCCACTGCCAGCAGCAGAACCGAGCCGCTCACCACATCCTGATAAAACGAGGAGACCCGTGTCTGCACGAGGCCATTGTCCAAGACGCGCAGGATAAACACGCCGACGAGCGTCCCGATCAGCGTGCCTTTGCCGCCGCTCAAACTCGTACCGCCGAGCACCACGGCAGCGATCACGGTGAATTCCAGCCCGACGGCGGCGCGCGGGGCGCTGGAGGCGAGCTGTGAGGCGATCACAATGCCCGCCAGACCGGACAGTAAGCCAGAGAGCGTGTAAACGATCAGCAGATGGCGGCGCACCGCGATCCCGGCGAGGCGGCTGGCTTCCGCGCTCCCGCCAATCGCATACATGTTGCGCCCGAACTGCGTGAAGTGCATGACGATGAAGGCGGCGACGAACAAGAGGATCATGAGCAGGAGCGACGCCGGAATGCCGGCGACTTCGCCGCGACCGAGAAACTGAAATGCCGGGTTCGCCAACTGATTCGTCTGGCCGTTGCTGAGAACAAACGCCAGACCGCGCACAATCGAGAAGGACGCGAGCGTCGTGATCAACGGGTTGATGCGCACCACCGCGACCAGATAGCCATTGATGAAACCGACCAGCACACAGGCTGCCAGCCCGATCACAGTCGCCAGCCCGAGCGGGATGCCCGCCTGCAGCCAGAGAATGCTCGTCACCACGCCGGAGAGCGCCGCCACCGACCCGACCGACAGATCAACGCCGCCGCTGATCAACACCATGGTCATGCCGATCGAGACAATGCCCACCACGCCGAGCGTCCGCCCGACATTGAGGAAATTGTCGAGCGTGAGGAAATATTGCGATTGTGAGGCAAAAATGATGCAGATGATAAGAAAAGTGGCGAACAGGTTGAGCGTGGTCAGGCGCTCACCTTTCAGCAAGGCTGCTAAGCGCCGAGATCGTGACCGCCCGCCGGTCACTGTGCCATCCATGAATAATTCGTCCTTCTGAAACAAATGTTTCTAGTTGCCCTAATTTGGGGGTGCGGGACTGCTTCAGAACTCAGCCCCGCACCCCAAGGTTCTAACTAGTCGTCACGCGGGCTACGAGGAGGGCGTGGCCGCCGGGCACGTATCCGGCCAGTTCTCGCCGTAGTATTCACACAGGTTGTCCTTAGTGATGAACACATGGTTCACGTAGATCGCCGGGGCAACCGGACGGCATTCCAACAGGTCGAGCATCGCCGGAATCAGGTAGGAACCGTAGTCTTCGGCGAAGTAACCAGTCGCGCCGAGATAGCGGCTGTTTTCCGCCAGCATGGCTTCCTGACCAGACGGGTCAGCACCCTGACCGACGACCATGATCTGATCTGCACGGCCAGCCGCTTCCGCCGCCGCGATCACGCCGAGCGCCGTACCATCGTTAATCGTCACGGCGACAATGTGATCGGCATCGGGGATGGTCGGCAGAATGTCGCTGACGACCTGGAACGATTCTTCCTGCGTGTTCTTGCTGTCGAGGCGGAAAATCATGTCGTCGGGGACGGCAGTCGCCAGATTATCCTGCAGGCCTTCAAGCTGACCCTGCATACGCGCCGCGGGGATCGGGCCGGACTGCGGGAGTTCAAGCACGAGCACGGCATCGACTTCGCCCGCCCAGTTTTCGTTCACCCAGGCGGCGAGCGCTTCACCCGCCAGGCGACCGGCGTTGTAGTTGTCCGCGCCGAAGAAGGTCGCGCCCGGCATGGGGATGTCGATGGCGATAACCGGGATGTTTTCGCGGCGGAAGCGGCTCATGATGACATTGCCGAACGCTTCGTCGGTCTGGAATTCGATCACGCCGTCCACGCCCTGCGCGATGAAGTTGTCGGCATTGGCGAGCGCGGTCGCGCCGTCCAGGCGGTTATCCGCCAGCACCACTTCAACATTCCCGGCTGCTTCCGCCGCCGACAGAATGCCATCACGGACGAGCTGCGTGAAGACGATATCTTCCGTCAGGTTGGCGAAACCAATGGTATAGGAGTCCTGAGCGGTGGGGCAAGCGCCGTCCTGCGCTTGCAGCGACAGCGGGAACGCCATGCCACCAATCAGGGTGACGACAAGGACGATCGAAAACAACTTACGGGAAAGGTTCATTCTCAATTTCTCCTAGAAAAGTAACAAGTAGCAAGTAGACGGAAACGAAAGGTCGTCTGTGTCGCAGGCTCCTTTGTGCAAAATTGTTGAAACTTGTCGATATTTGTTCAATTTCATGCGTTAACGTATCATGATCGTCAGGAAATGTCAAATTTCCCAATTGAGTATTGCAAGCCGCAGCTAAAGTTTGACAATAGAGCTGACTGCGCACGCCTCGTCGGCTGGGCGGCGCGAAAGGACGCCAACACTTGAAAAACCTGACTACCTATGAACGCCGCCAGATGATTGTCCGCATTCTCGAGGAGCAGTCCGGAATCAAGGTGACCGAACTGGCGGAACAACTCAATGTGTCTGAGGGCACCATTCGGAATGATCTCACCGCGCTGGAAGAAGAAAACCAGATCATGCGCGTGCGCGGTGGAGCAGTGCCCCGCTCACAGCGAGCGGCGGGCGGGCAGCAGTACGAAGAACGAGCGCGCATCAACGCCGACGCCAAAGAACTCATTGCGCGCTGGGCGACCAACATGGTGGAAGATGGCGACACAATCATTCTGGATGCCAGCACGACCGTGCTTTCGATGGTGGACTTCCTGCAAAACCGGCGCGAACTGACGATCATCACCAACGGTCTGGAAACTGCGCGCCGCCTGAGCAGTCTGCGGGATTGCACCGTGATTGTGCTGGGCGGCATTCTGCGGCGCGACGGCAGCACGCTGGCCAGTCTGCTCGGCGCGCCGATGCTGGAAAACCTGCATGTGCGGACGGCGTTCATGTCGTGCGCCGGGTTTTCGGTGACCAGCGGTCTCACCGAAAGCGACGTGGCGCAATCCGAACTGAAAGCGCTGATGGTCAAGACGGCGCAGCGGGTCGTCGCGCTGGTAGACAGCAGCAAGTTCGAACGTGTCGCGCTGAGTTCGTTTGCCAAGCTGTCCGATATCCATCACCTCTTCACCGATGGGGCTGCCCGGCAGGATCTGGTCGATCAGGTGCGCGCGGCGGGCATTCCGGTCACGGTGTGCGGAGACCAAACCACCACCACCTACACGCCCGACCAGCAAACCCGCTTTCGCATCGGGTTTGCGAACCTGACCGAAGATATTCCATTCGGGCGCGATGTGCGGCGCGGGCTGGAACTCGCGGCGCGGCGGCATCAAGAACTGGAGCTGCTCGTCGCCGACAACCGGCTGAGCGGCGAATTGGCGCTGACACTGGCCGATCATTTCATCGCGCAGAATGTCGATTTGATGATCGAATTCCAGATCGACGAAATGGTGGGCAGCCAGCTCAACTACAAGTTCTCGCAGAATCGCATTCCGCTGATCGCGGTCGATATCCCTATCGTGGGCGCGACGTTCTTTGGCGTGGACAACTATAAGACAGGTTATATCGCGGGGGTTGAACTGGGCAAGGCCGTCCAGCAGGAATGGGGCAGTCGGATCGACGCCCTGATCGTGATGGAGCATCCCCGCGCCGGGGCGCTGACCGCGAATCGCATTCAGGGTCAATTGGACGGGCTCGAATCGATGATCGGGGCGGTGGAACACGACCGGGTTTTCCACCTGGATTGTGGCAACACCAGCGAGGTGAGCGAGCATCAGATGGCGCGCATCCTCGACGAGATTCCTCGCGGCAGCCGGATCGCCGTGATCTGCTTCAATGACGATGCCGCCATCGGCACGCTCGAAGCGACCAGCAAAGCCTTCCGTCTCGCCGATGTGCTCATCGTCGGGCAAGGGGCGGATCGGCGGCTGCGTGATGAACTGCGGCGTGGGAATTCCCGCATCATCGGCTCAACCGCCTTTCACCCGGAACGCTACGGCGAACGCTTGATCGAGATCGCGCTCAAAATTCTACACGGTGAGCCGGTGCCGCCCGCCGCGTACATTGATCACACGTTCATCTCCGCGAAGAACGTCGATCTGTACTATCCCGACGACAACGGGCGCTATTGATCAGAACTTGATCGCGAACTTGTGCACGGCGTCTTCCATGACCTCAACGCCGAGGCCGTAACCCGGCGGCGCGTAAATCCAGCCATCGACATGCGCGACCGGGTTGGTCACGAGTTCGTGATGCATGGCGTTGACGACCGGCTTCAGTTCGAACATGGTGCGGAAGGGCGCGCAGAGCGAGAGGTGAATGCTCGCCGCCGTGTTGATCGCGCTGCTGAAGCTGTGCGCGTCAATGGCGATATTCTGCCGCGCCGCCATCTGAATCACCTTCCACATGCCTGTCACGCCTTCGGCACGCCCCGCGTCAATTAGGATGACGTCGGTCACATCGGCTTCGAGGAGGCGTTTGTAGTCGTAAACGTTGAAGAGGCGCTCCCCGAACGCGATGCGCATCTGCGGGACCGCGGCGCGTAAATGCCGGAACGCGTTGAAGTTATCCGGGTGAAACGGATCTTCCAGCCACGTGAGGTTGTACTCGCTCATCTTCTGCGCCGTGTACACGGCCCGCGGGATGTCCCAGCGGCAGCGCGCCCCGACATCGACGATGAACCCGGCTGTCGGCCCGATGGCCGCGCGCACGGTTTTGACGAAGTAAATGTCGCGTTCCGGGTCAACGCCGAGATTCGATTCACCTTTTTTGCCAAAGCCCACTTTCACAAACTGGTAACCGGCTTTGATGTGCCCGGCCAGTTCTTCCGCCATGTCTTCGATCTTGGAGGCTTTGGGGTGCGAACTGGCGCAGACGGGCAAACGGTCGGTGAGCGCGCCGCCGAGCATCTGGGACAGGTTCAGCTTGACCAGTTTGCCCTTCAGATCCCAGAGCGCCATATCAATGGCGCTGATGGCAAAGGCGGCAATCCCGCCGACATCACCGTACCACCACACGCGGTCGCGCATGGCTTGCCAGTGAGTTTCGACATCATAAGCATCTTTGCCGACCACCAGATCGGCGAGGCCGTTGCGGATGAGCGCTTCAGTCGCTGCCGTCGCTTCACGAAAGAGGGTGAAACACTCCCCCCAGCCGACCGTACCATCCGCGGCTTCGACGCGCACAATCACGATATAGCGGGTCGAAAAGTTATCGACCGCTTCCAGAAACTCAATCGGAAAAACCTCTAACTTCTTGATGATCATGGCGACTAACTCACTTTGTAGCGTTGGACGTACGCCCGGTCGATCTCAATGCCGAAACCGGGTTGATCCGAAATGGTGTAATAGCCGTCTTTGAGCGGGCGCGGACTGGTCTGGATGTCCCAGAAGATCGGGTCACGATCTCGGTGGAAGCACTCGACATAGGTGCCATGCGCCACGCTGCCGAGGAGGTGTGCGGAAATCTGCGCCTCTTCATGATGCGCCATTTTCACGCCGTACATGCCGCACATCGCCGCCACCCGCCGCCAGATGGTCGGACCGCCGCCCCATGATGAGTCAAAATTGCAGAAGTCGATAGAGCCCCCTTCGATCAGGTCGCGCACGCCGTCGATGCGATACTCGCTCTGGCCCGCCGTCACCGGAATACCCGCCATCGAACGCACATCGCGCAGCCAGCGCTTGTCGTTGTACCAGCGCACCGGCTCCTCAAACCATTCCAGATCGATCCCAGCGTCACGCGCCAAGCGCACAAACTGGATGGTCTGCTGCAAGTCATACCCCTGATTCGCATCCACCATCAAGCGGAAATTGGCTCCACCCACTTCCACCGCCACCTTGAGCCGTTCCAGATCTTCTTCCGGCGTCACGCCACCGACCTTGAACTTCATGCCGATCACCCCGTAATCGACATAAGCCTGCACTTCGCGCGCCAGTTCGTCGCGGGTCTGCCCGTAGTACCCGCCGATGGCGGTCATGGGCAGGCGGTTGGTGTAGCCACCCCAGAGGCGGTACAGGGGAATGTTCAGCGCCTTGCCGACCGTATCCCAGATCGCGCTGTCGACTGCCGAGATCGCCTGCATCACCACGCCGCGATCCCGCAGAATATCATAAGTCGCGGGCTTCATCGCTTCCCAGCAGCCCTCGGTATTGAAAACGTCCATGCCGATCAAGGCCGGGGCGAGTTCGTCGTGAATGATTTTGAGGATGACGGGCTGTTCGTCGTCCGTATCGCCCGTGTACACCTCGCCGATCACCCCTTGGTGCGTGAGGATGCGCGTGATGATGGTGCAGCGATTCTGCATCGAGTACTTGCTGCCCCGGTACACCCGGTTGAGCGGAACGCGAAGCGCTTCAGTTTCAATCGCCTGAATGGTCAGCGAACCCGGCGCGTGCCATGACATAGAGCTTTGCCTTTTGCCTGATGAGGAAATAAAGAGCCATTTTGACAAAATTGTGGAATGACGTTACGATTCCGACAAGTATAAACAATTTTCGACAGAAATCAACAAAATGGAACAGATTTTATTACAGCATTTTAGCGCAATGGACTGGCTGCCGCACCCGACGCTTTCCGGAATCGCCACCCGTTTTAGCCCCATCAACTTACTTGGTCACCCGGCCGTCGATACGCTGATCGCGCGCCTCGAACCCGGCGGCGTCATCCCCCGGCACAGCCACCCGGAGACGTGCGAAATCGCCTACGTGCTCAGCGCCTCCGGCGTGCTGGTCGAAGGGGACGAGGGCGCGGAAACGGTCCGACCGCTCACCGAAGGCTCTGCCCTGTTCATCCCGGCAGGGGTTCCCCATCGAATCGAAAATACCAGTTCCCAAATGATGCTTATTTTTGCCGTCCATACCCGAAAGGTTGAAGCGAACCATGCCTGAGAAAGCTGCAATTGCCGTCGTTGGGACAGGATGGTGGGCCACAACCGCGCATCTACCCGCGATGAAAGCCCATCCGCGCATTGGGAAAATCATCCTCGTGGATCGCAAACGGGAAGCTGCCGAAGCCGCCGCCCGCACGTACAATCTACCGCTGGAAAACTGCTACACGTCGGTGGCTGAGGCGAAAGCCGCCCACCCCGATCTGCAAGGGGCGATTGTGGCGACCACGCACCATGCCCATTACGCCGCCGCTAAAGACTGTCTTGATCAGGGTTTGCACCTGCTGCTCGAAAAGCCGATGACAGTCTACGCACGCGATGCGAAGGCATTGGTCGATCAGGCGGCGGCAGCTAACCTCAAAATTCTGATGGGCTACACGTTCCCCTACCTGCCTCCGGTCGCGCAGGCCAAGCGTTACATCGATGATGACTTGATCGGCGACATCGAATACGTCGCGTGCAGCATGTCTTCGGTCACCTACGATTTGCTGCTCGGCCATCCCGAACGCTTCGAGCCCGCGGGCGGCTTTGCCGTGACCGGACCGACGCCGCAAACGTACAGCGAACCGTCGGTGGCGGGTGGCGGACAAGGTGTCCTGCAAATCACCCATCTGGCGGCGATGATGTTCCACTTGTCCCCGGGCATGCGCGCCGAAGTGGTCACGGCGTTTATGAACAACCTGCAAGCCAAAGTCGACGTGATCGACGCGATGGCCGTGCGCATGAACACGGGCGCGCTGGCGACGGTTGGCAGCAGCGGCAACCTGCGCCCCGGCGATCCCGGCTCCGTCGAAGTTCACCTGCACGGGAGCAAAGGGCGCATCCTCGTGGATGGTTTCACGGGCGAGTTCTTCATGCACTTGCACAACGGGCGGCAGGAGCATATCCCGCGCCACAATCCGGCGTATCCCGGCGACGTCCCCCTCGCCAAGTTCGTCGAACTCCTGCTGGATGGAGCGGAACCGCTGTTCCCCGGTCGCATCGACGGGCTGTACACCGTCGAACTGTTGGAAGCGGCAGCGCGGTCAGCGGCGCGTGATGGTCAACCGATCTTCGTGCGCGATCTCTATGCCTAAGGGGAGGCTATCATGCGTCTGAGCGTTGCCAACTATTCGTTCGAAGTCCTGCCGCTCGAAGCCACGTTGATGGTCTGCCGTTCGCTCGGCTTTAGCGCGGTCGATATCGCAGGGTTTTATCAGCGCGGCAAATGCAGCTTTGAACCGCAGGATGTCGCCGCTGATCCGCAGAAGCAGGCCGCAATTCTCAAGCCGCTGCTGGAGAAATACCAGCTCGCGGTCACCGATTTCTTTCCGCAGTTTGGAGCGGCTCCCTCCCTGCATTCGCTCAACGACCTCGACGAGAGCATACGCGCGGAGAATCTGCGCTTTGTGCGCGGCGCGGCGCACTTCTGCCAGTTGATCGGCGCGCCCGGCATGACGATTCTCCCCGGCGTGGATCATGTGGCGCGCACGCTGGCCGAGAATCTCGCCGTCTCCGTGGAGTATTTGTGCCAAGCGGTCGCCATTGCCGCCGAATATGGCGTCGAAGTGCGCTTCGAGCCGCATATGGGCTCAGTGGCCGATACCCCCGAACTGGCTCTGCATCTGGTCAACCACGTGCCGGGCTTGAAGGTCACGCTCGATATTGCCCACTTCATGCTTCAATACATCCCGATGGAGCGGATTTATCCGCTCATCCCGCATACCGGGCATGTGCATGTGCGTCAGGCGAAACCGGGCAAACTGCAGGTCGCCCATGCTGACGGCATCATCGACTTTCCCGATCTTATTGCCCGTCTGAAGGCCGTGAACTATCGCGGCGCGCTCACAGTTGAATATGTGTGCGCGGACTGGTTCGAGGTCAACCGCAATGACACGCTCTACGAAAGCGCCGTCGCGCTTGAGCAGCTTGCGCCCTATTTCTGAGGTGAACTTATGCAGCTTACGAATCGAGTAGCCATTGTCACCGGCGCGGCGCGCGGCATTGGCGCGGCGACCGCGGCTCTCCTAGCCGAGCACGGCGCGCAGGTCGCCGTCTCGGATATCGATGCCGATGTCGCCGCCGCCGTTGTCCAGCAGATCACGGCGGCGGGTGGCAGCGCCGCCAACTTTCCCTGCGATGTCTCGAAGCCAGACCAGGTTGAAGCCCTGGTGACGCAGGTCGTCGGCCAGTGGGGGAAACTCGACATTCTGGTCAATAACGCGGGGATTTGCCCGCGCATCCCGGTTGAAGAGATGACCGAGGAGTGGTTCGACCGGATCACCAACGTCAACATGAAGTCGGTGTTTTTCCTCACGCGCGCCGCCGCCGAAGCGATGAAGGTGAATGGTTTTGGGCGCGTCGTCAATGTGAGTTCCACCGGAGGGCGCGTCGGGGGGGTGCATAACGCGACCGTGTACAGCGCGACCAAAGCTGGGGTGTTGTCGATGACAAAATCGCTGGCGCGCCATTACGCTCCCTTCAACATTCTCATCAATGCGGTCGCTCCCGGTGCGGTCGATACGCGCATGTTTGAGTCGATTCCCGCCGAAGGCGTCGCCAATTATGTGGCGACTGTGCCGCTCAAGCGCTTGGCGCAGCCGGTCGAAATCGCGCACAGCATTTTGCCACTGTGCCTGCCCACCATGACATGGGTCACGGGCGCGACGCTCGACGTCAATGGCGGCGTCGTGATGATGTAACCATACGGATAAGGTGACGACGGCAGTCGATGTACTCATGCCCAATTTCGGCGTCGATACGCCGACCGGACGCTTGATCGACGGGCTGAAGCAACCCGGCGACCACGTTCCACCCGGCAGCGCCTCCCCGAGAAACGCAGGTTCCCCGCGGCGCACGTTATAGCCATTCCACTGCGCGCCCGCGCCGCTCGCATGGTAGTCGAGCGCGCCGCCAGCGGGACGCCACTCATACCCCAGCGAACTGTCGTCGCTGCGGGCGAAGTACGTGTCCGTGTCACTCGCCGCATCGACGCTTGCGGGCGGTGGCGCGGTGAAGAGGCGCCCCGGCAGCGCGAAACCCGACGCAACGCAGCGCGCGCGAGTCTACGGAGGTCAAGCACGAGGGCTAGTCAAGCTGCGGAACGGAACGCTGCGGGAATATCGGCCAACCCCTTCATTCATCTGAAAAAACAGACCCAGAGGTTTCGTCCTAGTAATGGGGGTACAATTACTATTGATGACCACCTGAGCAAGGGACTACCAATTTCCTCTATCTCTTGTTCGCAAATTAGAAAGTAGTCCGCTATGGACACCACCCTACTACCGGACCAAATTTGGATTTATCAGCAAATGCTGGTTACCGTGCCCTACGGGACAATGCTGGTGGACGCCTTGCAGCCAGATTTGCCGATAGTCTATGTGAATCCCGCCTTTGAGCGCTTGACTGGCTATGCTGCCGCCGAAATCATCGGCAAGAACAGCCGCTTTCTTCAAGGGACGGATCGCGATCAAGCAGCGCGCGAGGCGATGCGAGCAGCCATTGAGAACGGGGAGTCGTGCACTACCGTGGTGCGTAACTACCGCAAAGATGGTTCGATGTTCTGGAATGAAGTCTCGCTTACTCCGCTCTTTGATCCACAGGGGGTAATTACCTATTACTTTGGAACGCAACGCGATGTTACCGTCCGTGAAGAAGCCAAACGTACGGTTGAGCGGAATGAACAGCGTTATCGTCAGATGTTTGACAGCAACACCGCGATAAAACTGGTGCTCGATCCCTTCACCGGCAGCATCAAAGATGCGAACATCGCCGCCGCTAACTTTTACGGTTACACGCGCGAACACCTGCGCTCGCTGAAGATTTCCGACTTAAATCCCCTACCTCAAGAGAAAATCGCCAGCCTGTTGCACACTGCAGCTACCACCGAGCAGACGTTCTTAGAAGTGCAGCATCAGCTCGCTTCCGGTGAGATTCGCGATGTGGATGCGTATGTCAGCCCGGTGGATACGCCGGATGGTCTTGCCCTCTATGCCATCCTCATCGATGTGACGGGTAAGCGACAGGCAGAGCAGGCACTCGCCCTAAGCGAGGCACGCTATCGTGCGGTGCTCGACGCCATCATGGACGCTTATTATCTGCTGGAGACTGTGCGCGATGAGGCTGACAAAATTGTTGACTTCCGCATCATTCAAGTGAACGCGAATGCTGTTCGTGAAATGGGGATGCCCGAGGCCGAGCTAGTTGGTTGCTTGATTTGTGAATCCTTCCCGGTCAACCGCACTAATGGCTTTTTTGACCGCTATAAACGGGTTGCTGAAACAGGTGAAGCATTAGAAGAAGAGTATCAGATCACCACGGAACATGCCGCGCCGGGCTGGTATCGACATCAGGTTACGCGGGTGGCGGATGGCATCGCCATCATGAACCGGAACATCACTGAGCGCAAAGCAGCCGTTGAGGCGCTGCGGGAGAGCGAAGAAAAGTACCGCCTCCTGGCGGACAACGCATCCGACGCGATCTATGTGGTGGGCAAGAATCGAGAAACCGTGTATGCCTCTCCCGGACGGGAACGCCTGTTAGGGTACAGCGATGAGGAGTTGCGGCAGCTGGAACCGGACCCTGTGCTTAACTTGGCTCACCCGGAAGATCATAATCGCGTCATATCGCAGCTCTATACCGCAATTCGCCAGCATACGAAGTTTTTAACATATGACTGGCGGGTGCGTCATAAAGACGGCCACTATGTCTGGTGTGAAGACCATGTGACTTTGCTGTACTCGCCAGATGGAGACTATCTGGGTATGCAGGTGGTTTCGCGCGATGTGAGCCAGCGCAAGACCATGGAGCAAGCTCTGGCCTTGAATGAAGTGCGTTACCGGACGGTGCTTGAAGCCAGCATCGAAGCGTATTATCTGCTCGAATGCGTGCGCAACGAGGTCGATGAGATCGTCGACTTCCGCATCGTCCAGGTCAACCAGAACGCCCTCCGCGAAATGGGATTACCTGAGGCCGAGCTCGTCGGCAGCTTAATCTGTGAGCGTTTCCCGGTGAACCGCACCAATGGTTTTTTTGAGCGGTACAAACACGTTGTGGAAACAGGGAAGGCACTAGAAGAAGAGTATCAAATCGTATCCGACTACACAGCGCCCGGTTGGTATCGGCACCAAGTTACGCGGGTAGGTGATGGTGTTGCCATCATGAACCAGAACATCACCAGGCACAAAGTGTTGGCTGACATACTGCGTGAAAGCGAGGAGAAGTACCGTGCCCTGATTGAAAGTTCAGCTGATGGCATCATGCTAACCGATGAGAGTGGCACGGTCGTCGAGTGGAATACGGGCATGGTCATCCTGTCCGGGCTAACGGCGGAAGCCGCAGTTGGGAGAAAAATCTGGGACATCCAGTTTAGGTTCGTACCAGATGATAAAAAGTCGCCAACTGTTTACGCGAATATGCAAACCCAAACGCTCACCGCCCTTCAGATCGGCGAGGCGAACTGGTTTGGCACACCTTATGATTCCGTCTTCGCGCGGGCAGACGGGAGTTTGCGTATGGCACAGTCGCACATGTTCCCGGTCAAAACGGTTAACGGCTATCGGATTGGGGGGATCGTCCGCGACGTAACGACCCGGCATGAGATAGAAACAGCCTTGCGTACTAATGAAGAACGCTTGCGAACGATCATCGACAACATTCCTGTCATGATCAGTTTCTTCGACAACGAGGGGAACTTCGAATACGTTAACCAGCACTGGTTGGATCGGGTCGGTTGGACAATCGCGGATCTCTCCACAGCGGAGGACTCGCTCGCCTTGTTTTACCCTGATCCCGCGTATCGCCAGCAGGTGCTGGAATACATGCTGCAAGGCACGCCCGGTTGGCGCGACTTCGATTCCATGACTAAGCATCATGGCATGCTGCATACCTCATGGGCCAATGTCCGCCTGTCGGATGGTCGCAGCATCGGCATCGGGCAGGACATCACGGAACGTCAGCGCATGGAACAGGCGCTGCGTGAAAGTGAAGAAAAGTTCCGCCACATTGCTGAAAACATGTCCGATGGACTCGTCCACTTCGACGGGCATAACCGCCTGACTTACGTTTCGCCCAGTTATGATCGACAGTATGGGCGCAGTATCGGCGAATCTTTGCGGCGCGACCCGGAAGAGTACATGAATGTCGTTCACACGGAGGATCGGGAAGTGAGTTTCAACCGCATCCGTGAAGCGATCCGAAATCACGAGGAAACACTGACCTATTCCTATCGCACACAGCATAAAGCCGGACATTATTTCTGGAGAGAAGATCATGCCCGCTTCGAATACGCCAACGATGGAACCTACTTAGGTGCCTATGTCGTGTCACGCGACATCACCGAGCGTCACAACCGGGAAGAAGTTGAGTACAAACTGCGGTTGGAAAAAGATCGCTTAACCATGCTCACGCGCTTCTTCAGCGAAGCAGTGCATGAGTTCAGCACCCCGCTCTCCTCCATCGCAATGGGTATTCACTTGCTCTCGCGTTCGGACGACGTGCAGCGCCGTGCGCTCAAAGCACAGCAGATGGAAGCCGAAATCGACCGGATTAACCGCCTGATCCAGTCAATTGTGTTGAACATGAAAGTGGAAAGCGCCGATACCAGAGAATATACACTCATCGACCTGAGCGATGTCCTGCAATCGGAGTGCCGTTCACTTCAGATGCGGTATCGCGGTCAGCCCGCACTGCATCTGGACATTCCCCCGGACCTCCCCGCCGTCATGGGCAATGCAGACTACCTGGCGAGCGCTTTCCATGAACTCATTGAGAATGCCTACCGCTTCACGCCGACTGATGGCAGGATTACAGTGAGCGTGAGCAGCGCAGAGGCGCAAATCATCGTTGACATTCGCGATACCGGCAGCGGCATCGCAGGCGAAGATTTGCCGTACATCTTCGATACGTTCTGGCGTCATGATGAGGCACACACGACACCGGGTTTTGGTCTTGGGTTGTCCATCGCCAAACGCGTCATCGAACGGCATGGCGGAACAATCAGCGCCACGAGTACAGTTGGGGAGGGATCGCAGTTTAAGGTGGTGCTGCCAGCGCGCCTTTAGCGTTAAGCTGCGGCACTCGTCGCAATTACGTTGAGCACACCGCGACCGTCACCACGTCGCCATCCTGACAGCGGTCGAAGTCGCGGCTGCCAAGCACGCCGCGTTCGCGGATCTGCGCACGGTAGACTGTCATCACGTGGTCGCGCCGCGACAGGCCGAGCAGCTCACTCCAACCCCATCATGTCAAGCAGCGACCAATCCGGCAAGCGGCGCAGCACTTCGAGGCGAAATGCTGTAGGCCACGCTACCAACCACTCCGACACGCTGAAGGGGTGTCGCCAGCGCGTGTGATAGAAGCCTTCATCCTGACTGCCGACCGGACGCGGCTTATTCAGCACGCGCAGTCGCCCATCGGAGACGCCGATCATGCCATTCGACCACACCGCCTGCGTGCGCTGTTTCCAGACCGGGTTCCCCGTAAGATCGGCGAGTTGGAGCCACGCATCCAGAAACGACAGCGCGTAGGGGTCGTGATGATGATGCTGGGTTGAAACCGAGGTTCCGCCAAACGTATCATAGGCCAGGTCATGCAGCACCGTGCCCGCGGGATACTGAACGCTATGGTGCCACTGCCACGAAGCCAGGTAATAGGCGGCCTGTTCGGCGTGCTGGAGGTATTCAGCTTCCCCGGTGAGGCGATAGAGCATGAGGGCGGAACGCAGCAGCGCACTCATGGGCTATGATCTCCAGACATATCAGCAAATTCTGCCGAAGCGAAATGAGCTTTGATCATAGCGATAGAGTGAATTTTGGTCGACACCAGCTCAACGGAGTAACCCCCTCCGCGCGCTTACATTTCCCGCGTGCTGCGCTTCTGCTGCATCAACTGCGCGACCGTCATTTCGTCTTCGTCGAGGTGCTGCGCCTCGAGTTCGGCGAGTTCGTCCTCATCCAGCGCACTGAGCAGCCGCTTGACGCGCATTTCCCGCGTCCGCTTGATCTTCTCGCTCTCACGAGCCGACGCAACCGCCTGACGTTCAGTCACGTCATTCTTGGCGCTTTCCCAGATAGCGATCGTCGCGCCTACAGCACAGCACAGCGCCAGAAAGAGGATGACGAAAATCGCGATCTGCATGCCGCCATCGACAAACTGTGTATTGGCAATCTGCGTTGCGATCTGCTGCGTCGTGCCGGGGATAGT
Source organism: Anaerolineae bacterium (assembly GCA_041916315.1). GTDB lineage: Bacteria > Chloroflexota > Anaerolineae > Aggregatilineales > Phototrophicaceae > Flexifilum. The sequence goes on from JAYRZU010000070.1 coordinate 107,289, forward strand.
TTGTGGCGCGCCCTCCGTCCACACGGTATAGCGCAGCGCCGCCAGTAGACGATCAACCGAGAACGCCGCGGCTGCCCAAATTCCCAGCGTGGCTATCATCCGTTCGCGCATGGTCTTCGCTCCCATTGCCTGAAGTTATGTTGATAATACGCAAATTTGCGCCGATCCGTTGCACAATTCCTCATGTGGATCGCCTAGCCGGAATTCGACTGTCCGCGCTATGATGAGAGGATCGCGCGAACAGAGATAAAGTGGTGAACTATGCTGCGAAAACTAATCGTATTGCTTGGCCTGCTCGCTGTGGCCGCGCCGACCGTCTCTGCGCAGACGCCCGCGCCGCTGCCCGTCGAGCGCTGCGTTAACCTCGGCAACATGCTCGAAGCGCCCAACGAAGGCGAATGGGGCTTGAGCGTCGAGGAGTACTACTTCCAGACCATCGCCGACGCGGGTTTTGACGCCGTCCGCATTCCGACCAAGTGGTCCGGGCACGCGGAGACCGAGCCGCCCTACACCATCGACCCGGAATTCTTCGCGCGCATGGATGAAGTGATCGGCTGGGCGCTGGACGCTGATCTGACGGTGATCCTCAACATTCATCACTATGACGAATTGGCGTGGGAACCGGAAGCACACCTCGAGCGCGTGCTGGCCCTGTGGGATCAGATCGGCGCGCATTATGCCGACTACCCCGATACGCTGATCTTCGAGGCGATGAACGAACCGAACAGCGCCCTCACGCCGGAACTGTGGGACACCATGCAGCCGCAGGTGATCGCGGCAATTCGCGCGACCAACCCCGACCGCACGGTCATCGTCGGCGGGGGCTACTGGAATTCGCTGGATGGCTTGCTGGAAATGCGCATCCCGCAGGATGATCACCTGCTGGCGACCTTCCACTTCTACGATCCGTTCGAATTCACGCATCAGGGCGCAGAGTGGGTCGAGGGGATGGATGTGTATCTCGGCACGGTGTGGGGCAGCGCCGGCGATCTGGCGTTCATCACGGAGCGCTTGCAGTTGGCGGGAGAGTGGAGCAGAAGCACGGGCATTCCCGTGCTGATGGGCGAATTCGGCGCGTACTCACGCGCGGATCAGGCGTCACGCCTCAAATGGACGGCTTTCGTCCGCGAGACCGCCGAGGCACAGGGCTTGGGCTGGTGCTACTGGGAATTCGGCGCCGGGTTCGGCATCTTCGACACGGGCACGCGCCAGTACAACGAACTGCTGGCCACGCTCATTCCGGAATAAGCGGCGCAGCCCCGCAGACTACGCGGAATCCCCGCCCGCTGAAACGGCTGGCGGGGAGGCTGCCCGCGCGAAATGAGGTCTGCGCGACCAGCGGCGCGTCATCCCACGAGCCGCCGCGCACCACGCGCACCGCCTGTCCACTCACATCGATCTGGCGCGGCTGGGCGTGCTCGTTCAGGCACCATTCCCACACGTTCCCGCACAGATCGTGCACACCGAAGAAGCTCGCCGCCTGCGGGTACATCCCAACGGCGGTCGTGTACTGCAAATAGGTCGGGCCGTCACCGCCGCTCACTTCGTCGACGTTGGCATAGCCTGCCCGGTATTGGTCACCCCACGGATACAGACGAGCATCCACGCTGCGCGCGGCTTTCTCCCACTCCCATTCCGTCGGCAGACGGACAGATTCGGCGGGACGGCTGGCAGCGGGCAGCACGGCGTCGAGCCAGCGCGTAAATGCGACCGCTTGCCACCACGAGACATTCTCACGCGGGTGATTCGCGTACTTAAACCACTGCTCAGACATGGGCTGCTGCTGGAGACCGACCCACCAGCGTGGATCGTTGTATCCGTCCGGCGCGCTGAGAAAGGCGCCGAACTGCCCGTAGGTGATCGGGTATTTGGCGATCCAGTAGACGTCGAGCCGCAGCAAGCGCGGTTGGCGTCCAAGACCATAGAAGAACTGGCTGGGTGGCACGACGATCCAGTGGATGTCGGGCAGGCCGTCCGCGCGCAAACCGACGCCGGGGCGGGGATCGGCATCCGCGATCAACTGCCCCCACGCCGCGCGGTCGCGGGGAGCACGCCGCGCCAATTCCGCATCGAGGCGACGCTCGCCCTCGGGCAGCGCGAGCAGGGCGCGCAGCGCCGGGAGCGCGGTATCGGCACTCGCGGTTAACGCCGCTTCCACAAGCTGATCGACATTCATGGCTACGAGTTGGCGCTCAGGCGATCCACTGACCAGCGCGATGGGAAGACGCGCAGCCCCCACTGCGAAAGGCCCGCACGGATTTCCGGCACGCTGCACCGATCACAGCGCTCGTCGGTCAGATGCACGCGGTAGTTGTCACTGGTCGTAGGATCGAGGGCGGGCGCATAGAATTCGCGGTAACGGCGCGGTTCATCCATGACCGTATACCGCATCCCCGCGATCATTTCGCCAATCGAGAGGTTGACCCACACATTTGACGTGGCGTCGAAGGTTTCGTACTGCCGCCCGACCAGCACTTCCATGATGCCATGCCAACCACCATCAGCCAAAACGAAGCGCCAGGTCAACCCCAAGGCGTCGTAGATCTGCGATTGCGCGAGACCATACGTACCACAGTGCGCCGTCGACGACTGCACGAAGTCGAGCAGCGTGACCGGGAGCACATCGACGACATTGTAGGGCACAGCGACATGCGTGATGTACATGCCAAACAGGGCGCGCAGCCGGGTTTCATCCGCCTCGTTGAAGGCGACGACCAGCGCGTCGTGATTGGTGGTGTAGTAGTTGAGGATGCGCGCGGTCGCGGTCGCATCGTCGGTCGCATCGCCGACGAGTTCGACCAGCGGCGGAATCGGGATAGGCAGGCCGTCGGGGATCCGGATCGCTTGAAGCGACCTAGACGTCTCAAGCGCCGTATAGACTACACCAGCAGCGGTCAAGCTGATGACCATCAGCACCAGCAGCGCGATTCGTTTCGACACTGTCCGTTTCCTTCTGAACGTGAGGCTGCGTAGATAGTGCTAAGTGTAACGTATTTTCGCGTCCCCGCTCAGACAACCCGGATGAGGAGTATAATGAGGTTAACGATGCAGCGTTGAGACGCTCGTCGGCCAGCAATACCTGTGTGGAACCCCAGTTGCACCAAAAGGAGGGCTTCATGCAAACGCGAACCGCGTTACCTCAACTGGGCGACAAGATCCTCATCGTGCTGGAGAATGCTCCACATTTTCTGGATGAACTACGCGCGATCATCGTCACACTCCCTACCCTGACCAACACGTTCTTCACCCTTATGGCGTGCTGCCCGCCCCGTTACTGGGAACATGGCGGCGCAGATAACCCGGAAGTTCGACAGGAAATTGTACAGGCGTGGCGCACCGAAACAACAGAGCACACGCGTGCCGAAAGCTGTGTCGATCAGGCGCGGGCGACGCTTACCGCCTGTGGCGTCTCGGCTGACCATATTGACACTCTGATCGCCACCGACGAAACGAGCACCCTTGATGCCACGCTGCACGAACTCAAGCGGGCACACTACACGGGCGTGATCGTCAGCGCGGGGCATGAGGAGATCGTGCATCGACTCCATAAAGACGGCCTGACCGATTTGTTCCGTCATGTACCGAAAGTCAGCGTGCGAACGCTTGAACTGAGTTAAGCTGCAGTTGGAAGGGACGGATAAGGAGAGTATCCAAGTAGGGAAAGGACAAACCTCTCCCTACACAGGCGCCACTTCTGGCTTTTCTCGCTGAATACGGGCATGGGGCGTTAAGGCGTGACCTTGACGCCCTTCCAGAAGGCGATATACCCGCTGATCTGCTTGGCGGCGTCTTTCGGCATCGGGTAGAACCACGCGGCGTCCTTGTTGATTTCACCGTTCACCGCCAGCGAATAATAGCTGGCGACACCCTTCCACGGGCAGGTGGTGTGCGTGCTGCTGTCGGTGAAATACTGCATGTTGACCGAGCTGGGCGGGAAGTAGTGGTTACCTTCGACGACGATGGTCTGGTCGCTTTCGGCGAGGACAACGTCTTTCCAAACCGCTTTAGCCATGATGGGCACTCCTCAGACGAACTAATGTGACTGTATTCACTTAATAGTACCCGTAGAGCGCCCAACTCTTACATAAGATTACGATCTCCTAATGTGTTGGTGGCCAGCGACCGCTCACTTAGGGCGTGATCAGCACCTTGCCGCCGGACATGTGCGCCGAGTATTCCGCCAGCGCTTCGGCGATCTGGTCGATGGGGTAGCGCCCACGCACGTCGGTTTTAAACGTGCCGCTGATGTGCGTCTGCTCTTCCTGCCAGATGCTTTGCAGGTGACCGGGCGAGAGCGTTGGCATCCACGTGGACAGCCAGAAGCCTTCGACCTGCTTATGCCGGAAGATCAAATCGTCGAGACCAATGGTCACGGGCTGCATGCTCAACCCGCCATACACGATCATACGACTGCCGCGCGGCATGAGGTGCAGCAAGCGCCCGGTCAGTTCGCCCGCCACCGCGTCGAAGCACAGGCGCGCGTTGAGCGACTTGGCGAGATCGCGGAAGGCCTCTTCGAAATTCGCATCGTGGCTGTTGAGCACATGTTCTGCGCCGAGCGCTTGCAGTTCGGCGACCGCTTCGCCCCGGCGCACAATATTGATCGGGGTGAGGCCGCGTTCGCTGGCCAGCCGCTGAATCATCTTGCCGAGCGCGGAGGCGGCGGCCGTCTGCACAAAAGCATGCTGCCCTTCGACCATATCGACCAGCGCGCGGGCGGTCAGCGGGTTGACGAGCATCATCGACGCCTGTTCATCGCTGATGTGATCGGTGACGGGAAAGACATTGGTCGCGGGGACGCGCATGTATTCCGCCCATGCCCCGTCATCTGTCCCGGCGAAGCAGGCCACCCGCTGACCGAGCCTCCCCGGGTCGACGCCCGCACCGACGGCGACGACCACGCCGGACGCTTCGAAGCCGGGTGTGGTCGGGAGCGGCTTGCGGATGCCGTACATGCCATACGTGAACATGACATCACTGGGATTAATGGGTGAGGCGGCGATTCTGATGAGCAGTTCGCCGGAACGGGGGGTGGGGATGTCGCGCTCTTCGACGGTCAGCAAACCGTTATAACTTTTGAGGACGGCGGCGCGCATGGTTTTGGAGGTGGTCATAAGGTTACCTTTTCTAAAGCGCAATTGTTTTGGTTGCCAATCGGGGGCAGTGGCTAGTCCCGTGATTCCGCCCCCCGTCCCCTCCCCGAATTCAGGGAGGGGAGACAGATGGGTGCATGCCTTAAGAGGTCTGGCGTAGGGACGCGTCCGCTAACCCTTTTAATTCCATTATCGTCCCGTTTGCGGGTTTACACCGGCTTGATGCGGCGCAAAATGCCGTAGTAGATCGCCGCCAGCAGCAGCGCCGCCGCAATGGCGCACCACAGCAGCGCCCACACGACCGGGGGTATAAGCGGCGCGATCTCCCGCGAGAAAGCCGCCGCATCATTGTTGATATTGCCGAGCGTCGCGCCGCTGTTATCGACCAGCGAGAAGAGGTCGAGCACGGCGTTCAGCCCCGTGATCATCGCCAGCACGTTCAATATCAGCATGGTGAAACCGCGATCTCCGAAGCGCCAGAGCAGCACGAGCACGACGGCAAAGCCGAGGCCAACCAGAAACGCGGTCGTGAACAGATCGGTGAACAGCAGCGTGATCAGCCCGAGGAACAGCGCTAAGGTCAGCGCGAGCGTTTTGGGAAAAGGCAGCGTATTTACCAGATAGAGCAGCAGCGCCCCGAAGACCGCCGCGCCGAGATAGCCCGAGGGCAGAATGAACCAGCGCGCGCCTCCGCTCGTCGTGGCGATACCAGCGCCGTTAGGATAGACCACAAAGTGATCGAAACGCCCGCCCGTGATCAGCGCGGCGAGGCCGTGCCCGGCTTCGTGCACAAACGTCACGAACAGGCGCAGCGGATACATCAAGAAATCGAACGCTGGCACATTCCAGAGGATGAACACGATGACCACCGCGGCCGCCGCCATGAGCAGGGCGCGCTGGCGAAACAAGGCTAGATGCAGCACGACGTTCTCTCCCATGTGCTAGAATTTGATCAACTATACGCTAGGAATGGGGATTTGTCGCTTTGGAAACCTACCCGAATGAATTTCTTCGCTTTGGCACGGTCGGGTCACCGCAGACCGCCCGCGAGAGCGGCACACCCGCCGCCATTCTGCACATGCGCGAACTCGGCATGGCGCATCTCGAAATCGCCTGGACGCAGAGCGTGCGCGTCACCGATGAAACCTGCGCGCTGATCAAGGCGACCAGCGAAAAGGCGGGCATCTCGCTCAGTGTGCATGCGCCCTACTTCATCAACTTGAACAGTCAGACCGAAGAGCTCATGGTCAAGAGCGACGCCCGGCTGCTGGCGGCCGCGCGTGCCGGGTTCAAGGCGGGCGCATATGACATCGTGTTTCACCCCGGCAGCTATCACAGCCAGCCGCCGGAACAGGTCTACGAACGCTGCAAGCAAAAGCTGATCGAAATCACAGGGATTTTGCGCGCAGAAGGCGTCAACGTCACGCTGCGCCCGGAGACGATGGGCAAAGGCGCGATGTTCGGCACGCTCGACGAGACGATCCAGTTGGCGCGCGATGTGCCGGGGGTCATGCCGTGCATCGACTGGGCGCATTTGCACGCGCGCACAGGCGACGGGTCGTTCAACAGCTATGATGAATTCGCGGATGCGCTCAAGCGGGTGCGCGACGGCCTGGGCGAAGACGGACTCAAGCGCATGCACTTCCACATGAGCTCGATTGCCTACACGGCGAAGGGCGAAAAAGAACACGTCCCGCTCAACGAAGGCGACATGCGTTACCGCGAACTGCTGCAAGCCTTCATCGATTTCGGCGTGGGCGGCACGGTCGGCGTTGAAGCACCGCTGCCTTTCCACACCGCGGACGCGCTCACCTTGCAGGCGACCTACCGCCGTCTGCTCAAGCAGGGCGAAGAACTGGAACAAATCGCGGACTAAGGGCGACCTCACCCCGTTTCGCTGCGCTCAACTGCCCCTCTCCTGAGGGCGAGGGGCAAAAAGCGTGTCTTGTCCCTTCTTTCAAGGTAAGACAGTTTTGGCATTTCGCGACGGTCTTCCCTCAAACAATCCATTGTAGGGACGGCCTTCTGGCCGTCCGCTGACCACGGACGCGCAGAAGCGCGTCCCTACAACGACTCGATTGTTAAAAGTGTCCCGTCCTCAACTGAACGGAGAGGGGTAGGGGTGAGGTTAATTTCTGAGCTCACAGCGCCCCGCAGTGGCGCCCCGCGTGCCGCAGTAGAGTTGGCGACCATCAGGCAGCGTTGCCATGCCGCTGTAGAATACCCCGCCCATGATGACTGGCTCCGAGCGCGGAATTACGGTTTGATACCGTTCTGGCGCGCCGACGGCCACCCCTAAACTGGCGCGCATCTCCGGATACTGTGCCCACACGCGCCCAAACGGATCGAGAGGCGCATCCGCGGGGGCAGGCGGCAGCCCGGCAAATTCCACGCAGTAGCGGTAGATACCCATGTCCAGACTGCGAATCGCCTCCGGAATGATGATCGCCTCGGCGTAGGCGAACAGGCAGGTCTGCCCCTCGATGTAAATCATAAACCCACGCTCAAATGCCTGATACACGCCCGTCATCGGCGTGAGGGTGTAGGTGGGAACCGGTGGCGCGTAGGTGATCTCCGGGTAGGGCGGCAGCGGATCGCTCCCGGTCGGCGCGGGCGTGATCGGCAGCATCTCGGACGTCACGACGAGCGTTGGAGACGGGATCGGCGTGAAGGTCGGGACGCCCGAAGTCGGCGGGTAGGGCGTGTAGGTTGGCGTCATGGGTAGTACGGGCGGCGCGCCGGACGGGAGCAGCAGATCCGTCAGCGCGCAGCCCATGAGTAGGAGCAGTCCGAGCAGAGCAGCGAGCGTCTTCATCGCGTTACTGCACCGCTTCGGTGACGACATAGTATTCGCTGCTCGCGGCGGGGTCAAAGCCGCCGGAATAGATCGCCAGCGCGCGCAGTGTCCCCTGCGCGCCGGAGGGCACCGTCCACACGGCTTGCGCGCCATCGCCGAGGTTGTAATCCGTGCCGAGCAGCGTGCCACTCGTCTGCCCCGGCGGGATGAGATAGAACTCCACCCGCAGCGTCTCTGACGGGAAGGTCGCCGCCCAGTTGATGGTCACGGTTTGCCCCGTCTGCACGACATAAGTGTTGTTGTTCAGGCCAAGGTTCGGTGCGATATCCAGCAGCGTCCCACCGACAATCACAGGCGGATTGACAATCGCGCCCGCGTAGATCAGCGTACCGGCAATCGTCCCGCCGACCACGCCGCTGCCATAGTAGGCGAGCGCGGTCACATAGCCGTTCAATCCGCGCGGCACGAAAAAGTTGATCGAGATGCCGTCCGCCATGTAGGTATCCGAGCCAATCAGCGTGGGTGACGTGCCCGTCCCGGTCGGCGTGAGGAAGAAGTCGACGCGGGTGAACGTGCGCGCCGGCGTGATCTGCCAGATAAGCGCAATGTTCGTGTCTGGCAGGACTTCATACTGCCCGTTGTAGATGCGCACATACGGGCTGGGCACGACGATGCCCGCGTTCTGATTCCCCGGCACGGTCGGTGTGATGACGGGCAGCAGCACAGGCACGCGCAAGAGCTGCCCCGCGTAGATCAGATTCGGATTGGCGAGGCAGTTGGCATTCGCCAGCACCGCCGCCGTCGTGCCGGAGCGCGTCGCAATGCGCCCCAGCGTTTCGCCAGGATACACAACGTATACGAACCAATCGGTGCGAACGACGCAGTTGGGGCGCAGCACGGCGGTCGGTGCGGTAGTGGCGGTGGCGGCAGGTTGGGTAGTTGGTGTGGTGGCGGTGCTCGTGCGCGCGTCGATGAAAACAGGCGCTTGGGAAGGTTCAGTGGTGGGTGTGGCGGTCGGTGGAGGTGTTCCCAGCGTACAACTGATGACCAGTAACGCAAATGCGAGGAGTGGTAGCATTCTCCTCATGATGTCCCCCTGATTGTACAAGTCTGTTATACATACGCGCCGAAACCCGTAAAAGTGCCATACGACTCCCCTACGCGATCCCGACGCGGTATATCAGCCTGTAGAGGGGCGCTTAATCCGAGTCGCCCGACCCGCGCATCCGTTCGGTCAACACAATGTAATCTTCTTCGAGCGCAATGGGCGTAAACCATGCATTGATATACGCGCGCTGTTCTTCGTAGGCTTCTGCCGGAATGGTGATCAGGCAGTGGCGGTCTTCGGTGGGCGCGACATCCGCGGGAATCCCTACAAGCGTCAGGAATTCGCGCAGGAGATTGATGTGTTCGGTATGGATCATGCTGTTACCCGTCGATCTGCTTCCTTACACTCTTAGTGTAGGCTCAGAAGCGTTGCGGAAGCCTCGATAAAGGTAAAGCTGATGTGAATTTATTCCCAAGAACGTACAGAGAATGGCTACATGTCTGTGAAAAGTATCGCCATCACATGCGCGTCTAGAAATTGATTGTCTTTGTAATACGCCTCCTTACGGATTCCTTCATGCTTGAAACCCATTTTTTCGTAGACATGAATAGCACGGGCATTGTGCGTGAATACATTGAGCTCCAAGCGCCGCACAACCGGGTTGGCCTGACACCAGGCGATGATAATCTCCAAAAGAGCCGTGCCAATGCCGCGGTCGCGCCAGCCCTGCGCCACGCTAATCCCGATGCCGACGGTATGGAACAACACGCGCCGCCCACCGGTCACGTTGGCGCTGGCGATGATCTCATCATCCGGCGTCACCGCGACCAGCCACATGCCATTCTCCGCTGCCTGATGCTGCCGCAGGATTTCGCGCTCTTCATCGACGGTGTAGTTGAATTCGGCAGCAGACGAATAGGTGATGCCGTTGTCGGGCTCATCCGCCAGCGTCTTCATGTAGGCGATGAGGGCTTCGGCGTCATCGGGGGTGGCTTCGCGGATGAAATAATCGTGAGTCATGCAGCGACTCCAAACACGAGATCCAGATGCACTTCCCAGTGTACAGCGAAAATGGAGTTTGCGCGGGCGGACGCGCCAGCAATTGGATGCGGCGCCGGGGCAAAAGCAGATTGCTCGGCTGAAAAGACATTTGCGGATGCGATCAAAAGGCTTTTTGCGTGAAGTTTTTGTAGAGACGAGGCATGCCGTAGGCACAGCGGACACAATTCATTGCGTCCGTAAATCCCAAAACCGACCTGTGGCCCGATTTCACGGCATTCTGCGCGCCTGCCGGTTCGCCTCGCCCAACTGCGGGGGCGAGTGCTTCCGTTAGCTGTCCGGGTTGCCCGACAGACTTACCTGTGAGCAGGGAAGGTCGCGTTTACCCCGCCGCGCCCGTCATAATGCTGCGCACGGTGATCGCGGCGATCAGCGCGAAGCCCCAGATATAGCTGCCCATCGCCGGACGTTTGGTGGCCGTCTTCTCCACGAAGATGAAGAACGGCAGCGAAAGAATCGCGCCGAGGCCGTAGATCAGATGCACTTCGTCATGCGGACGCGCGTTAATGCCGAAATACATGAGCGCGCCCATGCCCGCTTCGACCACGGTCAGCGCGGCGACGGCATACACCGCCCGCCGAAACCACGGAGTCACGTCGCCATGCCGGATTAAGCCAATGTAGATCGCCACGACGAAGCCGATCAAGCCGATGATGAGCATTCCACGGCTGACGAAATAATGCGCCTGCCGCAAAAACAGATAGAGTTCGACGCTGATCATCATGCAGACGTGACCTCGGCCGCTTTGCGGTGCTTGGGCGTCTTGGCGTCTTCCGGTACATTCACGGTCAGCCAGAAGCCGATGAAGATCAGGATCACGCCGATCATCTCGCCCGCGTATTTGAGTTCGGTCAGGTTGAGGCGGATGAGCGCGCCGCCGAGCGCCGGGAACAGACCGCCCGCCGCGATAAGCCAGTTGCCATAGGCGCGGTTCGCCATGATGTTCTTGCGCCGGAACAGCCACGCCGAATAGATTGCGCCGCCGACGAGCGCCAGCGTCCCCCAGATGTTCATCACCGGGACGAAACCGCGCACGCCGCCTTTCTGCATCACGTCATTGATGATCGTCACCATGTCGATGCCGGGACGCCACGCGTCGCCGTTCATCGGCGTGAGGAACAGCGCCCACGGCAGCGTCATCGCGCAGATGAGGATAAGCGCCATCTGGATGTTGCGGGCAATGCTGCCGCGCCGCACCAGCAGGTAGACCGTCCCCTGACCGAGCCACGGCGCGACGGCCAGCGCGCCCGACCAGTACCACAGCGCGAAAAACGTGGGGCTCCACACGAACGACAATACGACCTGCGCGAACGCGCCAATGAAATACAGCGCTAAACCAATCGACCACGCCAGCAGATGCGGACGCTGTTTACCGTCCGAACGCGCCGCCCACCAGCGTTTGAACACCACTCCAGCAAAAATTGCGCTGATCACCGCCGTGATCACCGACAAGACGAGCGGAAGTGTGATCGGCATGAGGTTACTTCCTGTGAATTTCTGAACAAAGATGACGCAGGAGTTTAGCAGATTTTTGTAGATTTTTCACGTCGAGTGTCACCGCCGAGCATGGAGGTTTATCCTGACAGCGGGTTGGGGCTATGCGCCCAGCACCTGACGATCACCCGGCGTAGCAGCATCCGATCTTGTGACGATAGGTTAAATGCGGTAAGTTTCTATCGGTTGATAGGAGTCACTATGCCCGATTTACAACAACGCATCGACGAATTACGCCAGGCTGTGCAGAACTTACCGCCCGATGCCGAAGCGGGAGCCATCACCGATCTGGAACGGCGGGCGCGCGCCCTGCTCTCGGACGCCAAGAACACCCCGCTTGAATCGGCGGCGCAGGGCCTGTTTGCTGAACTGGCGCGGCTGAGCAGCCCGACCTCACCTGTCGCAGCGACGGTGCGCGGCCTGATTCGGCGCGCCCGCATTCGCATCGAAATCGCGGGCGACGACGACGACGTCGACGAAGCGATAGATATTCTCGCGGAAGCCTTGGGGCTGAACCCGCTGGACGGCGACGTGATTGCGCTGCTGGAAGACGCCGGTCGCCACAGCGCGCAGGCGCAGCAGCGCGTCAATGACCTGTTCGTGCGGCACGGAGTCACACGCACACCGCCCGCGCCGCCGCCCACCTCAGTCGTGAACGCGCCTTCCACCCCTTCGCGCCCGGTCATCCAGACGCAGGAGGAGATGCCGCGCATCCCCACGGGTAATGGGGGGAATACGGCGAGCAGTGTCCCGCCGCCGCGCGCGACCGGAACGATGCCGCCCGCCAGCTCGGAACCGCGCCGCCTGTCATCCGCGCCTTCCGGCGATGTCGACTCGCTGCTCTCCGAGATGACACAAGCCTACTACGCAGGTGATTATCAGATCGTGGTCGACCTCGCCAACAAAGTCCTGAGCTTTCAGGCGGGCAACCCGACCGCATTGGAGTATCGCCAGAAGGCCGAAGATAATCTGATTCGCGGCGTCGTGCCGGATCACCGCATCCCGTTTGACGCGCGCGTCTCCTATAACCGCGCGAATTCGCTGGTGCGCGCGGGCAACTACGACGAAGCGGAACGCCTGTACCGCGAAGCGCGGGATCTGGCGGAACGCGCGGGCATCCTCTCGTGGAAGGACGCCGAACAGGCGCTGCTGGATATTCAGGACCTTGCGCTCGCCCGCGAAATGATCAACGAGGGCGACCGCCTGATGGCGAACGACCAGTGGAACGAGGCGCTGCGCAAATACGAAGGCGCGCTCCGCGTTGTGGCGAACGATCCCTCAGCGGAAGAACGGATCGATAAAATCCGGCGCATTCAGGGTGACACCGAAGGCGCGAACGCCCAGTTGAGCATGCTCGGCGGCTCGCTCAGCGATCAGGTGGCGCAGCTGCAGAACATCATCAACATCGTCGCGCGGCTGCGGCAGCTGCTGCCGAACAGCGCGCGCTTGCAGGCGCTCTCGCAGGAGACCAACAACCGCCTCAACGGGTTGAAGAGCCAGATCCACGATCAGGCGAATTCCGCGCTCAGCCGGGCGTCGTCGGCGTCGACGGTCGAGGAACGCCTCGCGCTCACCAACGAGGCGCTGACGCTGCTCGATCTCGGCGCAAAACTCGACCCGAGCGATCAGTCGATGGGCGAAATGCTCTCGACTGCGCGCGCTTCCGCCGCCGATATGCAGCGGGCGCGGCAGGTGGTCGAACGAGCGGCGCAGCATATCGCGCAGAACTACGACAACGAACTCCTGCAAGCGCGTTCCATGCTCAGCAGCCTGATGAACTACGCGCAGGACAACCGTTATCGCGCTGTCGTCAACGATTTGCTCACGCGCTACATTGAACGCGCGGTGGCCGCCGTCGAAGATGGCGACATCGAAGAGGCGCAGGCGCTGCTGCAAACCATGCGCGATGAGCCGTTCAACATCCTCGGGCGGCGTTCGGAGGTCAACCGCATCGAGTCGCAGATCCGTGCGCTGCGCCAGCGGCATCAACTGCGCTTAGCGGGCATCGGCGGCGTGGCGATCATCATCATTCTGCTGATGGCCTGGTTCACGCGCCCGACGTGGGAAGCCGTCTTCTTCCCCTCGCCGACGCCGACCGCGACCGCGACGTTCACGCCGTCCAACACGCCGACGGCGTCGCCCACGCCGACGGCCAGCGATACGCCCACGGCGACCTTCACACCGTCAAGCACGCCGACCGCCAGCGACACGCCGACTTCCACCTACACAGCGACGGCGACCTTCACCGCCACCGATACGCCGTCGGTCACGCCGACGCCGCGCTATATCTGCCGTGGGTTTGCCGTGCAGAATACCAATCTGCGCACCACGCCGGATTTGGCCGCGAATCCGTTCGCGCAAATCCCGGCTTCAACCGTGATCAGCATTCTCGGTCAGGAGCGCGACGCGGCGGGCAACCTGTGGTTTAAGGTCAATGTGGATGTGCAGGGGACGCTGGTGCAGAACGTGTATATCCCCGCGGAACGTGTCATGCAATTGCAGGGCGAGACCTGCCCGGCGTTCCCGTAAGGGAAGAGCAGCTCACAGTTTACAGTTCACAGTCGACAGTTGGTGCGGTCGGCTGTGAACTGTTTTTATTGGCGGAACTTCTCACTTAGAGTTACGAAATCTGCTCGTCGACACTCTTGCTGCCGGACTCAAATTCATCACGGATGATTTTTCCATCGCGGAAATGGAGAATGGTGATTCCGGTCGCACTCGCTTTTCGGCCAGTCGGCGCGATACCATGATATTCTCCGAGATGTGTCCCCTCCATTTGCCAACGGTAGGCGACGACATCCCCTTCCACGATCATTTCTTTAACAACATTCTGGAGGTCAGGGAAACCCTGACGATACTCTTGGATCAAGTTTTTGAGAGCGTCGGCGGTCAGGTCGACAAAGCGATACTCGGGAGCGCAGATTTCGTCAAAGACCGCGTAATTGCCGTGATTCCAAGGTTCAGTGGCGAACCGTCGGCTGAGACGCTTCAGTTCCTCTGGAGAAGTCATGCTGTTTTCCCATTCTGTTCTCGATGAGCGGGGTGAAAGCAACACTATGTCTAGCGGCAACGTATTCAATCAATGGATTAGATATTGCGTCAAATTTTATAATATATCAATAAAACTTTTTTGGCAATCTTTATCACTGCCGAACTCGCCTAGGTAACAGAGGAGCGGGACAGAATGGCCTTTTCCCCTTCTCCGACGAATGCAGGCAGAAGGGGACGCGGATTGAGACGGTTGCTCCTAACACCCAAACGCCGCATTCTGGCGACGATATGCCTAGGAGACAAGCTCGTCCGCGCGTCCCCGTTCACACTCCGTCAGCTACGAAACCTGTTCCTCAAAGCTCTTGCTGCTCGACTCAAATTCATCACGAATAACTTTGCCATCACGGAAATGCAGAATAGTGATCCCCGTCGCGCTGACTGGCTTGCCCGTTGGGGCGATGCCCAGATACGTGCCCAAGTGTGTGCCGCTCATCGTCCAGCGGTAAGCGACCGTGTCGCCTTCGGCGATCATTTCGCCGAGCGTGGCTTTGAGGTCAGGGACGCCTTGACGATACGCCAGAATCGCCTGTTTCAAGTCCGCTAGAGTCATGTCTCCAAGGCGATAGTCCGGAGAGCAGACCTCGTCAAAGATCGCGACATCGCCGTTCCACGCATCGACGGCGAACCGTTTGGCTACCCGCTTGAGTTCTTCCACAGATGCCATTGTGTCGATCCTTTCAGTTTGGCATCTCAAAAAGAGATGCTCTCATAATATTTTATCATCGAATTGTTGAGCTATGACACTTTTTGGTGAGTGCTCTGCGGGTGTCGTTCATCAGATCGACCAAGCTGCGCGCTAAGTCTACGCGCCCATGACGGTGCGCCTACGCTTGGCCTACCTACGGCTTTTGTCCCATGCGTGGGAATTAAGTTTGTCATTTAATGCGAAGTGTCAAACGAATCGACTGAGCAAACGTCGATGTAAGGAGTAAGAACCTCATGCTGCGTAAATGGACGCTGATCATCAGCTTGCTGCTGCTGGCAGTGACACCCGCCTTGGCCCAGGAGAGCGAACCGCAGACCGTCACGGTCGCCGATTTCAGCTTTCCGCTCGACCCCACGTTCGCCGCGAACGTGAATATCTCGCAGTACCCCGGCGACTCGCCGGAATTTGGCCCCGGTTTCGCCGATGCACCGCACGTCCGCTTCGACTTCTACACCGAGTTGGGGCTGCCGGACACAGCATTTGACAGCATCGCCGGGGTGCGCCTGTACAGCAGCGCCGACCTCGCCGACTATCGCTGGCTGGCGATGCAGGCGGACGCGCTCAAGGCGCTGCTCGCCGAGCGCCCCGACCTCAGCCAATGGGATCGGCGCGACGAAACGGGCGCGTATCTCGACGTGCTGCCCTACATCCCGACACTGCCGCATGGGCAAATTCTGCGGGCGCGGATGCACTACGTCGAAACAGAAGAGGTGAGCGGTATCGCCTACATCACCTACAGTAACGCGACGCCCGATCCCTTCCTCGCCAATTCGTTCACCTACACGTTCCAAGGGGTGAGCGCAGACGGAGACTGGTATATCTCGGCGGGTTTCCCGATCACCGCGCCGATGTTCCCGACCGAACCGGAGCCGGTTGAGCCGGATGTGTTCTACGGTCAGTGGCCGCAGTACGTGACGGACAGCATCGCCACGCTGGAGCAGGCCGCGCCGAGCGACTTCACGCCGTCGCTGGACGCGCTGGATGCCTTCGTCGGAACCTTCAATTTCGAATAAGGCCGCGTTCCAACCCCACCCCCGCCCCTCCCCGAATTCGGGGAGGGGATGTGATTCGGCATTTTCAGCAATTGTGAAATACGCTCATGCCTCGTCCGGTACCCCTGCTGATTTCAATTGATTACACATCGGCAGCTTTGAAGCCATACGCGCCGATCAGCGGAACGAAGCGCACCGCGCCAATCCGCTGCAGATCCCACTTACCGCCGCGCCGGATGACGCGTTCGAGGAACTGATTTTTCGCATCGCCCACGGGGATGACCAAGCGCCCGCCGTCCGGACTCATCTGTGAGCGCAGCGTGCCGGGGATGCTCGGCGCGGCGGCCGTCACGAGGATGGCATCAAAGGGAGCCATATCCGGCAAGCCCTGACTGCCATCACCAACATGCAGTTCAACATTCTCGATGTGCAGCCGTTCCAGCACCGCAGCGGCGCTTTCCGCCAACGCCGCGTGCCGTTCCAGCGAATAGACCTGCGCGGCGAGCTGAGCGAGAATCGCCGTCTGATAGCCCGACCCTGTGCCAATCTCCAGCACGCGTTCTTTGCCGGTCAGATGTAAGGCGGCGGTCATCACGGCGACGATGTACGGCTGGGAAATGGTTTGCTCAGCGCCGATGGGCAGCGGGCTGTCATCGTAGGCTTTAGCGCGATCAGCTTCGGGGACGAACTCGTGGCGCGGCAAGCGGCGCATGACTTCAAGCACGCGCTCATCGTGGATTCCCCGCTCGCGAATTTGCTGCTCGACCATAGCTAGTCGAGTGGACTCATACGGATCGCTCATGGTGCTATACCTTTCAACTTGATTATAGTCTCAAAGCTTGGCAAACTCTCTGCTATTCATTCACGCTATTTAGAAAGCACTCACCATGCGACTCATCACCTTTACTCACAACGGACGGACGCGGATCGGGGAACTGGTTGGCGATACAATTCATGTGCTGGCCTGGGTAGATAGCAATGTGCGGCAGATGATCCGGCGCGGCGTGACGCCCAGTCGCTCGTACGAACGGTTCGCGCTGGCGGATGTCAAAGTCGAAGCGCCGCTCGTCCCCGGCAAGATCGTCGCCATCGGCAAGAACTACCTCGAACACGCCAAAGAGACGGGCAGCGCCCCGCCCTCCGCCCCGCTGATCTTCGCGAAGTTCCCGAGCGCCATCATCGCGACCGGCGAAGCGATCACATGGAACAGCGAGATCTGCAATGAGGTCGACTGGGAAGGCGAGCTCGGCGTGGTGATCGGCAAAGAAGCGCGCAATGTGAGCGAGGAAGACGCGCTCAATTACGTGTACGGCTACACCATCGGCAACGATGTGAGCGCCCGTGATTTGCAGTTGAAGAAAGACGCGCAGTGGACGCGCGGTAAGAGCCTCGACACGTTCTGCCCGCTCGGTCCGGTGATCGTCACACGCGACGAAATCGCCGACCCGCAGGCGCTGACGATCACGACGACCGTCAACGGCGAAGTCATGCAGCAGGATACAACCGCCAACATGATGTTCAACATCCGCGCGTTGATCAGCTATTGCTCGAAGAATTTCACGCTCGAACCGGGCGATTTGATCATGACGGGCACGCCGTCTGGCGTCGGCTTGGGACGCAATCCGCAGGTGTTCCTGAAGGATGGGGATGTGGTCAAGGTGACCATCGACGGCATCGGCGAAATCAGCAATCCGTGCAAGGTGATCAGCGGGTAAAGCAGTTAGCCCTTAGCGGTTAGCGATTAGCCCCAACCGCATTACACAACGATGCATCCTCCTCTCCTAGAAGAGTCGGGTGAAGTTCTCACCAAATTAAACGGACGCGAATCATCGCGTCCGTTTTTGGCTATCGGCTAAAGGCTAACGGCTAAAGGCTGCTCTTAGTAGGTTTCCCAGACGGGTTCGCCGGAGAGGATGCGCCGCAGTTGGCGCGGGAAGCGTGAGCGGCTGATGGGCTTGCCGATGTAGCCATCGAAGCCTGCCGCGCGGCACTTGGGAATCTCCACGTCGGCGTCCTGCGCGGTGACAGCGATCACCAGCACTTTTTTGAGCTTCTCGTCCGCGCGAATCTGCTTGATCACGTCATAGCCACTCGTCATAGGCAGGTTGAGGTCGAGGAACACAATATCCGGGAGCGGCTTCATTGCCCGCGCCAGTTCAACCACGCCTTCGCCCGTCGTATTGATGTAGGACTTAATCCCCAAATGGCGCATCATGACGCCAATAATCGCCATCCCGCCGGCATCGTCTTCCACCGCCAGCGCGTTGACCTTGGTAAAGTCGAAATCGGGCGCGTACACCATGACACCCCTCACAATCGCTGCTCATCTACCGCTATGAATGCGCGATCATAATTAAATGTGCGACAACTTGCAAATCTGGTAGTCCACAAGTCCGCCCCCCGTTTTTCGGTGAGAATGCACAGACAGACATGGGAAGGCGGTCACACCAAAGGGAGAAGCTGGTGTGGGAAAAGTTGAAGATCTCGCCCCATCGATCGTAAGGGCGCACGGCCGTGCGCCCCTCCCCGGAAACTACATGGATTCTTTGAGGGTACGCTTACTCAATCGGCTTGAGACCGGCTTCGATTTGTGCGCGGTGCGGTTCGAGGAAAGGTGGCAGCGCCAGCCGTTCGCCGAGCGTTTCGAGGCTTTCATCGGCGGCGAAACCGGGGCCATCGGTCGCCAATTCGAAGAGGATGCCCTCGGATACGCGGAAATAGAGTGACTTGAAGTAGAAGCGGTCGATCTGGCCGGAAGTGGGCATGCCGACCCGCGCGAGGCGCTGTTCCCAGGCGCGCTGTTCGGCGTCATCCGTCACCCGAAACGCGACATGATGCACGCCGCCGCGCCCGAGATTGGCGCGTCCGCCGCTGCGCACTTCGACCACCTGGACTTCGCGCCCCGGCCCGCCGCCATCCATGCCGAACACGATCAGCGCTTCGCCCGTGGGCAGCGTGTCCCGGCGCAGTTCGGCAAAGTTGAGCACCTGTGTGAGCAGAATCGCCATGCGGTCGAGGTTGGGCACGTGCAGCACGACTCCATAAAATCCGCGCATGGCATACTCCAGCGACACATCGGATCCATCCCAGAGTTCGCCATCGTAAGGCGCGCCGCCGTCGTCGACCAGCATCAAGCGCTGCCCTTCAGGATCGTCAAAGCGCAGCGCGGCGCGCCCCGCCCAGGTGCTGATTCCCTCGTGCTGCACGTTTTCCGCCGTCAGGCGTTCCACCCAGTAGTTAAGCGCCGCCGCGCCATTCACGCGGAACTGCGTGGTCGCGATGCTGTCCGTGCCGCGCCGATTCGCGCCCAGCATCGACCAGTCGAAGAAGGTCATGTCCGTTCCGGGGGAACCGAGCTTATCCGCGTAAAACAGGTGATACGCCGAGGTGTCGTCCTGATTGACCGTCTTTTTGACCAAGCGCAGACCCAGCACGCGCGTATAAAAGTCGTGATTCAAGCTGGGATTGCCAGTGACGGCCGTGACATGGTGAAGCCCATGAAGCTGCATATGCTGTAGCCTTTCGTCTCAGACCTCAGGATGGGAGCTGATGATGAATGCGGAGAAAATCGGGGGCGCAGCACGCCGCGCCCCCGATTGAATTATCGGATCGGATGGTGAAAGCAGGATGAGGGCTTAACGGGGAGTGCGTTCAACCTGCACGAGCGCGCCTTCGGTGAGCGACTGCACATAGATGCACATCGGCCACTCGATGGCGACATCAGCAACGGTGATCTCATCGTCGGTGAGCGTGATACCCGTGTTGCGAGCAATGGCGAACGGCGTCGCTTCATCGCGCTCGCCCATGACCAACTGGGCCGCCGCGCAAATCGTGTCGGCGATGCCGCGCCGCGTGACCATCATCGGGTTGCCGAAGAGATCTGGCTTGCCGCGCTCATCCTGCACGGGGCGGAAACCCGCGGTCGCCAGCGCGACGCCCGTCGTACCGATGCGCCCCGGCATCAGCCAACTGTCGGTGAGGATGACGCCGATATCGACGCCGAGGCGCGCGCGCATTGCTTCACGAATGCGTGCCGCCGTGCGATAGGGATGCTCCGGGAAGACGACCGCATAACCATTGGGGATGTTCGAGCGGTCGATGCCCGCATTGGGCGAGAGAATGCCGTCTTTGAAGGTGAGTAAAAAACCGGGAATGCCGCCGAAGATGTGATCTGCCTGCTGCGCGACCAGCGCGGCGATCCCTGGATTCATGCTGTAGCGCTCGGCGAGCATGGCGGCTTGCGGCGTGATCTCGATCTCGTCCAGCTTGACGATCTGGCCTTCGCTGATCGCCGCGTACTTACTGGACACGGCCAACACATCACCCGGTTCAAGGGCTGCGCCCGCCGCGGCGATGGCATCAGTCAGCGTGGCGTAAAGGTCAAAGGCCGCCTGCTGCACCGGGGCAGGGACCGGGATCACGATCAAGGGGTTACGCACAGTGAAACTCCGGACTCAGTTACGATTTGTGTTCATGCTATCACTGGCATAGGTTGAAAGCTAGGCTGCCTTGAGGCGATCCGGACAGGGATGCTCTCGCCCCTGCAGCGCTTTGCCTCGCAGCGAACGGTCGCCCCATCAGCCCAAACAAAAACGTCGGGGCGCAGCTTGCGCCCCGACGTTATCCGCTAGAGGGATTGTGAGAAAGCCTATTCCATCGGCGGCAGGATGACCGCGTCGATCACGTGGATGACGCCATTCGTTGCGTAAACATCGGTCGCCACCACGGTCGCATCGTTGACCTTGACCGATTCGCCATCCAGCGAGACGTTCACGGTCGTGCCGGGGAGCAGGGTCGCCACATTGACGCCTTCTTCGCTCG
Organism: Anaerolineae bacterium; assembly: GCA_041916315.1. Lineage (GTDB taxonomy): Bacteria > Chloroflexota > Anaerolineae > Aggregatilineales > Phototrophicaceae > Flexifilum. The sequence goes on from JAYRZU010000070.1 coordinate 128,350, forward strand.
CACCAGCCGCGGCCACGACGGTCGCCGCGGAGAATTCACCGGGGACGACATGGTAGGCCAGAACGGCGTTCAGCGTTTCGGTGTCGGCCAGCAGTTCTTCAGCCGTCAGACCGAGGGCTTCGAGCGCCGCGGCGAAGGCTTCGTCGGTCGGAGCGAACACGGTGTACGGGCCACCATTGGTCAGCATGTCGAGGATGCTCGGGTCAGCGGCGGCGACAGCGGCCAGCAGGACGGTGAACTGCGGGGCATCAGCTTCGGTCGAAGCGACCACGGTTTCGGCGATGCTCAGCGTGGGTTCTTCCATCATTTCCATCGGTTCTTCCATGCCATCGAGCGCCGGGACGAGCACCGCGTCGATCACGTGGACGATACCATTCGAAGCCATGACATCGGCGGCGACGACCGTCGAGTCGTTAACCATGACCGAGTCACCCATGACGCTGATCGCCAGCGGCATTTCGGGCAGCAGCGTGCCGATCACCGCGCCATCGAGCGCGACCACCGAGGCAGCGTCAAACGCGCCGGGGACAACATGGTAGGCGAGCACGGCGTTCAGCAGATCGGTGTTCGCCAACAGTTCTTCCGCGGTCAGGCCCAGTTCTTCGAGCAGGGCGGTGAAGGCGGCATCGGTCGGCGCAAAGACGGTCCACGAGCCTTCGGAGGACAGGGCTTCGAGAAACATCGGGTCAGCAGCGGCAACGGCGGCAAGCAAGACGGTGAATTCAGGCGTTTCAGCTTCGGTGCTGGCGACCACGATGTCAGCAATCGTGCCGGGTTCATCTTGAGCAAACGCGGGGATAACGCTAAGGGCCAATACAGCGAACAACGCGAAAACGGTGAACAACTTCTTCATTCGAATTATGCTCCAAATTCCACTAAGCCAACCATCAGTGCAGCATCTGGTTTGACGCTACGGGACTAAACTTACGGGGAGCAGATGAGCCGAAAGTGAGTGATGACGTAGTTAAGAATAAATTGAAGATTGTAGTTTCATGAAATTCATAAAGGGTCAAATTACAGCGTTACAGTGTCGATAACCGCCGTAAGGTGAGGGGTGCCAAAAACCGTTGCCTCACCTCTAAGCCCCCTCCTAAAAGGCATAGGTTTTTTATGCTTTCCATCGATTACAAGTTTTTTCGCTGAGAACGTGCAGGGACGAGGCATGAGGCTTTTCAGAATCGGCAGTTTGTTTAACCTCACCCCGTTTCGCTTCGCTCAAGGGCGAGGGGGCTTACAAACCCTGCCTGTCTCCCCTCTTTTCTAGGTTCATGGCAGGACAGTTTTAACATCGGGAACTATTAAGGCATTGGTTTGAGAGAAAACAGGTTTCGTAGGGACGCGCAACGGCGCGTCCGTTTTGTTAAAGATCTGGCGGACGCCCCGTTGGGCGTCCCTACAAACCGCTCGATGGTCAAAAGTATCCTGTTCTCCCCGCGAATTCAGGGAGGAGCCGCATAAACGCCTACTTCGCGCAAGCAGGGGCGTTGGATAAGGGGTAACTCAGTTTGTCTCGCGCAGCAGCGTGAGCAGCGCGGCTTCCTCCGGGCGCAGACCGGGCGGTACCTCTCCAGCGAACGGCGCGAGCTTGCCTTCACCGTAGGCTTCCAGCACGCGCGGATGGATGTAGTATTTGCGGCAGACGGTCGTCGTATTGCCGAGCTGACCGGACACCTCCTTGACCATCGCGCTGAGATTTTTGCGGAGCGCGCCTTTGTTTTCGGCGGGATCAATCCCTGTGAGCGCGAGCAGCGCCAGCGTTGTGCCACCCCATGTACGAAAGTCTTTCGCCGTGAAGTCCTGCCCGGTGATTTCACGCAGGTAGGCGTTCACATCACTGGATGTGATCGCGCGGACGGTGCCGTCCGTATCCTTGTACTGAAAGAGATGTTCACCGGGCAAATCCTGCGACTTTTTGATGATTTTGGCTAAGCGTCGATCTTTCAGGTCGATCACATGCTCTTTGCCGCTCTTGCCGCGAAACTCAAAATGCACGGTCGAGCCCGCGACGGCGACGTGCTCATCCTGCATGGTCGTCAGGCCGAACGACTCATTGTGGCGGGCGTACTCCTCATTGCCGATGCGGATGAAGGTTGTGCCGAGCAGTTCAACCACCGTAGCGAGTATTTTCTCGCGCGGCATGCCCGGCAGCGCGAGATCCTGCTGCACGCGCTCGCGGATCGTCGGCAGCGCCTCGCCAAACGCGATCATGCGGTCGAACTTGGTCTGGTCGCGGATTTCGTTCCAGCGCGGGTGATAGCGGTACTGCTTGCGGCCTTTCTCATCGCGTCCGGTCGCCTGGATGTGACCATCCGGTGTCAGGCAGATCCACACCTCGCGGTAGGCGGGGGGGACGCCGAGGCTCTTGATTCGGTTGAGGACGTCGGGGTCAGTGAGGCGGCTGCCGTCCGGGGCGAGATACGTGAACCCTTTGCCCGCCCGCTTACGGCGGATGCCGGGTTCGTTATCGTTCACATAGCGCAGTTCGTGGGGGATTTCCGTTTTCGTCACCATAACTGTAAGGTAAAACGGAATGTTTAGCGGCACATGAACGGATGGCGAATTCCTTAGCGAAAGATCAGCAGGAGCGCGGCGTAGCTCAAAGCGACGACGACCGTCACGCGGAATAACCATTCTGAACGTGGCTGATCGGGGCGGCGCACGAAGCGATGCAGCAACAGGGGGACGCACACTAACCCGAACGGTGCAAGATAGGTCGGAATCACGCCGTTGAGCACATGCAGGCTGACGACGATGAGCAAGGCGAGTGTGAGCAGGCGCATGAGAAACGCCGAGCGTTCGCGCCCGATCCAGATCGTGAAGTTGCGTTCGGTCAGGCGGTCGGTGTCGAAATCGCGCACCTGCTGTTCCAACTGCGCTGACGTCGAGGCCAGCAAGAAGCCCGCGATCATGACGAAATCGAGCGGTGTCCACGGCAGTTCGAGCAGCACCATGATCAGGACATAGGGGAAAGTCTGCACGAACAGCGCGTGTGTGAGCACGTCGAAGCCGGGCACGCTTTTGAGGCGCAGCGGCGGCGCGGAGTACGCCCACACGATCAGCAGCGCGACCGCGAACACGACGATCCCGCGCACGCCGTAGCTCAGGAAGACGGGCAGCGCGAGCGCGACGATCAGCAGCGCGACGACCAGCGCGAGGATCGGCGGCACGTGCACGGTCGTGAAATAGCCGCGCGCCGCTTTGTCAGGATCGAGCCGATCCACTGGAGCATCAAAGTAGTCGTTGACGGCGAAACCGAACCAGTAGCCGACTGTCACCGTGATCACCAGCCCCCACGCGGACGCGCCGTGCAGGAGCAGGCACATCAGACCGATGATGAAGGTTGTCCCCCACGCATCCATATGGGCGGTGAGGAGGTTAGGCAGCTTGCGGATCATGTTCCGGAGACGATATCGCCTTTGCGCCGACTGAGTTCCGCGAGTTCGGCGGCATGATCGCTTTCGTGGCGCTGCCACACGCGGATCAGGTTGATGGGCGGCGCATACCCACCCCACGGCAGGAGCATGTTCGCCTCCCAGCGTTCCGCATCGACCTGAGCGAGCAGCGTTTTCAGGCGGTCGCGCTCCAGTTCAAATTCGCGCAGCACCAGCTCGTATGGGAGTTCACCGCGCGTGCGCACAGATTCTTCGTTGTACTCGTTGATGCCCTTGTAGGCGGGGATCATGGCTTCATCGTGGCGTAAATGGGCTTCCAGCGACGCCCGCGCCGCCTCGTCCCACCCGGTGATGTGCGCCAGCATGTGCTTGATGGTCCAGCCGGGGTAAATCTCGCGGTCCCGGTCAAACTGGGGGACAACTGCGCGCATGGCCGCGCGCCCTTCGTCTAATTCCTTAATGATCGCTGCGACTGCTTCGAGCATGGTGCTCTTCCTTGGTGCCCGACTTAACAAAAAGCCGCAAGGAGTGAAGCATCCTTACGGCTTACAAGCGACAACCGCACCTCCCACGGGGGGCGGTTGGTAGGGTGTCTTACTCGTTGACGCGACCGATGTAGGAACCGTCGCGGGTGTCGACCTTGATGATTTCGCCCACCTTGATGAAGATCGGCACTTGCAGCGACAGACCGGTGTCCGTCTTGACCTTCTTCTGCACCGCGCCCGCCGTATCGCCGACGACCGCCGCTTCCGCATCCACGACTTCGTACGTCAGCGTGGTCGGCAGCACGTAGTCGATGGGATGCCCTTCGTAGACGCGCAGTTCCAGCTTCATGCCGTCACGCAGATAGTACACGTCGTCGCCGAACAGGCTGAGGTTGACTTCGTACTGTTCGTAGGTGCCCGTGTTCATGAAGTGCAGGAAATCGCCGTCGCGATAGAGGAGTTCAGCTTCTTCCGACTCAACATAGATATCGTCGAGCTTGTCGTCAATCGGGAAAATGCGCTGGCGGGTGGCGCCCGATGCAATATCGACCAGCGTGGTCTGCATTGACGCGGTGCCACGCCCCGGCTTGTTGTAAACGAGATTGGTCACGCGGTACAGCGTGCCTTCGATACGCAGGGTTGTCCCCTTCTTCAAATCACCAGCAAGGATCATACGTTTCCTTAGAACCTACCCATGTAAGCAAGATGCCGCCATTGTAGCAGACCCTTGACAAGATTTCCTCGGTGAAATTTTCGGATCAAGACCCCGATTTTCGTCGGCAGTGGTCACTCGTAAGCGTTGAGCGAATTCTCCCACACTTCGACATGCGGATCATACGGGCGCGCGACGTAGCGGTAGTCGCCCCAATCCACCCACGATGCGCCATATTGCTCGACGCGCCGCATCATCTTGGCGTATTCCTCCTCGATGATCCGCTCTGCCCGCGCGGCGGCCGCCCCTAAGCGCGGGTTGACGATGCGCCAGTAGCGCGCCATATCGGTGAGCGGCTGTGTGAGCGCGCTGCCGCCCGTGCGCAGCGAGTAATGCAGGTGGCGTTCGATGATGCGGCGCACACCCGCCTCATCGACCACGAACAGCGCCTGCCGATACTGTGCCGGATCATCGATCCACAACGTGCGTGACGCATAGCCGAGCGCGGTGATCGCCCGGTCGAGTTCGAGATCATCCTCCCAGATGCCCGTATCCACAGTTTTAAGCAGATCGCCGCACATCTCGAACGGGATGAGGCCCATTTTGCCCCAAAAACCCTGCGCTTCGCCGCGTTCAAGCTGCAAACGGAAGGCTGGATCACGGTTGAAGGCCGCATTCACCAGATCGATGATATCGGCGGGAATGTCTGCCTCAGCGATGGGCGAATGTTTGTGGAAGGTGAATGGGCTGACGGCGGCGGGCAAACCATTTTGCGCATGCTGGCGGCTGAAGGCGACCAACCGGAGCAGCAGGTCGCGGGTGTAGAGCGCGTCGTGCGCGGGCATGATGAGGTAGCCGCCCGTGCCCGCGTCCCGCCCCAGTTCCAGCGCCGCGAGGATGCGCGACCAGCGGTCGCTCATGCTCAGGCGCAGCCAGTGGCCGTCCCAATCAAAGACTTTGACGTACCCGTTCCGCGCGCCCCGGCTGTGGGCATAATGAAAGTCCCAGGTCACACCTTGGTTTGGGTAGTCGTGGGCAAAAATGCCTCTCGGCACAAGTTTTGTGTATTTGTCCTCAATATAGTACGTGAAATCGCCCTCCGCGAGCGCCTGCCGACGCTGGCGAAAATCATCGCCGATCATCCTCACGGGACGGGGATCACGCGCTTGCGTTCCCTGCCGCAGCACAGGCATGAATTCCGCCACGATAAAGCGAACGTTGGTTGTGTCGTTGGTCATGGTGTCCTCGCCGCGCATCGGTGGGGGATGCTCGCTGGTTGAGCATCCCCATCGAGAATTGTACCTGCTGTTGGGCTGGTCTGCGGCTGTGGCTATTGGTAGATGCGATTTAGAGGGTGTCTAAAAAGGATTTTACGACCCCCTCACCCTGCTCGCTGCGCAAGCCGTCCCTCTCCCACGTAAACGGGGAGAGGGACAAAAGCAGATCTACTCCCCTTCTCCCCGCTTGCGTGGGAGAAGGGGGCGGGGGTTGAGGGGCTTTTTAGGCACCCTCTTTATCGTGTCCACCGTTCTTGACCCCACCCCCGGCCCGCCCCCGAATTCAGAGAGACAGAGGAGAGCGTTTGTGTAGGGACGGGCATGCCTCGTCCAGCGTCAAACAAGCAGCTTCACCCCTCACTCCCATCTCCCTTGGGAGATGGGACTAGGTCTTTGCGGGTTTGTCTCCCCTTTCCGGGCGGAGAAGGGTTGGCAGTGGGGTTGATCTAATCGCTGCCCGGCGTGACCTCGACGACCTCCGCCTCAGCGATCAGCGCGCCCCGCTTTTCGCGTTCGCGCACCCAGTTGAGGATGAGCAGCGCCGGCGACAGCACCGCGCCGCTGGCGATGAATGCCAGGCGCACGCTCTGCTGGCCGATTAAGCCGAGCGGTGGGCCGCCGACGATCTGCCCGATGGCGTCCGTTTGGCTGCGCATGGAGAGCACCGTCGCGCGCACATTCGAGTCGATGTGCTGGTTCGTCCACGTGTCCAACGGCGCGCCGATCAAGTCGCGGGCGATCATGAAGCCGAGCCACGCGATCAACGCGATGCCGAGCACCGGTGACAGCCCGTAGGCGATAATCCCGACGACCATGACCGCCGTCAGCCAGAAGACCGCGCGCGTCAGCTTGACCGGGTTGTTGGTGTCCAGCCGCCGCCGCATGATCTCCAGCCCCGTGAAGCCAATCACCATGAGGAAAGCGTCCATGATGCCGAAGATCCAGATCGTCGGCAGGCCGAACACCCCGGCGATATTGAAATTACGGATGAGATGCGCCTGCCACAGACGATCCCACGCCTCGCTGAACAGACCGAAGAACAGCCCGACCGCGAGGATGCTCATCAGCTTGGGACGGCCACGAATGACCTTCAAGCCCGCGCTGAACGTATCGCCCATCTTCTGGAAGGTATTGCGATCTGGCGCGGGGGTGGGGGTGAAGCCCGTCTCCGGCATGAACAGCACCAGATAGACCGCCGCGACGATGTGAATCAAGCCGCCGACGATCACCGGGAGGCCGAGGTAAATCGTGCCGAGCGCGACCGCCGTCGGAATGCCGAGCAGACTGGCGATGCGCCCCACCTGCCCGCCGCGAATGAAGGCCGCGCCCGCCCGCTCCTGCCCGACTTCGTCCACGAGCCACGCCTGATACGCGCCGCTGGTGAAGGTATAGCCGATGCTCCAGATGATGTTGCCGACGATCAGCGCCGCGAACGTGGGCACCGAGACTTCGACCAGATAGGCCACGCCGATCAAAAATACGCCGATGATGGTGGACAGGCGACGGCTGTACACATCCGCCACAACCCCCGTGGGAATTTCAAATAGGAAAGCGGTCACTTCCATCGTCGTGCCGACGAGGACGAGCTGCAGCGGCGTCAGGCCGACGACCTGCACCTGATACACCATCATCGCCGTCCAGACGAGCGTGCCGCCGAAACTGCCTAAGCCGGAATACCACAGATGCACCCGAAAGGCATCCAGTTTCTTCATGGTGGGAATACCCCTGATTCAGTTGTGAAAAGCGTGTGTGTTAGCCGAAACGCGGGGGTGTCGAGGCGTGCTGAAACTGAGTCGACCGCTCGTCAGACGCTTTCAGTTGGCGACGAAAGCTCGGCGCGGCTCAAACACCCGTGAACATCAGGTGAAAGGTGGCGGCAGCAGTTGTCATAGGGGCAAAACTCACTTTGAGAATAGGTAACTGACACCCTGCATTCTAGGAGAAACCTGCATTCTCGTCAACACGGCAGATGACGGAGGGGCGTAGGGCATTTGATGGAGGCGATACGCTGTTCGTAGAGACGCGCACTGGCGCGTCCGCTGCATCCGCCCCCCCGAATTCAGGGAGGGGAGATAGATAGGTGCATTTGTGTAGGGACGAGGCATGAGCGTATTTCACAATTGGTGAAGATGCTGAACCCCACCCCCATCCCCTCTCCTCTAGGAGAGGGGAGACAGGCAGGGTTTTTAAGTCCCCTCTCCCCCCGGAGAGGGGATTTAAGGCTTGTCCGGTACTCAGCAAAGAAGAGTAGCGAGCGCGCCATCGGGACGAAGGAGGCGGCGGTTCAGATAGAGCCCAAAGTTGTAGGCCGCCATGATACAAGCGAGGCGTGTCAATTGTCCCCA
>JAYRZU010000071.1:0-1581 GCA_041916315.1 Anaerolineae bacterium
GAGTCGGGCGCGAAGCGAATCGCGTTATCGACGTGGTTGCCGAAAGCGTTGTAATCCCCGCCGTAGCGGTTGACCCGCGGTGGAAACACCCGCTTGGGCAGCGTTGCGGAAAAGAACTGCGGATGACGGTCGAAGCCGCGTAACACAATGGCCCGAATCTCGCGAGCCTCGTCGCAGTCATGCGGCATCTGCTCATTGTTTTTGACGGCGGCAGCCTGTCGTCCTGCACTTTCGCGCCCAGATGCCCACGGGGCCTGTTCAATCAATGTGCGGATGCGTAACAGTTCGGCGGCATTGAGGACGTTGGCAATCGTGAGCAGCATGGTGGCGTTGGCAGCAAGGCTTAGAAAGTGATCGCCAGCGAAAGCTGGTAGATGCGTCCGGCACCGGGAATGTAGTGACCGCGGTAGAGGCCGTCGGCGTACAGCTTGTTGGTCACGTTGTTGACATTCGCCTTGATCTTGTATTCATCATTGAAGGCGTACTCGGCCATCAGGTCACCGGTGATGAATCCTGGCGCCTCCCACGCCGGTGCGGTGACATCAGCCGGCGCCTGCCGCGAGCGGAAATTGAGCCCAGCACCGACGCGCAGTTTCGATGTGATCTGGTAAGTGCTCCATACCGTCCCGCTGTGCTTTGGGCTTAGTCCCGGGCGATCACCGACGCGGTTGCCCACGGTGGTTGAGGAAGAGGCTGCCTGATCAACGCGCGCAACCGGCATCCACATGTAGGAAACGTAAAGCTCCCAATCGGGGGTGATTCGTCCGGACAGGTCGATCTCGACCCCAGCCGTGTGGCGTTTGCCTGACAGCAGCAGCCGGGTCGCGGCCGTATCGGGGTCAGTATTACGCTCGTTGAGCTTGGTCGAGCGGAAGAGGGCCAGGCGGGTGGTGAATCGCTTGTCTGCGCTATCCAGGCGCGCGCCCAGTTCGATGTTGGCGCTGCTCTCAGGTGGGGTATTTGCGCTAAGCGCGTTGTAAGAATAGGTGTCGCCAGAGGTATTGAATGACGTGCCGTAGGACAGGTGATAAGACTGCAGCGGCGTTGGCTGGAAGAGCAGCGCGGCGCGGTAGCTGACCTCGGAGATTTTTTGCGTGTAGGTGGTCGTGGTGACTGGTGTGACCGCATTGGCGGGGACTGCGTAGGCGTTGTAGCGACCGTCCAGGTTGTCGTAGCGCAGTCCGCCAAGCGCTTTCCAGCCCGGCAGGAACTCAACCATGTCCTGTGCGTAGACGCCGAATGCCTTGGCGACGAAATCGTTGGTGACGCGCAGTGGCCGACCGAATTCATTGGTCATCGCCCCATCGTTCGGCGTGCCGGCCAGTGTGGTCGGTTTGGTGGTCGGTAATCCGCCCTGCGCGACGCTCAAGGCGCCGTAAACGGTCCGTTCATCGCGCGAGTAGTCAATGCCGGCCAGCACGTGGTGTTTCATGCCGAACGCGGCAAATTTCGAACTGAAGTCACTTTGCGCCTGGACTGTATCGAGGTCCTGGATCTTCAGATTGAGACCGCGAGTGAATACGGTGTTGGGCCCGAAGTTGCTCAGATCGACCGCGGCTGGGTTGGTCGTCGGCGTGGTGC
>JAYRZU010000072.1:0-2980 GCA_041916315.1 Anaerolineae bacterium
CCAGGCGACACCGCGAACTGCGCACCTGCATCGACGCAGGCGTGCACCTGATCAGCGTGCGTCACCGTGCCAACGCCCACCATCATGGGCAGACCCGAGTTCACGATTTCGGCAATTGACGGCAGGCCGGCTGGGGTGCGCAGTGTCACTTCGATGCAGCCGACACCGCCCGCCAGCAGCGCCTCGGCGAGCGGCACCGCGTCATCGGCGTGGTCGATTTCGATGACGGGCACGTAGCCCAGGCGACGGAGGGTGTGATTCAAGTCCATTAGTGCTTCCAGAAGCGGTCAACGAGGTAGTGGGGTCAGCGAAACAGCACCGATGCCCCCTGGTTGGCATCGCTCACATTGTCGCGAAACACGCCGAACAATTCGCGCCCCCAGCCCGCTGCTGGGGGAGGCGCCCCTGCGGGAGTTCTAGCGGCGAGAGCGTCACTGCCGACATGCACCGCGAGCGAGCCGTTTTCGCAATCGACCGTCACGACGTCGCCGTCTTGCACGCGCGCAAGCGCGCCACCAGCGGCCGCTTCGGGCGTGACGTGAATCGCCGCAGGCACCCGACCCGAGGCGCCGGACATGCGGCCGTCGGTCACCAGTGCCACCTTGATGCCGCGATCGAGCAACACCGACAGTGCGGGCGTGAGTTGATGTAATTCCGGCATGCCACTGGCGCGCGGCCCCTGAAAGCGAACGACGACCACTGCGTCGCGTTCGAAGCGGTTTGCCTTGAACGCAGCGATCACGTCGGCTTGGGTATCGAACACATGCGCCGGTGCGGTGATCACGCGATGTTCCAGCGCAACGGCGGACACCTTGACCACCGCTTCACCGAGATTGCCGGCGAGCACACGCAGGCCGCCTTCCCGGCTGAACGGCTCGCCTGCCGGGCGTAGTACGGTGAGATCGCCCGATACCGCGCTTGCCGGCTCGTAGGCGAGCGAACCGGATTCCTCGTCCTTCATCCCGGAGAGCGCGCGTGTGTAATGTCCCATGCCGCGCCCCATCACCGTCTCGACATCGTCGTGCATCAGCCCGACAGCGAGCAGCTCACGGAACAGGAAGGCTGTGCCACCGGCGCGATCAAAGTCGTTCACGTCTGCTTCGCCATTGGGGTAAAGCCGCGTCAATAGCGGCGTCACACGCGACAGCGCGTCAATGTCCTGCCATGTCAGCTCAAAGCCGGCCGCGCGCGCGATGGCGACCCAGTGCATCGTGTGATTGGTCGAGCCTCCCGTCGCCAGTAGCGCGACGATGGCATTGACCAGCACCTTTTCGTCGATCCATTGGCCGAGCCCAGCCGTGTCGTGGCCCGCTTGCGCCCGCCTGGCCAGCGCCACCATGCGTGCCGCTGCAGCGCGGGTGAGCAGCGCACGGCGTCGATCGTTTGGCTGCACGAAGGCGGCGCCGGGAATCATCAGACCCATCGCTTCAAGCAATAACTGATTGCTGTTGGCGGTGCCGTAGAAGGTGCAGGTGCCTTCGCCGTGATACGCCGCCATCTCGGCTTCGAGCAGCGCGGTCGGCGCCACTTTGCCTTGCGCGTGCAGCTTGCGGACGTTGGCTTTTTCCTTGTTTGACAAACCGCTCGGCATCGGCCCCGCGGGCACGAAGATCGCGGGCAGGTGACCGAACGAGAGCGCGCCCAGCAGCAAGCCCGGCACAATCTTGTCGCACACGCCTAGCAGCATGGCACCGTCGTAGAGATCATGAGTCAGCGCCACGGCGGTGGACATCGCGATCACATCGCGCGAAAAGAGCGAAAGCTCCATGCCCGGCTGGCCCTGCGTGACACCGTCGCACATCGCGGGCACGCCGCCCGCGAACTGCGCCACGGCGGCGTGTCGGCGCACTTCGTCCTTGATCATCGCCGGGTAGTCGGCCAGCGGCTGATGCGCCGAGAGCACGTCGTTGTAGGCTGAGACAACGCCGATCATCGGCACCGGTTCGCTCACCACGCGCAATTTGTCGCCACTGGGCAGGGCCGCGTAACCGTGCGCCAAGTTAGCTGCACTCAGGCGCTTGCGCGAAAGGCGTTCGGCGCGATGCTGGCGCTGGGACGCAAGTGTTGCCAGATATGCAGCCCGGCGCGCCTGACTGCGCGTGGCGATTGCGACGGTGACGCGGGCGACTGCGGCGTTGACTGGAGGTGCCGACGGAGGGGATGATGCTGGCGAAGTAGGCATTTTGTAGTTTTATAACAAGAAAAAACTACAATCAACAACGAGGTTTGTCAGCAAGGCAGCTAAAATCGTTAACGACGGAGGCGTGGCCGAGCGGTTTAAGGCACCGGTCTTGAAAACCGGCGATAGCGCAAGTTATCCGTGAGTTCGAATCTCACCACCTCCGCCAACTTCCCGCCAACACCTTTCTGCTGAAAGCCACGTTGGATAACGGCATGGCGTGGAAATCAGTACCAAGTCGACTTCAGTGATTTCGGCTTGTCAGGCCTCATGCGGCTGAGCATGCAGATCGAAGCTGTATCGCGTGCGCACACCGCCGATCTGCCGTTACAACCGGTTTGACGGGACGTCCGACATGCTGCATAATTTATGGCTCCTCCGCGTGGAGAGGTGGCCGAGTGGTTAATGGCAGCAGACTGTAAATCTGCCCTCTATGAGTACGCTGGTTCGAATCCAGCCCTCTCCACCAATTTGAATGCCCGCTATCCGGGTGTGCGAATTGACAAGCGCGGACCGCGTCTTTTCCGCCAGTGCGCCTGTGCGGGTTTTCGCAAGTTGGTGATGTCGAACTGAATCTGAATCCCCGCGGGTGTAGCTCAATGGTAGAGCAGAAGCCTTCCAAGCTTATGACGAGGGTTCGATTCCCTTCACCCGCTCCAGCGCAGCACCGTTGATGGTCAGATGTTTGTGATCTTTGCGAAGACCCCAAACATCCGCCCATGTAGCTCAGTGGTAGAGCACTCCCTTGGTAAGGGAGAGGTCGTGCGTTCAATCCGCGTCATGGGCACCAGTTCTTTGAAA
>JAYRZU010000073.1:0-201230 GCA_041916315.1 Anaerolineae bacterium
CGGACCGGCTGTGCCCACTGCCGCGCCGACCGCGATCCCGCTCCCGACCGCGACCACCGCGCCGCAGAGCACGGCGAATCTCGTGGCGGGCATCGTCGAACTGAGCCCGGCGCAGCCCACGTGTGCGCAGACCATCAACATTGGCTTTGACGTGGCGAACCTCGGCACGACGGCCAGCAGCGCAAGCAGCACCGTCTCGGTGCAGGATGTGCGCGTGGCGGATGGCTCCGTGCAGGGCACGACCGTCGGCGGCTTCCCGGTGATCCAGCCGGGGCAGACGTTCCGCGTCACGATGGCGCTGACCGTGAGCACATGGTACAACGAGGATCATCGTCTGATCCTGATCATCGACCCGAACAACGAAATCCCGGAAAACAACGAAACGGACAACCGGCGCGAACACGTCTATCGACTTGAACGCGGCAGTTGCCCATGAGTCAACCGGTCATCTTCTTCAACGTTCCCACGTCCGGGCATGTGAATCCCACACTGCCCCTGACGCGGGAACTCGTCCGGCGTGGTGTGCACGTCATCTACTACCTGACGGAAGGTTACCGCCAGAAGATCGAGGGAACAGGGGCGGAGTTTCGCCCCTATCCGACGGTGGTTGACGACCACCTGTTTGATGGGCTGGACGGCAGCAATCCGCCGGAGACGGCGCGCCGACTGGTCACCACGACCTACGCGCTGCTCCCGTGGTTGAAGACGCTGCTGGAACAGGAACGGCCCGCGCTTGTCCTCTACGACTCGATGTGCCCGTGGGGCTGGATCTCCGCAGAAATGGCGCATCTGCCGCACGTTTCGTCCATGTCGCTGCTGCTGTTCACGCCCGCCATGCTGATTCGCAGCGGCATGCTGCCCGATCTGCTGCTGGTGGCGGCGCGGGGCTGGCGCTTGGCGCGGGAATATCAGGCGACCGCCAATCAGATCACGCGGGAATATGGCGTGAAGATACCGGACTTTGCGTCGTTCCTGAACATGCGCGGCACGGTCACGCTCAGTTACACCTCGGCGCTGTTTCAGCCCGCGGCGGACAGTTTTGGGACGGGCGTCAAATACGTCGGCCCGCAGATCGAGGCACGACCCGATGCGCCCGCCTTCCCCTTTGAGCAACTAAGCGGCCAACCGCTGATCTATCTCTCGCTCGGCACAGTGATCAATCGCAACGTGGCCTTTTACCGCGCGGCCATGAACGCCTTTAGCGGGGCGCCGTATCAGGTCGTCATGTCGATTGGGCAGCACACGCCGATCGGTGAACTAGGCGCGCTCCCGGCGAACTTCATCGTGCGACCGTCCGTGCCCCAGCTTGATGTGCTGCAGCGGGCGTCCGCGTTCATCACCCACGCGGGGATGAACAGCGTACATGAGGGGCTGTACTACAATGTACCGCTGATCCTCGCGCCGCAGCAGCAGGAGCAGACCTTCGTCGCCAACCGGGCCGCCGATCTCGGCGTGGGGATTCGCATCGATCAGCATGATGCCGTCACACTGCGCCGCGCGGTCGACAAGGTGCTGAACACGCCAAGCTATCGCCAGCGGGCACAGACGCTCGGGGCATCACTGCGGGCGGCGGGCGGGGTCAGCCGCGCGGCAGATGAAGTGCAAGCGCTGCTGCGCTGATCTCTACCTGTTTATGTGGCGAAGGCGGGAGTAAACGCGAGTACAGTAGAGGATATATAAAGATCAACCTCACCCCTAGCCCCTCTCCTAGAGGAGAGGGGAAGCAGCGGGTGATTTATTGAGGAGACTCCCCTGATGACCACCCCCGCGGACATTTTAGGCTCCGAATTCGAACCGATCATCTACACTTACACCGAACGCGATGTGTCGCTGTATGCACTCGGTGTGGGCGCGCCCGCCGACCCGCTCGACCAGAAAGAATTGCAGTTCGTCTACGAATTGAGCGGCGAAGGCTTCAAGGTGCTGCCGACTTTCGCCGTGCTGTTCCCCTCGCGCATGATCGACGTGATGCTGACCGGGTCGCTGGCGGGCGTGAGCTACAACCCGATGATGCTCCTGCATGGCGAGCAATTCCTGTCGGTGAACGGGCCGCTGCCCACTCATGGCACGATCACCTGCAAACCGAAAATCGCCGGGGTGTACGACAAGGGCAGCGGCGCGCTGATCGTCACCGATGTGCCGTGCTACGACGAAGCGGGCGCGGAAGTCGCCTTTGGGCAATATTCGATGTTCATTCGCGGACTTGGGGGCTGGGGCGGCGAGCGCGGCGCGAGCGGCGCCGCCAATGAACCGCCCGCGCGCGAACCGGACGCCGTGATCAGCGAGCCGACGAGCGTCAAGCAGGCGCTGATCTACCGCCTGAGCGGCGATGTCAACCCATTGCACGCCGATCCAATGATGGCGGCGTTCGGCAAATTCGAGAAGCCGATTTTGCACGGGCTGTGCTCGTTCGGGTACGCTGCGCGCGCCGTGCTGAAAGCGTTTGGCGCCAATGACCCGGCGTGCTTCAAGAGCATCAAGGTGCGCTTTGCCAAGCATGTGTTTCCCGGCGAAACGCTGGTCACGTCGATGTGGCGTGAGGACGACCGCGTGATCTTCCAGACGAAGGTGGCGGAACGGGACACCGTCGCGCTCAGCAACGCGGTGATCGAGCTGCGGTAGTCAGTGTGACCTCACCCCCGACCCCTCTCCGAAAAGAGGAGAGGGGAGACAAACAGAGTTCTTAAGTCCCCTCTCCCCCGGAGAGGGGATTTAGGAGTGAGGTTAGACAAAATACCAATACTGAAATGACCTCATGCCTCGTCCTGTTTTTCTCTGGATTGGACCAAAAGCCTCCCATTCGTGAAAGCAAAAGAAGGCTTTAGCCAATCGGGTGACGATTATTTTGGCACAGGAGGACGAGGCATGCCTCGTCCCTACAATTGAAAATCCACCCCTGTCAGGGGCCGAGGGTAGGGTGGATTGTGGCGGACGCGCCGTTACGCTTTCCAATTCTGTTTCATCAACATGTGCCCGGTGAATTCGGCGTAGCGGCTCATCGCGTAGATCAGCCGTTCGCGCCACGACGGCACAATCAGGAACTGCCGGGCGGCGATGCCGTGCACGATGGCTTTCGCCATAGCCTCCGGCTCGTGCTGCGTGACGAAGATCGACTTCTGGTTGATGAAGCTGGCGTCCTTGTTGTCTCCGCCGATCATCGGCGTTTTGACGAAGTGCGGGCAGAATACGCCCACATGCACGCCCGCCTCTTCCAGTTCGATGCGCAGCGCCTGCGCGAAGCTCAAGACGCCCGCTTTACTCGCCGCGTAGGCCGCGAACTCCGGCGTGCCGTAGAAGGCCGCCACCGACCCGAACAACACCAATGAGCCGCGGGTCTGTTTCAAGGCAGGGATGACCGTGTGTGCGACGACCGCCGAACCACCGAGGTTGATCGCGATCATGCGCGCCTGACTCGCGGCGTCCAGCGTTTCGACCAGCCCCGTTTTCATGATCCCGGCGGCATGCAGCACCCCATCGATTTTGCCGAAGGTGGCTAAGGTGGCGCTCAACGCGCTGGCGACTGCGTCGGGCTGCGTCACATCGACGATGCTGCTGCCGTCCAGTTCGGCGGCGCGCTCAGCCACGGACGGGTTCATATCCCAGAGCGCGACGGTCGCGCCCAAGCTGTGCAGCAGCCGCGCGGAGGCCAAGCCCATCCCGCTGCCGCCGCCCGTGACGATCCAGTGTTTGCCCGAAAATGATCCCATCGCAGCCTCCTGCCCTCCTTGAAACGAACTTATGCGGGAGTATAACGCCGGGTACAAATGACACCGGAAAAGCATGAAAGTCGGCGCGGCTGCAACGAATCGGCTGAGGTTTGCGTATAGAGTTTATGTGGTGACAAAACCTACAACTTGTACCTGAATTCAAGGAGAAAATCACATGCGTAAAGGGTTGTTACTCATCCTGATGGTGCTGCTGACCGTGAGCGGCGCGGCGCTGGCGCAGGATACCCCGCCCGTGTTTTGTGGTGATTTGAGCGCAGCGGATTGCGCGCTGTTGGAACAGTCGCAGACGGCTATGATGGGCCTGACGACGGCGTCGGCGAATTTCAATGTGGATGTGCTGATCGAAGGGGACGGCCAATCGATCCCGATCAATCTGACGGGCAGCGGGGCCTTCTCCGGTTTCGACCGGATGGATCATGAGCTGAATCTTGGCGATATGACCGAACTGCCGGACATCACGCCGATGCTGGAAGCCCTGCGCGGCTTCAGCGGTGACATCGCGCTCACGCTGACTGTGCCGGAAGATCTCGCTGCGGACATGCCCACCAATAGCGTTACGCTGGAACTGCGCCTCGTGGAAGGTATCGGCTACATCAACTTTGAGCCGCTGAAGCCGTTCATGCAGGACAGTGACATGGAACTAAACGGCTGGGGTGGTCTCGATATCGCCAGCCTGATCGAAGAAGTGTATAAGCAGATCACGCCGGAAATGCTGGCGGATTTCGGCCAGTCGGGCGAGATGTTCGCTGTGCCGGTCGAAAGCATGGCGCAGTTCGAAGACTCGGCGTTCATCGAACAGTATGTCTCGGTCACCCGGACCGATGATGGCTCGGGTGTGACGGCGACCTTCGAAACGACCGTCGATCTCGCCGCGATGATGAAAGACCCGGCGCTGCAGGACCTGATCCGTGAACAGATGGTCGCGCAGGCGGAAGCCCAGGGCGAAGAGATCAGCGATTCCGAGGCGCAGATGGCGCTCGGCATGGTGGGCATGGTGTTCGAAGATTCGAGCATCGTTTTCACCGAGGAGATCGACACGACGAGCGCGCTGCTTGCGGGTGCCACCATGAGCATGACGTTCGACCTGAGCAATCTCGCGGAGATGGACGACAGCAACAGTGGTCCTGCCGTGATCAGCGTGAATGCGGCGGTCAGCTACACGTATGACGACCTCCCGGCCATCGTCGCGCCGGAAGATCCGAGCATTCTGCCTTACGAAATGCTGATCGGCATGCTGATCGGCATGAACATGGATCAGCAGTCGTCGTAACGCTTCAATACTAGTCACCAGACTGTAGGGGCGAGGCTTGCCTCGCCCCTACTTTCGGCAGAAACCTCCCACAACAGCCTAGGCTGTTGCGGGAGGTTTTTTGTTTCCCCGTATATGAGAGACTCTGTAGATTTGAGGTTAATTACGCTGGTAATAACTGGATTGGGCGTACAATGAACCCGCTTGTAAGCTCAGGGAGTAAAATGCTATGCGTAAAGGGTTGCTACTGGTTATGCTGCTGCTCACAGTGGTGAGCGGCGCGGCACTGGCGCAGACCACCACGGCGGATGTGTACTGCGGGGATTTGAGCGCAGACGACTGCGCGCTTCTCCAACAGTCGCAGACCGCCATGCACGATTTGACGGCCGCTGCGTTCAATCTGTTTGTGGACGTGCAGATTGAAGCTGAAGGCGAGCAGATGCCGATCAGTCTCGTGGGCAGCGGCGCGTATTCCGGCTTCGACCGGAACGCCGATCTGTCGATGGGCGGCGATGCGGCGCTCACCGCGCTGCGCGGCTTCAACGCGGAGCTGATGCTCACAGCCACACTCCCGCAGTCAATGGTCGAAGAGTCGGCCTCACCTAACACGCTCACGCTGGAACTGCGTCTGGTGGATGGCGTCGGCTACCTCAACTTTGACCCGCTGCAGCCGCTCATCAATGACCCGCAGTTTGCGGGCTGGGGCGGTCTGGATCTCGCCGGGTTGATCGGCGCGCTGCTCGAAGAGAATCCCGATTTCCTCAGCGAGTTGGGGTCGATGGCCTCGGGTTCGGGCGTTAACCCGGACATGTTGATGAATATGGACACGCAAGCCGTCGAGCAGTACCTGACCATCACCCGCACGGATGATGGTTCGGGCGCGAACGCGACTTTCGAAACCACGGTCGATTTTGCCGGGCTGCTGGCTGATCCCACTTTTCAGGATATGCTGCGCAGCCAGATGGACGCGAGCGGTCAGGGCATGACGGAAGCCGATCAGCAAGAGGCGTTCGATCAGATGAGTGGTGCGTTTGAGGACGCGACCCTGCTCATTCGGCAGGAAGTCGATACGGTGAGCGGGCGCACGGCCAGCCTGTCGGTGGAATTCGATGTGGCGGTGACGGATGCGGCGGACCCGAGCGAGAATGGCAGCGCTTCGGTGACCGCGATGATCAACTACGACTACGACAACGTCCCGACGATCACCGCGCCGGAGAACGCCAGCGTTCTGCCCTACCAGCAGTTGCTCGGCATGGTCGGCGGGATGATGGGTGATATGGGCGGTGCCCTCGGCGAGTCGAGCAGCGATGCTGGCGGCGCTTCGACCGACGGCAGCATGAGTGGTCAACCGGCTGTCACGCCGGAACCCACGGCCGCCGGGTAAGTCACACCGAACGAGGGGTTAAAGCCTGAATCTGGCTAAACCCTCACCCCCTCTCCCACGCAAGCGGGGAGAGGGGAGAAAAGCATGTCTTTGTTGGCTCCCCTCCCTGAATTCAGGGAGGGACCGACTGCAGCGGACGCAATAAATCACGTCCGCTGCCCTCCAAAAAGACGTTACGCTATTCTAGGTAGCGCTCGGCGCGCCGTGCCCCGACGGTTGTTCCAAGGCTCTATTTCTCCTGATATCGATAACCTGTACTGTAGGACGCGCACACTGGCTATACTAGGTCGGAGACTCTGACCACGAGGTGCGCGCCGTATGCTCCGCAAACTGCTGATTCTGCTCGTATTGTTCACTGCCGCGTGCGGAACGCCGACGCCGCAGGGGCTTCTGCCGACGGTGGCGGTGCTGCCCTCGCTCACGGCGACACTGACCGATGTGCCGACTATGACCCCCTCGGCGACGCCGCTGCCGAGCGCGACGCCCAGTCCTTCCACCACGCCGAGTCCGTCGGTCACCCCTTCGCCCAGTCCATCGCCCACACCCAGCTTCACCCCCACGGATACGCTAACGCCGACACCTGTCTATGCGCAGTTGGGGACGCTGGTTGGCACGTTAGAGACGACCATGGGAGCGGCTTTCGTCTCCGGCTTTGAACGGCATATCTACACGCTGGATGGTCACGCTGGCGAGTGGGTCACTTTGGCGGTGGAGAGCGATAACCCAGCGGTTGATCCCGTTGTCACGCTGTATGATCCGCTTGGCAACCCGCTGGCGCTGGATGATGACAGCGGCGACAATCGGGCGGCGCTGCTGCGTAACGTGCGGTTGCCCGTCGACGGGGTGTATTTCGTCCAAACGGTCGGCGGCGGCTACGGGCGCTATACGGTGCACTTGACCCGTTCCAGTGGTGCGCCGCTCATCACGCCGATCCCCGCCTCACCAACCGCGACGCCACCGATTGGCACGGTCACACCTGCGCCTGCCAATGGGCGCACCCTGCGCGATCATGTTCCGGTGACCGCCGTGCTCGAACCGCAGGGCATGGCTCGCTATTTCATTCGTGTCGAGGCGGGCGCTGTCCTGACGATTGGCGCACGGGCGCTCGCACCCTCCGCGAATCTCCGGATCGAGGTCTTCAACCCCGCCGGGGAACTCCAGATCACCTTGAACGAAACCACCTCCGGCACGGATGGGGATACGATTGTCCCTATGCTGGGCGTGATCGAAGCTGGAATCTACACGATTATCCTCACGGATGACGCCCGCATTGGCGGCGCGTACACGATCAGCTATGGACTTGGCTATTCACACAGTGATGTACTGCGCGGCATGGCCGCGCCGGAGACCGATCTACGTGGTAACGTCGAGCGGCGCGGGCTGCGTGATGTCTGGTCGCTAACGCTCAATCAGGGGGATCATGTCGCGTTGAGCTTATTGGTCGATAACCCGGCATTCAGCGCGCTCGTCCGGTTGGTCGCGCCTGATGGAACCGTGGTCGCGGGCTTGAGCACGACACCTGCGGCGACCTCCGTTGATGACATCTTGATTGCGACGAGCGGTACCTATTTGCTCCAGATCGAAGGGGATATGGTGCGCACCTACGGCAGCTACACGCTGCGCTGGCGCTACGTGCAGCAGGGTGCGACGCCGACGCCGGTCGCAGGACTCGTCCCCGTGATGCGCGTCGAAGATACCGTACTGGCGCGCACGAGTCCGCTCTACCCGTTTCAGGGGCGCGCGGGCGATCACGTGCGCATTCGCGTGCTCGGCGTGGACGGCTTCGATCCGCTGGCGCTGCTGCTCGCACCGGACCGGACGAGTCTCATGGGGTCGGATGATGTTGACGGCTTGAACCCGGTCATCGACTATGTGCTGCCCGCCGATGGCACGTATTTCGTCGAGATCGGCGGGTATGGCGGCACAGGCGGCACCATGCAGTTGATCGTCGAGCGGTGGGAGTAGCGGAAAGCAACCTTAAACCCCCTAACCCCCTCTCCCACGCAAGCGTGGAGAGGTGAGGAACAGCGAGTCTGCTGGCTCCCCTCCCTGAATTCGGGGAGGGGCCGGGGGTGGGGTCGGAAGCGGCAGACGCGATAAATCACATCCCGCCCCTGACTCGCCCTGTCCTTCCACCTCGCCTCAACTCCTAATTTTCTCGCCTGTTTTCTCGCTGCAAATAGGTTGTGTTGCTCTCTCAAATCGGCTATAGTGAATCTGTGGAATATTTTTCATAAGGTTAGGAGTTTAGCGAGATGGTGCAGAGAGCCTTGCGTTTCTTTCTCGTATTGGCGGTGATCGCCGCATTCGTCGTGCCCGTGGCGGCGCAGGATGCCACCCCGGAACCAGTTCAACCCGTCGACATGGGCGCGGAACCCCTGTGTGACGCTCCAACCGGGCTGTCGGGCTCGATCAATATCGGCGTGGAATTCGCGCTGTCGGGCGCGGTGTCGGTTTACGGTTTGCCGCAGCGTGACGCCGTCCAGTTGGCGATTGACCAGATCAACGCGGCGGGCTACGTAGGTGAAGGCGTGACGCTCACTCCGATCTTCGAAGACTCGGCGGGCGACCGCGAACAGGCGATTTCCGCCATGACGCGCCTGCTTGATCAAGGGGTGGTCGCGGTCATTGGTCCGACGCTCTCGTCGGAAATGACGGCGGCGGGTCCCGTGGCGCAAGAAGCGGGCGTGCTGGTGCTCGGCGTCAGCAATACGGCGACTGGCCTCAAGGATGTGATCGGCGATTTCTACTTCCGTGCCAGCCTCCCCGAAGCGGCGGTGATCCCCGGCACGATTGCGCAGGCGACCGAAGCGCTCGGCCTGCAGAACGTCGGCCTGCTCTATGGCAACGACAATGAATTCACCGTCAGCGGCTACGAAGTGTTCGCGCAGGCGCTGGTCGATAATGGTGTGAGCGTCGTCGGCGAAGAAACCTTCGCGACCGGCGATGTCGACTTCAACGCGCAGTTGACCAACCTCATCAACCAGAGCCCGGACGCGATTGTCGTGTCGGCTCTGGCGGCGGAAGCCACGCAGATCATTCTGCAGGCGCGCGCGCTCGGCTACACGGGCACGATCATCGGCGGCAACGGCTTCAACTCGCCCGCCGTGCTCAACCAGACGGGCGCGGACTCGAACGGCCTGATCGTCGGCGGCGCGTGGAACTTCTTCAACCCGAATCCGACGCCGGAAAGCGTCGCCTTCGTGAACGCCTTCACCGAAGCGTACGGCTATCAGCCGGATCAGTTTGCGGCGCAGGCATACACGGGCGCGTGGTTGATTGCTACGGCGATCCGCTGCTCCGGTTCGACCGACTCGGCGGCCATCCGTGATGCGCTCGGCACAATCGCCGATTTCCCGACGCCGCTCGGCGTGTTCAGCTTTGACGAAGCGGGCGAACCTGTCCACGCTCCGATCGCGCAGATCGTGCAGGATGGCGCCTTCGTGCCGCTGTCGACGGTCATTGCCGCGAACGGGTAAGTAAGAGCAACGCAGCTTTTCATCAACCTTACCAGACAGGACTGAGGGACGAGGACTGAGGACTGAGCCAGATCACTCAGTCCTGACACCTCAGTCCTCAGTCCTATGGATCCTGCATGAACGACATCAACTGGTTGCAGCAAATCGTCAATGCCGTGTGGCTCGGGGGCGTGTACAGCCTGTTCTCGCTCGGCTACTCGCTGGTGTTCAGCGTGCTGGGCGTGTTGAACTTGGCGCACAGCGCGATCTTCATGTGGGGCGCGTTCATCGGGCTGTGGTTCGTCCTGCAGTTGGGCTTATCCGTGTGGCTCTCCATCCCGCTGGCGATGATCGGCGCGGCGCTCATCAGCATTGCGCTGGAGCGGATCGCGTTTGCGCCCCTGCGGCAGCGCAACGCCCCGCGCATCTCCCAGTTGATCAGCAGCATCGGCGCGTCAATCTTACTGGTGAGCGTCGCGCAGTTGGTCTTCGGCACGCAGCCGCAGCGCTTCCCGCTCGGCAGCATCCCCACCGACGTGATCCCCGGTTTACCGTTTCGCGTCACGCCCATTCAGGTAATCATCCTGCTGGTGGCGCTCGGTCTGGTGGCCGCGCTTAATCTGCTGATCACGCGCACCAAGACGGGGCAGTCCATGCGGGCAGTCGCTTTCAACGAGAAGACCGCCAGCTTGTTAGGCATTCACGTTGGGCGCGTGTTCATGCTGACCTTCGCGCTGGCTGGGGCGCTGGCCGGAGCAGCGGGCGTGCTCTACGGCCTCGCCTACAATTCGATGACGCCGTTCATCGGCGAACAGGTCGCGCTCAAGGGCTTGACTGTGATCGTGTTAGGCGGCATGGGCAGCATTCAGGGCGCGGTGATTGGCGGGTTCGTCGTTGCGGGGCTGGAAGTGTTCAGCATCGCGCAGGGCGGCAGCAACTACCGTGACGCCATCGTATTCGCGCTGCTGTTTGTGATTCTGCTGGTGCGGCCGCAGGGCTTGGTCGGACAGAAAGCCGCGACGAGGGCATAGGCATGGACATTTTTCGCAGCATAGGCATCACCCCGATTGTCTTTCAGTTCATGCTCGTCAATGCCATCCTCGGCTTGAGCATTTATCTCACGCTGTCGACTGGGATGTTTTCGCTGGCGAACGCCGGGTTCATGGGCATCGGCGCGTATACGGGCGTCATCATGACGCAGAACTACGATCAGCCGCTCTGGCTCGCTTTGCTCGCCGGGATGCTGCTCGCAGGCCTGATCGCCATTCCGATTGGCCTGCCCGTGCTGCGCCTGCGCGACATTTATCTCGCCATTGCGACGATTGGTTTTGGCGAGGTCGTGCGAATATTTATCCTCAACTTCGACAAAATCGCCGAAGCGTTCGTCGGGGAGCGCGTGCAGTTGACGCGCGGCGCGCTCGGCATCAGCGGCATTCCTGTGCTGACGCAGACGTGGCATCTGCTCCTGTTTCTGATCGTCATCAGCTATCTGATTGTGCGCCTGACGCGTTCGCGCTTTGGGCGGTCGATGGCGGCCATCCGGCAGGATGAACAGGCCGCGGCGAACCTCGGCATCAACGTCGTGCTGACCAAGAACATCGTGTTCATCCTCAGCGCCATGCTGGCGGCGTCGGCGGGCGTGTTCAACGCGCACCTCGTCCGCACCATTCAACCGGGCGGCTACGGCTTCAATCAGGCGGTTGATATCCTCGCCTACGCGGTGCTGGGCGGCACGACGACCTTCGTCGGCCCGATTGTCGGCGGGCTGGCGCTGACCGCGCTCCCCGAACTGATGCGCGTCGCCGAACAATTCCGTGGCGTCGTCAATGGGTTGATCCTCATGCTCGTGATCGTCTACCTGCCCG
Organism: Anaerolineae bacterium; assembly: GCA_041916315.1. Classification (GTDB taxonomy): domain Bacteria; phylum Chloroflexota; class Anaerolineae; order Aggregatilineales; family Phototrophicaceae; genus Flexifilum. Next base: position 11,685 of record JAYRZU010000073.1, read on the forward strand.
GCGGCCTCGCCGACCCGGCGCTCTGGCGTCGCCTCTTCCACCGCAACCGCCGCGCACCGGAATCCGCCGCTGAGAACCAATAATCAGGAGATAATTTGGTGAAACAGACAACTTTTAAAGGGCAACTCGTTACTGACAAAGACGTACTTAGAGCGATTTCAAGTTTTGACTCGCTCTATTCTGATAGCAACGACTATGAAAACTGGCAAGAGAAGAAGGGCTACAAGTACGCCCTCGTATACAAGAATAAATGGTATCCCCCGAAGTATATTTTGAGCCAAGCTATGGGTGGGCTTGATCGTGGAACTTTTAGTGGTGGCATTGGGGCAACAAATCGTGTTTTGATAGAGCTTGGATTTGAAATAATCAACAAATCTTAATCCACAAGAAAGAAATATCATGGCAACCGTAGCCTTAGTATCATGTGTTGCAAGAAAACAGATGGTCGCTGCTCCAGCCGAAGAACTTTACATTTCTGACTGGTTTCTTAAGACGAAGGCTTTTGTGGAGTCAAAAGGTTACAGTTGGTACATATTATCTCCAAAGTACGGTTTGGTTGATCCCAAGTCAATAATCGAGCCTTATGAATTGGATATCACTCACATGAGGCAACGAGAAAGAGATGCTTGGGGCAGAGCTGTTCTCTCCGAACTTCTGAAGAAGACAACACCTAGTGACAAGATTGTGTTTCTAGCTGGTGAGCGTTACCGTGAAAGACTCGTACCTACATTGAAGCGACTAGGCTACACAATCGAAATTCCGATGGAAGGATTGCGCATCGGGGAACAACTATCTTGGCTAGGTCAACAACTTGACAGATAGACATCCATGCTCACGCTAACAAACGTTTCGCGCCAATTCGGGGGGCTGGCCGCCCTCACCAACGTCAACATGACCGTGCCCGCGGGCAAGATCACCGGCTTGATCGGGCCGAACGGCGCGGGGAAAACGACGCTTATCAACAACATCAGCGGCCTCGACCACCCGACGAGCGGCGGCATCACCTTCGCGGGCGCGGACATCAGCAAAGCGCCGCCGCATCGCATCGCGCAGCTCGGCATCGCCCGCACGTACCAGAACATTCGCCTGTTCGGGGAGATGACCGCGCTCGAAAATCTGCTCATCAGCCAGCACAAGCGCGGCTCGGCGACCGCTTTTGAAGCGATGATCTTCGCGCCGCGCTATCGCCGCGAAGAACGCCGCCTGCGTGAAACCGCCATGCACCTGCTCGACCGTTTCAACCTGACGCACGTCGCGCAGACACGGGCGGGCGCGCTCCCGTATGGCGATCAGCGGCGCTTGGAGATGGCGCGCGCGCTCGGCACCGACCCCAAGCTGATTCTGCTCGACGAACCGACCGCGGGCATGAATCCGGTGGAGACGCACGAACTCGGCGAGCAGATTTTGCGCCTCAACGCGGATGGCATCACCGTGCTGGTAATCGAGCACGATATGTCGCTTATTAGCCAAGTGTGCGAAGGGATCTACGTGCTGAATTTTGGGCAGATCATCGCGCACGGTCTGTATGCGCAGCTCCGCGAAGACCAGCGGGTGATCGAGGCGTATCTGGGAGAAGACGACGATGGCGCTGCTTGAAGTCCATGACATTCACACCAGCTACGGCGCGATCAAAGCGCTGCGCGGAGTATCGGTGAGCGTCGAGCACGGGCAGGTCGTCAGCTTGATCGGCGCGAACGGCGCGGGCAAATCGACCACGCTCAATACGATCAGCGGCATGCTCAAGCCGACGCAGGGACGCATCGTCTTCGATGGCAAGGATATCACCGGGTGGCGGGCGGATCGTGTGACGGGACTCGGCCTCGTGCAGGTGCCAGAGGGGCGGCAGATCATCGCGCCAATGACCGTGTACGAGAACCTACAAATCGGCGCGCATCTGAGGAAGGATCGCGCCGCTGTGAGTGCTGACCTCGACAATATCTTCGAGCAGTTTCCGCGCCTGCATGAGCGCCGTGATCAACGCGCGGGGTCGCTGAGCGGCGGCGAACAGCAAATGCTCGCCGTGGGGCGCGCGCTGATGATGCGCCCGCGCCTGCTCATGCTGGATGAGCCGAGCATGGGGCTCGCGCCGCTGCTGGTGAATCAGGTCTTCGAGATCATCAAGCGCATCCGCGAGCAGGACATCCCGATTTTGCTGGTGGAGCAGAACGCCCGCAAAGCCCTGCAAATCGCCGATCAGGCCTATGTGCTGGAACGCGGGCAGATCGCGTATCAGGGGGAGGCGCACGCGCTGCGGCAGGACAGCGCGATCATTTCGGCGTATCTGGGCTAATAGTCCGAAGGTCTGAGGTGTGCTGCGTCCCGGGCTGCGCTATGATGAACGTGGACCTCTTGTCCCCAGCATCCCAGATAACCCATGAGCGATCCAGCGCAGACCCAGACTATTCTCCGACCTAACGGCGCGGAGACCTATCAGGAAATCTCCCTGCCCACGGGCGGCACGGTCGTGCTGACCTATAACGATTTATGGCTGATGATCGTCTGCCGCAATTCAATGGATGGCGATTGGACGCGCACGCGCGCGGCCGCGCTGATGGTCACGGACCCGACGAAGAAGCGCGCGCTGGCGGATCGGCTGTGGCGGTTGGATCAGCAGTTGAGCGGCTTGCCCACGATCCCGGACGACGTGCTGCGGCTGAACCTGGCGCGCGCCCACCTGTGGTTCAACGAGCGCATGGTGAGCGACGTTAAGTCGCGCTGAGCGGCAGCGTCACGGTGAAGGTCGTGCCCACACCGACCTGACTCTGCACGTCGATTTTCCCTTGATGCAGCTCGACTATCTGCTTGACGATCGCCAGGCCTAAACCACTGCCCGGCGTGTCGTTGACGTTGCTGGCGCGGTAAAACGGCTCGAAAATATGCGCGCAGTCGGCTTCGGGAATGCCCATGCCCTGATCGGCCACTTTGAGCACGGCCATCTGCCCCATGATGTCTATGGTCACGGTGATCGGGCTGCCGTCCGGCGAATATTTCATCGCGTTGTAAATCAGGTTGTTCAGCACATGGCGCAGCAGTTTGCTGTCCGCTTTGAGCTGTGCCGACTGGCAGTTGAGCACAAAGTTCAGGGGGTGCGTCTCGAATACGCGGCGAATCTCGGTGATCTGGTCTTCGCAGTAGGGCACAAAGTCGAGTTCGGCGGGGGTATAGTTGGGCATGGTCGGGTCGGTGCTCAGGAGCAGCGACACCTCGCTCAAGAGGTCGCGCAGGCGCGTCACCTGTTCGGCGATGTTGTCAAGCTTCTGCATGCGCTGTTCGGGTGACATGCGCTCGTTATACGATTTGAGCAGGTCATACGAGCTGTTGATGATCGTCAGGGGAGTACGGAACTCGTGCGAGATCATGCGCATGAAGCGCGTGCGAATCTCCTGCACGCGGTGTTCCGTCTCCAGCGCGACGGTGAGTTTTTCCTTCTCGAGGATCTCTTTTTCCAAGCGCTTCTGATCGCTCACATCACGGTTGACCGTCACCATACCGATGGGCTTGCCGGTTTCATCGCGGAGATAGCTCACGTTGGCGACGATGTGCAGCGGTCGACCGTCTTTGTGGTGCTGAATCAATTCGCCGATCCAGGTCTGTTTCTCTTGAAAGACCGCGTAGATCTCTTCGACCGTCATGTCCGGGTACACAGGCCGAAGCATCTCGCGGATGGGCTTACCGATCACCTCATCGGCGCGCCACCCGTAGATCCGCTCCGCGCCGGGGTTCCACGTCAGAATGTGGCGCTCAAGATCCACCGCGAAAATCGCGTCGGAGACATGCTGCAAAATGCTCGCCTGATAAGCGATCTGCGCTTCGGTCTTGTGGCGCAGGCGCAGTTGATAGCGCAGCACCAGGTAAAGCGCGGCGGTGGTCACCACGACGAACAGCGTGCCTTTGAACACTTCGGCGTTGAGGAAGTAGCGATGTTCGGCCGCCGTATCGCGCCAGATCAGCCAGTCGGAGAGCAGTATCCAGGTTTCAGCACCGATCAGGTAAATGAGCGCGGTGCGGAGCGCAATGCGATTATGAGTGGGCGTAAACATGCGTGGTGAACCTCCGACGTGGTATTCCTGCGAGGTTCTGCGGCAGTACTTAACGCAGGCTAATTGTGATCATACGTCCTCATAGGACGTATCGCAAGTTATGAATCGCGTTATACGTAAATTTTGTATTCGAGGATAAACCAAGGGGAGCTGCGGACGTGCGCGACGCTTGCGCACGCCCGGTAAAAACGCTGGCTTACGGCAGCTTGTTCCCCGCCGCGCGGTAGATCTCGTACCATTCCTGCCGGCTGAGGGTGATGTCCGAGGCGCGGCTGATGTCGCGCACGCGCTGGGGGTTGGTCGTGCCGATGATGGGCTGCATGTGCGCGGGATGCCGCAAAATCCACGCGATGGCGATGGCGGTGTTCGCCACGCCATAGGCCGCCGCCAGTTCGTCGATCTTCTGGTTGAGTTCGGGGAATTTGGGGTTATCGAGGAACACGCCTTCGAAGAAACCGTATTGGAACGGCGACCACGGCTGAATCGTGATGTCGTGCAGGCGGCAGTAATCGAGAATGCTGCCGTCGCGGTCAATCGACGGATCGATCTCCATGTTGACGTTGATGCCCGCGTCGATCATGCCCGTGTTGGTGATGCTGAACTGGAGCTGATTGATGATCAGCGGCTGCTGGACGTACTTCTTCAGCAGTTCGATCTGCATCGGGTTCTGGTTGCTGACGCCGAAATACTTCACCTTGCCGCTGTCATGCAGGATCGTGAAGGCTTCGGCGACTTCTTCCGGCTCGACCAACGCGTCCGGACGGTGCAGCAGCAGCACGTCGAGATAGTCGGTTTGCAGGCGCTTCAGGCTGCCGTCGACGGCAGCGAGGATGTGCTCTTTGGAGAAGTCGAACATGCCGCGCCGGATGCCGCACTTGCTTTGCAGAATCATCCGGTCACGGAGCTGCGGCGTCATGCCGAGCGCTTCGGCGAATTTCGCCTCCGACTGCCCGCCGCCGTAGATGTCGGCATGGTCGAAAAAGTTGATCCCCGCGTCGAGGGAGGTATGGATCAACGTGGCGATGTCTTGATCCGTCATTTCCGAAATGCGCATGCAGCCGAGCGAAATCTCAGACGCATCGAGGTCACAGTTGGCAATCTTCACTGATTTCATGGCACAACATTCCTGTGTAAGTTTGTCAGTTCGCGAGTATACCCAACTGCGCAACAAATTGAGGTGATCAGGCGTGCATGAGGAGGTGGTTCGTCGAGACGCGCAGCGGCGCATCCGCCGTTTCCAACCGCCCCCCCGCCCCCTCTCCTCTAGGTTTACGGCAGGATAGTTTTAACATTTCGAGGCCATCTCCCCTCAGATGACACAAGGTAGGGACGGCCTTCTGGCCGTCCGCTGACCACGGACGCGCAGTAGCGCGTCCCTACAATTTTCTCGATTGTTAAAAGTGTCCCGCCCTCAACCTCTAGGAGAGGGGAGACGGGGACTCAGGGTCAATCTCAGTGATATTCGGGCAGCCAACTGCCGTGCGCGGCGATCAGGTCGTCGACCAGATCGTGGATCTGATCGAGCGAGAGTTCAGCGGCGGTGTGCGGGTCGAGCATCGCCGCGTGATAGATGTGTTCGCGCTTGCCCGTGAGCGCCGCTTCGACCACCAGCGACTGCACGTTGACGTTGGTCATGTCGAGCGCGGCGAGCTGCGGCGGCAGCGAACCGATCTTGGTCGGCTGCATACCGTTCTTGTCGACCAGCACGGGCACTTCCACGCAGCAGCCTTGCGGCAGGTTGTCGATCAGGCCGTTGTTCGGCACATTGCCATAGACGACGCGCGGCGTGCCGGTTTCGAGACTGTGGATGATGCCCGAACCGTATTCGACGCTGCGGCGGATTTCGATACCTTCGCCGCGTTCGAGCGCGTCGCGCTGCGCTTCCCACCCGGCGATCTGCACTTCGCAGCGGCGGATGTATTCGTCCAGCGGGATGTTGAACTCTTCGATTAGTTCCGGACGATCACGCTTGATGAACCACGGCACGTATTCGCTGAAGTGTTCGCTGCTTTCGGTCACAAAGTAGCCGAGGTGCTTGAACGCTTCATAGCGGACGCGGTTGGTCTCCGGCTGGCGGCCTTCTTCCAATACCTGGCGGATGAGCGGGTACAGGTCTTGGCCGTTGCGTTCAAACTTGAGGTAGAACGCCATGTGATTGATGCCCGCGACCACGTAGTTGATCTCTTCCAGCGGGATGCCGATGTCCTTCGACAGTTCCCACGCGGTGTGCTGCACGCTGTGGCACAGACCGACCGTCTTGATCTTCGAGGCGCGGCCAATCGCCCAGCAGTTCATGGCCATCGGGTTGACGTACTGCAGGAAGGTCACATCCGGGCACAGTTCTTCCATGTCGCGGCACATATCCAGCAGCACGGGGATGGTGCGCAGGCCGCGCATGATGCCGCCAATGCCGAGCGTGTCGGCAATCGTCTGGCGCAGGCCGTATTTCTTCGGGATTTCGAAGTCGACGACCGTGCCCGGCTTGTACCCCGCCACCTGAATCATGCAGATGGAGTAGTCCGCGCCGTCGAGCGCCTGTCGGCGATCGGTCGTCGCGCTGATCTTCGGAGACGCGCCGAGGGCTTCCGCCACGCGATGCGCGACCACTTCTGACGTGCTTAAACGTTCGGCATCAATGTCAAACAGGGCAATTTCTGAGTTGGCGAGTTCCGGGAAGCTCAGGATGTCGCCGAGCAGGTTTTTGGCAAACACGGTGCTGCCTGCTCCGATAAACGTGATTTTAGCCATTGTTCTGTCCTCTTAAGAACTTGCGCCACACGACTGGCGCACAATCAACTGAGTAGCGAGGGAGACGTGCCGCGTTTCCGGCACGCCGCCGTTAATCAACGTGAGCAGCAGATCGGCTGCTCGCCGCCCTTGCTCAATATCCGGTTCATTGACGGTGGTGAGCGGCGGGTCGCTGAAGGCCGCCAAACGCACATCGTCAAACCCGGCCACGGCCACATCGGCGGGCACGCGCCAGCCACGCGCGCGAATCGCCCGCAGTGCGCCAAAGGCCATCATGTCGTTCATGGCGAAGATCGCCGTGGGGCGCGGTTCGCGGTCGAGCAGCGTGAGCGCCGCCCGATAGCCCGTTTCGGGATCATACTCACCGGGCACGATCAGCCGCTCGTCGACGGGCAATCCTGCCGCCGCCAGCGTGTCGCGGTAGATGTGCACGCGTTTCGCCAGATACGGATTGCTGGGGATCGCCGCGTAGGGGATGCACGCGATGCGGCGGTGTCCGAGCCCAATCAAATGCTGGACGATGCTGCGCACACCCGCCAAGCGATCCACTTCGACGGAGTAGACATCAGCATGCAAGTAGTTGAGCGCCACCAACGGCAGTCCCGCCGCCGTGCAGTCGAGGATGGGCTGGAGTTCCGCCGCGTTCGTCTCGCCCATCGTCGTGATGATACCCGCCGCTTCTTTGCTGCGCAGCAGACTGCTGTAGACGCTGTGCATCTGGTCAGCGCGGACCAGCTCCACCATGACGCGGAAGCCCTGCTCCTGCGTCACTTCGCTGATGCCAGTCAGGATTTTAGGGAGAAACTCGTCGATGAAGATCTGACGGTGGGGACGTGCTAAGACGAGCGCAATCGTGCTGCTGCGCCCGCGCACGAGCGCTTGCGCCGCCGTATCCGGCACATAATTGAGCATTCGTGCTGCATCCATCACGCGCTGCCGCGTCTCTTCGCTGATGCCCGCGCTGGCGACGTTGTTCAGCACAAACGAGACCGTCGTCTGGGAGACTCCGGCGAGGGATGCAACTTGGCGGCTGGTGACTTTACGTGGGCGGCTCATCATCTAATACGCTTTACTAATGCGTATTAGATATATAGCATGAACTCAAAAGCGTGTCAAGCGGCTGGGGGCGGCAGGCTCACCTAACCCGTCTGAGTCCGCACCGACTGGACGAACGCCCGTGCCTCGGGTGTATTGATGCGGCGGAGCGCCGCTTCGATGGTATGGTGGGCTAAAGTGTTCGTCGTGCGGCGATAGGTATCGATCAAGGGTTGGACGGTCGCTGCCTCATCCAGTTCCTGCAGCAGCCACAGAATGCGCTTGCGCCACGCCTCGGTCGGGTTTTCCAGGTAGGGCAGCAAATAGGGTACGGCGCGGTCGCCAAAGCGGGTGATCGACCAGACGAGCACATAGCTGACATCGCCGTCGCCATCCGGTTGGGGAGCGCGCTGGGGATCGGTGAATGCGTCGAGGAGATGAGGGAGCGCGCTGTCGTCACCGCGCCGCGCCAGCGCGCTGGCAGCCGCTTCACGTCGATCCTGATCGGGAGCGTGCAGCAAACGGACGAGCAAAGCAAAGGCTTCTGGTTCAGGCCGCAGGGCCAGATGATCGATCGCTGGCTGGTACGCTGCGCTGGGATCCGCAGCGTCGTCGAGGGCGCGAGCCAACGCCTCTGCGCGATCGGCGAGGCGGCTGTAAGCGGTCGACTGCTCATCCGCAAGGCGATCAGCGCGCGCATACTCGGCCTGTCGAATCACCTTCCGCACCTGATAATCCGGCTCGGAACCGTTGGCCTGCGCTAAATCCAGGCTAGCTCGATCAAAGTCGCAGGTTGCCAGCCATTGCGCCGCCGCCATCCGCACCGCCGGATCCGAATGCTTGAGGTTCAAGTGCATCTCAGCGTAGGTTGGCATGAGCGCTCCTCACGAACAGCGCGACCAGGCTGACGACCGCTACGCCTGTGGGATCTGCGCTTCCGGATGGACAAGGCTTTCGGCATATTCGCGCGCCTCCGCCAAGTTGGTGAACACCTTGGTGTGGCCAGGTTTGCCGAGCATACCGATCGTGCGCGCGACGATGTTGACGCGCGGACTGGTCGCCACCACGACCGCCAGCAGATTCGGCGTGAACGACGCCTGACTGAAAATATCGCTGACCGCAATCGTGATCAACCCGGCTTTAAGAGCATCCACGAGGGCGACGATAGGAAGCTCGCTGCTCTGGGCGTGCGCCTTGAGCTGGTTCGTCCACTCGTCGGCATCCGCTTCGGTGATCACGCCGACTTCGCGCGCGAAGAAAATGCGGTTCTGGAAACTGTACTCTTCGATGGGCATCGTCTGCTCCTGAGGTGGTATCCGGATCGCGTGGGTGGTGGTGGGCGCTGCGGGACGCGGCGTCGCGCAGTCACCAGTTCAACTATATTTTAATTGTAATATAACATTGATAAAGCGCAACGCATACAAATAAAAACGCCTCCGTTTTCACGGAGGCGTTGGGTGTCACACGTTAAACGTAGACTTAGCTGTTGATGACGATGACGGCGCTGGCCTGCTTGCCCTTCTTGCCGTCGGTGATGGTGAATTCCACCTTGTCGCCTTCGTTGAGGGTGCGGAAGCCCTTGCTCTGAATTTCCGAATAGTGCACAAAAACATCGGCGCCGTTTTCGGGAGTGATGAAGCCGTAGCCCTTATCACCGTTAAACCACTTAACGACACCACGAGTACGATTATTCGACATTTTTCTCTCTCCTAAAGAGTTACACTTTGCCCCGCTTTACCACATACATCACAGCTTCAGTTTTCTACACGTTGCTCTAGGAGTAGATGAGAAACTTCGTACCGCACACGAGAATGTCGACATGCGAATAGTGGATTTCTCGGTGAATATCAGTGGATGCTGTTTCAGCAGTATGGACAAGACACACTCTGTCTATAAATTCCATATGGCATGACAATTACTATATCAGTTTTTTTGCATTTTGTCTACGACTTTAGACTGATTTTGATGGTAAATTAACGTCAATTACAGATAAAGCAGCCAGCTGTATGTAGTCACGCCTACTTGACTGCCTTTCCGCATCTAACCCCACCCCCAACCCCTCCCCGAATTCGGGGAGGGGAGACAGATTCCCCGCTCCTCGCTTGCGTGGGAGCGGGGGTCAGGGGGTGAGGGGGAGCAAGTTCGAAACAGAGCGCTTTACGCTCATCTTATCCATGACTCTAGTAAATTAACGCGACTATCCCGCTGGGAAAGGATACCCCACCAGTGAAGACCCTCAACTACTACGATCTGCTGGATGCGTTCAAGCTGTCCGGCTGCCCGATCTGTCGTTTGCTCAAGAGTGATGCGCATCGTTTTCTCGATACGCTGCTCTACGAATTCGTCGTCGACCGCACTATTCAGGCAGAGTTTCGCAAGAGCCGCGGCTTGTGCAACGTCCATGCGTGGCACCTGACCGAACTGCGCGGCGGCAACGTCGGCACGGCGATTCTGTGTCAGGTGGTGCTGGACGAAGTGAGTACGCTGCTCAGTTCAGCCAGCAAAAAGACGGCCTCCCCGCTCAACCGCCTGTTCGGGCAGCAGACCGAAGGCGCGCTGCTGGCCGAACGCCTTGAACCAGCGGAACACTGCATGTGCTGCGTGGCGGTCAACGCCAGCGAAAAGCGCTATCTGGAAACACTCTCCGAATCGCTGGATGAGCCAGATGTGCGCACGGCGTTCACGGCGTCCGCGGGGTTCTGCCTGCCGCATTTTCGTATGCTGCTCAAAGAGGCGCAGCGCGATGAAGTCCGCGCGGTCTTGATCGAGGGGCAAGCGGCGATCTGGAAAGCGTTGATCGCTGAACTGGAACTGTTTCGCTACAAGGTGGACCCGCGCTGGGATGGCGACCCGATGGGGCCGGAAGGGAACAGTTGGGTGCGCGCGACCGAGATGATCGCCGGAGGGGAGCGCGTCTTCCCGTCACAGCGGGAATGACCGGGTAGCGCCTAGACTTCCCAGACCGCGATTCCGCTGAGGATGCGGCGGAGCTGATCGGGAAACTGCTCAATACTCAACGGTTTGCCGAGGAAGCCCTGAAAGCCCGCCGCCCGCGCTTTGTCAACCTGACTGATGTGCACCGAATAGGCGATGATCGGGATGGCGTTATAGCGCGGGTCAGCCCGCAGCAGCTTGAAGACGCTGAAGCCGTCGCCGTAGGGGAATTCGAGATCCAGAAAGATCACGTCCACGTGCTCCAGTTGTTCGATGGTGCTGGCGACCTGCCGCGTCGAACGGACGTTGGTGCTGGCGACCCCCTGCAGTTCCAGCAGGATAGCCAAGACTTCGCTGTTGTTGCTGTTGTCTTCGACGATGAGGGCGTGCGGCGATCCCATAATGGTACTCCTGTGCTTAACCCGCGTACCAGACAGTTCCCCCTCTGAGAACTGCCTCTAACTGCTTGGGGAACAGGTTGATATCCAGCGGTTTTGCGATGAACCCATTGAATCCGCAAGCTCGGGTCTTCGGCATTTCCAGCGCGGCGTCCGCGGCAGAAACGGCGATGACCGGGATGTGCTTGAAGAGCGCCTGCTGCCGAATCACTTGCAGCAGACTGTAGCCGGTCTGTTGATGGGCAAAGTTCAGATCCAGCAAAATGATCTGCGGGTGAAAACGGTGGAGTTTGTGCAGGATGATTTCTGGGAAGCCCCATTGTTCATAGTCGAAGACGCCGCCGTTCCGCTCCGTCAGCATGCGCACGACGGTGCGATTCCGCAGGTCATCTTCGACATAGAACACCCGTATTCCCTCTAAAGCCAGCATGATGGTTCGGTCTCCGCTGCGTGGTGCTTAGTCTGTCCGTGCTTCGAGCTGTTGGAGCGCCATGCGCGCATGTTTCGCGACGTGGCCGTTTTCATGATTGACGTAATTCCGAATGGTGTGGATCGCCTGCGGGTCGCCGAGCACGCCCAGCGTCCGAATGGTGGTGTAGAGCAGCACCTGCTGGTCAACTGACTGCAGGAAGCGGAGCAGCGGCGGCACTGCGCGGCGGTCGCCGATGCGTTCCAGCGCGCCGATGATGGCGATTTGCGTCAGGTAGGTGCAGTTCGGCAGCGCGCCGATCAGCGTGTCGAGGTACTGCGCGCCGTAGGCCGTGAGCGCTTCCGCGGCGACCTGACCCAACACCGGATGCCGCGACGTGAGCATCTGAATCATCGCGCCAATCGCGCGGTCGTCGCGCCGTTCTGTCAAAATGATCGCCGCTTCCCAGGAGCGCCGCCCCTGCTGTTCAAACATGATGCTGATCATCAGTTCGGTGATGTCGCCGTCATAGCTAATCAGACTACGACGCGCAATCTGGCGAACGTTAATGTCTGCTTTGTCGAGATCTTCCACCCAGCGCAAAATCTGCTCTTCCATCGTGAGTCCACCTAGGCTGTAGGCCATCTATCGTTCACCTTTGACCGCTGCAAGCGGTCAGACAACGGTCGGAAACTGGATCGGCGCGGTGACCGCTCCGGCGGTATAAGCGCGATCATCGGGTATAAGCTGCGTTGGGTCGATGTGGTCGCCGATAGGCCGGCGACGGTCAGGTTTGCTTGAGCTTGTACACGTTTGTGGGCGATGCTGACGGCGGTCATGACGTGGCCACCTCAGCCCGGTTAATCATTTGGAGCAATTTGGGCGCGCGGACGGGCAGCCGCACATGGAAGGTCGCGCCCGCGTTGGGCACACTTTCCACCCACAGTTGACCGTGATGCGCTTCGACCAACCGCAGCGAAATCGGCAGACCGAGCCCCGTCCCACCCGCATGTTGAATGCCGGTGGCCGTCTGCTTGAACGGTTCGAAGATCAGGCTTTGGTCTTCCGGCGCAATGCCGGGGCCGGTATCGCTGACGCTGAACAGGATTGTGCTGCCTTCGTGCTTGACGCGTAGGCGGACGCTGCCTTCTTCGGTGAACTTGCAGGCGTTCGCCAGCAAATTGAGCAGCACCTGCCGAATGCGGCGTTTGTCCGCGGTGATGCGCGGCAGGTTGGCCTCGACTTCGCTGATGAACTGCACCGACGACTTGTCTTTGAGCAGACTCTGCGCCGTCGCGACACCACTGGCGACGATGTCCGTGAAATCGATGTCCTCTTCGACGAACAGCGTCATCATCTTGGACTCGATCTTGGTGATATCGAGCACATCGTTGATCAGCGAGAGCAGGTGGCGTCCGCTGTCGAGCGCTTTGGTCAGCGCGTCGTGCTGGCGTTCGTTGACCGGGCCAAGCATGCCCATGTTGACGAATTCAGTGAAGTTGAGCACCGAATTGAGCGGTGTGCGCAGTTCGTGGCTCATACTGGCCAGAAACTGCGACTTCACGAGATCGGCCTGCTTCGCCGCTTCCCACGCCTGCGACAGTTCGAGATTCTTCGCGGCGAGGTCCCGCGTCCGTTCTTCGACGCGCTGTTCGAGCGCGGCGTTGACTTGTTGGAGGCGGTCTTCGGATTGGCGCAGCTTGTGATTCGCCTCTTCAAGCTGCTGGTGCCGCACCGTTTCGAGCGCCTGCTGGTGGTGCATAAAGGTGATGAGCAGCACGATGGCCAGCACAATCGCAAAGCTGGACGACGTGAAGAACACACCGGCGGTGGTGACATTGAGCAGCGTCGTGCTCAGCAGCACGAGCAGCCCGACGAGCACAACATTACGCCCGGGGAAGAAGATCGCGGTGAGCAGCACCGGAACGAACGCCAACCCCATGATCTGGGTCGCGGCGGTGGGCATGAAGGGCGCGAACGTGAACACTCCAAAGATCAGGCTGATGAGCCCCACCACCGCCGCATCGACGTGGCCCCGGCGGTTGATCGCATACAGGATCAACCCGGTCATCACGCCCACGAGCAGCACCAGCAGCTCCGGCTTATCGTCAACGCTGGGGTCGATCACCAGAATGAACGGGGTGACGATCAGCGCCGCGATGACGGAGAACAGGAGCATGCGCGCTAACAGGCGCGACCGCTGGCGGTCGGTTTCATCCGCCAGGCTCAGGTGAGGTTGGGTCAGCCGGTCTAAGACCGGACCGATGGAGTCGACGAACGCGATCATGATTTACGCGTGGCTCACTGCGTCTAGGACGGACGATTGGATCGGCAGGCTGACGAAGAAGGCCGCACCTTCGCCGACCGCGCTCTCCACGGTCAGCGTGCCGCCGTGTGCGGTCACGATCCACTGGGCGATGGCGAGGCTCATGCCGGTTCCGGCGTTGTACACACGGCTTTGATCCAGTTTCTGGAACGGCTTGAAGATGCGCGCCTGTTCTTCGGGCGCAATGCCAATGCCCGTATCGCTGACGCACACCAGCAGTTGATCGCGGCGGTGCTTGACGCTCAGCGTGATTGTGCCTTTGAGCGTGAACTTGCAGGCATTTGCCAGCAGGATATTCAGCGTCTGGCTCAGGCGGCGGGCATCCCCGGCGATCGACGGCAGATTCTCGTCGAGATCGGTGACGAATTCGATATTCGGGCGGTCATGCAGCAGCGCCTTGGTGGTCGTGACGACTTCCGGCAGCAGCGCGTTGACGTCAACCTGCGGTTCGGCGAACAAACGCATCGTCCCCGCTTCGATCTTGATGATGTCGAGCACGTTGTTGATCAGCCCGAGCAGCGCCCGACCGCTCTCCAGCGATTTGCCGAGCGCGTCTTTCTGCTGCTCGCTGATCGGGCCGAGCATTTCCAGATGTACGAATTCGGTGAAATTCAGCACGGAATTGAGCGGCGTGCGCAGTTGATGGCTCAGGCTGCTGAGCGCCTGCATCTTCGTCTGTTCATGCTGCCGGACGTGGGCGAGTTCAGACTCGGCCTGTTCTTTCGCCGAGCGCAGTTCGCGGGTGCGTTCCTCAACGCGGCGGTCAATTTCCGTTTCGGCGGCGCGCAGTTTCTGCTGCAAATCTTCGATTTCAGCGCGGCGATCCCGGTCGCTGTTGTCGCGGTAGTGCATGATCACCAGCAGGACCGCGCCCGTCAGCAGCAGCACATTGACCGTCGTGAAGGTGGTCAACTGCGGCGCGGGACTGACCAACAGCAGGCGGCTGCCGATGACGATCTGTGTGGCGATACTCACCAGATACACCACCAATGCCGCTGGCAGCGAAAGCGTGATCAGCGTGAACAGCATCAGCATGGGCGTGAAGAGCAGCCAGTTCACATTGCCCGTGAGCACGGGGACGAGATGCATCATCGTGAAGTTCAGCGCGATGAAACCGTAGGCGCTTGCCTGATAATGACCAAGGCGGTTGCTGATATAGAGCGCCAGAATGATTGTCAGGCCGATGGTGACGGCGGGAACGGCGGCTTGGGCCGCGTCGTTATTGCGGATGAACAGCATGACCATGAGGGCCAGAGCTGTTCCCGCCAGCGTCAGCATGAGCGCCGCAAGGACGCGGGCTTTCTGGCGCTGTTCGGCATTGGTGATGGTCGCGTGGGGTTCGACAAAGAGATCGGCGATGCGCGTTGTCGGCTGAAGATTCATGACGCTACCTCTGCAATGAGTACTACCATCACTATAGAAGAAAAGTGGAAGCGGTATCACTGGCAAACGGGATAGGCTTGGGAGGCGGATCACCTGTCTAGTTAGACAGGGGGTGACGACAGGCTAAAGGAAGACCGGCTAAAAGTAGGTTACCGAAACAAAATCACGAACGGATGTAGGGGCGCACCTACGTGTGCGCCCACAACTGGGCAGACACATCGGTCTGCCCCTACTTGGTTACTTTCGAGAACCTGCTTTAGGGGTGAGGTAGGCAAACTGTCGGTCCTGATTTCGGGGCAGGGTGGGACGCGGGGCGTCCGCTGATATTGGACGTTACTCCAGCGGCGTTCGGGCTTGCGGCGGGTAATCGGCGGTGGGGACGCCCTGCTGACCGAGCACCAGATTCAACTGCGCGGTGTGCTCCTGCACGTGGCGCAGGTTGTAGATCAGCAGTTCGAAGAAGCTGCATTCACCCCAACTGAAGCTGCACTGCCGCGCCGCCGACTCCGCGGTCAGCGCCTGAATCGTTGCCCGGCAGCGCTGACGACAGCCCTGTAGATAATCCAGCAGCTCGGCTTGGGTGTAGGCGCGTTCGGGGATGGGGCCACGGTCATCCTGTTCGATCAGCGTGAAGGGCGCGGGTGGCAAAAACCCGTCTTCCGTCCCGGTAAAGTACAGGTCGAGCCAGAACAGCGTGTGATAGGCGACATACCACACCTGCGAGCGTTCGGGCGGCGCGTCGCCCGTCGGCCACATGGCGTAGGTCCACAGATGCTCGGGGTACGCCGTAAGCACGCGTTCGAGATAGTCGATCACCGCGCCAAACTCCTGCCACAGACCAATCTTCAGATAGCTGTCCACGGCCACTTCTCCTTAATTCTGCTACTTTTTAGATTGTACAAGCGTTCTATTCTAAGCCCTGGTATCACTTTAGGGAAATCGCTGGAAATTGCTGCAGTTTAGGGGAAGGAAACACCGCAAAAAACAAAACTTGCCCCCCCCCAGAATTGGCCTATAATAGCCCCTGTTTTCCTAGTTCGTACCCTAAGAATCGATTGGGGGCGTGATGGCGTTCAGTTTAGATTTCAGCCGTTCTTCCAGCCATTCGCCCAGAGAGAGGACCCAAGGCGCATCGCTTGCGCTGCCCGCTGTCCTTTGGCTGGGATTGTTCTTTGTTCTCCCCATTCTGATCGTGCTAGCCTACAGCGTGATGACGCGTGGCGAAGGCGCTTCAGTGGAACTGCCGCTGACGCTCGAGCACTATCAGCGCACGTTTGGTGGTGTGTACTTCCCGGTCATCCTCGACTCGATCTTCATCGCGTTCCTGACGACCGTCGTGTGTCTCATCATCGGCTATCCGCTGGCGTTCTTCATCGCCACGCGCACCAATAAGCGCGCCCAGCAGATCGCCCTGTTTCTCGTCATTCTGCCGTTCTGGACGAACTTCCTCGTTCGCACCTACGCGTGGCAAATCATCCTCGGCGAAGAAGGCACGATCAACACTTTGCTGATGGGCTTGCACCTGATTCAAGAGCCGCTGCAGCTCCTCTACACCGATGGCGCGGTCATCCTCGGTCTGGTGTACGGGTATCTGCCGTTCATGGTGCTGCCGATCTACAGCTCGGTCGAGCAGTTCCAGTTCCGCCTAGTTGAAGCGGGGCATGACCTCGGCGCGAACGACCTCAAAGTCTTCCTGCGCGTGGTGCTGCCCCTGACGCTCCCCGGCGTACTGGCGGGCTGTATCCTCGTCTTCATCCCGACCATCGGCGCGTTCGTCACCCCCGACCTATTGGGTGGTACGCAGGGGCTGATGATCGGTAACCTCATCCAGCGGCAGTTCCGCGGGACGAGCGGCAATTTCCCGCTCGGTTCGGCCATCTCCGCCGTGATGATGGGCTTGGTGCTGTTCAGCCTGTATGTGCAGTCGGGTGGGTTGGCGAAGCTGATCGGTCGCATCAACGCCTTCATCAAAGCGCGCCGCCCGGTGCCCGCGGTTGCCACAGCGACTACCTCGCAGACTGCACGCGCCTATCGCCAGATCACGACGACCCGCACCATCACGCTCGATCAAGGGCAAATCCGGCGCGATATGCTGATGCGGCGCATCGGCAAGATCGGCCTGTGGGCGAATCCGGTGTTCAACTACTTTTTCTTGTGGGCGCCGATTCTGCTGCTCGTGCTGTTCTCGTTCAACGACTCACGGTCAGTTTCGGTCTTTCAGGGCTTCACCCTGCGTTGGTATCAGAACATCTTCGCGGGTGCGGTCGGCGGTGATGCGACCTTCTCGACCGATTTGATGCTCTCGTCGCTGCGTAACAGCATCTTCATCGGCCTCGCCGCCACCTTCATCGCGACGGTGCTCGGCACGATGGTCGCGCTCAGTCTGGTGCGCGGCAACTTTCGCGGCAAAAGTCTCATCGACAGCATTCTGTATCTGCCCGTCGTCATCCCGGAAATCACGCAGGCGATTTCGCTGCTGACATTCTTCAGCCTCGTGTTCAACTTCATCAGTCGGGTGAGCGGCGGCGCCCTCCAACCATCCTTCGGTTTCGGCACAATCATCATCGGGCACGTGGTGTTTAACATCTCGTATGTGACGATCGTCGTGCGCGCTCGCCTCGCCGATATGAACCCCCGCCTTGAAGAAGCCGCCCGTGACCTCGGCGCGAACGAATGGCGCACTTTCTGGCGTGTCACCTTCCCGCTGATCCTGCCGGGCATCATCTCCGGCGCGCTGCTGGCGTTCACCCTGTCGCTCGACGACTTCGTCGTGACGTTCTTCGTAAGTGGTCCCGGCACGACGGCGCTCCCGGTGTTTGTGTATGGTCTGCTCCGCTTGACCGTCACGCCCGAAATCAACGCCATTTCGACGCTCATGCTCGTCGTCTCGACCCTGCTGATCTCGATCTCGATGATCCTGCAAGGCCGCGACGCTGCTAAGGCATAGCCGCCTATCCGTAGGGCACGGCCTGCCGTGTCCTATACGAATCGGTCAGCACACAGTGAATGCTCACAAAAACAACCCCCTGAAATTCGGGGAAACTTGTCGGTTGAGTGAGGGTCTAAACGGGTGTATAACTCCCGCTACGTATTGGTCTAAGGAGAGTGAATGATGCACAAGCAAGTTTTACTGGTATTGGCTGCGTTGTTCGTCCTCGTCGCTCCGGTCTGGGGACAAGATGCTACCCCCGAAGCGACCGCGGAACCCTGGGTTTGCCCGGAAGGCTTCGCGGGGCAAACGTTGAACATTTACAACTGGTCAACGTATGTTGCGGAAGATACGATCCCCAACTTTGAAGCCGCCTGCGGCGTCACGGTTGAATACTCGGTATATGGCAGCAACGAAGAAATGCTGGCGCGGCTGAGCCAGGGCAACCCCGGCTTCGACATCGTCGTCCCGACCGGCTACATGGTTGCGACGATGGTGAGTCGCGAGTTGCTTGAACCGATTGATCTGACCAAGATCCCGAACGCGGCTAACCTCCGCGAAGTGCTGCGCAACCCGGTCTACGACCCGGAACAGATGTACAGCCTCCCGTATCAGTGGGGCACGCTGGGTGTCGGCTACAACATCAACACCGTTGGCGAAGAAATCACCTCGTGGGATCAGGTCTTCAGCTATGATGGCCCGGTCGCATGGATCGATGACCCGCGCTTTATGTTCGGCGTGGCGCTGACCATCCTCGGCTTCGATGCGAACAGCGAAAACCCGGACGAAATCGGTGCGGCGCGGGACTTCCTCGTGGAAAACGGCGGCAACGTGGTCGCGATCGCGGCAGACGATGGTCAGGCGCTCCTGCAGCGCGGTGATGTCGATATCGCTATCGAATACAGCGGCGACATCTTCCAAATCGGCGTGGATTGCGAATGCGAAGACTTCCACTACGTGCTGCCGGCACCCGCTGGTCAGGTGTGGGTTGACAATCTCGCCATCCCGGCTGGCGCGCCGAACCCGGAACTCGCGCACGTGTTCATGGACTACATCTATAATGCGCAGGTCGGCGCGGACATCAGCAACTACACCGCGTATGCCACGCCGAATCAGGCCTCCATTGATGCGGCCCTGATTCTGCCGGAATATCTCGACAACCCGATTGTCTACCCGACCGAAGAGACGATTGCCAGTTCGTTCACCACGCTGGCGGTGTCCTCCGATGCGGAACAGGCCTACGGTGACGCGTGGGATGAAGTGAAAATCCTGCTCGGTCGCTAATTTCATCGATATCTCGTAGGGGCGCAGCACATGCGCCCTTACACTTTCGGGGGTGATCACGATTGATCGCCCCTGTGATCTGTTTAGGGGGCGGTGGAGAGAAATGAGCCAGAAACAACAAGTCGCCATTGAACTAAAAAACATCATCAAAGAGTTTCCCGGTCGCGGTGGGGAAGCGGGCATGCGCGCCGTCGATAACGTCTCGATGGAGATCTACGAAGGCGAGTTCTTCGCCATGCTGGGGCCGAGCGGCTGCGGCAAGACGACGACTCTGCGCATGATTGCCGGTTTCGAAGAACCCACCAGCGGCGAGATCCTCTTGCGCGGCAAGCCAGTGCAGGGCGTCCCCCCGTTCCACCGTCCTGTTAACACCGTGTTTCAAGATTACGCTTTGTTCCCGCATATGACCGTGCTGCAAAACGTTATGTTCGGCCTCGAAATGGAAGGCGTGCCGCGCGCGGAGGCGGAAAAGCGCGCCAAAGAAGCGCTCGATCTTGTGCGCCTCACCCAGTTTGACCGCAAACCGCGCCAGCTTTCCGGTGGTCAGCAGCAGCGCGTGGCGCTTGCGCGTGCGCTCGTTAAGCGCCCCGCTGTACTCCTGCTTGACGAACCGCTTGGCGCGCTCGACCTCAAGCTGCGCAAGGCCATGCAGTACGAACTGATGAGCATGCAGCATCAGTTGGGCATCACGTTTGTGTACGTCACCCATGATCAGGAAGAAGCGCTGACCATGTGCGACCGCATCGCCGTTATGGATCACGGCGTCGTGCTGCAAATCGGCTCGCCGGAAGAGATCTACGAGACGCCGCGCACGCGCTTCGTCGCGGACTTCATCGGCGAGACGAATTTCGTCGAAGGGCGCTACAGCACCTTCCGCGATCTGTGCGCGCTCGTGAACCTCGGCGCGGACACCGTGATCGAAGCCGTGCTCCCCGAAGGCGATCACCTGCAGGAAGGGCAGCAGGTGACCGTCGCCGTGCGTCCGGAGAAGATCAGCTTGCTCCCCGGCAACGGCAGCATGGAAGCGAACAGCGTGGAAGCCGCCGAAGTCCTGCAGGCGGTCAAGTCGGAAAAGGACAAGACGTTCGTCCCCGGCGTGATCACCTTCTCGAATTACATTGGCACGGACACGCGCTATACCGTGCGCATCGGCGAAAAGACCGATCTCGTCGTGCGCATCCAGAACTTCGGGTCACGCTACGACACGCGCTTTGAGACGGGCGATAAGGTGATGGTCTTCTGGGCGACGGAAAATGCCCGCGTGCTGACCGAGTAAACCAGTCGCACACCCAAGTCGTAAGCGATCAGGACGAGGCCATCCCTCGTCCTGTTTGATTCTGTGCGCCTCCAGTGGGCGCAGGGCATCCGCAAACAGGCGTTATGGTTTACTCTTGTCAGAGTGGCGCTACACTGATAGCAGTGGTGTTCAGATTAGAAAACGAGAAACAGAATCTTTTTTCGCCTCCCCAATTTGAAGGAGCAACTGTAGATGATTCGACGACTTTGTGTCCTCATGCTGCTCATCCTGTTGATCGCACCGACGCTCGTCAGCGCACAAGGGGGCGCGTGGGAGGTGACAGTCGCGGCTCAATCGGGCGCGAGCTGGAATATCTACCGCATTACCCCGGCTGGCGTGCAAGCGCCGATTCCGCTGCCCGCCGGGCTGACCATTTCCTCCAATCTCACGCAGATGATCGTCTCGTCTAATCTGCGCTATGCCGTCGTCACCCAGACTTCGGAGGATTACAGCACTTCCTACTCGCCGCGCATCGCCGATTTGAAGCTGGGTACCTTCTATGAACTGGCACTGCCCGTCGACCGCCCGATTGCATACACCATGAGCGGGTTTGACCCGGGCGGGACGCGCTTTGGTCTATCGATCATGACCGAGATGATGGGCGCGGACTTCCCCTACGTCGGCGTCTTCGGCGTGGTCGATGTAACGACGGGTGGATTCACCGATTACACCGCACAAATTGTGGCTACCGGGCTGACAGGCGGATTTGACGGTTGGTACATGCTCGGCGACTGGGATGCGAACGGCATCTACCTGCATCAAAACTGTTATGCGTGCGAACCGCCGTTTGAGGGTGAATACGCGCAGTGGAATCCTGATACCTTCGCGTATATGCCCGTCACCGGCGTGATCTTCTCGATCTTCGCCGAACAGCTCGCGGTCACGCGTGAGCTCTTCTCCCGCGCTTATTCGACCGATTACCCCTTCAGCACCGAGCCCACCGCCTACTTCCCGATCCAGAACATTCTGGTCTATAAGCCCTCGGCGGCTTTCCTGCCCACCTTCGACGGCCAGACGGGGGAGCACGAAATCACGTTCCAAACCCCGGTGATTTTCAATGACCCGAATGTGGTGGATCTCAGTTTCAGCCAGTCGGAATGGGTGGGCGATGGCCAGTATGTCCTCGCGCTCAACAATGGGTCAGGCATGCTGATTAACCGCGCGGGCGGCATGAACCCGATCAATCTAGGTTTCCAACCGCCGGAATTGATCGGCACCACCGACGGTTTCCTCGCGCTGCAAGATAATGCGGATCAAATCATTGTGCATCACTTCACCGTGCCGGATATGCAGGATCATGTGTTGGGTTCGCTGGCCATTGGCGGGCGGCTGTCCGTCCTCGCCACGCCCGACCTCGGCGCGACTGCATCACCCGTGTTGGCGAACTTCACCCCGGTCGCGGCGAACTTCGCCCAGTTGGAAGCGATCATGCTCGCGGCGCAGCCCGTCTGCCCCGGTTTCATGCCCTCGCGGATTTTCCCCGGTCAGCAGGCGCGGGTGACGCCGGGCGCGGCCAACCGCCTGCGCAGTATCGCCTCGACCAGCGGCGACGTCGTCGGACAAATTCCGGGCGGCGCTGCTTTTCAGGTGATCTTTGGGCCAGAATGCAGCGAAAATACCGCGTGGTGGTATGTGAACTATGAGGGCGTCCAAGGGTATACTGCTGAGGGTATGAACGGCGAATATTGGGTGGAGTTGGTTCGGCCATGATTGTGTTGTCCCATTTTCAGATCAAACCGCTGCTGGTGGCGCGCAAACGCGGCGAACTGACCGCGATTACCTCGCCGGATCTCGGCCTGACGAGCATTCAGGTCGCCGTGCAGGGTGCGCGTATTGCGTTTGCGGAGGGCGCGAGCCTCTCGTGGGAGGACGCCGAAGAGATCACCGAGCAGGAAGTTGCGTGCTTCGCGCTGGAAGGTGACACGATCCGCAAAATCCAAGCCTTTTCCGATGTGACGAACCGCCATTGCTCGCTCATGCCGACCGAGAGCGCGCCCACGATTTTGATCGCGGGCTTCCCCATGCACCGCATCAAGGGGACGAATCCGTTTCAGGACACGCTGACCAAGATCAAGGCGGCGAACCCGACCGGAACCGTGCTGGATACCTCAATGGGGCTGGGCTACACGGCGATTCAAGCGGCACACACCGCCGAGAAGGTCATCACCATCGAGCTTGATCCCGCCGTGATGGAGGTCGCGCGGCAGAATCCGTGGTCGCGCGAATTGTTCGAGAGCCCGAAGATCGAGCGGCGCGTCGCGGACAGCTTTGACGAGGTCAGCACCTTCGCGCCGGAGACGTTTGCGCGCATCATTCATGATCCGCCTACCATGCAGCTCGCAGGTGATTTATACTCCGGTGAGTTTTACCGCGAACTGCACCGCATCCTGAAGCCGAATGGTCGTCTCTTCCACTACATCGGCGACCTCGAAAGCCCATTCGGCGCGCGCGTGGCCAAAGGCGTCATCGACCGCCTCGGTAAAGCGGGTTTCCGCAGCGTCACCCGCCGCAATGAGGCGTTTGGCGTGGTCGCGGTCAAATAACCAGTTCGGCGCGGGAAATTGCACCAGCAACGTCAAGGTAAGGACGGGGAACACCGGCAAGTGCGTAGAACAGCGTAAGTGTGCTTTTTGCCACCCAGGATGAGGCATGAAGCTATTTCAGAATCGGCATTTTGCCTAACCTCACCCCGTTTCGCTGCGCTCAACCGCCCCTCTCCGGAGGGCGAGGGGCAAAAGCATGGGGGGTCGTGTCCCTCTCCCCACGGAGAGGGACGGCTTGCGCAGCAAGCAGGGTGAGGTTGAGTATTTTCACCAATTGTGAAATACGCTCATACCTTGTCCCTACAGAAGCGGCATTTCTGTCTTCCCATCCTGAATTCGGGGAGAGGTCGGGGGTGGGGTCGGACGTCAGGCTGTTCTACCGAGTTACCGGATCACCTCGTCCTTACCTTGTCATGAATCGGCAGGCAGCGTCAGCACTAAGGGAAATTATTGTGAATCGCACGTATATCACTATCGGGTTGGCCTATGCTTCGTTCATCGGCTTAGGGCTGGTGACAGGCTTGATCAACGTCGCGTGGACGCCCATGCAAGCGGAATTCAACATCGAGTTGGATGGCACGCTGCTGCAGCTCCTCACCGCCAGCACCATCGGCTATCTGACCGCCAGCTTCTTCAGCGGGCAGGTCATGGGGCGCATCGGCGCGGGCAAAATGCTCATCATCGGCGCGGGCGTGATGGCGCTCGGCCTCTCGGGTTACGTGCTCGCGCCCGCGTGGGAGATCGTCGTGCTCAGCGGTTTGATCACCGGGTTGGGCAACGGCCTGATCGATGGCGGCCTGAACTCGTATATCGCCGAACATCACAACGCGCGCGCCATGAATTGGCTGCACGCCTTCTTCGGCGTGGGCGTCACCATTAGCCCGGCCATCATGACGGCGATCCTCGGGGATGGCTTGTCATGGCGGGTCGGTTACGGGCTGGTCGCCGTGTTTGAAGTGGTGCTCGTGGTCGGCTTCGCGCTCTCCGCTGGTTGGTGGAAAACCTCGGCTGCGCACCGCGCGGATGGCCACCAGGTGAGCATGTTGGCGACGCTGCGCCGCCCGATTGTGTGGTTGGGCGTGCTGCTGCTGCTGCTCTATGCCGGGCTGGAGACGACGCCGGGGCAGTGGTCCTTCAACCTGTTCACCGAAGCGCGCGGCGTCGATGCGGCGCTGGCGGGGTATCTCGTCAGTGTGTACTGGGGCAGCTTCACCATCGGCCGGATGATCTTCGGCACACTGCTCAAGGGCTTCTCCTCGCGCGTGTTCATCGGCTGTATCATCAGCGCGCTGACCGGGGCGCTCATGCTGTGGTGGAGCCCCATTCCCGAAATCGGCTACGCGGGTCTGATCCTGCTCGGCTTCTCGCAAGCGCCGATCTTCCCGCTGCTGATTTCGACCACGCCCAAGATGGTCGGCGCCCAGCACGCCCCCAATGCCATCGGCTTTCAGGTAGCGGGCGCGGGCGTTGGCGTAGCGCTGCTGCCGGGCATCGCCGGGGCGCTGGCCGATAACTTCGGCATCGGCGTCATCGCGCCGTATATTGTCATCTGCGCCAGCCTGTTCCTCGTATTGTATGTGTTCGGCATGGCGCGGCGCGCGCATGTCGCCAACGCCGAGCCGGTCGCGGTAGAAGCGTAAGTATTCTGCACGAACGAGACATGAGGGGTTTCATGCCCCTCATCCCCTAGTCCCCTCTCCCACGCAAGCGGGGCGAGGGGGAAATCCGTCTCCCCTCTCCGAATTCGGGGAGGACGGGACACTTTTAACAATCGAGCCATTGTAGGGACGCCCAACGGGGCGTCCGCCGGATTGTGGGCAAAACGGACGCCCCGTTGCGCGTCCCTACGAAATCTGTTTTCCCTCAAACCAATGCCTTAATGGTTCCCGATGTTAAAGCTGTCCTGCCGTGAACTGAATTCGGGGAGGGGTCGGAGGTGGGGTAAATGTGTAAAATACCGATTCTGAAATAGCCTCATGCCTTGTCCCTACAAGAACCTCTCTCGTCAAGATAACTGTGTACTTTCTAGACACCCTCAATTCCAGTCCATACAAGGTGCGTCCTTTGGCGAATATTCGGCTTGCGGCTTAGAACGAATTTTCGATCAAATCCACTATATACCTTGACAGTTATATAACCAATATGGTATATTATGTCTACGCTGCGCTGCCACAACTGACCAGTTTTGTTCGAAAATCTGCCTGAGGAGAGAATCATGAGCCAGAAGTACCGCGCTACCGTGAGCACCCCGACTGACCGTGATATCGTGATCACCCGTGTGTTCAATGCGCCGCGTCGGCTCGTTTTTGAAGCGATGACGAAAGAGGAACACATTCGCCATTGGTACGGCCTCCGGGCGGACACCATGACCGTGTGCGAGTTCGACGCGCGTGTTGGCGGTCAGTGGCGGTTCGTCACCGTCGGCGAGGATGGGGTCGATATCGGCTTCACGGGTGAGGTCAAAGAGCTGTCGCCGTATGATCGCTTGGTCTATACGGAGGAGTTCGAATTGATGCCGGGGCACAGCAGTCTGGTCACGATCACTTTCACCGAAGAAGCGGGCAAGACGACGATGCACATGCAGGCGCTCTACGGAACGCAGGCCGACCGGGACGGGGTTATCGCGTCGGGTATGGAATACGGCATGAACGAAACGTATGACCGCCTTGACGAACACTTGCAGGCGTTGAAGAGCGCCGCCTAACCAAAAGGGGAACTAGCATGAGTGATCAAGACTATGGCCAGGCTGTACCAACGCCAAATCCCGATCTGCAATCACTGGATCGGTTAGTCGGTACGTGGGCAGTGTCCGATGGGGTACAAGGCACGGTGAGTTTTGAATGGCTGGAAGGTCGTTTCTTCCTGATGCAGCGTTTCGACTTTGATCACGGCGGGCATCGCGTCAAAGGCATCGAGATCATCGGGCATGAGCAGCCGTTTGGCGGTGAGCCCAGCGCGGACATCCGATCGCGCATCTATGACACACTGGGCAACACCTTCGAATACACCTACGAACTGCTCGGCGACACGCTCACGATCTGGGGTGGCGAGCGCGGCTCGCCCGCCTACTACCGCGGCACGTTCAGCGCGGATGGCAACCGCGTGAGTGGCGCCTGGATCTACCCCGATGGCGGTGGTTACAACTCGACGATGCAGCGCATCACGAACTAGGGCCTAATTCGCGCTGGAACCCCGCCCGCCATGAGGGGTAAGTGGGGTTCCAGCCCGCCGCGTGCGCCTTCGCATTGGAGACGCCGCGTTCCCACGCTTCACGCCGATGCTCAATTGGTGGCGGTGGCGCGCCGATCAAGCTGGCGTAATACGGCAGCCAGTCCGTGCTGCTGGTAGGTTCATTATCAACGATGTTGTACACGCCCGGTGACCACGTCAACGCGGCCTGAGCCGCCTGCGCCGCATCCTCAATATGCACAAACGAAACAATGCCATCCGTCGCGGTGAGCGCACCGTTGCGCACCTGTTCGGTCGTCAGACCATCCCGCGCATACCACGTCCCCGGCCCATACAGCAGACCATAGCGCAGCACCACGCCGTTCGGCAGTTCCGCGACGGCGTCTTCCAGCGCCTTGACCGCCAGCACTGTGCGGCAGCGCGGCTCCGGGGCGTCGAGATCGAGCGGTTCGTCTTCGCTGGCAGGCTGATCGCCGCCCACGCACACCCACGCGATGCTCTGGGCGATCATGCGCTCTACGCCGCCGGCTCGCGCTGCATCGACCAGATTGCGCGTGCCTTCAACGCGTAAGCGTGAATTGGCGGCGTAGTCGCGCGCCACCAAATCCGTTAGTTGATGGATCACGACGTCCGGCTGGGCGATTTGCAGCGCGCTGTACACGCTGCTGCGTTCGAGCGCGTTCATGAGGATGGGTTTTGCGCCCGTCACGGCGATATAGTCGAGCTTATCGGCGTGCCGCGTCGTCCCTGTGACTTCGTGCCCGGCAGCCACGAGCAGCGGCAGCAGCCGCCGCCCGACCGCCCCGGTCGCGCCCGCGAGTAGAATTTTCATCGGCAAGTCCTCATCTGATTTATGTCGATTGTAATTGATTGCGAAAATCTTGGCGAGGGTCATTGGTACTGGTGCCGACCCCACCCCCCTCCCCGCCCCGAATTCAGGGAGGGGAGACCGATTTCCCCCTCTCCTCACTTGCGTGGGAGAGGGGGCTAGGGGGTGAGGGGGAGTGATTCCGCAATTTGCCTAGCGAGGGGGTTCGCTCCAGCGCACAGCCTGTTTCCATTACCGCCGCGTCCCGCCGTAGTCATAGGGTTTGGGGGCGATTCCCGTTACAATAGAGGTAACACAGAGGCGTAGAAAGGCCAGATCATGCGCGCAGACGTACTCCTCTCCCCAACCACCTTCCTCGAACACGGACTCAAAACGGAATTGCCCTATCTGCGTGAGCTGGAAACCTTCTGGGAGGCGGAAGGCCGCGCGATTTCGACGGCTGTTGATCAGGCGGGGACGCCGTGGCTCAAACAGTTTGACCGCTTTGGCCAACGCATCGACCACATTGACTACTCGCCCGACTATTGGCGACTGCTGCGACAGGGCTACACCGCCGGCGCGATCTGGCGGGGCTATGAGAACAAATTCGCCGAATCATTCCTCATCGGCTACCTGACTTCGTATTACGATCCGGGTCTGTACTGCCCGTATACGGTGTCCTTCAGCTCGGCGGCGGTCATTGACAAGTACGCCGTGCCCGACATCCGTGAGCGGTTCTTGCCGCCCATGCTGCGCCGTGACGACACAGTGTGGCAGGGCGCGACGTGGATGACCGAGGCGCGCGGCGGGTCGGATCTCGGCGCAAACGTCGAAACGGTCGCGCGGCCAAACGGCGACGCATGGACACTCACGGGTGACAAATACTTCTGCTCAAATGTGGGGGCGGAGGTCGCTGTCGTTGCGGCACGTCCCGAAGGCGCTCCGGCGGGGGTGCGCGGGTTGGCGCTGTTCGTCGTGCCCAAGTTCCGCGCTGATGGATCGCTCAACTACCATGTGCGCCGCCTCAAAGATAAAATCGCGACGCGTTCCGTCCCGACGGGCGAAGTCGAACTGCGCGCTAGTGAAGGGTATCTGCTCGGCGAACCGGGACAGGGCATTTATCACATCATGGAAGTGTTGAATTTGTCCCGCGTGTGTAACAATCTGGGCAGCGTCGCGCTGATGCAGCGGGCGCTGGCCGAAGGGCTGATCTTCGCGCAGGGGCGCACGATTTTCGGCAAGCAGCTCGTCGATCAGCCGCTCATGCGCAAGCAAATCGACGACCGCATTGAAGCCCTGCGGATCGCGTTCTGCCTGGCGTGGGAATCGGCGTGCATGGCGGCGGAAGTGTGGCGTGAACCTGCGCCGCAGTACAGCAATCGCTTCCACCTGTTCCGGTTGATCACGCATTTGGCGAAGTACTGGACTGCGGAACAGGCCGTGCAGACCGCCAAGTGGGCGATGGAGGTCAACGGCGGCATGGGGACGTTGGCCGAATTTGGCGTCGAACGGCTGCTGCGCGAAGCGATGATCCTCAACATTTGGGAAGGGCCGCCGCACCGCCAGATCCTCGATGGCATCGAAGTGATGGAGCGCAAAGGCGCGCACAAGCTGCTGTTCGATCACCTGGCACCGTATGATGATGATGAGTGCGAACCGCTGCAAAGCCGCGTCGATCTGTTGCTCACGCTGGGGCAGGAAGAAAAAGAGACGTTCGCGCAAGAGCTGTTCCACGATCTCGCGGTGCTGGCGGGCAAGGCGCTCAAGCAGAAGTATGTGGGGTAAAATGACCCTCGCCCCATCGGCTCTGAGCTTGTAGGGGCAGACCGATGTGTCTGCCCGGTTTTGGGCGCGCAACGGCGCGTCCGCACAAGCAGGTTTTGAGAAAGGCAGCATATGCAGCAGCATTTGAACACGCTCAACGAGCTGGCCAGCGCCGTGTCGACGGTCGCGGAGATAGCGCGCCAGTCGCAGACCTACCGCTTCAACGTGAGCGGCGCGATCACGCTGTACATGGATGTGGAAAGTGCGGAAGTCCGCGTGCTGCGCCGACCTGACCCGGCCATCGAAGTGGTCGCCAACCTGCAGGTGCCGTTCGCCTGGCGCATTGCCACTGATCAGGATGAGGCGGGCGTATACGTGGTCGCGCGGCGGCGTCCCGTCGTGGGATCGGTCGCCTCGGCGGCGTTTCAGGTGAACGTGCCGCCCGATACGTACATCGTGCTCAAGCTCAAAGACTGCCGCCTCAGCCTCGACGCGCTCACGGGCACGGTCGAACTCCCCGGTGACGGGACAATCAAAGTGACGTAGCGCGCCGCGCCCGACTCACGCAGCCGGGCGCGGTGTTTCATCTGATTATCGACGCCCGACCGGTTCAATCAAGGTCGTGACACTGCCATCACGGTAATCCACAACGACCAATTCATCATCAAAGCCATCCGGATGGCTACCCGAGCCTAACCACACTTCCTCATGGTCGGAAATCCAGCGCACACGGCGGACATAACCGAAACCGGGGGGATCGACCGCGCGTTCCAGCTCGACCGTGGTGGACGCGTCGCCATTGACCGGGAAGAGCGTCAGCGTCTCATCATCCCAATAGAACTGAGCCGATCCATCCGGCAGCCAATCAAGGAGTGCGTATTCCGGGAGATCCGGCAGCGGCAGTGGGTCGCCTGTTTGCAGGTCGATCACGGCCGTCTCAAAGTCGGTGTACTCATACACATTGGTGCCTGCCACTGGTGTGACCACCCACCCGGCGAACGCCAGTTGGCTGCGATCTGGCGACACAACACTGTCCACGAGATCCAACTCCGCGCGGTAGATTTCGCGCAGGCCACCCTGACGCACATTGACCGTGTAGAAAATATATTCCTGCGGCGTCGGAGACATCTGATTTTTAGGTTCCCCGATGTTTTCCGCGTAGACCACCGTCTCACTGTCGGCCAACCAGGCACCCCACACCTTGGTATGATTCCCGCTGGTCAACGCGCTCAGCCCCGTGCCATCGACACGCATCGTCCAGATGTTCGGGAAGCCCAGTCCTTCCAGTGCGCGTGAGAACAACAAGCGCTGCCCATCTGGCGACCAGTCCACCCAGAACACATAGCTGTTTTCGGTAACTTGGCGGCGCGTCAGTCCGTCGGCACTCAGGATATACAGTTCCTGAGTCTCGGCCCGGCCATCCGGTTGATCGACATAGGCGAACTGCGTGCCGTCCGGCGACCAGAACATTCGGTTGGGCACGTACATGTAATAGGGATAGAACGTGGAAAAGACGGGGAGATACAGCTTATCCAGCGCGCAGGCATTCGCACCATCAAAGTCCGCCGTGTAGAGGTAGCGGTCAATGTCGAATGCCAGCCGATTGGCGGTGTACGGGCAGGCGGCGAGCAGCGCGCGCTCATAGCGGTCACGGTCTGCATTCCAGAAGCCTTCTGCGGCCCAGCCTTGACGCCCATCCGCCAGCTCGATTTCACGCCAGATCAGGCTGTCGACTTCTTCGACGCCGTCGAGAATGGTCACGATGTCACCCGCTTCCAAGCGCGTGATGAGTGCGCCGTCGACGCCGGGCGTGGCGCGGACGGATAAGCTGATGCTCTCGCTGTCAGGATCATCGTTGATGACCCGCGCCTGCACACCGCTGGCCAGCACGTTGACGATCGGGCGCGGCGGCTCAAACACGTGCGCGGGTTCGGGCGGGAGCGGCGTCGCAGTCGGCGGCGGCGTGGGCGTTGGGGTGACGGGGGTAATCGGCTCCACCCAATAATCGGTGCCTGAGCCTTCGACCGTCCACCCGGTGAGATCAACGTAGGTCACACGCCACCAGTTGAAGCCGTCGGCGCACACCGGGCCTTCCAGCACGTCGAAGATCGCGCCGCCAGGGATTGCGCCGATCAGGTTGCCGCTGCGGGCGGCTGCATCGCGCACATTATTCGGGTCGCCGGGGGTAACACGCCCCTGTTCGCCGACCATCAGCCGCGGAGCAGGGGCATCTGCACAGGCGGCAGTTTGAGCGACGGCGGGCAGCAAAGCAGGAACAAGCAGCAGCGACACGGCAGCACTGAACGCCAGCGCGATCAGCCCACGCGGCCACCTGAGAGATGTCCACATCACGGAACAATTCCTTTCGGCAAGTTGGTCAGTTATTGGGAGGAGATGTCTAGTGTTTACTAAGCTAATGCATACTACAGCAAGTCATTTGACTTTCGCCTCCGCCTTCAGATGGAGACCGATTCCGACTTAAGCACCCTCACCAAGCCCTTACCAAAACCCCGTGAGCTGAGGGTTTTGTTTTCTCCGCAGACAAGTTACTATCACAGTCATCTTGTTTATTCATGAGGAGCAGCACACACATGCCGCAAGAAATCTCCCAGCGTGGTTATGCCCGCCCCGAAGTTCTCGTCTCGACGGAGTGGGTTGCCCAACATCACAAAGACGCCAATTTGCGGATCATCGAATCGAACGAAGATCCGCTGCTCTATGCCAGCGGTCACATCCCCGGCGCGGTGCAGGTCGATTGGACGATGGATCTGAACGACGCGCTGCGCCGTGACTACCTGAACAAAGCGGGCTTCGAAGCGCTGATGTCGCGCATCGGCGTGACGCCGGAGACGCTGGTCGTCTTCTACGGCGATAAGAACAACTGGTGGGCGACCTATGCCTTCTGGGTGTTCCAATTGTTCGGTCACAGCAACGCCAAGGTGATGGACGGTGGCCGCGCCAAGTGGGAGCGTGAAGGCCGCCCGCTGACGCGCGAAGTGCCGAACTACGCCGCGACGCAGTACAGCGCGCCGGAACGCGACGACTCGCAGATTCGTGCCTTCCGCGATCAGGTGCTGCAGCACTCGAATGCGGGTAAGCCGTTGGTCGATGTGCGCAGCGTCGCCGAATACACGGGCGAACGCCTGCACATGCCCGACTACCCGAACGAAGGTGCGCTGCGTGGCGGTCATATCCCCGGCGCGAAGAATGTGCCGTGGAGCAAGGCGGTCAACCCGGAAGACGGTTCGTTCCGCCCCGCCGCCGAACTCCGCACCCTCTACGAACAGGAACAGGGGCTCTCGCCGGATAAAGACGTGGTCACCTACTGCCGCATCGGCGAACGCTCATCGCACACGTGGTTTGTGCTCAAGTATCTGCTCGGCTACCCGAACGTGCGCAACTACGACGGCTCGTGGACGGAATGGGGCAACCTCGTCGGCGTGCCGATTGAACGCTAAGTAGAACGGTCAAACGAATGGCAAAGTATCCCGAAGGGCTGGCGGAGATCGTCGCGGACATGCAGTCGATCACCGACCGGCAGGAGCGCGTCGATCTGTTGATCGAAATGGCGGATCGCTTTGACGAGGCGAAAGTGCCGGAAGCGGTGGCGACCAAACCGTACGCCGCCGAGCATAAAGCGCCGGCCTGCGAATCCGACGCGTATGTGTGGGCCGTGGATCGTTCCGATGGCACGCTCGAATTCTATTTCGATGTGCTCAACCCACAGGGCTTGTCGGCGATGGCGATGAGCGTGCTGCTCAAAGAGACGCTCGACGGCCAGCCGGTCGAGCAGGTCGCACAGGTGAGCACCGACATCGTGCCGCAAATCTTCGGGCGCGAGATCAGCATGGGCAAAGGCGCGGGCTTGAGCGGCATTGTCTCGCTCGTGCAGTACGAAGCCAAGAAACGCTTGAAGTAGCTCAACTGCAGAGAACGCAGAAGTCCGTAGACAACTTCATCAACCAACGATTCAGTTGTAGGGACGCGCTTCTGCGCGTCCGCTGTCTCCGACCCCACCCCCGGCCCCTCCCCGAATTCAGGGAGGGGAGCCAACATCGCCCGCCAAACCGAATTCGTTTTCGTCGGGTTGCGATTTGGAGGGTATCCAATAAGGTTGTCATCTGTAGGGACTAGGCATGCCTAGTCCCTACAAAAACCTCTACTCTGTGTTCTCCGTGTTCTCTGTGGTTCACCACTTTTTTTCTCAGCGGTTAACTGTCGTTTACCACGGCATTTCGGCGCCGTCATGCCGGAAGAAGCGCCCGCTCGCGTCGCGGTTCGCCCGGTCGATGACACGCAGTATCCCGCTCACTGACTCCTCCGGCGTGAGCGGCGCGTGCCTGCCCCCCATATCCGTTTGCACCCAACCCGGATCAATCGTAAACGCGGTCACGTCGAGCGGCTTGAGGTCATGCGCCAACGAGCGGGTATACATATTGAGCGCCGCTTTGGTCGCGCAGTAGGTGGCGGCGTAACTCGCATCGCGCAGTTCCAGCGAGGCCAGTTCCGAGACGAGGTTGACGATTTTGCCGCTCGACCCGCGCTTCAGCAGTTCCAGAAAGCGCTGCATCATCAGCACGGGCGCGATGGCGTTCGTCTGGAACATGCCCAGCATTGACGCCTGTTCGAATGTGCCGAGGCGTTCGTCCCCTTCATTGCTGATCGCCGCATTGTTGATCAGCACGTCCAACGCGTCGGTCTGCGCGTTGACCGCGTGGTAGGCGGCTTCGATGCTGGCCGGATCGGCTACATCCAGCGGGATGAGTGTCACGCGCACCGATTCCAGCGCTTTGAGGGCTGCCGACGGGGTGCGATAGGTCGCGAAGACGCGCTCGTCGCGGGCGGCGTACTGCCGCGCCAGTTCCAAGCCAATGCCGCGTGACGTCCCGGTGATTAGTATGCGTCTCATGGACTACCTCCCTACGCTGGCGTGTACCGTGCTTGCTTATTCATTTAACGAGTTTCATAATTGACAGTGTGATTATACGAGAGTCGCCAGATATGACCACCACCAGCAGCAACGCCGGAACGGAAAGTATTTTCATCTCCTACAGCCGCCGGGACTGGGAAACGCATGTGCGCCCCCTGGTCGATCGTTTGCGCCAAGCGGGGTTTTCGGTGTGGGTGGATCAACATCTGCTGCAGGGCGGGCAGGATTGGCGCGACGAGATCAACGCCGCGCTTGATCAATGCGGTCGCATGATCCTGT
This sequence comes from Anaerolineae bacterium, assembly GCA_041916315.1. Taxonomy (GTDB): domain Bacteria; phylum Chloroflexota; class Anaerolineae; order Aggregatilineales; family Phototrophicaceae; genus Flexifilum. The sequence continues at coordinate 45,981 of JAYRZU010000073.1, forward strand.
GCGTGTCGCCTGACGCGCTGGAATCGAAGTATGTGCGCCTCGAATACCGCTACTTTCTCGACGAGAATAAACCGATTATCCCGGTGATCTGCCGCGAAGCCAAACTGCTGCCAGAACTACGCCCGCTCCAGTGGATCAGCTATGACATGGACGCGCTGATTCAACTGCTCGGTCGTCCGGCGCTCAATGTGAGCGACAGCCCGACCGCGGTCATTACGCCGCCCGCCATTCCCAACACGCTCATTCGCAAGCTGATCACCTCGGCCAATGCGACGACCATGCGGCAGGAAGCCAGTCTGCGCGGGCACGACAAGCCGATCAGCAGCCTGACATTCGCGCCCAACAGCTTGTCGTTGGCGTCCGCTTCGTCGGATGGTTTGATCAAGCTGTGGGACATGGTCTCCCGACATGAAGTGCTCACGCTCGCCAACCGTGACGCGCTCTACGACCTCGAATACTCGCCGGACGGAAAAATCCTCGCGGCGGCGCTGGGCGCAAAGTTCGGCAACACCAGCACATTGATGTTGTGGGATGTGGGAACGAATCAATCGATCGGGCAGTTTGGCACGCACGGCACACGCTTGTTTGAGATCGTGTATTCGCCGGATGGCGCGCGGATTGCCTGTGCCTGCTGGGATCACACGGTGACGGTCTGGGATGTGGCGACTCAGCAAAAGGTCGGTACGCTGACCGGGCATACCGGGTCGGTGTCGTCGGTCGTGTTTTCCGCCGATGGGTCGCGCATGGCGACGGGCTCGTGGGACGGCACCATCAAGCTGTGGGATGCGGAGAGCTACGCGCTGATCGGCACACTGACCGGGCACACGGATCAGGTCAACAACGTGGCGTTTGCGCCCAATGGCAAACACCTCGCGTCGGTCTCCGCCGATCAGTCAGTGCGTATCTGGAACACGCATGCGCTGGAGCAAACCATTGCCTTCAATCAGGGCGTGCCCGTATGGTGCTGCCAGTTCGCGCCGGATGGCGACATTCTGGCGACGGGCGGCATCAACGGCGCGATCAAGCTGTGGTGTATGTCCACTTTGAAAGAACTGTCGACGATCTACGGGCATCAGAAGCCCGTGCTGGCGCTCGATTTCTCGCCGGATGGGTCATTGATGGCGTCCGGCGCGCGCGATGGGTCGATCACCTTGTGGAGCCCCGCGGAGTAAAACGCTTCGGCGACACTGCCAACCTCACCCTAGGGCGACAATTTGCGAGAAGGCACGGGAATGTAGGGGAGGGGCTTGCCCCTCCCGCTGCTGGGTGAGGCATAAGCGGATTGAAAAAGGTCAGATTCCGACCCCACCCCCGGCCCTCCCCGAATTCAGGGAGGGGAGACAGACTCCCACTCTCCCCGCTTGCGTGGGAGAGTGGGATAGGGAGTGAGGGGTGAATTCGAGTTACCTTTTCTGATCGATTCAGAATGGTCAACCATCTACGGACGCGCAGAAGCGCGTCCCTACAAATGACCGCTGGTTATGCGTTGTCTTCAATCCCTGTGGTGCAAAGAAGTTGTACGCGGTGCAGCGTGGAAGGCGCTTACTTCACCATCAGATACCCGCCGATGACGAGCAGCACGGCAGCGATCAACCGCGTCAGGTCGATGGGCCGCGCGGTGCTGAAGAAGCCAAAGTGATCGATGATCATCCCGGCGATCAACTGGCCAAGGATGATCAGCGTGACGGCGACGCCCGCGCCGACGCGCGGCAGCGTGTGACTCACCGTGAGCATAATCAGCACGCCAAACAGCCCGAGCAGGAACATGTACGGCGGCAGCGCGCGCCAATCGCCGATATTTTCGCCGCGCCGCGCCACGAGCAGCGCCAGCGAGAGCACCGCGCCGCTCACATGCACGATCAAGCTGCTGGCCGCCGGGCCAACCCGCCCGCTCATCACCCCGCCCAACGGCGACTGAATGCCCACGCCAATCCCGCCGATCAAGCCAATGACGTAGGTGAGGATGGTTTCAAGCATGAAAGAAAACTCCTTGTTGCGGCGCTGCTTCCAGCCTCCGCGCTATCCAAATGCATGCTGTTTGTGAACAAGATCTTGATTATACGCACCGGAGGCTCAAAGCCTCCGGTAATGCACAAAAAAGCCTGCTAATGCAGTTTAAGAAAAGAACACGGTGTTTGTAGGGACGCCATACATGGCGTCCACTGCCTAATTTTCCAAAACGGACGAGATATATCTCGTCCCTACGATCTCCGTATTCATAAATTAAAGTGCATAAGCAGGCTGAACAGCCCCGTTCGCGGGACTTACCTCCCATCGCCGGAGGCTTGAGCGTCCGGCAGCCAGCAACGGGTTACTGCGGTAGTTCGATCACATCCAGTGCGAAGGGGAGCTGCGGCTCGACGATGGGAATGACGAGCGATGCCTGATCGAAGTTGGCGACGTACAGGCGATTCGGCGCGCCGTACTCGACATCGCTCGCGCCGCGGAACAGCCCGACCACGTAGTTGAGTTCGCCATTTTCGACACGCGCCACCCCGTTCTGACCGAGCGCCGCCACGTAGATTGCGCCGTCCGGCGTGACCGTCACGCCGTCGAAGCCGGGCGCATCGGCGCGTTGGCCGTGTTGATAGAGCAGTTCGCCTACGCCACCCGCGATCGGCGCACGGTAAATCTCGTTGACTTCGGGGTCGGTGATGATGAGCGAATCAGTCGTCGCGTCATAGGCCAGCCCGGTGATCGCACGGCGGTTTTCTGTTTCGATGGCCGGCGGCACCCAAAAGATCTGCGCGCCGCTGCCATCCGCCTCCAAGCGCCAGATTTCGTTGCGACCGGGGTCGCTGACGTAGACGCGCCCCGCCGCATCAAGCGCGAGGTCGTTGGGCGCGCTGAAGCCTTCGGGGATGGTGCCGAATGGCTCGATTCCGCCCTCAGGAGCAATCCGCCACAGCGAGCCGCCCACGCTGCGCGGGTCGGTGTCTTCCTGATCGACCACGATCAGCGACCCGTCCGCGGTGACCGCCAGCGCGCTTACCGAGCGGATCACTTCGCGTGTGTTCGGCAGTTCGGTTATGGTCGCGCCGTCCGCGCTGATCGACCAGATCGCGCCGCTGGCGTAGCTGCCCGTGTAGACGGTGCCATCCGCGGCGACGGCGACCGTCGGCGGGTAAGCGTCGTTATCCGGCAGCGCGGCGAATTGGCGCACGTTATACCCCTCAACGAGGGAGACAGCGGTCACGCGTTCGCCTGTGCCGAGCGTCAGGCTGATCAAAAACCACGTAATGGCGATCAAGCCGAGCAGCCCGCCCGCCATGATCACGAAGAAGACGAATCGCCTCTGAGCGAGGTTCAATGCCAGCAGATTCATAGTGACTCAGCGCCCCAACTGCGCTTGGATGAACAGTAAGATCCCCAACGAAATCGCCCAGCCTAAATAGCCGAGGCCGAGCATCGGCACGACGGTATAGCCCGCCCGCGCCGCGATATACACGAAAATCAGGAAGACGAAAGTCGGGATCAAGCCGATGATCAGCGTTTCGATGAACTGCACCATGGTCGCTTGCGAGACGTTCGTCCCGCTGGAGAGAATCCAGATCGCCAACGGCATATTGATCGGCATGGTCGCGGTGATGGCCGCCAGCGTCTTGGAGTAGTTCCGCAGGACGGCGATGAGGATGATGATGCAGATGGAGAAGAGTACGGGCAGCACACGCTGCCAATCAATCGTCATAGGTTTGATCTCTGTGAAAGATGGAACAATGATAGCGTGCTTGACGTCTCTTATAAAGGCGCGGTTTGCAGGTGGATTAAAAGCCAAGCATGTGGACGCCTAGTGGAGCGTCCGCCGGATCGTGGGTAAAACGGACGCGCCGTTGGGCGTCGCCACGAAAAACGGTGCTTGTGTAGGGATGCCATTATGCACCTTAAGAAAAGAATCCGGTGTTTGTAGGGACGCCATACATGGCGTCCGCTTTGGCCAAATAGACGACGGACGCGATATATCGCGTCCCTACGATTTCCGTATTCATAAGTTAATTTGCATCATGGCGTCCGCCGCGCCTTCAATCCGGGGGACACGCTGTGCCTACAACGACCGTCGTGCTGATGGTGGTTTTACTCTCAGGCGACTCTCAGAGTCGTCGAAGCAGTGGGCGGGCGTTGAGCAAAGCGCGCTGCTGACCTGTACAACTAGACACAGACAACGCAAGGGGGTCTTACATGGATCGACGCGTTTATGCACTTACGGCGGTGGTCTTCGGGCTGGCGCTCGGCCTTATCGGGAACATTCTTTTTTACAATCGGATGATCGGGCTGTCCGTGCCGCTCTACGTGCTGCTGCTGACTGGCGCGCTGTTCGCTTTTAAGCAGATCACCGGGCAGGCGACGCTGCGCCGCAACCTGTGGTTGTTCATCCCGCTGATCTTTTTCGCCGTGATGGTCGCCGTGCGCGCCGACGAGACGATTACTTTTTTGAATCTCGCGGCAGTGCTGGCGCTGACCATGCTCATCGCGCATTACTTCCCGCTGGCCAACGCCTTCGACCGCGACCCGCTGGCAGCGCACCTTATCGCGCTGATCGAGACAGGCGTCACCACCGTCTTCATGCCCGTCGATCAGATCATTCAGTCTGGGCGCTGGATCCGGCAAAACCGCCCGCTGCACGGGCGCGGCGTGAGTTCGGTTGCGCGCGGGCTCATGCTGGCCGTGCCAATTGTGGTTGTGTTCGGCGTGCTGCTCGCCTCCGCCGATCAGGTATTCGCCCGGTACATCAACCAAGTGACAGCGCTGTTCCAGTTTCGGGGCGTTGAGGCGCTGTTCGAGCAGTCGGTAATCGTCGGCTTCTTCGCGTGGTTTGCCTGCGGCGGCTTGGCCTATGCCGTGCTCAAACGCCCGAACGCGCGCTATGTGCAGGTCGGCGATCAGGCCGCGCAGGAACTCCCCGCCGACGAAGAAGCGCCCGCCGCGCCCAAAGGCAAAAAGCGCGCCTTCACGCTAAACATGGTCGAAGCGGGGATCGTGCTCGGCTCGGTGGTGGGGTTGTTCGGCGTGTTCGTGCTGATCCAGTTCGCCTACTTCTTCGGCGGGCAGAGCAACATCAGTCTGGATGGCTTCACCTACGCCGAATACGCGCGGCGCGGCTTCTTCGAACTGGTCGCCGTGTCGATGCTGACGCTGGCGCTCATGCTGTGGCTCGACTACGTGACCATCCGCCAGGCGGGGACGCAGCAGCGGATCTTTCGCGGGCTGGCGCTCGGCATCGTCGCGCTCACCGGGGTGATGCTGTGGTCGGCACATTTGCGCCTGTCACTCTATGAAGAGGTCTACGGTTACACGCATTTGCGCCTGTATCCGCACGTGTTCATGGGCTGGCTGGCGGTGCTGTATGGTTTTTTCCTGCTGATGTTGTTCCGGGTGCGCCAGAATGTGTTTTCGCTCGGCGTGGTGATCTGCGTGATCGGCTATCTGGGCACGCTCAATCTGATCAACGTCGATTACACCATCATGCGCCAGAACATCGACCGCTACCACGCCGGGCATGAGCTCGACATCGGCTATCTGCGCAATGTGTCCGAGGATGCGATTCCCGTGCTGCTGTCGTTCTATTTTGACCTCCCCGCCGATGCCCCCATCCGTTACGGGATCGGTCAGTGGCTGCGGCGCGAATACATGGTGCTCGATGGGCAGCGCGGCGACTATTCAGTGATCGAGGCGCATAGCGGACGCGATATAGCGTGGGCATTGCTCGCTGCGTCAGCGGATCAACTGCCGGAGTTTGACCCGAGCTACAGCCTGCCGTACTACGACACCTATGAGGATTTTTCGCGGTAATCCAGAATATGTCTGAGTAGGGGCGCACGGCCGTGCGCCCCTACGAGCGATTCTTCAGAGCCGAATTGAAGTGCGGCATTTTAGCTTCACCCCGTTTCGCTGCGCTCAACCGCCCCTCTCCAGTGGAAAAGCGAAGACCACGACCATTAAATACACGGTCGACAAATGTAGGGGAGGGGCTTGCCCCTCCCGCTCGTGGGCGAGGCTTGCCTCGCCCCTACAAATGCAGCCTGACTTTTGGGTATCACGCTCCCCTCTCCTCGTTTCGGAGAGGGGATTGAGGGGTGAGGTTGACGCTCAGTGAATCGCGACCGTCGCGGGCAGGAAGAAGAACGCCAGCGCGACGATCAGGTAGATGCCGAGCAGAATCGCGCCTTCCAGCCAGTTCGACTCGCCGTCGAGCGCGATGAACGCCGCGATCAACGTTGCGCCGAACAGCGCGATCAGCTCGAAATCGTTGAAGACGAGCAAGAGCCGTTCCCCGAACAGCAGACTGATGAAGACCAGCACGGGCGCGACGAACAGCGAAATCTGCAAGCTGGAGCCGAGCGAAACCGCGAGGCTGAGCTCCATTTTGTTCTTCATCGCCACCTGCACCGACACCAGATGTTCGGCGATATTGCCCACCAGCGGGATGATGATGATGCCGAGGAAGAACTCGGTCAGCCCCAACTGCTGCACGACCGGTTCGACCGCGCCGACCAGCGTTTCGCTGACCACCGCCGTCCCAATCGTCGCCAGCACGAGGATGATGATCGCCGTGCGCAGCGACCACTTGGCGTGATGACCATGCGGCTCAGTATTGGCGGCGGCATGCTCGCCCGTGACCGCCGACAGTGCCGGGCCAGCGACCGGGGCAGGCACTTCCTGTGGGGCGTTCTTCGCGCCGACGTGCGCCGCATCATGCGCGGGCTTGGCCGTGAACGAGTAGATCACGCTGAGCGCATACAGCACGATCAGCACGACGGCGACGCCTTCGCTGAACAGCAGTTCGGAGTTGGGCGTTTCGACGAGCGCGCGGTCGAACAGCGACGGAATTGCCAGCGCGACGACCGCCAAGAGCAGCAGCGTCGCGTTCAAGCCCGCCGTGCGCTTATCAAAGACCTGCGTGCCATTCTTCCACCCGCCGAGCACGAGACTTAAGCCGAGCACGAGCAGCAGGTTGCCGAGGATCGACCCGGTGAGCGAGGCGCGCACCAGTTCCAGCAAACCCGCCTGAATCGCGAAGATGGTGATGATGAGTTCGGCGGCGTTGCCGAGCGTCGCGTTGAGCAGCCCGCCGAGCTTCGGCCCGGTGTAGATCGCCAGTTCTTCAGTCGCGTCACCGATCAGCTTCGCGAGGGGGATGAGGCCGAGCGCCGACAGGATGAACACGATGATCGGGTCAACGCCAGCTTTGTCGGCGATAAACGCAATCGGCGCGAAGATGACCAAATAGTACAGCACAGGGATTTTGGGCATAGATCGACCTCTGGACGAAAATGTGGATAATGCTACAAATTATATTGCGCGCCTTCGTGCCTGCAAACTCTCCCGTCGTACTGGCACTAGCCGCGACTCCCGCTTTCAGCATAGGATAGGCGCCACAGCCGACTGTATCCAAGTATAAGGAGAAAGTATGCTCGCTTACCAGCGCTACGATGTTTTCACCGATCAGCCGTTCGGCGGCAACCAACTGGCGGTTTTCATTAATCCCGGCGAACTGACGACCGAGACGATGCAGGCGATTGCTCGCGAATTCAACCTCGCCGAAATCACGTTTGTGACCCCGGCGGAAAAGCCGGAGAACCACTACCGCGTGCGCATCTTCACGCCGACCACCGAAATGCCGACCGCCGGGCATCCGACCATCGGCACAGCTTTCGCCCTGCTGCGCGAAGGCCTGGTGCAGCCCGGCGTCGTGCGCTTTGAGGAGAACATCGGCGTCGTGCCCGTGACTATCTCACAAACGGGCGACTTCACGCTGATCAGCATGCAGCAGGTTAACCCCACGTTCGGCGCGGTGATCGAGGATCGCGCGGCGGCGGCGGGGCTGCTCGGCCTCGACGCCGACGATCTCATGGACGACCAGCCCGTGCAGGTCGTGGCGACGGGCGTGCCGTTCCTGTATATCCCGGTCAAAACGCTCAGCGCGATGGGGCGCATCCGCGTGCGCGCCGACCGTTGGGACGATCTGCAAGCCCCCGGCGCGCCCTTCGGCATGTTCGCCTTCACCATGGAGACCGAACTACCCGGTTCGACGGTGCATTCGCGCATGTTCGCGCCGGAACTCGGCATCGTGGAAGACCCGGCGACCGGGATCGCGTCGGGCGCGCTCGGTTCGTATCTCGTGAAGTATGGCTTGGTCACGCCGCGAGAGGGTGTCGCTTCGATTGTCAGCGAGCAGGGCGTGGAGATGAAGCGCCCGTCGATCATCCAGATTCGCATTGAAACGGCGGGCGATCAGATTGTGGATGTGGATGTCGGCGGCACGGCGGTCTACATGGGCTCGGGGATGCTGCAGGTTTAACCTTACCAAAACCTCACCCCGTTTCGCTACGCTCAACTGCCCCTCTCCAGAAGGCGAGGGGCAAAAGCGGATCGGTTTATGTCCCTCGCCCCCTGGAGAGGGACGGCTGGCGCAGCCAGCAGGGTGAGGTTGCCTTACACGGTCTCGCTTTGCGGCACGGTCGTGAATTCCATGCCGTCGCCGGACTCGTTGGTGTCCGCGATGATGTGGTCGCCCTCGTGGACGTGCCCCTCAAGGATGAAGTTCGCCAGCGGGTCTTGCAGTTCGCGCTGAATCGCTCGCTTGAGTGGACGCGCCCCGTACACCGGGTCAAAGCCGCGCTCGGCGAGGTACAGCTTAGCGTCGTTGGTCACTTCCAGCGTCAGGCGGCGTTCGCGCAGCAGGCGTTCCAACCGCTTCAACTGAATGCTGACGATGCGCGTCAGGTCGGCCTGCGTCAGGCTGGTGAAGATGATGATATCGTCCAGACGGTTGAGGAATTCCGGACGGAAGTAGTTATCCAGTTCCGTCGTGATCGCTTCGCGCAGCGCCTTCTTGTCGACGTCTGCGCCCATCCGCTTGATCATGTCGCTGCCCACGTTGCTGGTCATGATGATGATCGCGTTGGTGAAATCGACCGTGCGCCCCTGCCCATCGGTCAGGCGGCCATCGTCAAACACCTGCAGGAACACGTTGAACACGTCGGGATGCGCCTTTTCGACCTCATCCAGCAGCACGACGCTGTACGGACGGCGGCGCACCGATTCGGTGAGCTGCCCGCCTTCCTCGTAGCCGACATATCCCGGCGGCGCGCCGATCAAGCGGGCGACCGCGTGCCGTTCGCCGTACTCGCTCATATCGATGCGGATCATGGCGTCTTCGTCGTCAAACAGGAATTCCGCCACCGACCGCGCCAGCTCGGTTTTGCCGACGCCCGTCGGGCCGAGGAACAGGAACGTGCCAATGGGGCGGTTGGGGTCTTGCAGACCCGCGCGCGACCGCCGCACCGCCGCTGCGACCGCGTGCACCGCGTCCTCCTGACCGATCACCCGCTCGTGCAGTCGATCCTCCATCCGCAGCAGCTTTTCGACTTCGCCTTCCAGCAGCCGCGTGACCGGAATACCCGTCCAGCGTGAGACCACATCGGCGATGGTGTCGGCGTCGACTTCTTCGTGCAGCATCGTGCCGCCGTCCTGCCGGAGCTGCGTCGACTGCGCTTCCCGCGCCGCTAACTGCTTCTCCAGTTCGGGGAGCGTGCCGTAACGCAGACGCGCCGCCCCTTCGAGATCAGCGCGGCGTTCGGCCTGCTCAAGCTGCACCTTGGCCTCGTCGATCTTGGCTTTGGCCTCGCGGATGCCCTCGATCACGCCCTTTTCCATTTGCCAGCGCGCGCTGAGCGCGTTCGACTGTTCGCGCAGGTTGGCGATCTCGCTCTCAATGGCCGCTAACCGCTCCTGTGACGCCTTGTCGCGCTCACGCTTGAGCGCCTCGCGTTCGATCTCCAACTGCATGATGCCGCGATCCACGGCGTCGAGGCTGCTCGGCTTGGAGTCGATCTCCATCTTGAGCCGCGCTGCCGCTTCGTCGATCAGGTCGATGGCCTTGTCGGGGAGCTGGCGATCCGGCAGGTAGCGCGCGGAGAGGGTCGCCGCGGCGATCACCGCGCTGTCCTGAATGCGCACGCCGTGATGCACCTCGTAGCGTTCCTTCAATCCGCGCAAAATGCTGATCGTGTCTTCGACGCTCGGCTCATCCACCATGACCGGCTGGAAGCGCCGTTCGAGCGCCGCATCCTTCTCAATATAGTCGCGGTATTCGTCAATCGTCGTCGCGCCGACGCAGCGCAGTTCGCCGCGCGCCAGCAGCGGTTTGAGCATGTTGCTGGCGTCCATTGCGCCTTCCGCCGCGCCCGCCCCGACAATCGTGTGCAGTTCGTCGAGGAACAGGATCACGCGGCCTTCGCTGTCCTGCACCTCTTTGAGCACGGCCTTGAGCCGTTCCTCAAATTCGCCGCGGAACTTCGCCCCGGCGACCAGTGCGCCCATATCCAGCGCGACGAGCTGCTTATCGCGCAGTCCTTCCGGCACGTCGCCGTTGACGATGCGCTGCGCCAGCCCTTCGACGATGGCCGTCTTGCCGACGCCCGCCTCACCGATCAGCACCGGGTTGTTCTTCGTGCGGCGGCTGATGACCTGAATCACGCGGCGGATTTCCTCTTCACGCCCGATCACCGGGTCGAGCTTGCCGCGCCGCGCCAGGGCGGTGAGGTCGCGCCCGTACTTTTCGAGACTCTGGAACGTGTTTTCCGGGTCCTGCGAGGTGATGCGCTGCCCGCCGCGAATGGTCGTCAACGCCTCGAAGATCGCATCCCGGGTGACGCCCGCGTTCTTGAGCATCCCGCTCACGCTGCGTTCGTCCGCCAGCGCGATCAGCAAATGCTCGGTGCTGACGTACTCGTCTTTCATCTTTTCTGCTTCGCGTTCGGCCTGCGTGAGCACGTCGAGCGCCGGCTTGTTGAGCGTCGCCTTGACGTTGCTGCCATAGGCGCGCGGTCGGTCTTTGAGCAGCGTCTCGATCTCGCTCAGGAGCGCCGTCGGGCGCGCGCCGATCTTGGCGATCACCTGCGGCACCACGCCGTCCTTCTGCCCGATCAACGCGCCGAGGATGTGAATCGGCTCAACGCTGCTGTGGCCGAGGTCGTTGGCGTTGGTCTGCGCGCGCAGCAGCGCCTCGCGCGCTTTATTCGTGTACTGGTTAAAGTCCATGCGGAAGCCCCCATAACAGTAAAATGTTTCAAAGATAGTTTATGAGCAAAGCGTAGGAATCGCATCGGAGAAATGGCAGAATCGGGTCAACGCGCCGCGGTTGCGGGCCTGACCGCGTTCTTAGAGAATAGATTGAAAAATCATACCTTCGGAAAAAACAAGCCTTGAGATCCCAACTCTTTTGTATACTCAGGTTAAGGGCAGTGTTCCTAAAATCCGCTGGCAGATGTGCACGCCCCGTGTCTATGTGAGGTTCTACGATGCACGATCTCAGTTCTCAAACTTCGGAAACCGGTGTTCGGCTCGATTTGCTGATGAAAGCGCATCAGGAAATCATCGACACGGTGCTGCCAGCCCTGCGCGCGGCGATTGAGAACGTCACCGACTTTATGTATGAACCAGACGCAGACGGCGAAGAGATTCACGCGCATTTGCATGAGTGGGCGACGGAAACGGTCATCGACGAACTGTCGCGGCTGCTCCTGCATGACGACATCCCCCCGAGCCGTCGCCTCGCCATCGTGACCGAAGATGGCATCGAAGTCGACACGATGATCGCGGCCTACGATGAACTCGCGCCGCGCAATGTCCAAGCGTGGTATGCCTACCTGCTGGGCGTAGAGCTTGATCAGTATCGCGCGTGGCTGGAGTCGATTCCCTCGCACATGAGCTAGCCTCGGTTAGCACAGTTCGAAACCCTTCTCCCCAACTGCCTGACGCTTCGACACTTTTGACAATCGAGTCAGTGTAGGGACGCCCAACGAGGCTTGTCCGTAATTGATTCACCATTCTCAACGGCTCAAAAAGGTTAATTCGAGTTCACCCCTCACCCCTACCCCTCTCCCACGCAAGCGGGGAGAGGGGAAACAGCGGCTTTTGTTGGCTCCCCTCCCTGAATTCGGGGAGGGGCCGGGGGTGGGGTGGGATGTTTGATTTACGGACAAGCTCAACGGGGCGTCGGCGGGATTTGAGATGAGACGGACGCGCCGTTGAGCGTCCCTACGAAATGCGTTGTCCCCGCACCTGAATTGCGTCTGCTCACCACGTGATCAAATCGGCTCACATCTCGCCCGGTTGATCGACATTCGGCGATCCGCTTAGGTGTGGTACACTTGCGCGTACCTATCGCTTGTAAAAATCTTTAGCAGGGATCAACATGGTTCAGCAGCTTAAACACTACATTGGCGGCGAGTGGGTTGAGTCCACTTCGCCCGCGACCACATCCGTCATCAACCCGGCCACCTGTGAAACGCTCGCTACCGTCCCCGAAGGCACCCGTGAAGACGTCGACAAGGCCGTTAAGGCCGCGCAGGCCGCCTTTGACGAATGGCGCAGCACGCCCGTCCTCAGCCGCGCGCAGTACATGTATCGCTTTAAGGCGCTGCTCGAAGATCGCTTCGAAGACCTGACCCGCATCGTCGTCGAAGAGAACGGCAAGACCCGCGACGAAGCGCGCGGTGAAGTTCGTCGTGGCATCGAAAGCGTCGACTTCGCGCTCCAGCTCCCCTCGCTGATTCGCGGCTACACGCTTGAAGATGTCAGCTCGGGCATCGACGAGACGGCGGAACGTCAGCCGCTCGGCGTGTTCGCGGCCATCACGCCGTTCAACTTCCCGATGATGGTGCCGCTGTGGTTCCTGCCGACCGCGATCACCTGCGGCAACACCTATATCGTCAAGCCGTCGCCGCAGACGCCGATCAGCATGCAGTTGGTCTATGAACTGCTGGACGAACTCGGCCTGCCGGAAGGCGTGGTCAACCTCGTGCATGGCGGCAAAGAAGCGTCGATGGCCGTCATGGAACATCCGGATATCGTGGGCGTGTCGTTCGTCGGCTCCAGCCCGGTCGCCAAGCTGGTCTATGAGACGTGCGCTAAGCATGGCAAACGCGTGCAGGCCCAGGGCGGCGCGAAGAACTACATCGTCGTCATGCCCGACGCCGACATGAATGCCAGCGTCGCCAACATCATGGGCTCCGCCTATGGCTGCGCGGGTCAGCGCTGCCTCGCCGGGTCGGTGGTGGTCGCGGTCGGCGACGCCTACGAACCGCTGCGCAACGAACTCGTGCGCCGCGCCTCGGGTCTGCGCGTCGGCTACGGCCTCGACGAAACCACGCAGATGGGCACGGTCATCTCGGCCTCGGCGCGCGAACGCATCGAAAAGATGATCACGCAGGGTGTCTCGGATGGCGCGCAGGTCGCGCTGGATGGCCGCAACAAAAAGGTGGACGGTTTCGAAGGCTCGTTCGTCGGCCCGACCATCCTCGACGGCGTCACCGCCGACATGAGCGTCGCTAAGGACGAAATCTTTGGGCCGGTGCTGGCAATCATGCGCGCCGACAGCTTCGATGATGCGGTCAAGCTGGTCAACAGCAGCCGCTACGGCAACGCCGCCAGCCTGTTCACCGCCAGCGGCAAGCACGCCCGTGAATTTAAGTATCGCGTCAATGCTGGGAACATTGGCATCAACGTGGGCGTCGCCGCGGCGACCGCCTCGTTCCCGTTCGGCGGCAAGAAGGACTCGTTCTTCGGCGACCTGCACGGTCAGGGGCCGGACGCGGTCGACTTCTTCATGGATCGCAAGATCGTCATCGAACGTTGGCTGTAACCTAAGTCGACAGTCGCCAGTTCACAGTTGTCAGTTGCTATGGGACGAGGTTAACCTCGTCCCTGTTATTTCTACCGCTGTCTTGAAAGGCGTTTGATGAAGTTCAGGCTACTGCTGCTCGTGGTTGCGTGGGCGCTGATCGCAGGGCTGCTGCCAGTCGCGGCGTTTCAACCCGTGACCCCCCAGCCGCCGCTGCTCCGCGCTGGTGATCCGGTTACCGGTACCTTGAGCGCCGACGATGCGCCCGTAACGTATCGCATGGCGCTGCTGCCGGGCACGGATGTCGTCTTTGAGCTGAACGCGCCCGGCGTGTTGACCGCGACCATTTGTCACGGCTGGCAGGCAGCGAATGGCACGGTAGACAGCGAGTGCCAGCCGCACGGCGCTTCCGGCGATGGCCCGGTCACGCTGCTGCATCTCGTCTCGTCGACCGACACACCGAACCGCGAGGAATGGGCGGACATCACGTTTGCCCGCCCCATCGAACCGAGCGTTGATTATCGGCTGACGGCCTACGTGACGCTGCCGCAGGTCCTTGATCTGGACAGCATGTACGCACCGGACGAGCTGGTTGCCCCGTACCAGACGTACAGCATGCGCGTTGCCGATTTTGTGCCGTTTTCCGTGCAGGTGGAAGACCTGACGACCGACGGCGATTTCCTCTGGACAGCGCACCTGCCTTCGCGCCTAATCGACGTTGAGCGTTCCGCCGTGGTTCGCCTGCCGGAGTTGATCGATTCCGCGAGCTTCGGACTGGCGGACGCCAACCGCGTCGGCTTGCAGCGCATGCTGCTCTATTATCTGGGCGCGGAAACCTACCGCATCGTCGTCCACACGACGACCCCGTACCAACTGCACACAACTTACCTGTCCAGTGCGCCGCTGGTGGCGGGCGAAACCCGCGTCGCCGCGCCTTCCTACCAACAGCCGATCGTCCTCATTCCGCTGGCGTTGAACGCTGCCGAGGCCGCGCAGGTCGATTTTCGGCTGGTGACGGGCACCGGAGCGGTCGCGACCGTGCAGCGCGCAAGCGATCCGATCGGTGAAAGCGTGCTGCTGGGCAACGGTGGACGCGACGTGATCTGGCCGTCCGAGCAAAGCATAGAGGTGCTGTTCAACGGGGACACCGCCGCCTATGTGTTCGTGCAGATCCCGCTGGAGTTCACCCGCAGCACCATCGAGGTTGAGGTTCGCTGGTCGGCACTTCAGGACTAAAGCGGGCGCAACTTTAGACGGTGTCTAAAAGAGGCGCATAGTTAGCTTGATGAGAGAGGTATTTGTCGGGACAAGGCAGGCGGGTAGCTCGGTACGATAGCGTGATTCCATTAGCCTCACCCCTAAATCCCCCACTCCCAAGGGCGAGGGGACTTTACGACTGCGCGGGTTTCCCCTCTCCGTTCGGAGCAGGGGGCAGGGGGTGAGGCCAAAAACAGAGGCTTCACAGTATTCTGCGCACTTACCGGCGTGCTTCGTCCCTACAGGGACACCCTTATTGGACACGCTCTTATTCGGAAGGTGGGATTGAAACGGATGATTGTCTTCTGCGATTCACTCTTGGGCATCACCGCCGACCATCTGCGCGGCGGTTTCTACGCGGGGTGGCCGAACCCGCCGACTCCAGAGACGCATCTCAAGGTGCTGCATGGCAGCAGCCATGTGGTGCTGGCGCGCGACGGTGAAACTGGTCCGGTGGTCGGCTACATTACGGCGATCAGCGATGGCGTGCTCGCGGCCTATATTCCGCATCTGGAAGTGCTGCCCGCATACCGGGGGCAGGGGATCGGCAGCGAATTAGTCAGGCACCTGCTCGACCAACTGCGCCACCTGTACATGATTGACCTGATCTGCGATCCGGACGTCCAACCGTTTTACGAGCGACTCGGGTTGCGCCCGTATTCCGGCATGATCTATCGCAATTACGACCGTCAATCCGGCGCGGTGTGAGGCCGCGGGGTGGTGAACTGGTGAATCGTGTTCAGCAGTTCGTGTCGGATGATCGGCTTGATAAGGTAGGCGTCACAGCCTGCGGCGAGGCAGGTTTCACGGTCACCGGGCATGGAATTCGCCGTCAGCGCGATGATCGGTGTGTGCGCCATATCTGGCATCGCCTTGAGCCGCCGCGTCGCTTCCAGTCCGTTGATCTCCGGCATGTTGATGTCCATGAGGATGACATCGGGGCGTTCACGCAGCGCAATGTCGATGGCCGCCTGACCATCCGCTGCTTCCAGCAGGCGGACATCTTCGCTGCGCAGGGCTAAACGCACGAAATCATGATTGCGCGGGTTGTCGTCCGCATAGAGAATCGTCAACTTAGGCATGCCTAGCTCGCTTTATGTCGTCATCTGGCGCGGATACCACGCATAGAAGGTCGTGCCCGCGTCCTCCGAACTTTCAAACCACACTTTGCCCTGCAGATAGTTTTCGCTCAGCAGCTTGATGCTGTACGTCCCCAGACCACGGCCCGCGCCTTTGGTCGAATACGAGCGCTGGAAAACCTGCAACTGCACTTTGCGCGGCATAGGCAGCGGATTGTGCACGGCGAAGGTGACGCCTGCTGCATCCGGCAGGACGCGCAGCGTGACCACATCACCTCTGGTCGACGCTTCGAGCGCATTTTTGACCATGTTGCCGATCACCCGATCCACCAGCGACCGATCCGTCGTGAAACGCACGGGCGTGGGCGTCGGCTCGGCCACGATCTCAATGTGCTGATCGTGTCCATACTGGTGATATTCGGCCTGCGCGTCGCGCAGCACTTCCGCGGCGTCGGTCAGGACGGGGGCGAGCTGCAGGCGGTTCGCCTCCGCCGCCATGAGGATGCGGTGCGTGTCGATGTCGCGGATCATGTGGAAGGCAATTTGATGGAGCTGCTGCTTCAACTGCGCTTGTTCGACCTGCGGGAATGACTCCAGATCCTGCATCAGGTCGGTGTAGGACAGGACGAGCGCGGCGGTGTTGTGCATGTCATGCAGGAAGATACGTTCCAGAATATCGCGGCGCTTCTCGTCGCTGATGTCGGCGATGGCGAACACGGTGCAGACTTCGCCGTTGACGTGCAGCGGCTTCGCCCACACGCGCAAATCGAGCGCCGAGCCGGAACGCGTCGTAATCCGGCACTCCTTGACCGCCGCCTTGCCGCTCAAACCGAGCAGGATCGCCTGCACTGCGCCGCAGGTGCTGCACGCTTCCGCTGTGCCGCAGCCGCCGGACTCTTCAAACGCGTGACCACACTGCAGGACTTCGCCGGGGCGCAGCCCATAGATTTGCGTTGGGTCGTCGATTTGCAGTAAATCCAGCAGCGCCTGATTCGAGTAGATCACCTGCCGAAAGCGATTGAGGACGAGCAGCACATTGGGCACAGCGTCCAGCAGCGGCTGGAGTTCGAGCGCAGCCTGGACGGCGGGCGCTTCGATGGCGATCTGTTCAGGTGCGATGCGTTCCGCTGGAGCAAACAGCGTGAATTCATGGTCGGTCATTGCTCATATCCTCAGTGAGTGCACATATTTGGCGCTGGTCATCATTTCTATGATAGGCGGAAGTCTGCAATAGAGGATTGGTGACTCGTATAGATATTTACGAATCGTCAATGAAGTGTCTTTTGACAGTAATGATCTATGATCAATGTCACATATTATAAGTCGGTATAGTCTGTGTATTAACACCTGTTCCGGGCCAGCCCAGCGCCGTGTGCCCCTCAAGCGCAACCTGTTGGGAATGCGCCGCTCTTCGAGTATCATAGTCCGCAATTATGGTTGCCAATCAGGACAAGACAGCATGTCATTGAACACGTTTGGGGCGATTCTCGCCTTTGCCATTGATTTGGAAGCCCGGCTGCGCGATTACTATCAAGCGGCGGGCAACGCGGGACGCGCCGCCGAAGCGGACAAGCGTCGCCAGAACTTCGAGCGCGTCCGCCGCGAAAACATCACTGAAATCAAGCTAGAGCCGATTGAAGGCTTACACGAAGCGGATTACGCCCTCAACCTGACCGATAATTCTGAAACGGGGCAAACCGCAGTTGAGGAAATCGCCGCGCAGTTTTACACCGATGTCGCGCCCAAAATCAATGTCCGTGAAGCGCAGCGGGCCCTTGAGCGCGCCGCGAAGCAGCACCGAGAACTGGCTTAGTCCTGTGGCGTCCGCGAACGATACCAATCGCCGCCTCGCCATGCTGATTGACGGCGATAACGCCAGCGCCGCGATCATCGGGGAGATGCTGGCGGAGACGAGCAAGTACGGCCTCGTCACCATTCGCCGCATCTACGGCGATTGGACGGAGTCGAACATGAAGAGCTGGAAGGAGACGCTGCAAAGCCATGCCCTCCAGCCGATTCAACAGTTTCGCAACACGGTCGGCAAGAACGCCACTGACAGCGCCATGATCATCGACGCGATGGACATTCTATACACGTCCGGTGTTGATGGCTTCTGCCTCGTCTCCAGCGACAGCGATTACACGCGTTTGGCTATTCGCATTCGCGAGAAGAATCTGTTCGTCATGGGAATTGGTCGCCTGCTCACGCCGCGCTCGTTCGTCAACGCCTGCGACCTGTTCGTGTATACCGAAAACCTCGCCAAGAGCGAGGCGCCGCCCGAAATCGTCACCAAGCCGCCAACGCCGACCAAAGTCACGCCCGCCAAACCGGATGAAGAAGCCGCCGAACCGCCCGCCGATGTGCGCGTGCTGTTCCGCATGGCGTATGATCTCGCTGTGCAGGAGGATGGGTGGGCGTTTCTGGGCGCGATGGGCAACAAGCTGCGCCAGCTCGACCCGGCGTTCGACCCGCGCACGTATGGTCACCGGCAGCTCCTGTCGCTGATTCAGGCGTACCCAAACATGTTCGAGGTGCGCAAGTCCCGCCCGGCGAAGGGCGGCGCAAGCGCGATCTACGTGCGCTTGAAAGGCCGCGCCGCCCCACCCGCGAAATCGGGCACAGCCGGCGATTGAATCGAAAACGCGAGACAGATCGTCTCGCGTTTTTGTTTTACGAAAAGCCGATTTTGTACGGACAAGGCATCGCTGACCTTTACCTCACCCCGTTTCGCTTCGCTCAACCGCCCCTCTCCATGGGGTTCACGGCAGGACAGTTTCAACATTTCGAGATCGTTTTCCCCTAGGCAGCAGATTGTAGGGACGGCCTTCTGGCCGTCCGCTGACCACGGACGCGCAGAAGCGCGTCCCTACACTGGCTCGATTGTTAAAAGTGTCCCGTCCTCAACCATGGGGCGAGGGGCAAAGGCACGCCGGTTCATGTCCCTCGCCCCACGGAGAGGGACGGCTTGCGCAGCAAGCAGGGTGAGGTTGGGTAGTCTATCCGCTGCTGAAGGCTTTCAGGCTTCGTGCCGCCGCTTACGTGAACTTGAAATAGGCGTAGGCATGCCGCCGCAGCGCTGTGTTCTTGATGGCGGTGATGCGTTCCAGCAGTTCCAGCTTGGGCTCGGTGCTGGTCATCTTCATCTGATACAGCTCGGTGTATTCCTTGAGCGCGAACTCGAAGAATTCGTGGGCGTGGACGGGATCGTGCGTTTGCAGCACATTGATCAGCACGTCGGCATCGCTTTGCACGAAGACATACCATTCGCGGCGGAACGTCTGTCGTCCCAGATGCGTGAGAAAGTTGTGGATGCTCGTTTCCAACTGCGTCGCTTCGCTGCGCCCCCGGCATTTGATTTTGACGAGCAGTTCGATCTCCTGTCCGGTCAGGTTGTCACGCTCTGGTTTCATGCGCAAAGCATCTTCGCCGCGCACGACCTTGAGCTTGTCGGGCGTTTTGCCGATATACACACAGGTATCGATCTGATTCTGGTCGAAGAGAATGCGCGCGATGGTGCGGGCTGTCCCCGGTTGGACTTCCGCGCCCGTGCAGTCGAGCAGTTTGATGCGGCCGTCTTGAAAGTGGATCGTGTAGACGCCATCGCGGTCGTTGAAACTCATCGGGCTTCTCCTCGTGCAGCCGAGTCGTGGTTGTCAGCTTCAGATATGGTAGCTTCACTTTGCATCTGCCGAAAGTATTTCACCAGAAGTTACTGAAGATGTCCATTCGGCGTGAATTGTCTGAAAACCTGCATAAGCTGCATCATGGCTGTCTGCCGCTGCGTATAGCGCATAACGCACTCCTTCCCGCCGTACTCGTCGGGGATTTAGCCACACGAGGCGATTTCATGAAAAAACTGCTGCTCATGCTGGTATTGCTGACCGGATTTACGACTGTCCACGCACAAAGTGCCGATTCGCGCTCGTTTCTGATGGGTTTCACGCCGTTTCCATATGAAGTGAGCGTCGAGGCCGTGACCTATACGTATGATCGCATTGCGGATGATGCCGATCTCATTGTGCAGCACTTCGACAACGGCGTGCCGTGGACGGAAGCGCTCGCCAACGAGCCGTACAATCCGCACGTGCTCGACGACATGTCGTGGCGGCGGGCGCTCAACCCGCGCGACCATCAACTGCTGCTCACCGTCACGCCGATCGCCTTCACGCGTGACGGCTTGGCCGAATATCGCGGCACAGGCGATCAAATGCCGCTGCCCGCACCCTTTGACACCTATACCTTCGATCACCCGGACGTGATCGCCGCCTATCTGCAGTACTGTGACACGATGGTTGACTACTTCCAGCCGGACTACTTCATGTTCGGCATCGAGGTCAATTTGCTGATGAAGCTTGCGCCGGACAAGTGGGAGGCGTACATGGTGCTGCACCGAGCGGTCTATGCGCACCTCAAGGAACGCTACCCTGACTTGCCCGCGTTCGTGTCTCTGACCGGGATCGACGTCGTGGAGGGTTACACAGAAGCCGATCACGCGAATCAGATGCGCGCTTTCAACGATTTGCTCGACTATACAGATATCGTCGGTTGGTCAGTATACCCCTACATGACCGGATACATGACCAACGCGCTCCCCACCAGCCTGTTCGATCAACTGGCGGCGCTGAGCGACAAACCGATGGCTGTCACCGAGACGGGCTACCCCGCGCAGAACTTCGCGATCTACATTGGCGATGTGCGCGTGGAGTTCAACACGGACGCGACCAAGCAAATGGAGTGGACGCGCTATCTGCTGGAATCGGCGCAGGAGCACGACTTCGAATTCGTGGTCAACTTTGTGCTGCGTGATTACGACGCGCTGTGGCGGATGCTTGGGGGCAACGAAGACTTGACGATTGCGTGGCGCGACACCGGCCTGTACGACGAGGACGGCGGCGAACGTCCCGCGCTCGCCGTATGGCGGGAATGGCTCGCGCGCCCGTTATCCCGTTGACGGGATAGGGTTAGTTCACCCCGCCCCCGTCCCTCGCAAACGTTGGTGCGACACTTGAATGTTCAGGATGCATCTGTAGGGGCGAGGCTTGCCTCGCCCGCTAACGGGAGGGGCAAGCCCCTCCCCTACATGGTGTTGTCTCGGATTCAACTGTCACTCCCTCAGCACTCACAAGCGGGGAAAGGGGAGTCATGGCGCGTCTGCTGTCTCCCCTCCCTGAATTCGGGGAGGGGACGGGGGTGGGGTGAATAATCTGATTTGCGGACAAGCCTAGAAGATGTTGGCTACGGGAAGATGGGCTTGAAATGTTGAATTTTTCCTCCTGCGAACAAGCGAAGAGGTCGGGGAGGCATAGTCCCGCTTCAACACCTGCGGTTAAACGCGTTCGCTAGACGAGATTATTCTTGGCGGCCAGCACAATGGCTTCGGAGCGGGTTTGCACGCCCATTTTGTCGAGCAGGTTGGCGATGTGGAACTTGACCGTCGACTGGCTGATAACGAAACGCGCCGCGATCTCGCCATTGTTCAGGCCTTCGGCCATCGCGCGCAAAATCTCCAGTTCGCGCTGCGTCAGCTTGAAGTCCTGCCCCGCGTCCGCTTGCAGGCCCGCACCGCCGAGCAGCACGCGCGCGACTTCCGCCGAGAGCACGGTATTGCCCGCGGAGATCGTGCGGATGGTATGCACCAGGTCGGTGACCAGGGAGGTTTTGAGGATATAGCCGATGGCGCCGCCCGCCAGCATCGCATGCACGCTGTCGTCATCCTGAAAGGCCGACAGCACGAGGATTTTGATGTTTGGAAAGTTTTGGTGGACGCGCTGCGTGGCTTCAATGCCATCCATAACGGGCATAATCACGTCCATGAGGATGATGTCGGGTTGGTGTTCGGCGCACAGCAGCTGCGCTTCCTGGCCGTTGCTGCACTGCGCAACCAGCGTGATGTCAGTCGCTGTCTCCAGAATGGTAGAGACAATTTTGTGAATGTGCGCGTGGTCGTCGACGAGCATGACGCGTATCGGCATTGCAGCTTCCTTGCACCAACAGCCTTACTTCACCTAAGTACCATTGTAACACTAGCCATGCCTTTCCGCGCAATGTTGTTACGAAATAAGTACTGGCTCATGTATTTGAGAGAGCAAACTTAGCCATTCTTCCGTAAAATCAAGCTTGAACTACAGGGAGATACGATGATGCGCCGATGGCTCTTGATCCTACTGATGCTGCTGATGAGCGGAGTCAGTGTGTACGCGCAGGATAATCGCTCGGTCTATGGTGAACGCTGGAACGTGGCGATCACGGAGGTTGATGCCGCCGCCAATACCTTCCATGTGACTGAGCAGCAGGATTTGACGTTCACCGGGACGTTCCGCGCTGGGACGCGTACGCTCAGCCTCGCTAACCTGGAACGCTACGACAATATCCGCGTGAGCGTCGATGGCCTGCGGCTCACCGAAGGTTGTGACGAGCAGCCGGGGCATGTGTGCATCACGACCGAGAGCGACGAGGTACGCGTGCGCTACGTGTTTCCGTCGCCCGTCACTGATGAGACGCTGCGCATCAAACTTGAGTATGACGTCATAGGTGCCATCCGCATCTATGATGGTGGCGATCAGATTCAGTGGCGGGCGATCCCTGAAGATCACGACTACGCAATCCGCCGCTCGTTGATCACTGTGCAGCTCCCTGATGGGTACGCGCCGCGGGCGGGCGTTGACCCGGTCACGGCGAGCGCGGGGACGGTCGAGGTAGAAGACGGTGTGGTCAGCGTGACCATCCTCGACGGCATTGAGGCCAATACCTTTGTCAGCGTGCGCGTGCAGTTCCCGCATAATCCAGACGCGCGCACCCCTGCTTGGCAAATCACGGCGCTGGAACAGGAAACCTTCCGCGCTGAACAGCTCCCGATTATCAATGTGATGGCGCTGGCACTGGCGGCGATCCTCGGTTTGGGCGTGCCCCTGACCATCGTCACGCTGCTGCTGCGCCAACAGCAGGTGCGCTTCATCGTCCCTGAATACCTGACCGAACCGCCGGACAATCTGCCGCCGGCGCTGGCCGCCGCGCTGCTCGACAGCCGCTCGGTGGGCGCGCGCCATGTACTCGCGACTCTCTTCGATCTGGCGCATCGCGGCTATCTGCAAATGGAACAGCTCGCGGATGATCACCTCTTCCGCCAGTTGAAGCCCGCCGTGGGCGAAATGCTGCGCCCATTCGAACACCAGATTTTGCGCAGAGTCTTCAGCAGTCTGGATGCGCGCACGGTCAGTTCACTGGAGAACAACTTCTATACGGTGCTCGGCACCATCTCCCAGTCGATCCGCGCGGATCTTGAAGGCGCGGGGCTGATCCGACCGAAAGGCGCGAACCGCCGGGGGACGGTATCGTTCATCAGCCTCGGGTTGATCATGATCGGCCTCGGCGTGATCGTCTATTGGCGCGACCGGATCGCGGCGCAGATCGGCGCGGCGTTCGGCGGGCTGCCCGGCAGCGATTTCACCGGGTTGGTCATCCTGATCGGTGTGGTCATGATCATCGACGGCCTCAGCGCGTGGGTGCTGGTGCGGCGCTTCACCAATCGCACGCGCCAAGGCGAAGAAGCTTTCGCCAAGTGGTCGGCCTTCCGGCGCTACCTCGAAAAAGCCGACGTTTTGCAGGATCAGCTCGGCGTGAGCGTAGCGAACTTCAGCCGCTATCTGCCGTATACCATCGCCTTCGGGCTGGATCAGGCCTGGATTCGGCGCTTGAGCCGCGAACCGGATGTGATCGCGCCGCCGTGGTACATCCCCTATGCGCCGTATGCCTACGGCTTCGATCCAAGCGATAACTTTGACTTTGACCAGAACGCTTCCGCTCCGACCGCTGACGGTATCACTACAGCAGACGTGGGCGCGAGCCTCGATTCACTGTCGCAAGGGTTGAGCGCCTCGCTCGCGTCGATCAGCACGGGCTTGACGGAGATGCTCAATTCAGCGGCGTCCGCCATGACCAGCCATCCCGCGCCCGTATCCACCGGGGGGAGCACCAGCACGTGGAGCAGCGGGAGCGACAGCAGTTGGAGTTCCGGCGGCGATAGCTGGAGCGGCGGGGGCGACTCCGGGGGCGGTGGTGACTCGGGCGGTGGGGGCGACTCCGGTGGGGGCGGATCGAGCTTCGATTAATAGAGCCTCAAGTTATCGATTACCGGTCTGGCGCTATACTACAGGTGCATTCATGCAGCTTTACAATTATGTGGGAAGCACCATGTTCTCAATTCGTCGTTTCCTTCTGTTGATCGTGCTGATCGCGCTCTCGGCCTGTGCGGGCGCGGGCGCATCGGTCACCGTGACGCCGACCGTCGAGGATAGTCAGGCGCAAGCCGTCACCGCGGAAGTCCTGCCGCCGCAGCTCCTCGCGTGGGTCGATATTCAGGGCGGGCGCGATGCCCACACCGGCGGGCAAATCGCGCTGATCGAGGCTGATGGCACGATCAGCCCAGTGCTGCCGCTGGCCGCCACCGATTCACTCGTCGTGCCGTGCGGCCAGTCCGGTGCGACCGTCGCGGTCTACGCGGGCGGCGCCTCTGGCAGCCTGTATCTGCTCAATGGGACGCAGCTCTCCGCGCCGCTGGCCACCACCTACAACCTCGCCTGCTTTGACGATGGCACGTTCCAGTTCGCGCCGGATGGCTCGCGTCTCGCCTATCTCGATTACAACCCGTCCGCCTTCACCAAAGAGTACGCCGATGGCGTACTGCACGTGCTGGATACCGCGTCGCTCGGCGCCGTCGCCTCGTTTGACGATGTGACCACCTATGTGCTCGAAGACAACCGCGCGGTGTTCGTCCGCTTCTACCAGAACGCGCGCGGTGAAGCCGTCGAAGCGGCGCTGCTGCTGTGGGATGGCACCGATAACCGCGAAATTCTCACGCTCACGCCGACCGGGGAAACGTGCCGCTTTACGAGTGCCGCTCTCGCGCTGCACGGCGATCAAGCCGCGGCGGTGCTGGGGCAGCGCTGCACGAATCAAGGCACCGATTGGCAGCTCTACACTGTCGACCTGAACGAGCGCATGGGTACGCTGGCCGCGTCCGCCGATACGGGCGGCGTGTACCTGCCCTATGCGCGCACCAACAATATCTGGTTGTCGCCGAATGGCACCTATGCCTATATCACTGTGCCGGACGGCGTGACTTCGCGGACGGCGTCGCTGGTGCTCGTCAACCTGACCGATTACTCGGTGATGACGCTGATTGACCGCCAAGTGCTGCTGCCGCATCACGAAGACCCGCGCCGCGTGCGCGTCCAGTCGCCGGATGGCGCGTGGCTGGCGCTGCCGATCACCTCGCCGGGGAATAACCGCAACGGCTTGACCGTCATCGAATTGAACGATCCGTCGATGCCCGTGCGCCTCGATCTCGCTCTGGATACCATCGGCGGCATTGCGTTTGCACCGAACAATGTGGTCTACGCCGAGATCAATGCGAACGGTGATGGCTCGCTCAACGCACTGGATCTCACCGCTGGGACGACGCGGCGCGTGCTGCGCGGTAACTTTCAGGACGGTTTGCTGATCACGCCGGACGGCAGCAGTGTCGTCGCGCAGTTGTACGCGGGCGACGCGCCGTATTACAGCGATCTGGTGGGCGTGACGCTCAGCGATGGCGTGCTGTCACCGCTGTACACGGGCAACCCGGCGAACCGCGCGCAGCCCCTCGCATGGGTGCGGCCGTAACCTCACCTCACCCCTAAATCCCCTCTCCGGGAGGAGAGGGGACTTACAGACTCGGACTCCCTGTCTCCATGCGGGGAGGGGGAATTTGGAGACTCTGGTTCCCCCTCTCCGGAGGGAGAGGGGGCTAGGGGGTGAGGTGGGTTTTTCTGACGACATAGGAGAATATCGAGCATGCCAACGGATCGCCGTCCTCGTGAAACCTCTACTCGTGACCAATGGGACAAGCTCAAACCTCGCGCTCGCGAACTCCGTCACGAAGCAACGACCGCCGAAGACGTACTCTGGAAAGCCATCCGCAATCGTCGCTTGAATGGTGTCAAATTCCGGCGGCAGCACGCCGTTGACACCTTCATTGCCGACTTCATGTGCATTGAGAAGCGGCTGATCATCGAAGTGGACGGGGCGATTCATGAGGACAGCGATCAATTGCTCCGTGATCACGAGCGCCAAACACGTTTGGAAGCTCTGGGCTATTGCGTGCTGCGCTTCACGAATGCCGAAGTACTCAGTTCATTGGCTGAAGTGCTTCATGTTATCGGTGCGGCATTAGACTCCACTTCAAACTTTGTCTCCGAGTAACATCGCTTTGGTACCGCTGATCTCCCCCTCTCCACCCGGAGAGGGGGTAGGGGGTGAGGTCAATCACCCAAACCTGCGATTCAGCAGTACGCGGTCGTTGAAGAGGAAGCGCACGCTTTCGATGTCATCCGTCAGCACGAGATCGAACAGCACGTTGGGATAGCGTTCGGCGATAGCGACCCGCATCGCTTCGGCGGTATCCGGCGGCGTAATCACCGTGACGGCCAGGCTCTGCGTGTTGGGAATGTAGTCGATCAGCTCCGTGTGCGCGGTGACGATCGGGCGGAAGGTGTTCCAATACGACTGCGCCGTTTCGAAGAACCAGCGCGGTTCCAACCCCGGCCCGAGGATGATCATGTGGTGATCCGGCGTGCCGTGAATCGGTCCCGGTCCAAAATCCTCCGGCTGGACAGGCCCGCCGAAATTCGGATTCATCACCTCGGTATCCGGCACCTCTTTGAAGATCGGCGGCGTCTCCGCCAGTCGACCGATCGCTGGGGCGCTGGTCGGCACGTAGTACTCATCTTCTTTCCATAGCGTCACGCCGAAGAACCAGGGCGGCGCTTGCCGCGCGATCCATTCAAACATGGCAACCGTCGCCTCGGCCTGACTGTTCTCGTCGTAGGGCGGGTAGCGCCGATCCTGCTGGAAGGAACCGCCGCGAAATGGCCAGATGCCGCCTTCCGTGCCGAGCACGGGCACGGCCTGCGCGCCGAACATCTGCGCGGCGCGTTCGTTGAACATCGTCCCCATCGCGATCAAGCCGACCGGGTCGCCGTAGGGCGTTTGCGGCGTGCCCCCGTAGATCGTGCGGCCGGGGTCAGCAGCCTGCGAGATTGGATCATACGGGTATTCGAAGTGCCAGCCGCCTTCGCGGGCATTTTGGGCGGCGGGTGGCCGCGCGCCACCGCCCGGCGCTTCCTGATAGAAGTGGTTGAGCGTGTAGGGATGCGTCGCCACGTACAGACCGTTCGCCAGCACGTTCCTGAAACGGTCAAAGTGGTTTTGCGCGAGGTAGTTGAGGAAGGCGTCCATCCACATGATGGCGGCGTAACGCGGCGTGTCGCTTTCCGCCAGCGGGATGAAACCGGGGTAGCACCCGCGGCTGACCGTATATTCCGCCCACAACAGCCAGTTATCCATCAGCGGACGGATGACGTTGTCGACATCCTGCCAGTCCGGGTCAAAGCCCTCCGGCCATTCCACGCCAAGGTTCGGCTCGTTGTAGAACTCGAACCACTTCACCCCCACGGCGATGAACGCATCCATGATCGAACGCAGATTCTGGTCGAATGGCCCCGCGCCGTAGCGCCCGAGATACAGGCGCACCACAGGCGTGATGCCCATGCTCATGAGCACCTGCGCGTCGTCGACGTATTCGTAACCCGCCGCCATGAGCTTCGCCCACCCGGCGTGAATCTGCCCGTAGCGCGAAACTTCCAGCGGAGTCTGGTAAATGCTGCTGACGTGCAGCCCGCGTGGGTTGCGCGACCACACATAATCGCTCAAGCGCATGGGGTCAGCCTCCGGTGATAGGACCCGGCGTCGGGTTGATTTGCTGGCGGGTGGATTCGGGTGTGAGCAGCGCGGAATCGGGCGTTTGGGTGATGAAGCCCGGCGGATGTGTCGCCGTGGGGATGACCACGGGCATGTTCGGGTCGTAGGTCGGCGTCGGAATCGAGAGCGGCATGCCGAACGGTTGCCCTTGCTCGGCGCGGCGGTTGAGTTCCGCTTTGGCGTCGTCGAACGCTTCGAAGACGACCGGGTCGTAGTAAGCGTTGGGCGCGGTGACGATCATCTGCCGCGCGATGTCCGGCTCAATGTCGCGGCGCGCGACTACGGTCACCGTGACCGTTTTATCGGGCGGCACCAGACCAATGAAGCGCGTGCTGCTGACCACGGTCGGGCGATAGCGTTCCCAGTACTGGCGCGCGGCGTCGAAGAACCACTCCGAGCCGAGGTTCGGCGCGATCAGTAAGAAATGGTGATCGGGGTAAATATCCGGTCCGATTTGCACAGATTAGTCCTCGATAGTGGGCGGGGTGGCGATTTCTTCGCTGATGATGCGCCGGATATGTTCCAGTGGTATGTCACTTTGGGACGTCTTGGAGTAGACGGTGATCAAAAACACCGCGTCGGCGGTCTGGAGGTAATAAATCACGCGGTAGCCGCCACGTTTGCCCGCTTGGGCATCCGTGTTAGGAACGCGGACTTTGTAGACCGGGTGGCCCACGCCGGGGATCTGGTCACCGAGCGTTTCCCCGTTCGCGATTCGGTCGAGGAGCGGCTGTAGATCGCTTTCAAAATGGCGGTATTTCTTGGCGAGTTGTTTAGCTGCCCGGACAAAACTGTCCGAAAACCCGATTTTGACCAAGCGCTAGTCCTCAGTATCCGGGGAGTCGAGCAGCTCGCGCAGACTGTTGAAGTGGCGCACGCGTCCCGCTTTCACATCGCGCAGCCCCTGCCGCAGATTTTCGAGAATCTGCTCATCGCTATCTTCCTCGGACGCCGCATAGTGCTCTTCGAGCGCTTCCACTCCAGCGATAACGGTGTCGAGCATTGTCTGCTGGGTGACACGCGCGAGCCGCTCAATCCGCGCCTTCTCTTCCGGCGTCAGCATCAGGATCAGTTGTTCGGTTCGGTCGCTCATCAGGACATCCTTCACAGTCCAATCCCTACATCCTATCATAGATGGACTCCTGCTGTCAGGTTACACTAGATTGGCTGTGCTGATCAATGGAGTCCGCTCATGGAACAGGCGATCCCCCTGCTCATTCTGGGTTTGGTAGCTGGGGTACTTTCGGGAATGTTTGGTATCGGTGGGGGCGTGGTGATTGTCCCCGTTCTGGTCACCCTGTTTAGCTATGAACTCAAACCTGCGGTGGCGACGTCGCTCGGAGCACTGCTGCTCCCGGTCGGTATCTTCGCCGTGATCGAATACTACCGCGCCGGGAAAATGAAAGTCAGCGTCTCGGCGATCATTGCGCTCGGCCTGATCGTCGGCGGGTGGTTCGGGTCGCAGTTGGCGCTCAACCTCCCGGTCGACACGCTGCAGCGGCTGTACGGCGCGTTCCTGCTCTATGCGGCGTGGCGCTTTATGGAGCCGCGCAAATGGCTGGCCGATATTCGTGCGGGCAAAAAGCCTGTCGAAGTCGTCGGGCACGAGACGAGTGCCTCCTTCATCAGCCTGTTGATCCTCGGCTTGGGTGCGGGCGTCGTCTCCGGCATGTTCGGCGTTGGCGGCGGCATCGTGATTGTGCCTGCGCTGGTCGCCTTCCTGAAGTTCGATCAGAAGCTGGCGGTCGGCACATCGCTCGGCGCGCTGCTGCTCCCGGTCGGCTTGGGCGGCGTGATCTCGTACTATCAGGCGAACATGTTCAATGTGCGCGATTCAGCGTTGATCGCTGCCGGGCTGGTGGTCGGCGCGTTGGGCGGAGCGCGGTTGGCGCTCGGCCTGCCCTCGACCACAGTCAAGCGGCTGTACGGCATTTTCCTGCTGTTCGTGGGGCTGCGCTTCCTGCTGCAAATCGGGTAAAACAGTGGCATTTTGCTGGCGCATGAGCTTGTCAAAGCTGGCTGCTTTCTGACCCCACCCCCGACCCCTCCCCGAATTCAGGGAGGGGAGCAAGATGGGTTCGCCGTTGGACCCTCTCCCCGCTTGCGTGGGAGAGGGGTTGGGGTGAGGGGAAAAACGGTTAGTATGGGTTGTCTTGGTATTAGTCGAGTCGAGTAAGACGGACGGGGAGTACCCTGTCCCCATCTGGTTGAAAGGCGACGTGGGATGCTGCGACGGTTACTCCTCTACTTATCGGCGGCAAAGTGGGCGCGCGGAATTGTCATGCGCTGGGGCGTAGCGCGCACCGTGGCGCGGCGTTTCATCGCGGGCGAGACCATCGACGAGGCGCTGACGGTCAGCCGCCAGTTGAACGATCAGGGCTTGCTCGTCTCGCTCGACTATCTCGGCGAAAGCGTCGAGAGCGCCGCCGATACCGAAGAAGTCGTCAGCACGTACCGCCGCCTGCTCGCGCAGATTCATGAGCGCGGCTTGAAAGCGGGCGTGTCGCTCAAGCTGACGCACCTCGGCCTGGATATCGGCGAAGAGCTGTGCCTGCTTAACCTGCGGGCGATTCTCACCGATGCCAAAGCCCATGATATCCCCGTCACCATCGACATGGAGAGCAGCGCCTACACCGAAAAGACGCTGCAAATCTTCCGCACCATGCATCAGGACTACGATTTCGCCAACGTCGGCACCGTCATTCAGGCCTATTTGTTCCGCACGGCGGACGACATGCGCGCGCTGGCGACCGAAGGCGCGACCATTCGCCTGTGCAAAGGCGCGTACCTTGAACCACCCACCGTCGCCTTCCCTGAAAAAGCCGATGTCGACAAAAACTATGTTGACGTGATGCGGGCTTATCTCGCCGCGCCGCCGCCTGCCTATCTGCAGTTGGCGACTCACGACGAAAACATCATTCAGACGGCGGAAAGTATTATCCGTGCTGGCAGCTTGCAGAAGCGCAGCGAATTCCAGATGCTGTACGGCATCCGCAGCGGCCGCCAGCTTGAACTGGCACAGGCGGGTTTCCCGGTGCGCGTGTACGTCCCGTTTGGTGAAGCGTGGTATCCGTACTTCATGCGCCGCCTCGCGGAGCGTCCGGCGAATCTGTGGTTCTTCGCCAAGAGCTTCTTCAAGTCTTAGGCGCACATAGCGATCTCGGCCTGCCGCGTTACAATCAGCAGCGAACGGACGCAAACGAAAGTGGACGGCGATGGCAACAGCCGAAATCAACGGGCAAGGCCTGTACTACGAAGACAGCGGCGGTGATCTGCCTGCGGTCGTGTTTATGCATGGCTTCCTGTTTGATCAGACGATGTTCGATCCGCAGGTTGAGTATTTGCGCGCCGACTACCGCTGCATTCGCTTTGACGCGCGCACCCTCGGGCAAACGCGCTGGGATGGCCGCCCGTTCTCGCTCTATGACACCGCCGCCGATGCCATTGGTTTGCTCGATCATCTCGGCATTCACCGGGCCGCTTTCGTCGGCATGTCGCAGGGCGGCTATGCGTTAGTCCGCCTCGCGCTGCGTTATCCCGAACGGGTGACCGCCGCCGTCTTCCTCAGCACCTATAATGGCGTTGATACTGATGAGGTCAAAGCGATTTATCGCTCGATGCGTGATGGCTTTGCCGGGGACGGGAAAGCGGAAGTGATCAACGTGTTCGCCCAATTGTTCCTCGGCGCGAATCAGGCGCTGCGCGCTTACTGGATTCCGCGCTGGCAGGCGCTGCCAGCGGACAACGTGTTTCACGGCATGAACAACCTGATCGACCGCGACGAGATCCCGAGCGAGACAGCGCGGCGGATTACCGCGCCCACGCTCGTCATGCATGGCGAAGGTGATCAGGGTATCCCCATGGCGCTGGCCGAACGTACGCTGGTGCGGGTGCTGCCCAACGTCAAGGGGCTGGTGCGCATCCTCGACGGCGCCCATGCTGCGAATCTGATGAACCCTGAGGCGACTAATCCGCCGCTCAAAGCGTTTCTGGATGCGTATGCGCGCTAGTTTTCAGCGATATCGCCTGCCGCTGCTGCTGATCGGCGCGGCGGTCATCCGCCTGATCGTGCTGCTGGCGTTTCCCGGCGTGTTCGCCTTCGAGCAGACGGGCGCGATTCACGGCTCGGGCGCGTTTGATACGTACGCGGTCAATCTGCTGCAGACGGGCGTGTACGGTCTGACACCCGGTGTGCCCGACGCGATTCTCCCGCCCGGGTACAGTTACTTCCTCGCGGGCGTGTATGCGCTGTTGGGGCGCTCCGCGTTGAGTGTGGGCGCGATCCACATCGCGCTGGACGTATTGTCTATCGCTCTGCTGGTCGAAATTGGGCGGCGGTTGTTCCGGCAGGCGTGGATTGGCTGGATCGCTGGCGTGCTGTACGCCGTCTATCCCTACCTGATCTTCCAGAACCTCACGCTGATCGATACGCCGTTCTTCATGGCGCTGTTATACGCCTTTCTGCTCAGCGTAATCGCGCTGCGCGACCGTGAATGGTTGGATCGTGGCACGTGGCTGCTGGCGGTTGGCAGCGGCGCCATCCTTGGCGTACTGGCGCTGGCGCGTCCGAACGTTTTGCCGCTCACCGCCTTGATCGCGCTGTGGTTTTTGCTGCGCCGCTCGGTGCTGAGCAGCGCATTCCGGCTAATTCCGGTAGCGCTCGTCAGTCTGCTGGTCGTGCTCCCGTGGTTCATCCGCAATGACAACGTGTACGGCTCGTTTGGAACGTTTTCGGTAAATGGCGGCTCGAATTTCTATCAAGGCAACAATCCGCAGTCGATCCCGTTTTACCGCGCTGGCTACGATACGCAGTGGGTGACACCCCCCGCCGAGGCGATCCCAGAAACGCCTGCGGGGGATCGCCGTTGGTATGCGCTCACCTGGGAATACCTCAATGCGAACCCGGGCGTGTTTCCCGAACTTCTGTGGGTGAAGTTCCTCACGCACTGGAGCATCGACATCTTCCCACGGTTGAACCCAGTCGCAGGCGTCGTGCCCAGCCTCGACGCTCAGGGCAATGTGATCCCGGATGCGAATGCACAAATCACCGGAGATGATCCCGTCACGCAGTACCAGCAGCCGCTCTTCGACCAGATCGGACGCGTGCTCCACCGCTTCTACTTCGGCGGGCTGCTGCTCCTCTCACTGATTGGGATCGCTCTCACGGTCAGGCAGTGGCGCGAGGTGTCCCTGCTGTGGTTCGTGCAAATCTGCATGACGGTGATTTACCTGATCTTCCATCCGTCGACGCGCTACCGCGCGCCGACCGATCCACTGCTGTTCCTGTTCGCCGCCGCCACCCTGTATGCCGCGATCACATGGGCAGGGCAGCGGTGGCAGACACGCGGCTAGCCCTGTTTGTCTTACGGATCTGAAATTATATATTCATTATATAATCGCAACCGACATCGTACGCTTACACGGAGAAACCACTATGCCGGTTGGTCTAGCTTGGTTGGTCGAAGGGCACTTGATTCTGGCGAAGGGCTGGCATGATTTGCGGGCTGACGAACTGCCCGATTTTGACAACCGGGTGTTGGCGGCGCTTGATCAAGTTTCCACTTCGCTGCTGCATGGCATCCATGACTATTCCGAAGTTGAAACCATGCCACGCATTCAGGATTTGACAAAGTTAAAGTCCGGGCGGCATCCCAAAATTGGTTGGGTTGTGATCGTTGGTCTCAATGATCGGTTGTTAAAATTCTTTGTTTCGACGACTCTGCAAATTTTCGGCGCGCGCATTCGGTTTATGGATGATATGGACTCGGCGCTGAAATTTCTCCAACAGATTGACAGTACGCTGCCAGATTTAGGTCAAATCGATCTGGCAGCGGCGCAGCGTCGAGCCTACGAACAGATCCGCCAGCAAATCGACCCCGCGAAGCAGATGCATTTTCCGGAAACCGGGGCATAACCGGAGACACTTCGACGGGGGACAAGGAACCGCACCCCTCACCATCTTCTCAGATGTTCATTATTGCCTTAATTAAGGAATTCACGTATCCTTAGAAAGGAGATTCGTTATATTCGCAACTGAGGCAGCATGACAACTCAGCAGGTGTTCCGCAACACGCTGGTGGTGATCTTGACCATTGCAGCGGCTTATGCCTTATTTCTCAGTATCCGCATTTTGATCGTGCTGCTCGTCGCTATCATCATCGCCTCGGCAGTTCGCCCCATGGTGCTCTGGTTATCCCACCGCCGCATTCCCTACGGCCTCGCGATTTTGCTGGTGTACGGTCTGCTGATGCTGACCCTCTTAGGGCTGCTGCTGGCCGTGCTGCCGCCCGCAGCGAATCGGCTCGCCGGATACATCGAAAATGAGGATCGGCTTGCCGGACGCATCATCGTCGCGCAGGATTGGCTCGAACGAAACATCGAACAGCGCTTCAATACCGACATCACGCTGCTGGACGAAGACGGCATTCGCGAAACGGTGACGAACATCGTCACGCAATTGCGCGAATCAATTCCCGCGCTGGCGGGTGAGTTCGGTGGGTTGGTCGGCGATTTTGTGCTCACGGTCGTGATGGGGGTGTACTGGTTGACCTCCCGCGACTCCGCGATCAATTTTCTTTCGTCGCTGTTCTCCGTGGGACGCCGCCTGCGCATTCGCGAGATCTTCACCGAAATTGAAGGTACGCTTGGCTCCTATGTGCGCGGGGTCGGCCTCGTGGTGCTGTTTGTCGGCGTGGCCAATTTCATCCTGCTGACGCTGTTCGGCGTGCCGAACGCGGTCACACTCGGGTTCATCATTGGCGTGACGACGGCGCTGCCCATCATCGGCGGCTATATCGGCGCGGCCGCGGCGACCCTGCTCGCGCTGCTCAGTTCGCCGCTGCACGCCATTCTGGCGCTGGTCAGCTTTGTGCTCGTGCAGCAGGTCGAAAATCATTATCTGACGCCGCGCGTGATGGCCAACAGCGTCAACCTGAACCCGATTCTGGTGATTCTGGTGCTGTTCATCGGCTTCAGCGTCGGCGGCGTGATCGGCGGTCTGCTCTCGGTGCCGCTCGCGGGTACGGCCATGATTCTGCTGCGCCACCTGATCATCGAGCCGAAGCGCGAAGAGGTCGCGGCCTCGGTTCCGGTCAAGGGCGGCATTCTGTTGACCGCGCCCGATACTAAACTGGACGTGTCGCCGAGCGCGTAACCCCGCTACCGGAGTTCAACCCCTCGCCGCACGGTGAGGGGACACTTTTTAGCAATCGAGCCAGTGTAGGGACGCCCAACGGGGCGTCCGCCGCACCCCCTAACCCCTCCCGACAGGGGTAGGTTTTCAATTCCTCGTCCTCTTTTGCCAAAACAATCCTCATCCAATTGGCTAAAACCAACTTTTGCTTTCAGGGATGACAGGCTTTTGGTCCAATCCAGAGAAAAACAGGACGAGGCATGCCTCGTCCCTACATGGTCTTGAGCGAAGCAACGCTGTACTCGATGGGAACGCATGAAAAACCTACTCCTGTTAGCCTCACCTCTCTCCCACGCTGGCGGAGAGAGGTGAGACACGGCGCGTCTGCGGTCTCCCCTCCCTGAATTCGGAGTGGGGTCGGAATCTGACTTTTTTCAACCCGTTCATGCCTCGTCCTAACTGTTGTGCTGACGATCATGGTATGCTGCGAACGTAATGATTTGCCCTCCCGCCTTAGCCACAGCGTTCCCTTGACTCCGCCTAAAGACTGATTTCAATCGGACAATGGGTGGGTTTTCCGTGCAATCAGTCTGTAGGGATGTTATTCTTGTGGCGCTTGCAGGGTCTATGAAAGTCAAGCGACGATGATTGGAAAGACGCTCCGCAACCGTTACGAAATCAAGGAACTTCTCGGCGAAGGCTCGACTGCGACCGTGTATAAAGCGCTGGATCGCCGCCTGGGGCGTGAAGTCGCCCTGAAAGTGCTGCTGCCGCACGTGCGCGACACGGTGCGTAAGCGTTTCTTTCAGGAGGCGCATGCTGTCGCCCTGCTCAATCATCCCAATATCATGGCGATCTACGACATGGAAGAGGAGCACGAACAGCCCTTCCTCGTCGTGGAGTATGTCGAAGGCGACTCGCTGGCGAAATATATCCCGTGTTCCGCGGATATGGTCGTCGATCTCGGTCGGCAGATCGCCGGGGCGCTGCACTACGCCCATGAACGCCAGATCATTCACCGCGACATCAAGCCCGCCAACATCAAGGTGACATCGAGCGGCCACGTCAAGATCATGGACTTGGGGTTGGCGCTGCCCAAAGACGCCAAGCGCGTCACCACCGACGGCATGATCATCGGCACGCCCGCCTATCTCTCGCCGGAACAGGCGCAGGGCTTCTCGCTCGATTACCGCACCGACATCTATTCGCTCGGCGTGGTGCTCTACGAAATGGCGACGGGCCAGCTCCCGTTCTCGTCGGATGATATTCCCGTGCTGCTCATGCAGCATGTCAAACAGCCCGTGCCGCCGCCGCGTTTGGTCGTGCCGGATCTGCCCGTGGCGCTGGAAGGCGTGATTCTCAAGTCGCTGGAAAAGAACCCGGTACGCCGTTTCCAATCGGCTGACGCGATGGCGCAGGCGTTGGTCGCCGCGCTGCGCCCGGATGGCAATGACCTGCCGACGCAGCCCTCGCGTGTGGTGCGCCCGGAAACGACCGCCACCGCGCCGGACACCCAGCGTCCGATCCGCGTGTTCGTGGCCGATGATCACACCATGTTGCGCAAAACGCTGATCAACTTTTTGTCGCAGCACGACGAGATCCTCATCATCGGCGAAGCGGGTGATGGCGAAACCGCCTACCAGCAAGCGCTGGCCTTGCAGCCGGACGTGCTGCTGCTCGACCTCAATATGCCGATCAAAGGCGGGCTGGAAGTGCTGCCGGATGTGCGCAAGCAAGCGCCGAACGTCAAAGTGCTCATCCTGACCGGGCGTGACGAGGACTGGTACATCACGCAGGCGCTGCGCTCCGGCGCGCACGGCTATCTGCTCAAGTCGTCCAGCGAAGATGACCTGCTTGACGGCATCCGCAAAGTCGTCGGCGGGACGCTCGTGCTCGGTCGCGGCGTCGCGGAACGGGTCGTCACGGGGATGCTCGGGCAAACCGATGGCTCGAAGCTCACCGAAGAGGAACGCCGCGTGCTGCTGTTCGTGGCGGGCGGCTATGATAACGAGGCGATTGCCGAACGCATGCGCCTCACCATGCCCGGCGTCATCGAGATTCTGGCGCGCGCGATCGACAAGATGAAGGCGAAAGATCGCCATGCGGCGGCGCTCAACGCGCTGCGGCAGGGCTTTATCCTGCTCGACGAGCTGCAAGCGCTGTAGCGAAACGCTTCCGCCCACCTCCACGTAAACCAAATTGAGCCTTTTGTCGGGGCGCACCACAGTGCGCCCTTCTGATTGGATCGCGTCCGCTGATTCAGCCTCACCCCCAACCCCTCTCCGAAAAGAGGTTCAAGGGGCGACACAGGAATTTCAGGATGCGTTTGTAGGGGCGAGGCTTGCCTCGCCCGCTAACGGGAGGGGCTTGCCCCTCCCCTACATTCTGTTGTCTCGGATTGAACTGTCTTTCCCTCAACCGAAAAAAGGCCAGCGGAACCAACAGGGATCCTCAAACTGACTTGGTTTTCGTAGGGACGCGCAACGATGCGTCCGCTGCCCCGATTACCTATTTGGGATAATTTGGGATAAGACTCGAGTCGCTCACTCAAGACGCGGAGTCGCTTGGGATATATTTGGGATATGTCTACGTGGGCGCGCCCAGCGTTTCGACGTAATTGTTGAAGTCAAGCAGTTGATAGAGGGCGAGGCGGGTCTTGTCCCACAGGTCGCCATTGGCGGGGACGGTGGTCAGGCCGGGGTGCGGGCGGGGGATGGTTTCGAGCGCCTGATACAAATCAATCAGGTAGCGCTCATGCTGCGACCGCATCCGCACGAACGCGCCCAGCGCCTGCTGGATGGCGGCGTCCGTCTGCACCATGCGTTTCGAGTCGGGGTGTTCGTAAAAGTAGGTATAGCGCCAATCCCGGTGTTCGCCTCTAAGCGCGTCAAGATGCGCCAGGGTATAGTGCAAGGCCGCGCCGAGCTGCTCATCCTGCCCGTCGCGTTCGTCCACTAGCTGTTCGAGCAGCGCAAAATACGTATGCGCTTTCGCAAGGCGATTGGAATATTCGTGGTTCAGCCGCCACAGAGTATCGGCGGAGACGATCATGCTGGGCTCCGGCGCTTGCTGACTGCTATCTACACTGCGCAGCATTCTATCATAGACTTGGCTTGGGTCGCATCAGTCCGCGTAAGCCTTCCTCCGCTTTTCCCCGTGGCCGTCGCTCTCTAACAGAACTTTTGTGCTAAACTAATGCGAAAAAAATAAAAACTGTGCTATCCTATCGGTGATGCAACTTTTCATAGGGTCGCGCGTATTCCCTGTGAGGGTTTTCCGTCCTCTTAAGTGATGTGGATATGGCATATGAGTAAGTACGATAACGACTACGACGATCCCGAGGACGACGACTACGAAGACGAACAAGACGATGACGGCGAGATTCGCCGCTCAACGAATAATCCATTCTCTAGCGGCGGCGCGAGCGTGCGCGGCGCTGGCCTACCTCAACGCCCCAATCCCGGCGCGCCGACTCCCGGCGGCGGCGGTTCTACGGGCGGTGGCGGCGGCATTAACACCCCGAGTCCCGTCCGGTCGCCGGGGGCGATGGGCGGTTCGGGTGGCGGCAGCGGTTTCTCGCGCCCCAATCCGCCCGGTGGCACATCGGGTGGTGGCACGGGCGGCTCTGGTACCGGCGGATCATCCGGTGGCGGCAGCGGCGTGCAGCCGTTTCGACCGAGCGGCGGTTCGTACCTCGGCGGCAGCGGCGGCTCGTCAGGCGGGACGCCTCCACCCGGCGGTGTAGCGCGTCCCGGCACCACCCCGCCCGCGAAAGACGACCCCATGAGCCGGGTGGGCAACGCGCTCGGCGGCCTGTCCAGCAAACCCGACGACAAGAAAGACGATAAAAAGGACGAGAAGCCCGCCGGGGCGTTTGGCAATCTCGGCAACCTCGGCAATCGCTTCGGCGGTGCTCCTGAGAAGAAAGACGATAAACCGGACGCCAAGAAGGATGATAAAGGCGGCGGTGGCGGCTTCGGCGGCCTCGGCAATCGTTTTGGCGGCGGTGGCGACAAGAAAGACGATAAGCCGGAAGCGAAAAAGGACGACAAAGCGGGCGGCGGTCTGGGCAGCGCGCTCGGCGGACTAGGCAATCGCTTTGGCGGCGGCGGTGACAAGCCGGACGCCAAAAAAGACGACAAACCCGTGGGCGGTGGCCTCGGTGGGACGCTCGGTGGCTTAGGCAATCGCTTTGGCGGCGGTGACAAGAAGGACGACAAGCCCGCCGCGAAGAAAGATGATAAACCCGCGGGCGGCGGTCTGGGCGGTGCGCTCGGTGGGTTGGGCAGCAAACTCCCGTTCGGCGGCGGTGACAAGAAAGATGATAAGCCCGGCGCGAAGAAGGACGATAAGCCCGCTGGCGGTGGTTTTGGCGGCTTAGGTAATCGCTTTGGCGGCGGTGACAAGAATGACAAGCCTGCCGATGCGAAGACGTCGCCGTTCACGACGGGCGGCGCGAAACCCGGAGCGCCGACCAGCAGCGCGCCTGCCAGTTCCGGCGGCGGTATCCTCGGCGGCAAACTGCCGTTTGGCGGCGGCGGCGGCGGGGCGAAACCCAACGCGCCCGCGACGCCCGGTGGCGGGAAAGCGCCCGCCGCGAAGGGCGGGGCGAAAGGCGCTCCGGTCAGTTTTTCCGACCGTTTGCGCGCGTTGAATCCGTTCAAAGCGGATAACGACGCCAAGAAAGCCCGCGCCAGCAAAGCGCCCAAAGTCGACGCAACCGGACTGACGCTCGACAACAAACTTGATATCCTCGGCGTGTCGATGGTGCTCGGCTCGCTGATTTTGCTCCTGAGCAGCCTCTCCCCGGTGAAGGGCGCGCTCACCTCCGAAATCAACCGCGTGCTCTCTGAAGGCTTCGGTTGGGGCGCGATCGGTGTGGTGCTGGTGATCTTCGCCATCGGCGTGGTGCTGATTCTGCGCCATTTCGGCGATGATGCGCCTGTCATCCCGCGCATGCGCTTGATCGGCGCGACGCTGTTATTCGTCGGGATGCTGGTGGCGATGCAGTTCGTCCACTCCATGCGCTATGAAGTTGGCGTGGGGCAGGATTACCTGTGGACGGTCAAGAATGTCTTCCTCACGATTTCGTGGCAGTTGGGGCAAGGCGGTGGGCGCATCGGCGGGGAGATCTATTTCCTGCTGATCAGCAACCTGTCGGAGATCGGCGGCTTCCTCGCGCTCGTGCTCTGGCTGACGATCGGCCTCATGCTCTCCCTG
Source organism: Anaerolineae bacterium (assembly GCA_041916315.1). Classification (GTDB taxonomy): domain Bacteria; phylum Chloroflexota; class Anaerolineae; order Aggregatilineales; family Phototrophicaceae; genus Flexifilum. The sequence goes on from JAYRZU010000073.1 coordinate 86,089, forward strand.
AATATGAGCGCGTCGGATCTGGCGATCATCGTCATCAGCCTGTTCCGCAGCCTCGGCGACTCGGTGCGCCGGCGCCAGCAGCGCGCCGCCGCCATCCGCGCGGAGAAAGCCGCGGTCGCTGCCGCCGCGGCGGCGGCTGTGCCGCAGATCAGCGTGAGCAAACCCGAAGGCGGTCAGGAAGCCCTGCCCGCCGGGGCGACCGCGGCCCTGCCCGCGCCGATCCCGGCGCCGGTGGTGCAAGCGCCGCTGCCCGCGCCCGAACCGGAACGCAGTATCCCGATCACGATGGGCGGGCGCACGTTCACCGCGCCGATGCGCGGCGGCGAACCTGTGCCGCTCGAACCCGCGAAATCGGCCAATCGCCCCAGCCCGACCGAATTGATCGCGGCCTCGCTGGCGGGCGCGGCGGCGACGGTGATCTCGCCGTCGACAGCCGATCCCGAAACCACGCCGCGCACGGCGACTCCGGCGGCGGAAGCGCCCAAACCGGACGCCGACAAGAGTGGCGGTCGTTTTGGGAATTTCGGCAGTCGGCTGCCGTTCGGTGCGAAGCCGGATGACGCCAAGAAAGACGACAAAACGACGACGATTGAGAAGCCCGCTGCGGCGCTCACCGGCGCGCCGCCTGCGGCGTCAACCGCGACCGCCGATCCGGTCAAACCGGAGGCGGAGAAGAGCGGCGGCATTGGCGGTCGCCTGGGTGGCCTGAGCGGTCGGCTGCCGTTCGGCGCGAAGCCGGATGACGCCAAGAAAGATGACAAGACGAGCACGGTCGAAAAGCCCGCTGCGTCGATTGCAGCGGCTACACCCGCCGACACGACCAAGCCTGAACCCGAAAAGACGGGCGGGATTGGCGGTCGCTTGGGTGGTTTGAGCGGACGTCTGCCGTTCGGCGCCAAGCCGGACGACGCTAAGAAAGACGAGAAGCCCGCCGCGCCCGAGAAACCAACCCTCGATAAACCCGCGGCGGAGCGTATGCCCGGCCCGGCGACTACATCGTCCGCGGCTCCGACGCCTGCCGAACGTCCGGCGGGGGGCATGTCGCGCCGCGACCAGTTGATCGCGCAGTACAGCAAGCAGGAGGCCGCGGCCAAGCCCGCCGACCCGACGCCCGCGCCAACGCCTGATCCGGTTGTGCCTGCGGCCAAACCCGCGGCCGAGCCGACGAGCCCGTTTGCCAAGCCCGCCGCCGCGTCGACCGAGGCGCCGTTCAAGCCAGCGTCACCTGTAACCCCGGCGGCCAAACCTGCGGATCCGGTCACGCCAGCGGCGAAACCCGCTGAGTCGACCAGTCCCTTCGCCAAACCTGCGGAGCCGACGAGTCCGTTTGCCAAGCCCGCCGCGGCCTCGACCGAGTCGCCGTTGAAGCCTGCGCAGCCCACCAGCCCGTTCGCCAAACCTGCCGAGCCGATCAAACCTGCGGCCAGCCAGTTCAGCGCGGACGAAGATGACGATGACGACGCACCCCCCGCGCGCCTCGGCGATCTGCTCAAGCCGCGCCCGTTCGAGCGCAAACCGCTCGGCGCGAACGAACCTGCCAAGGCAGAAACGCCGACCGAAGAGGTCAAAGCCGCCGCGGAGAGCGTCAAACCTGCCGATCCGCCCGCGCGCGACGACAAGCCGCTGGAAGTGCGTAAAGCGGTCACCGGGTTGATCATCGACGACGAAGAGGAAGACGAGACGGGCAAGTGGGCGAGTTTGCCGCCCGCCAAGCCGAAATCGGCCACGACCGAAACGCCCAAGACCGAACTCCCGAGCTGGCAGTCGCGCATGAACACGCTGTCCGGTCGCCCGGAAGGCGAGAAGCCTGAAGTGACGGCCAAGCCCCCGCAGCCGCTCGAAAGACGCGATCCGTTTAAGGCGGATGATCCGCCGTTCAAGGTGGACAAGCCCGCCGCGGCGGTCACCCCGGAACGGCACGACGATCCGCCGTTTAAGGTGGATAAGCCTGCTGCCGTGCCGCCGCCGCTCGAAAAGCGCGAACCGCTGACGCCCGCCGCTTCGCTCATACCTGAGAAGCGCGATCCCGTTAAGGCAGATGAGCCCAAGCGCGACGACCCGCCGTTCAAGGTGGATAAGCCCGCCGCGCCCGCGGCCTCGCTCACGCCGCCGGAAAAGGCGCACATCTACGCCAAGCCGGAAGACAACCCGCCCGTCAAGACGGACAAGCCCGTCGAACGGGCATCGTCGGCGTTCGGCAAGCCGGATGACGACCTGCCCTTCATCGCGACCAGCCGTCCGACGGCGCCGCCGCCCTCGGCGCGCGGCATTCTCGGCGGCGTGGATGAAGTCGGCGAACTGGAAGGCGGCGGCAAGATCGTCCGCTCCAAGCCGCCGAAAGACTGGAAGATGCCCAGCTACGACGATCTGATCATCTCGGGGCAGGATCAGGAGATCGACCATAACCTGCTGCTGGAACGCGCGCGTACCATTCAGGAGACGCTCGAAAGCTTCGGCGCGCCCGGGCGCGTTGTCGAAGTCCGCACCGGCCCGGTGATCACGCAGTTCGGCGTCGAGCCGGACTACGTCCCCGTGCGCGGCGGCAAGAAGATGCGCGTGAAGGTCAGCTCGATTGCGGCGCTCGACAAGGACATTCAGCTCGCGCTCGGCGCGCGCTCGATTCGTGTGGAAGCGCCTGTGCCCGGCAAGGGCTACGTCGGCATTGAAGTTCCGAACGACAAATCGGCGATTGTGCGCCTGCGCGACGTGCTGGAATCGAAAGAATTCAAGAAGATCAATTCGCCGCTGGCCATCGCGCTCGGTCAGGGCGTGGACGGCACGCCCGTCGCTGCCGATCTCGCGTCAATGCCGCACCTGCTGATCGCCGGGACGACGGGTTCTGGTAAGTCGGTGTGCGTCAACGCGATCATCGCCAGCCTGCTGCTCAAAAACCAGCCATCGACGGTCAAGTTCATCATGGTTGACCCCAAGCGCGTGGAATTGACGGGCTATAACGGCATTCCGCATCTGGTTGCGCCCGTCGTGACCGAGCTGGAACGCATCGTCAGCGTGTTGAAGTGGGTCACGCGCGAGATGGACGAACGCTATCGCCGCTTCAGCACGGCGGGCGCGCGTAATATCGAAGACTTCAACAAGCATCTGCCGCAGGGCACCGACCCGCTGCCGTATATCGTCGTGATCATCGACGAATTAGCCGACCTGATGATGCTCGCGCCGGACGAAACGGAACGCGTGATCACCCGTATCGCCGCGCTCGCCCGTGCGACCGGCATCCACCTCGTGATCGCGACGCAGCGTCCATCGGTCGACGTCGTCACCGGCTTGATCAAGGCGAACTTCCCGGCGCGTATCGCGTTCGCGGTGGCCTCCGGTACGGACAGCCGTGTCATCCTCGACCAGCCCGGCGCGGATCGCCTGCTCGGTCGCGGTGACATGCTCTACATGAGCGGCGACTCGCCCGCCCCGGTGCGTATGCAGGGCGTGTACGTCTCGGATGCGGAACTCGGCAATATCACGCACTTCTGGCGCGGCCAGATGACGCAGGAAGAGATGATCGCCGCGTCCAAGCCGCTCATCAGCGCGATTGTCGACGAAGAGGGCAAGAGCCCCATCCCGCTCAAGTCCGATGGGAAGCGCGGTCAGCAGTCCAGCTTCCTGCCGCGGCAGGAGCCGGACGACGATTATGGGGATGACGATGACGACGACGATGATGTGGATGACGCGCTGTACAATCAGGCCGTCGACCTCGTGCGGCGGCAGAACCGCGCGTCCGTATCGCTGCTCCAGCGCAAGCTGCGCATTGGCTACACCCGCGCCGCCCGCCTCATCGACCTGATGGAAGAGCGCGGCATCGTCGGGCCAGCGGTCGAAGGCGCGAAACCGCGCGAGGTGCTGCTCCCTCCGCCGCCGAAGTAACGCGGGCGGCTCACATATAAGAGGTGTAGGGACGAGGCATGCCTCGTCCTTTTGCTTATATTTCAGGCTTAAAAGGAAAGTCCGCATGGACATGGGACGGCGAACGATTATTTTGGCGCGGCACGGGGAATACGACCTGACCATCGACTTTCCCGATAATCCGGATGGGCACTTGACGGACACGGGACGGGCTCAATCTGAGGCGCTGGCGGAGCGCTTGCAGTCCATACAGTTCGCGGCGATTTACAGCAGTCCGCTGCTGCGCGCCCGTGAAACCGCCGAACGCATTGCTGCGCGCCATCTCAGCGTGCCATTCACAATCGATGAGGCGCTGCAGGAGTGCATTCCCAGTGTGCCGCCGCGTTTTGAACAGTTATTCGCCGAAATTCCGGCGAATTTCATCGCCAGTGGTCCCGCTCAGGCGGCGGGGGTTTTCGCCACTTACTTTGCGCCGCTGGCCGAAGAAGAGCCAAACCGGACCGAGCTGATTGTGACGCATGGCAATTTGTTAGGCTATCTGCTGTGCCGGGTTTTCGATGCTCCGGTCGATAGCTGGCTGCGGAGTGATTTCGGCAACTGCTGCATCAGCGGCATTCTTGTCCGCGCTGATGGCATGCTGAAACTGCTCTATCACAATGATGGAGCGCATTTGCCCAAACTACCGTTGCGCTAATCCCAAGGTGAGCTTAGGTGCTGGGCGCGGCTTCGCTCTCGGTTTTGATCCGGTAGCGCACCGACTCGAGCGCGGTCTCCAGATCGAGAAAGGCGGGCATCAACACGCCGCGCTTGGCAAACGTGTCGCGCAGGAACTTGATCCATGTCGTGGTGCCGACATACGTCACCTGAATGCGGCTGTCAATCGATGATCCAGCCGTCGCCTGATTCGCGGCCTGCACCAGCTTAAGCATGGCGGCAAAGTCGCTGGTTGCGCCACGCGTATCGCTGATGCGGTAGAACATTCGTGGGTCAGTGCCGATCAATTCGGCGCTGGTGCGGTACATGTCGACGACTTCTTCGAAGGTGATGTGACCGGTGTAGACCGCGATCAGGATGGGTTCATCGGCCAGACGTTCCACAACAATGGGCATAAGGGATTGACCTCAGCACTGCAATCATACGCTCTGTTGTCTAGTGTAGGGGCACCGATAACAGAAAAATGCTTAAGATGTACCAATTTATAATGTGCTAATGCTAAAATTAATCTACTCCACCAGCACCTTTGGTTCCTCCGGCTTGATGACGCGCCCTTTCCACAGTACGCCGCCGTAGCGCACCTGCCAGTAGATTGCTTGCGCGGCGATCACCGTCATGAGCAGCGCGGAGAGCGGCATCAAGAGCGCATCCTGCACGCGCTGCCGGGTTGCCAGCGCGGTGATTGCGCGGATGGCGAGGCCGAGCAGCGTCAGCACCAGCGGCACGACGGGGTAGAGCGTATCCAGCGGCCACAGCCAGCCCGTGAGCAGCCACAGCGGCGGCACGAGGAAGATCAGCCAGTGGAAGAGGGTTGCCACCAGCAGGAAGATTACCTTACCGCCATAGCCCGCGATGATGTTCTTGGCGAAACCGCCGCGCACGCCGCGCCAGTTGCGGTACATGCGGCACATGACCAAGCCCGCGCCATCCGCCATGCGCAGACGCAGCCCCTTCGCCTTGATCACGCGGGCGAAGGTGATGTCCTCGACGATCCGGTCGCGCACGCTGATATGCCCGCCGATCGCCGTGTAGGCTTTGCGCCGAAACGCGAGGCACTGTCCATTCGCGGCGGCGAACGCGGGGAACGATGTCCGATGTACGAGGAATGCAGGCAGATAGCCGAGGATGACCAGAGCAATCAGCGGCACGATTAGCCGTTCGCTCCAGGTGACCGTCGTCTGTGTCGACCACACGGTGAGCAGATCGGCTTTGGTGCGCGTCATGTGCCGGATGAGCGCTTCGAGCGCGCCGGGCTGCCACTGCACATCGGCATCAGTGAACAGCAGAATGTCGCCGCGCGCCGCGTTCGCCAACTGCTGACACGCCCAGTTCTTCCCCAACCAGCCCGGCAGCAGCGGCTGCCCCTTGATGATCGTGAGCCGCTGATCGCCGTTGGACGCCGCCAGCGCGATCTCGCCCGTGCCATCGGTCGACTGGTCGTCGAGCAGAATCACCTCAAACGCGGGGTAGGGCTGCGAGAGCAGCGCCTTGATGGTGTAGGCGATGGTCTCGGCCTCGTTGCGCGCTGGAATCAGCACGGAGACATACGGCAGCGGGAGCGGCCGCGTCAGGTCGAGATTCACCTGCTGCCCGGGGCGCGGCGGCTTCGGTTTGGGCGTTCGGCGCAGCCGTGGGAACGTCACCGCATTGAGCAGCGCGGTGAACAGGATGACGAGCAGTGGGGGCGCGATGAGCGCGGTCAGGATGATGGTGAGCATGGTTTTTGTGTATGGTAACGTCAGTTAGGGATGCGCGTGTCCCCTCACCCTCGGCCCCTCTCCCACACAAGCGGGGAGAGGGGTGACACACAGCGCTTTTGCTGTCTCCCCTCCCTGAATTCGGAGAGGGGCCGGGGGTGGGGTCCGAGACGGATTACCCATAACGTGAGTTATGGTCTGGACGGCCTTAAATGGATCAACTATAGCGCGTCTCTAGCGATTCGGTAAGCGCCGCAGAATCCACGGGCGGAAGCCGGGCGTATGCCGGAAGTCGGCGCGGTATTTCCACACCAGCAGCAGCGCATTGATCGCCAGCACCGCCAAGATCACCGGGTCCGGCCACGTGATGAGATAGTATGCGATCAACGACAGCAGCGTGAGCAGCACCGCCCACCCCGAACGCGCCACCACCGAAAACCAGACGCCGAGCAGAATCCCGCCGAACGTGGGCGCTTCCCAGATGGTGAGTGCTGTCCACACGCCAAAGCTCACGGCGACCGCCTTGCCGCCGCGTCCGCGGAGGAAAGGGGAATACGCATGCCCGAAGATCGGCGCGAGCGCTACGATGATCAGCGGGACGCCCGACAAGCCGACCACGTATTTGGCGATGCTCACCGGGATCGCGCCTTTGAATGCGTCCAGCAGCATGGCGATCACGCCGATCTTCGCCCCGCCCGCCTTCATGACGTTGGCCGCACCGGGGTTGCCATCGCCGATGCTGCGCGCGTCGGTTTTGGTCACGGCGCGCCCGAACCAGTAGGCCAGCATCAGCGACCCGCTGATGAAGCCGATGATCGTCCACACAATGGTTTGCGTCAGCGTGTTAGCGTCCACGGGAGCGCCTCCAAGCCCACAGCAGCATGCCACCCATCGCCACGAACCCCACCAGCGCCGGGCCGGGCAGCCCCCAGAAGATCGCTAACCCGCCCGTTTCCAACAGCCATGTGATCACATAGATGATCACCAGCGGGCGCGCGGGGAGATCGCGAATCGGCGCGATCAGCGAGGCGGCGAAGGTGATCAACGCTGAGGCGAGCAGCCACCCGGCGAAATTCACCAGCGGAATGCCGAAATACGCGCCGGGGACTTCCCAGCGCCACAAGTCCCACGCGACCATCTGCGGGTCGAGGAACAAGTCCCACGCGGTGAAAGCCAGCGCGGTGACGACGATGAAGCGCAGCCTCACCCACAGCGATCCGTAGGGACGCGATTTATCGCGTCCGCTGTGTTTGGTTAGGTGAACGGCGGACGCCATGAATGGCGTCCCTACAGGTTGTCTGGTTTTGGGGGTGAGGTTAATAATATTCGCAATTGCCCACGCGGGCGGGAGCATCATCAGCCACGCCAGCGGGATGAGCAGGGGCACGCCGCCGAGCTGCGGCTGCAGGCGCGGCGTATAGTCGTAGCTGCCGAAGGGAAAGCCGGTCGTGTGACCGATGAACTCGGTCAGCCATGCCAGCGCGACGATCACGCCGATGGTGGTGAGCGCGCGGCGGATGCCCCACGCGCTGATCAGCACAACGCACACGGCGATCACCTGCATGAGCACGCCGAGGCTGACGGCGGTGGGCAGCGCCGCGTCGCCGAGCGTCCAGCGCACAATCGGCACGCTGATCATGGTCAGAATCCACACGACGACCAGGCCGTAAACGAGGCGTTCTTGAGCAGAAATACGGGGCAGTGTGCGGATCATAGCGCCTTCAACAGTTTGTCGAGATCGCCCGCGACTTCGAGACCTGCGCACGTGCCTGTGCCCTCGAAAATCAGACTGCCGTCCGCCCGCGTGAGCGCGAGGCTGATCACCGCTTTGAGTGTCTCCGGCACGCGTACGCCCATATCATGGCGATCTGGGCCGGGCAGAATCGACGCTTCGGCGCGGCGGGCGTTGATTTCCAGCCGTTTGTGCTTGTCGGAGACGACCCACTCGACGGCGTGCTCGCTGACTTCCAGCTTGTCGATTTTGGCGTAACTGTAGCTGGCGAAGCGGTGCAGCTCGCCCTGATGCCACACGCCCGCCAGAAAGCCGGGAAACCAGCCGCGCAGCAGCGGCGTGATCGCGCATGCCCCCGTGAACGATGTGCCCTCGGAATCCGGGAAATGGTTAGTTTGCATCCACACCCAGCCGCCGGGGAACGATTTGCCCCAGTCTTTTTCGATGTAGCCGTGCCCGCCCGTGAAATCGATCGTCCGTCCATCCACGGTCAGCGCGCCTTCCAGCGTGTGATCGAACGAGAGCACGCCGTGATAGCATTCGAGGAACGGTAGATAGCCGAGCCAGCCCATCACGCCCGGTTCAAGCGTGTTGACGCGCCACGGCGTCGCCGTACCGAAGCGGATTGTGCCGCTTACGCTGCGCAAAGCATCGTGGATGTCGAGCGTCAATTGATTCATGCGGAACTGGTTCGCGCCGATGCTGACCGCGAACGGCTCATCGACCGCGCGGAACTGCTCGGCGGGGAAGCGGTGGTAGCTGACCGCGCCGCTCACGCCGTCGAAGACCTGGACGAAGGCGTGCTGCACGGTGGGATCATCGCTCAGGAAGATGCCGGGGATGATGGCGAACCGCTCGCGGCGGTCGGCGCTGACCAGCTTGAAGTACCAGCCTTCAAAGAAAGGGGGGCGTTTGCCCGTCCCATGATAACGTTCCGGGTGCAGGGTCTTGCGTATATGATCCAGCACGAGCAACCTCAGTCGTAATGAGTTAAAAGTCGAAAGTTAAAAGTTGCAAGTTAAAAGTGGATGCGCTGAACTTTTGACTTTCCACTTTTAACTTTTAACTGCTGGTGTCCCTGAGCTGTTCGCGCACCAGTTGATACCAGTAATCCTGGGCTGGAATCAAGCCAGGATTCTGTGTCAGCGGCACCCAGAACAGCGAAAACTGGTGCTCGTCGGCCTGCTGCAGCCAGTGATGCTCGGTCGGCTCGGTCGTCGTCAGGTGAAAGAAGTGGCGCTGCACATCGGCGGTGAGATGCTTGGTCGGCACCCAACCCTTGCGCCCCGACACCTGAATCAGTTCGCGTTCATGCACCTGATATTCCGGCACAATCACCTGATCGTAGTTGTCTTCGCTGCCGATCACGCGCACGCCGGTGCCGCGCCGCAGCATGATCGCTTTGACGAGCGTGCCCTCGTCGCCGGGTGAGGCCTGCAAAATCGTGTCGCGCACGATGATGCGTTCGCCCGGTTCGAGCGGCTGCGCGATGCTGCCCAGTTCTTTGACCAGCGCCACCGCGGTCAAGCCCGTCTCTTCGCGCGTTTCGCGCAGCACGGCGTTTTCCACACTTTCGCCCGCTTCGACCGTGCCCGCGGGCAATTGAATCCCCGCTGTTGGGTGCTGGAACACCAGCAGTTCGCGGCCATCGGGCATATCCCGTGTGATGAAGGCGGTCACTTTATCGAGTGTCATACGATCCTCTACCCTGCGGCGGTCTAGTCAATGGGTGTTGGCTCAAACGGGAGCATCAACCGCAAGGGTTTACGCCTTCATCATACAACCTGAAATGCCTATCGAAACTTTACGCCCCAACCCGACGTTAGTCCTGTTCAATGGGCGTATCGGTCGCGTGCAGCAGGTCGAAGACGAACAGCGCCAACCCTTGCAGGAAGATGCCGACGCCCATTCCTCGGCGGAACGCGCCGCCTTTCCCCGTCAGCCACTGACCGCCGCGCATATAGAACAGGTCGAGCAGCGCGTTGATCCACAGCAGGCGCTGGAGGTTGACGCCCTCCTGGCGCAGCACATCTTTGGCGTAGGGATCGGGCAGCGTTTTGATGCGCTGATCGGCCATACGCCCGCCGAAGTAGGCGATGGCGATGTTCACCACACCCCACCCGACAAACTGCGAGCCGACCCCGCGCCAGAACTTCGTGCCCAGCGAGAGAAGCGCGCCGATGCCGATGCTGGCCAGCGCCCATTGAATCAAGCGCACGGACAGCAGTCGTTGAAACCGCCAGATATCCATCAGACCTCCTTACGCTACGCCGGTCGATTTCGTAGGGACAGCCTTCTGGCTGTCCGTTACAGCGGACGCGCAGAAGCGCGTCCCTACAATTTTCGATTGGGTACTCCTCTGACCACTTGCGTGGACAAGGTGCAATAATCTACTCCCGAATACGCAGCCACTGCCGCAGCTTAGGCGGGATGCGCTTCGGGCTTTCCTTCGAGAGCATGAGCGTCATGCCTACGCTGATCAACACGTTGGTCAGCAGGAAGAACACGCCTTCTTCCAGCGGCAGCTTACCGCCGATGTGCAGATCGACCGTCTTCTCCGGGTTGATCGACCACGTACCGGAGTCAATCGCCAGCGAGTCAGACACACCGAGGTAGAGCGTCGGCAGCACAATGCCGAGCGCGACCAGCTTGCGGTGCTGAACGAGGATATCGCCGCCGAACGCCGTCTGGAACATCAACGGGAGCAGACCCCACGCCAGCGTCAGGCTGAGATAGGTCAGCTTCTGGCGGCGCGTGATCAGATTGTAGACTGACCACGCCCACACCGCGCCCAAGCCCAGTGTCAAGCCGACGCGGTAGCGCCAGCCATCTTTGGGGGGCGCATCGTCGGACGGGGTGTAGCGCGCCATCGTCAGCAGGAACATCCCGGTCAGCGCCGTTTGCAGCACGAAGAACGTGTATTCCTCAATCGGCACATAGCCGAGCACCAGCCCGGTGACCAGCTTTTTGTCGTACCACCACACGCGGGTTTTCACGAGGTAGTTGTCCCACGGCGTCGTGTAGGCGACCGCCAGCCCGACATGCGCGCCGAGGATCGCCGCCGGGGGCAGCGCGCCGAGCTTATCCGGCAGCTTCTTGCCGCGCTTCGCGTCGAACCAGGTAAAGATGCCCAACATGGTCAGCGGCAGAATCACGAACCGCGCCAAAAACCCGAAGTACTTCATACCGCAACCTAACTGCAGAGAGAGAGGATAAAGACGAACAGAAGTTAACCACAGAGAACACAGAGAACACAGAGAAATAGATTAGGAATCGAGAACAATTCGCTTAAGTCCTCGCGGTAGCTGATTGAGGATGAACGCTTCAAGGTCAAGACCCTCACAAATGCTCTCCATCTCGTCACTGGAATTTACATACTTTATAATTTTTTATATAAGTTTTATTGTATGCTTTATAGTGACATTAATTTTTACACAGGAGCAATCCAATGAAGCAGCGCAATGTCATACTTATAGGGATAGTCCTCGTTACCAGTTTGGTTGTGTCAATCGCCGTTTTTGCCGCCACCTCAATTACCCAATTCACTGTGTCCAGCACCAGTTGCAATAGCTCCTTCGGTATTATCTCGGCTTCGTGGGATACCCCTACGGCTTGGGAAACGGGTCAGGTGTCGTTAGCCGATGGAACCGTTCTATTCTCCTTTGCCCACGGCAGTAGTGGGCAAACAAATTACACTGGCTCTTATTCCTTTGGTGGGTGGAGTGCTCAGCCCGTCGGAACAACCATTTATTTATCTGCCACCATGGGACAGAGTTCGCCCACGGCGGCAAATACGGTCGAATTTTCTGCTGCGTATCAGTGCGGTACCGGCCGCGTGCTCTCCTCGTGCTATGGTCCCTATGGATACTGCGCCAATACCAGTGGCAGTGGCAGCCCGAGTATGCACGACGGCCGCCTGAACAATAGCGATGCCTGGGATGTCGCCGCGCCGATTGTGCTGTACAAGACCGACACCCAATTGACGGTCTACGGCGTGGGCAGCGGCCAGAGTGACCTACTGTTCAGCGTCGACGATGCCGATCTCGTGGCAGGTGAAGCGGCGGTAATCGCCACCGCCACCATTTCCAGCACGGGACAACCCGTCGTCGCCACGCTGCAAAGCGATGGCACGCTGCTGCTCGAAGCCCATTATGCCGACGGCAAACCCTACACGATCATTTACCAGCCGAATGTCTCGCCCGCGGTGGTACACGTGGCATGGTAAGCGTGGGCTGTCAGTAATTAGCTTCTCCTTTTCCCCAGATCATGCAAGATGGTGGCGGCGGCGTTGCGACCCGCCGCCCCCATGATCCCGCCGCCGGGGTGCGTGCTCGCGCCCGTCAAATACAGCCCTTTGACCGGGGCGCGATAGGTGCTCATGCTCAACGCGGGGCGCAGCATAAACATCTGATCGATGGACATCTCCAGATGCATCACATTGCCGCGATATAGGCCGAGTTCGCGTTCCAAGAACAGCGGCGTCTCCACCAGCCAGCCGATCACCTTGTCTTTGGTCATGTTGGGGGCATAGCGGCGCAAAATGCCGAGCACCTTGTCCGCCTCTCGCTCGCCGATGTCATCCCACGACTCGCCGTTCGCCAGTTCATACGGGAAGTACTGCGACCACAGGAACAGCACGTGCTTGCCTTCCGGCGCAAGCGTTGGATCGGACGCGCTCCACGTCATGGCGATGATCGCGGGTTCGCTCGATGGCCGCCCCGCCAGATAATCGCCGTAGGCGCGTTCGAGATACCCCATGTCCGGGCACATGAACTGCATGCCGATGTGGTGATCGCCAAACGCTTTGCCTGCTGGGGTCGGGAGCGCGGTGTAGTTCGGCAGTTCGTCGACGGCGGCGCGGATCACCATGCCGAACCCGTTGCCGATGCGCGACCGCTCGATCAGCGTGCGTTTGTCGTTCGGCAGCGCATCGCCGAGCAGCTTCATCGTCGTGTGGATGTGCGCGCCGCTGACGACCGCGCGCGACGCGGTGAAGCGTTCGCCGCTCGCCGTCTCCGCGCCGACCACGCGCCCATTTTCGGAGAGCAGGCGCGTTACGGGTTGGTTGAGCAGCACCTGACCGCCGTGCGCCTCGATCATCTTTTGCAGCGCCTGCGTCAACTGCCCCGATCCGCCGCGCGGACGCCGGACGCCGCTTTCGTGATACATCGGATGCCAGAGCGCGAACGGCGCGGAGAACGGTTCGGTCGGCGGTGGGCCAGACTGAGCCGCCATCCACGCGATCAAGGCGGGGACGCGCGGGTCGCTGAACGACTGCTGGAGCACCTGCCCGTAGCCGCGAATGATGTCATTAAGCTGATCCAGCCCGTTGCGGTTGAACCCTTGCCCGAAGATCATGTAGCGCCCGAGGTTGAGCGGCGTCGGCGCGTGCATGAACGCCCCGACCATGCCTTCCGCCATCGGCTTCCACTTGTTGATGAACTTGCGGTAGTTCTCCGCATCGACGGGCGACATCTGCGCGATGCTCTCGATGGTCTTTTCCACGTCGCGCCACATGGTGAAGTGCGATCCGTCGGGGAAGGGCGCGAAGAACAGCGGGTCAAGGTCGATGTACTCCAGCCCGTACTTTTCAAGTTCGAGGTCGCGCACAATCGGCGTGTGGTTGATGAGGATGTGCGCCGAGCCGCCGAGGTCAAACTTGAACCCCGGCACAATCTCCTCGGTGACGACCGCACCACCCGCTTTATGGCGCCGCTCGATGACGAGGACTTTGTACCCGGCTTGCGCTAGATAACCCGCACAGACCAGCGCGTTATGCCCCGCGCCGACGACCAAAATGTCACAGTCTGCCATGGAATGCTCAATCTGGTATGAGAGCCGCGAAGAGAGTTTGCCAATATTCCGCCCGATCCAGCGGATGCGGATCGCCGGGCGTATTGACAATTTCGAATGTGGTGTGATACGTGCTGATGTTGTCCAACGCGTGAGAGACCGCCGCCGCGACATCGTTGCGGCTGATGATGCCGCTGATCTTGTCGCCTTGGTCGATCTGGATGCCCGCCATCCCCCCTGATTGATCGGTCAGCCCGACAGGACGGATGATGGTGTACGCGAGACCGCGCTCCCGTACCGCGTTTTCGCCTTTGAGCTTCCAGTCGAGCACGCGCCCGAAGTTGTTGAGCGGGTGCTCGCTGTGGGTGACCATCGCCGAGGAGATCAAGATAAAGCGCTGGACGCCCGCCGCGCGCGCGGCCTGCGCCAGATTCTGCACGCCTTCATAATCGACGCGCTCCGGGCGATCATCACCCACGGGCGTGCGGGTCCCGGTCGCGCACACGACCGCGTGCACGCCCGTGACCGCTGGCGCCAGCGTCGCCGGGTCGAGCGTGTTGCCGACCGCATATTCGACCGCATCGCCGAAGAGATCCCGCGCTTTCGCCGCATCGCGCACGAGCACGCGCACCGCATAGTTGGCGCTCTTGAGCTTGCCGACAATCTGCTGCCCTGTGCCGCCTGTCGCCCCGGCGACGAGAATCATGTTTGCCATATCGTCCTCCTCTTTTTAGGACTGAGGACTGAGGTGAAAGGACTGAGTCAAGACGAGAGTTGTTCCAGCTTCTACTCAGTCCTCAGTCCTTTTTGAACTCAGTCCTTGAGTCGGTCGCTCATCTCGTCCAGCGCGGCGACTTCATCCGCCGTCAGCCGCCAGCCGACCGCGCCCGCGTTGGCTTCCGCCTGCCGCCGATTCTTCGCGCCGGGGATCGGCAGCGTGCCTTTGCAGATCGTCCAGTTGAGCGCGACCTGCGCGGGCGTTTTGCCGCCGTGCGCCGCGCCGATCTGGTTGAGCAGATCGATCAGCGGCGGGAGCTTGGGCAGCAGCGACCGGTACTGCATGTTGCGCGTCCCCGGCGGCGGGTTGGCGACGGTGTATTTGCCCGTCAGCAAGCCCATGCCGAGCGGGCTGTAGGCGATGATCTTGATGCCGCGTTCGTCGCACGCCTGCTTGACGCCATTCCGCTCGATCTTGCGTTCGAGCAGGCTGTATTCCATCTGATTCGAGGCTAACGGATAGCCGCGCTGCTCCAGCGTGTGGTGCGCGCGGATCGCCTGCTCGCGGCTGTAGTTCGACACGCCCGCCGCGCGGATCAAACCCTGATCGAGCGCATCGGCCAGCGCCCCCGCCCAGTGTTCGACGGGCATGGGCGGCACGGGGAAGTGAATCTGATACAGATCGACCGCGTCCATGCCCAACCGCCGCAGGCTGCCCTTGAGCGCGGACATGAATTGTCCTTTGGTCAGGCGGATCGGAATCGGGAAGAATTTGGTCGCGACATAGACGCGCTTATTCGTCGCCTTGATGAATTCGCCCACATAGCGTTCTGATTTGCCGAAACCGTACATCTCCGCCGTGTCGACAAAGGTGATGCCTGCGTCCAACGTCGCGTTGAAGGCGTCGCGCACGTCGGTTTCGCTGTAGCCCTTGCCGAAACCCCACACGAACGAATCGCCCCACGCCCACGCGCCGACGCCGAGTTCATGCTCCGCGGGAATGCGATGTTTCGCGTCGGCTTGTACTGCTGTTGTTGCCATTGTCCAACCCTTCAAATGCTGTTAACGCTTCGTAGGGACAAGGCATGCCTTGTCCTCTTCTTTCTTCAGGGAGGTTCGACGAGGCCTGAGTGTGTTTAGAATGGTCAATCGTCACCCCTCACCCTGCTTGCTGCGCAAGCCGTCCCTCTCCCACGTAAACGGGGCGAGGGACAAAACAGCGCGTTTTGCTCCCCTTCTCCCCGCTTGCGTGGGAGAAGGGGTTGGGGGTTGAGGGGTTTCATGCCTCGTTCTTGATACTACTCGTCTGTGTTCTCTGTGTTCTCTGTGGTTCAATCCCTGTTTTATCCCAAACTGCTGATCGCCTCTTTGACGATTCCGGCGCTGTCCGCGAGTTTGCGCCGCTCCGGCGCGCTGATCGGCAGTGGCAGCCGTTCGACGACGCCCTCGCCGCTCACCAGATACGGCAGCGCGACCGTCACATCCTGCACGCCCGCGACATCGTCCGCCGGGGCGCACACCGTCAGAATGGCGCTTTGATCGCGCAGAATCACGTCGGTGATGCGGGCGAGGGCGCTGCCGATCCCGTAATAGGTGGCCTTTTTGCCTTCGATGATGTGGTAGGCGGCGCGGCGCACATTCTGGTCGATTTCGGCGCGGTGCGCGGCGCTGAGTTCGATGTGCCGCTGCTGGATGAAGTCGTCGAGGGGGATACCGCCGATGCTCACCAGCGACCACGTCAGCACTTCGGAGTCGCCGTGTTCGCCGACCACGTACGCGTGCACATGCTGCGAATCGATGCCGATGTGCCGCCCCAACAGTGAGCGGAAGCGCGCCGTGTCCAGCGTCGTGCCGCTGCCGAGCACACGGCTTTTGTGCCAGCCATGCCCCGCGGCGATCCGCGCCGTGAGATGCGTCATCACGTCGACCGGGTTGGTCGCCACGACGATCACGGCGTCCGGCGCATTGGCGATGATTTGGGGGATCACGTCGTTGAAGACCGCGGCGTTGCGTTCGAGGAGCTGCAAGCGCGTTTCGCCGGGCTTCTGGTTGACGCCCGCCGCCATGATCACCACGCGGCTGCCCTGCAGCGCCTCATACCCGCCCGCGTACACCTGCATGGGGTGGGCAAACGGAATCGCGTGCAGAATGTCATCCGCTTCCGCCCGCGCGCGTTTTTCGTCCCGGTCTACGAGCACGATCTCCCGCCCGACGCCGCGCATCACCATCGCATAGGCGGCCGTCGCTCCGACGAATCCGCTGCCGACCACGCCAATTTTCATAGGGGACTCACTCCATCGTTACGGTTTTTGTTCCCATTGTACCGCACGGCGCGAGGCACGAACCACGATTGGCATAGATAGCACGGACAGGGTGATGTTCGTCGCGACGCGATATATCGCGTCCGCAGCTCCTAGAAACCAGGCCGAAAAACAAGCGAGACGTTCAAGCGGATGTTTAGTCGAGCGTCACCGTGCGGCTGCGCCACCAGATCTTCGGCAAGCGCGCGACCTTGCCTTTCGTCGAAATGTGCGCGCGGCGCGAGAACACGTCGTAATCGTTGGCTTCGATGTCCGTCAGAATGGCGCGGTAGAGTTCGGCGGCGGCGGCGATGGCGAAGCGGCCTTCGCTCTGGAGCGCGGCGATCCCCGGCAGCGCTTCGGCGTACAGGCGGCGGTTGCGCTCGATCTGGAAGCGCATGAACGCGCGCCAGCGCTGATCGACGCGCCCGCGCTGGAGATCCGCCTCGCTGAGATCGAAGTGTTCGAGCTCTTCGGCGGGCAGGTAGATGCGCCCCGCGCGGTAATCTTCAGCAACATCGCGCAGAATGTTTGTCACCTGCAGCGCTACGCCTAGCTTGACGGCATACGGGAGTGCATGTTCGCCGCCATAGCCGATGATGTGCATGGCCATGAGGCCGACCGTCGACGCCACGCCGTACGAATACGCCGCGAGTTCGTCGAACGTTTGGTAGCGTTTGACCGACAGATCCCGCGCCACCCCGTCGATCAACTGCTCGGCGTAGCCGACCGGGATGCCGTAGCGCGCGCGGGCATCTGCCCAGGCCAGCGCCACCGGCTGATCGGCGGGCGGATGCGGGTCGAGCGCGCGTTCGCGCCAGGCTTCCAGTTCGGCGAGTGTTTCGGCCTGCGACCCCGCCGCGCGATCCACGAGATCGTCGGTCACGCGGCAGAAGGCGTAGAGCGCCCGCGCCGCCCGCCGTTTTTCGGGCGGGAGCAGCGCGGACGCGAGGAAGAACGTGCGGCTGTGAATATTGGTGATGGCTTCACAGTGATGATAAGCAGCCTCAAGCATGTCGCTGTCCGCGCGGACGCGTTCGGAGGGTACGTGCGATGCACGGGCGTGGTGCGCCCAATCAAGCAAGGTGGTTTCCCAGGCGTACTGCTGAAGCTGAACCGTCATTTACACGACCTCTGCCATAGGGAGCACCGGGACTTCCCGATGCACGTTTCCACAAATCAATTCTTCCGCGATGATCGACGATGACAGCACGCCCGGCAGACCTGCGCCCGGATGCGTCCCCGCGCCGACAAAATACAGATTGTCGAATTCTTCCGACTGGTTGTGCGGGCGGAACCACGCCGACTGCGTGAGCACGGGCTGCACCGAGAACGCCGACCCCATGTGGCTGTTCAGCGTATTCTGGAAGTGCAGCGGGTCGATGTAATGTTCGGCGACAATGTTCTCCTGCAGGTCAGGCAGATAGTTCTCCTCCAGGAAATTCATGATCTTATCGCGGTAGGGCTTGGCCGCCTTTGTCCAATCTGTACCAGAGCCGAGGTGCGGCACTGGCGACAGTACATAGAACAACTCATGACCTTCCGGCGCGATGCTCGGGTCGGTCAGCGTGGGCATGTGCAGGTACAGCGAGAAATCATCGGCGACGATCTGCTTGTTGAAGATGTCGTTGAGCAGTTCCTTGTAGCGTTCGCCGAGGATGATGTTGTGATGCGCCAGCCCCTGATCGCGATACTGTCGCTTGGTGCCAAAGTAGATGACGAACAGCGACATACTCTGCTTGAGCGAGTCAACCTTGCGGTTCGTCCAGTGGCGGCGATAGCGTTCGGGGATCATGTTGCGGTAGGTGAACGAGACATCTGCGTTCGAGACGATGTGGTCGGCGGTGTAAATCGTGCCGTTCTTGAGGCGAATACCCGTCGCGCGGCGTGCCGCATCGTCGATCAGAATTTCGTCGACATCAGCGTTGAGGTGAATCTTGCCGCCGATCTCTTCAAACACCTTGCCCATGGCCGCGACGAGCGCGCCCGTGCCGCCCTGTACCCAGTGAATACCCCATTCACGTTCCAGATAGTGGATCATCGCGTAGATCGACGGGGCGTCGAACGGGTTGCCGCCGATGAGCAGCGGATGGAACGAGAAGCAGCGGCGCAGGAATTCGTCTTTGACGAACTGCGCGGCGTAGCTGTATACGCTCATATACGACTGCATCTTGATGAGATCCGGCGCGACCTTCAGCATATCGCCGAAGTGCAAAAACGGCTTGTCCGCCAGTTCGACAAAGCCCTTCTGGAAGATAGCCTTGGTCGTCTTCATGAAACGCTGGTAGCCTTCGGCATCCGGGGGATTCCATTTGCGGATCTGATCGAGGATGAACGACTCGTCATTGTTGTAGTCGAAGGCGCGGCCTTCGTGGTTCCAGATGCGGTAGAACGGATCACACGGAACCAGATCGATGTAATCTTCACGGCGGCGGCCTGCAGCGGCGAACAAATCGTCGAGCATGAACGGGGCGGTAATAACGGTGGGGCCGGCATCAAACTTGAAGCCGTTGATTTCGTAGACGTAAGCACGTCCGCCCAATTTATCGCGTTTCTCGAAAAGCTCGACTTCGTGTCCGCGGGCCGCGAGTCGAATGGCAGCGCCCAGTCCTCCGAAGCCGCTGCCAATGACGATGATCCTTGCCATGATGTTTCCTTTTTTGGTGAAAATTGCTGTAGCCACACAGGGCCGTTCAGACATACGATAGGTATATCCATGTCAAATGAGCGTTAGGTGAGGTAGGCATCAAGCTTTAATTAAGCGTAGAAAGTAAGGTCTAAAATGAGAAATTTAGCACTCGAAATCGTTAGGACTTAAAAGTATTTTATAGATCGCGATCAGAGAAAATGGTGCTACAATCGCGCCAGCAACGGCAATGAAGCAGAATAGGAGGGCAGCATTTAGTGAATTTGTATCAGCGAACTTAAGTGCTTGTACGGTTCTGCCAAAAACTGGCAGCGCGCGCGCAGTCAGTTCGAAGATTATTAGCGGTCTTTGATTGTGATTTGATGCACTTTTAACAATTTTGCCCTATACTCAAAGTATCATGTTTGGACAGGAGCAGAGTGTTTATGGAAAGCGAAAGCGCCAATTTCCACGCCGACTACCCCGACATCAAGCGGTATTGGAGCAGCATTTCTCAACGGTTCGCTGGGGGCGATAACCTGCTCACTGCACTCCAACGCAATTGGCAGATTATCGGCGATATTTATGAAGAACAGTTCTGGCACGGCGGTTCGCGTCTGGTGACGGTGTACCACATCGAACTGAGCAAGAACGGCATCACCGTGTTCATGCCCGTTATCACCACGCCGTTTGTGCGTAAAGTGGTGCGCAGCATGGGCAAGAAACCGCTGCCCATCGAAGAACGGCCTACGCAGCCGCAGTCGCGTTACGCGGGCAAGCACTGAGTCAATTTTTCTCAGCCTATAGAGATGACGGACGCCAAACGGCGTCCGTTTTTGATTCTGACCCCACCCGGAAACTATGCTCGTAGGGACGCGGCATGAGAGTGTTTAAAAACCCCTCACCCCCCAACCCCTCTCCCACGCAAGCGGGGAGAGGAGGGGCACGGCGCGTCTGCCGTCTCCCCTCCCTGAATTCGGGGAGGGGCCGGGGGTGGGGTCGGAATCTTACCTTCTCCAACACGCTCATGCCTCGTCCCTACAACTAAATAACCTACGCCTGTTGGCGTCTCCTGACCCCGGACACGGGATTGAGGGTGGGTGGTTTACGCCGCCAGCCCAAACCGCTGCCGCAACCGCGCGGGGATGAGCGGCATAAGCCGTGCGCGTTCGTCCGCGTTGAGCGGGCGCAGCGCGATGAGCACGACCAGATACGCCACCCCGCCCGCGACCAGCGCGACCAGCGGCATCACCGACCACAGCAGCCCGGTCACCAGCGCCATGACCAGCGCGGCGACGATGGGACGCCAGAGCATGTCGAGCCAGTTGAGCCGCCCGACCGCGCTTTGCAGCAGCAGCGCAAACGGCACGAGCAGCACGGCTTCGCTGGCAATCGTGGTCAGCGCGGCCGCGCGGTAGCCGAACGGCGGGATGAAAATCAGGTTGGCGATGATGTTGAAGCTCACGCCGAGGATGAACGCCGTCGTGATGCGCTTCTGCAAATCCAGCGCGATCAGGACGTACTGCGTCAGGCTGTTCATCCAGCCGATCGGGATGCTCCAGATCATCAACTGCGTGGCGATGGCGCCATCGGGCAGATACTGCGCGCCGCCGAGCACGCCCGCGAGAAATTCCGCCGCGAACGTGAAGATCACCGCCGTGGGCAGCGCGACGCTCACCAGCAGCTTGATCGCCAGCGTGTACATGCGTTTGAGTGACGCTCGATCTTCATGCGCCTGCCGCGACATCACGGGCAGCAGCGCCTGCGTGAAGAACGACGGGATCACGTTGAGCGCGGACACCCACTTATAGGCGACGCTGTACTGCCCGACCATCGTCGGGTTGTGGATCGCCTCGATCAACACCACGTCGATCTGAAAGAAGATCGTCGCGAGGAAGTGATTGAACATGAGCGGGTAGCTCTCGCCGACCATCCGCCGCAGCAGCGGACGCTCGACGCGGCGGATCATGCCGGCGTACATGGCGCGTCCGTTCCACGCGAGAATCGCCAGCGTGATCACGTTGGTGGCGATGCTCACCCCCGCCAAGCCGATGATCCCCCAACCGAGCAGCAGCGCCACCAGCCCGAACACCGATTTGCAGATGGTGGCGACCGTCGCCACCGCCGCCGGGACTTCGGCGCGTTCAAAGGCGTAATAGAGCGAGGTCAGGCCCGTGCTCAGGCTGTTGGGCAGCAAGCCGATGTACAGCAGGCCGATGGCGACGACCGCGCTCATATCCAGCGGCGGGCTGACCGTACTCTGGCGCACGCCGAGGAAGCCGAGCAGCAGCGGCACGCCGATCAGCGCGAGGCCGATGCGCAGCGCGCTCGTGTTGAAGAACAGATACCCCGCCTTCGACCGATCCCGCGAGACTTCGCGCGTCAGGTACAGGTTCAAGCCGAAGTTGGTGAAGATATCGAACCAGATGAAAATCACGCCCGCGTAGAAGTACAACCCGGCGTCATTCGGGCCGAGGATGCGCAGCATGACCAGCGCGAAAGCCATGTCGATGCCGCGATTGAACAGATTGAGCAGAATGGGCGCGAGACTGTTGCGGGCGATGCGATGCACGCCGCTGCCTTCTGATTCGCCGACAAAGCGCCGCCACAGCCCAATCCCTGCGATCAGCAGCAGAATGATCGCGCTGATGAAAGTGGCGAACAGCCCGATCTGGAAGCTGGCCGGGCTGTACACGAGGCGGATCGTCCAGTCGCCGGGCTGCAAACTGACCATCGGCATCACGTCATAGATCGTTTCGACCGGGACGGCGGTTTCGGCGTTTTCGTCCGCGCCCTGCGGACGGATGTAAGCGCGCCACCCGGGATCGGTGCTCTGGCTGACGACCAGCCATTCCGCTTGCTCAACGCTCACGTCGACGAAGAATTCGCGTCCCGTGTCGCGAGTGATTTCGACGGGCGTGTAAGCGCGCTCATTGACGATCTGCTCCGGGTTTGAACGGACGACATCGGTCAGCAGGAAGGTGCGCGGCAGCGCCTCGCCGTTCTCCCAGATGCGCACGGCGTCGTCTTCATACGCCAGCGTGAAACCGGGAATGGCGCTCATGTCGGTCTGCTTGTAGGTGACCACATAGCGCACATTGAGCAGATCCAGATAGGGCGAAGTCAGCGCCGTCAGCGGATCGAAACCGTCCCCGTACACGGTATAGATCGGCGCGACACGGTTGAAGTCGCGCTGCACCTGCGGCGCGATCATCAGATCCATAAAATCAAAATACGTCTTGGGGATGATGCTCTCGTAGCCGCGGATGTCGTCCAGCCCGTAGCGCAGCGTCATGTTGGCGTTCAGCAGGTGCGACACCGCGTTGGTCGGGTCTTCGTAGGTGGTGTAGCGCCAATCGCCGGGCTGCTCTTGCAGCCAGTCGATGGCGGGCGGCGTGAAGTCGAGCCACGCCGGATCGCTCGCCGGGTTAAAGCCCCACGAGGCGATCATCAGGTCAGCGGCGATGAAGAGGACGGCGAACACTTCGATCCCCCTCACCCCTAAATCTCCTCTCCCACGCAAGCGGGAAGAGGCGACTTGACTCCCCCTCTCCGAAAAGAGGAGAGGGGGTTGGGGGGTGAGGTTGTTTTCACTCAGTTCTTGAACCTCAGTCCTCAGTCCTGCACTTTTGCGTGCAGCGGCAAAAGTGAATACCGCCCCCGCGCCGGCCAGCATGACCGCCAAAATCAGCGCGTTGACGAACTGCACGCTGAAGAACATGCGCGTATCGCTGAAGGCGTTCGGGGCGAGCGCCAGACCGCGCCACAGCGAGTCGAGCGCGGGTTCGATCTGCGGGTAGATGACGCGGCTGAGCATCAGCCCCGCGCCGAGCAGCACGCCGAGCGCCAGCAGCGCGATTCCAATGCGCCGCGCCCACTTCGCCGCCACGCCCGCCAGCAGATCATCCAACCCGAAGCCCGCCAGCACGGCGACGCACAGCGTCAGCGCGAACACCCAGCGGAAAGGCGAATGCAACTGGCTGATGCCGGGGAAGCCATAGTAGAGCAGCGCATACGTTGGCAGGCCGAACATGAAGGTCAGCGCCACGAGCGCGAGCAGGGCGAAGGTGATCTTCGCCGACCCCCTCCCCAATGGCTCTAACCCCACCCCCGGCCCCTCCCCGAATTCAGGGAGGGGAGCCAGCGGCTCTCTCGACAAACCGATCTCTTGACGTGTGGCGAACATGTTTGCGCCCTCCCCCGAATTCGGGGGAGGGTTGGGGAGGGGGTCGGATCTCTGACGTTTCAGGACTTGTACGCCGACGGTGAACGCCGCCAGCGCCAGCGGCAGAATGCCGACGTACAGCGCGCTTTCGACGTAATTCTTCAAGCCCCAGTCGATGCGCGTGAGGCGCTCACCTGCCGCGCTGATCACTTCCTGCGCCGTCAAATCCACATACTGGTTGGCGAACACGTCGACGTAACCGTGCTGCGCGGGACTGCCGTAGAAGTTGGGCAGCAGGAACTGAATCACATCGCGCGTCGGGTGTGCCCAATCAAGCACCTGTTGAAAGGACGCCGACTCCGACCGAAAATTCCCACTCGCCGCCTCAAACGTCGGGATGAACTGCACCGCGCCCAACGCCACGCCGAGGATCACCATACCGACGAGGAGCAGCCCGCGGGTGATGACGGGTCGCCACTGGCGACCCCTCCATGCCAGCCACACCAGCCGCGCCGCCGCGTAGTACGCCGCGATCATCAGCGTGTAGTAGGTGATCTCGACGTGTCCGGCGAGGATTTCGCAGCCGAGCGCGACTGAGCCGACGATCAGCGCGAGAAGCGTGCGTTTGCCGCGCACGATCCACTCGATCATCCACAGAATCAGCGGCAGCCAGGCCGCCGCCGCAATGATCATTGGGAACACGGCGCTGATCACGAAGAAGGCGCTCAACTGGTAGATCACGCCCGCCGCCGCGCCACCCGTCCGCCCCATGCCGAGGCCGAAGCGCGCGAAGCCGTACATGAACACGCCCGCCAGCCACAACTGGAGCACCGTGAACCAGCCATAAGCGGCGCTCAGCGGCAGCACATAGTAGAGCACGCTGAACGGATACAGTGTCGACTGCTGCCCCGCGGCGAAGAAGGCGATCCCGCTGAACTGGTGCGGATTCCACAGCGGGACTTCGCCGAGCGCGAAGCTTTCGCGGATGAACGCTTTCCACTGCATGTTTTGCAGGACAAGGTCGGAGAGTAAGTGGTTATGCGGCACGGCGGGCACGCCAAGTTGTTCCCGGTAAGCCGCGTAAGGTTCGTACTGATACAGGTTTTCGGCGGGGAGCAGAGTCCGCCCGCCGACCGTCTGCGCCCAGAACATAATGAGCGGAAGCGCAAACAACAACCCGATAATGGCGAGATCACGACGACGCATAGCACCATCTCTTTGATCGAATAGGCGCGGCTACTATACTCTGCTGCTATGCATCTGTCTACGCTACAGGACTGAGTCACAGCAGGACTGAGGACTGAGTAAAGAGAATCGCCTCACGGCTGATCTTCTCCTCAGTCCTTGAACCTCAGTCCTCAGTCCTTGTTGAGGAGTTCTCGTTATGTCCCAACTCACCACCCCCCTTGACCCGGCGGTCGAATTTCTCGTCGGCTTGCTGAATACGCCCAGCCCAACGGGCTACTATCACGAAGCTATCGCCTATGTGCGCCGCGCCTTCGAGGCGCTCCACATCCCCAACCTGACCTTCTACGAGACGACCAAAGGCGCGCTCATCGCCCATTGGCAGGGCGTGTCTTCGAGCGCCCCGCGCGGCGTGACCGCGCATGTCGATACGCTCGGCCTGATGGTCAAAGACATCAAGGGGAGCGGGCGGCTCAAAATGACGCAGTTGGGCGGCTTCATGTGGCAGGCGGTCGAGTTTGAAGGTGTGACCATCCGCACGTACGACGACCGCCGCTATCGCGGGACGGTGCTGCCGAGCAACCCGTCGACGCACGTCAATAAGAACATCCGCACCAGCCCGCGCGACGAAGACACGATGGAGGTGCGCATCGATGCCAAGACCTTCAGCGTGGCGTATACGCGGGCGCTCGGCATTGAAGTCGGCGATTTCATCTTCCTCGATCCGCGCGTGGAGATCACGGACACGGGGTTCATCCGCTCGCGGCATCTGGATGATAAATCAGGCGTGGCGGTGATCTACGGCGCGCTGATCGCGCTGCGCGATGCCGGGTTCCAGCCCGTGCAGGACACGACGTTCCTGATCGCCAACTATGAGGAAGTCGGGCACGGCGGTTCAGCAGGTTTTCCGGATGGCCTCGCCGAACTGCTGACCATCGACATGGCGGCCATTGGCGAAGGGCAGAATTCGACCGAATACGACGTGACGATCTGCGTCAAAGACAGCTCCGGCCCGTATCACTTTTTGATGAACAACAAGCTGCGCCGCATCGCCGCTGAGCACGGTATCCCCTACCGGACGGACATCTACACGTTTTACGGCTCGGATGGCTCGGCGTATTGGCGTGCGGGTGGTACGGCGCGCGTCGGCTTGATCGGGCCGGGCGTCGAGGCGTCACACGCCTACGAGCGCATGCACAAAGACGCGCTCACGCACAGCATCGATCTGCTGGCGCGCTATCTGCTGGATCCGGCAGAGGCGTAAAACACCACGTGATCTTAGTAGGAACGAGGCATGCCTTGTCCCTACAAGGATCGGCGCTGGAGGTTATGTTGGCTCCCCTCCCTGAATTCGGGGAGGGGCCGGGGGGTGGGGTCAGACGAGGTGAGTACCGGATAACCCTGTTTAGGGGTGAGGTTCCGTCTACAATCCGCGCTGCTGAATCCACTGGGCGGCATAGTCGGCCATCGCTTCCCAGCCCGGTTGCGCGAAGCCGTAATGATTACGGTCGGCGATCACGTGCCAGTCGACATTGGGCGTCTTGTACCGCTTGAAGTTGGTCTCCACCAGGGACGCCGGGATGACATGATCCTGCCCACCCGCGATCATCAACAGGGGCGCGTGCGCTTTACTGAAATCGACACGGGCGTTGGGGCTGCTCAACACACCGCGCGGAATGCGCAGCGATTCCGGCGGCACCTGCGCGTCGTAAATTGCGCGCTGTTCGGTCAGCGGCTGCCCGTTGACGAACGCGTACTGGAAAGTTTCAAACGGCATCAGGTACGGTTTCGCCGACGAATTGAGCGGATTCAAGGCCGCCCAGTTGGAACGCAGAAACGAGAGCTTGGTCGATAAAATGCCCTGCGGCGGGCCGGACGAGATCGCCACCGCGCCCGCGCCCAAGCCACGATTGAGCAGAACTTGGGTCAGCAGGCCGCCCAGCGAATGCCCGATGATGATCGGGGCTTCGGGCAGCGCGGTCACTGCTTTTTGACAGTGTTCCAGCACGGCGTCGAAGGTCAGTTCTGCGACCCGCGGATCGGGGTGGGCGGCGCGCAGATCAGCCGCGGAGTGGTCACGACCCGGGTAGGCGATGGCGTGACAGGTGTAGCCTCGGCTCTGGAAGCGCTGAACCCAGCCCTCCCAGCAGCGAGATGTCATGAACAATCCGTGGATGAAGACGATCGTTTTGCTCGGCATCTTAAATACTGACCTCGTGGAGTTGATATGCGTTTAAGGTCAGTGTAGCAGGCGCACCAAGGACAAAATGTCCGGCTCAGCGGTCAACCCGTTTGAACAGCTCGGCTTGGGGCGTGGTGTTCGCCTCGTCCACGGGCATAAAGGCGAGAATCTGCGGGAAATCGAACTGAAAGTAGCCAACCGAGATCACCAATGGGCGAATCCACTGGCGCTGCTCGGTGGGGAGCAGGCGCGTCTCAACGGTGACGGGCAGCGGTAAGGCGCGCGCGCTGGGATCGTACCCGAACGGCACATCGGTGCTTACGTTATTCCAATGCGCATTGAAGTCGGGCAGCAACATCAACTCATCGACCAGATCCACGTACCAGCGTTCGACCTGACAGAGCAAATTCGCCATTTTGAACCCGTACATGGTTTGCCGCGCCATGCGCAGCCACGACGGGCGGTTGTCGATCAAGCGGGCGTAGAGGGGTAGCTGGGGATCGTACATCAGCCGCAGCAGATTGCGCTTGTCCGCCGGAATTTGGTCGAGTTGTTCCGGCGTGATTGCGTAGCTGTGCAGCAGGCGCTCATTCAGATAGTGAATCGACCAATCGCGGTTGATGATCAGCGCGGGGACCGTCAGCGTTTGCGCGACGCCGATAGCCGCTTGCAGCAGTTCCAGCAGCTTGTCCCCGGTGAAGTAGGGCGCGACTGGCGCGCCGTGCGCGGCGATCAACAAACGGTTGCGTTCTTCCAGCGTGCAATTGAGGTAATCGGCGATTTCCATCACTACTTCGCGGCGCGGTGGGCGCGTGATGTGTCCCTGCCGCATCCGCTTGTAACTGCTGTAGACCATGTCTTCGAGTTCGGTGCGCGTCCATGTGCGCGGTCCCCACGCGTCGCGCTGCCAACTCCGACTCCACACGGGTTCAGCGAGTAGATCCGTTTGGCGGCGCTTGAGCAGCGTTTCCACCGTGTGGACGAACGCCCGGCAATCAGGGTGGATGCGGTCTTCTAGCACAAAGTCACCTGACGACTGCGAATAAGGATTCCATCATACCGTAGGTTAGGCCTCGACCGCCGCCTGTTCGCGATACGGCCGATACTCGTCGATCCATGCCTGATCATGCTGGCGGATGAAGCGTTCGGCCTGTTCCACCAGCGCGCGGTTGCCGACGAACAGCGGCGTGCGCTGATGCAGCTTGTGCGGCTGCACGTCGAGGATGTTGCCGATGCCGTCCGATCCATATCCGCCGGCGTTTTGCGCGATGAACGCCAGCGCCTGCGCTTCCATCAACAGACGAATCTTGCCCTGCGGCTTGCCGACTTCGTGCGGATAGTAGTACACGCCGCCTTGCAGCAGATTGCGGTGAAAATCGGCGATCATCGAGCCGATATACCGCGCCGAATAGGGCGTATGGCCTTCGCCATCGATGCCTTGCAGCCACTTGGTATAGCGGCGCACGCCATACGTCCAGTGTTTCTCGTAGCCCTGATTACACGAGTAAAACTTCGGCGGTTCGGGGATGCGAATATCATCATGGCTGAGCAAAAACTCGCCGACGCTCGGGTCGAGCGTGAAGCCGTGCACGCCGTCGCCCGTCGTATAGACCATCATCGTGCTCGACCCGTAGATCATGTAGCCCGCGGCGACCAGTCGTTTGCCCGGCTGCAGCACATCGACGAGCGTGCCGGTTTCGCCTTTGGTGATCTTGCGGTGAATCGCGAAAATCGTCCCGACCGACACATTCACGTCAATGTTGGACGAGCCATCCAGCGGGTCGAAGAGCAGTACGTAGTTGCCTTTGCCGTAATGCGCGGGGATTTGCAGGATGTCTTCGTGCTCTTCGCTCGCCATCGCGCACAGGCGATTGGTGTGATCGTTGAGCTTGAAGATCATGCTGTCGGCGTACACGTCGAGCTTTTGCTGATCTTCCCCGTAGATATTGGTCGTGCCCGCCGCGCCTTGAATGCTGGAGTTCAAGCCTGCCCGCCGCGTCTCCGCCGCGATCATTTTGCCCGCCAAGGCCAGATCGTAGAGCAGCGACGTGAGTTCGCCCGTCGCCTGTGGAAAGCGCTTCTGCTTTTCGAAAATGTGCCGCTCAATTGTGACGATTTTTGAGGACATGGCCGCCGCTCCGTGCCTAGGGGGAAAGACATGCTTCAATCATAGGTGAGGTGCATAGTAGACACAACTATTTCTGTGCAGAAATGTGCGCAGTCGGTTGGGAAAACTGACCCCACCCCCAGCCCCTCCCCGAATTCAGGGAGGGGAGACAACAAAACCGTTTTTCGCCCTCTCCCCGCTTGCGTGGGAGAGGGGTTGGGGGTGAGGTTCATCTTTTCAGCCGCGCGGCTAAATGCTGTAGGTAAATAGTCGAAGTTGGGGGTTGTAGGGGCGCACGGCCGTGCGCCCCTACTGCTTATACCCCAAATTCCTTCTCCAACGCCGCCTTCATCACGCTTTCGTCGGCTTGCACGCCCGTCCACATCTCAAAGCCAATCGATCCCTGATACACCAGCATCGCCAGCCCGTTGATCGTCCGCAGACCGCGCCCCTGCGCCAGCTTAATCAGCGGTGTGTTCGGCGGGTTGGGGATCACGTCGCACACGAGCAGATCGCCCCGCGCGTCGTCGAGCGTCACGTCGGGCATGGCGTCAACATCCGGGTACAGCCCAATTGAAGTGGCGTTGACCAGCACATCTACATCGCTGCTGACTGCATATGTGCCCGTCCAATCGACCAGGCGCGCGTTCGCCTGCACGTTCTGCTGCAAATGCGCGACCAGACCCGCGCCGCGTTCGTGGCTGCGATTGACGACAATCAGCTCGGACGCACCCGCCAGCGCCAGTTCCACGGTGATCGCGCGCGCCGCGCCACCCGCGCCGAGGATCAGCACGCGCTTGCCTGCCGGGTCGAGTTGTTCGCGCAGCCCGCGCATGAAGCCTTTGCCGTCGGTGTTCTCGCCGATCAGCTTGTCCCCGACGCGGCGAATCGTGTTGACCGCGCCGATCAGCTTGGCGTCCGGCGCGACCTCGTCGAGCAGGGGGATCACCGCGACCTTATGCGGAATCGTGCAGTTGATGCCGCGAAAGCCCATAGCGCGCAGTCCCTGCATCGCCGTCGGCAAGTCCTCCGGTTTGACCTCAATCGTCAGGTAGCGCCAGAACAAGCCCGCCGCCGCGAACGCCGCGTTCTGCATCACACAGGTGGGGTTTTCCGCCACGGGATACCCGAACACGCCGACCAGTTCCTCTTTGTAATTGACTGCCATGAGATGACCTCTATTCGCTCAAGTAATGTTCAAATTCCAGGCACTTGACCAGCCCGATCGATTCCGCGAGGTGAATCGACGGCGCGTTCTTTGAATCTACCTGATAGCGCGGAATTCGTCCCTGTTTCTGCAGGGTATGCAGCGCGGTTTCCACGACTAACCGCGCCAGTCCGCGCCGCTGCGCGTGTTCAAGCGTGCGCACGCCGCCGATTTCCCAGATATTTTCAAAGTTGCGGTAGATGAAGCAGCCGCAGACGGGTTCACCCTCCATGCTGATGCTGACCGCCTGGGCGCCGTCTGCGAAGGCCTGGTCGATTCCGTCGCGGGCGTAACCATTCATCTGCAGCAGCGCAATCAGCATTTCGTCTGGCGTTGAAGTGATCGCGACCTTGTCGGACTGTGGGAAAGTGCTGCCGCTGGGCGCGGTATACGAGATCAGCGTGCGGACGGAACGCATAGGGTAAGCTTCGGCAAACACCTGCTGGGTCACGCGGTCACAGAATTTCAACGCCAGCCCTGCACCGGGTGGAAAGCGCTGTACAGCGTAGGCGCGCAGCTCTAGAGCGGTCGTTTCGTCGGCGGCGGTCGGCAGCAGAATCTGGCGCGCGTTCGGGTACTGGCGTCGGTCCCATGACGTGAGCGTGGGCATGTGCATCAGCAGCACACCCTGGGGTTCGGCGTAAACCTCCAGATCTGCATACAGGTGCAGATACTTCAGGTGAACCAGATGGCGCAGTGGGTCCGTTTGCAGCCACTGACGCGCGGTCTCATACTTGTTCAACATCCACATTCGTCTTGATCCGCGTTTAACCGTGTAAGTCGTGCGTTTTGTGTATGAACGACATGCTTTTTTCGTAATATTTATGCATTTAGGCACCTCGTTTTCAGTGTATATTAAGAATGGGACACACGAAAATGGCTTATTTATCATAGTTGCCTCATGTAGATCGTTTACTGTTGTGAATGAGTGAAATTATTCGCAAACCGATCTATTTTATTCGTGTTGTCGCCGGTATAATTGGTGAGTACGTATGAACGGGAAACCTGCCCGAACCATGGTTCAGATTCGCGGCCTCAGCAAGGGGTATGCTGAAGGCGGCGGTGCGCATCCCATTCTCGCTGACGTTGATCTGGACATTGCGGAAGGCGAGTTTTTCGTCCTGCTCGGAAAGAGCGGGAGCGGGAAAAGCACGCTGTTGAACCTCATGAGTGGAATCGACCAGGCGGATCATGGATCTGTCGTCATCGATGGCACAGATATCACGCAGTTGGACGAACGGCGCTTGACGCTGTTTCGACGCGACCACATCGGTATCATCTTTCAGTTCTTCAACCTGATCCCAACCTTAACCGTCCTCGAAAATATCACCCTGCCCGCCGAACTGCGCGGGGGGAACGCCAAAGCGCGGGCGCTCGATTTGTTAGAGCGCGTCGGCCTGCGTGACCGGGCCGACAGCTACCCGGACCGACTGAGCGGCGGTGAGCAGCAGCGTGTCGCCATTGCGCGAGCGTTGGCCCAGGACCCGGCGATCATCATTGCCGATGAGCCCACGGGGAACCTAGACGAAGAGACAGGTCAGCAGATTTTGGGACTTCTGCTAGAATTGACGAGAGACGTTGGTCGTACGTTGATCATGGCAACCCATAACCCTGAGATCGTCCCGCTTGCAGATCGTGTTTGCCGCATTCACGATAGTAAGCTAGTGATCACCTTGCGGGATTCGCAACCGGTGAAGGAGCTATTTCTATGACTGACCCTGACCCGAATATCATCAAGCAAATTCTCGCAGAGCTGCGCGACACCAACAAAGAACGTCGCCGCACTGCTGTGATGAAATTGGGGATGCTTGGCGGAGATGAAGCAGTCCGCACCTTGATCATGGTCATCGGCAACCGGCATGAAGACCTGATCGTTCGGGGACGCGCCGCCCTCATGTTGGGCAAAATTGGCGATACCCGCGCCGTAGAACCGCTCATCCGTGCGCTCGACACGCCCGGATTTCAAATCACCCTCAACGCGGTCGAAGCCCTCGGCAAGCTGGGCGACCGCCGCGCCATCGAACCGCTGAAGCGGTTTTTGACCACGGATCATGAGAAGTATCGCGAAGCCGCGCAGGTTGCGCTGAACAAGCTCGGCTACGAAGCCGACGACGACGGCTACCTCGACGAAGAACCTGTCCCGGTGCGCCGTCCGCAGAATTTCTAGTCTTCTCATCTTCTGCGCCCCCACTGCTAAGGATCAACGTCTACAGTGGGGGCGTTTTGATTCTAGGACAGTAGAAAGTGCAAAGTTAAAAGTTGAAAGTGAAGGGCAGTCGTCCTACCTGATGCACTTGTGTAGCATTTTGGGCTAAAAACCTACTTAATCTACTCCGCGTTCTTCATCTTTTACTTTTAACTTTACCCTTTTAACTTTTAACTCCGAGGCTCTTATGCGCATCCCCATCATCCTGCGACTCGCGGGCCGCTATGTGCGCCGCCGTTTGCTGCAAAGCGCGCTGTTCGTGATTGGTGTGGCGTTGGGCGTGGCGGTCGTCATCGCCATCGACCTCGCCAACAACTCCGCCAGCCGCGCGTTTGGTCTGAGCACGGAGAGCATCACGGGCAAGGCGACCCACCAGATCATCGGCAGCCCGAGCGGTTTGCCGAGCGACTTCTACTATCAACTGCGCGTCGATCTTGGCCTGCGCCAATCCGCGCCCGTCGTCGAGGATTACGCCCAGGTGCTCGACCTCGGTGACCGCCCGCTGCGCGTCCTCGGTGTCGACCCGTTCGCCGAACCGCCGTTCCGCTCCTATTTGACGGATGTGCGCGTGCAGGGCGAAGAATCGACCGCTTTTGAGGGACTCGCCGCGTTCATCGCCGAACCGAACACCGTCTTGATCTCGTCACGTCTGGCGGAACGCTACGGCATCGCCGCCGGGGAGACGATCATTGTGCAGCCTGCCGCCGAGCAGATCGCTATGCGCGTGGTCGGCCTGCTGGAAGCGCCGGACGCCGCCAGCGCCGAAGCGCTCGACAACCTGCTGCTGACCGACATCGCCACGGCGCAGGAGATCGTCGGTCGACCGGGCACGATCAGCCGCATCGATCTCATCCTGCCGGACGGCTACGATCTCGCCCCGCTTCGCGCAATTTTGCCGTCAGGCGCGATCATCACCACGCCCATCGATCAGCAAAGCGCGCTCGGCCAGATGACCGACGCCTTCGAACTCAACCTGCAAGCGCTGAGTCTGCTGGCGCTCGTCGTCGGCGTCTTCCTGATCTACAACACCGTGTCGTTCAGCGTCGTGCAGCGCCGACCGGTGCTCGGCATTCTGCGCTCCATCGGCGCGACCCGCCGCCAGATTTTCGCGCTCATCCTCAGCGAAGCGCTGCTGCTCGGCTTTGTCGGCACCATCTTTGGCCTCGGTCTGGGCATCATCTTCGGGCGCTTGACGGTCGGCCTCGTCGCGCAGACCATCAGCGACCTGTATTTCGCCGTCGATGTGCAGCGCGTGGCCGTCGATCCGTTCACGCTGCTTAAGGGCGTCGCCATCGGCTTAGGCGTGAGCCTCGCGTCGGCGCTCGTGCCCTCCATCGACGCCACCTCGACGCCGCCCGCCGGGTCGATGCGCCGCTCGACCCTCGAAGAACGCGCTCGCCGGTTGATCCTCCCGATCACGCTGGGCGCGACCGCGCTCATCGTGGTCGGCGCGCTGCTGCTCCAACTGCCGACTAATTCGCTGTTCATCAGCTTTGGCGCGCTGTTCGCGGTGATCGTGGGTGGCGCGCTGTTCACGCCCGCGCTGCTGGTCGGCGGCATGAAGCTCGCCACGCCTATCACGAGCCGCTTGTTCGGCGTGGTCGGGCGCATGTCGCCGCGCGCGGTCTCGCGTTCGCTCAGCCGCACCTCGGTTGCCGTCGCCGCGCTGACCGTCGCCGTGAGCGTGATCGTCGGCGTGAGCGTGATGATCGGCTCGTTCCGCAACACCGTCTCCGATTGGCTGGATACCACGCTCGGCGCGGACATTTACATCTCGCCGCCGCAGGTGACCGCGATCCGCTCGACCGCCGATGTCGATCCGGCGGTCGGAGCGGTGATCGCGCAGGTGGAAGGCGTGCGCGAGGTGATCATGGGGCGCTCGGTCAACGTGACCGCGCCGGACTACCCCGATCTGCCGCCTGTCAACCTGAGCGTTGGCACCGCCGATGTGACGGGCGCGTCCCGCGAATTCGTGTGGTCGGAAGTGGGCGTAGAGGATTATTTCACCGCGCTCGAAGCGGGGGATGTGGTCATGGTCAGCGAGCCGTTCGCCTTCCGCCGTGGCATCGATCAACAGCGCAACTCGCTGACGCTGCTCACCGATCGCGGGGAAGTCACCTTCCGCGTGATCGGCGTGTACTATGACTACTCGACCGATCAGGGGGCGGTGCTCATGGCCGACAACGTCTACCGCGAGTACTACACCGATCCGTATGTCTCATCGCTGGCGGCGTTCATCGAACCGGGGCAGGATGTGAATGTCGTTGTAGATCGCATCCGCACGGCGCTCGCCGGGTCGGAACTGATCACGCGCAGCAACTTGACGCTCCGCGCCAGCGTGTTCGAAGTTTTCGAGCGCACCTTCTCGATCACGAGCGCGCTGCAGCTATTGGCGGTCGTCGTGGCCTTCGTCGGCATTTTAAGCGCGCTCATGGCGCTCCAGTTGGAGCAGACGCGGCAGTACGGCGTGATGCGCGCCATCGGCATGACCGGCCGCCAATTGTGGAACTATACGCTGATTCAAACGGGTTTGATGGGCATCACGGCGGGGATTCTCGCCATGCCCATCGGCGTCGCGCTGGCGATCATCCTGATCTACGTGATCAACGTGCGCTCGTTCGGTTGGACGATGCAGCTCACGCTCAGCCCGCTCGAATTCGCGCTCAGTTTCGCGGTCGCGGTACTGGCGGCGCTCGGCGCAGGCATCTACCCGGCGCGGCGCTTGAGCAAACTGGTCACCGCGCAGGCGCTGCGCAACGAGTAAACGCCTGCGCCGACCTGAGCGTATTCTGACCCCACCCCCGGCCCCTCCCCGAATTCAGGGAGGGGAGCCAACATCGCTCGCAACGTCTCCCCTCTCCTCTAGGAGGGGGTGGGGGCGAGGTTGAGCATTCTCACCCATTGTGAAATAGGCTCACGCCTCATCCCGACAACTGAGACACCTACCTCAGTCGCCCTGACTGGCCTGCTGCAGCACGCGGACGATGCGTTCCGGCGGGTGCGCCCCGCTGAAAGCGTACTTTTGGTTGAGGATGAAAAAGGGCACGCCCGTGATCCCGAGTTCATGCGCGTGTTCCGCCTCGGCTTCGACTTCGGCCTGCGCTTCATCGGTGAGCAGCCGCGCCCGCAGCGCCTCACCGTCGAGTCCCGCCTCGGTCGCAATCGCCATCAGCGTGTCGAGATCGCCGATGTCGCGTCCATCGCGGAAATAGGCATCATACAGCGCGTCGATCACGGCTTCGCGCTGATCCGCCGGAGCGAGGGCGATCAGACGATGAGAGAGCAGCGAATTGGGCGACCGTTCAATCTTGTCGAAGTTGAATTCCAGCCCAACCGCCGCGCCCATGCGCGTCGGCCCGTCGAACACCTGGCTGAGCTGCCGCGGTTGGATGCCCATTTTCGCGCTCAAGTACTCGCGGAAGTCATAGCCTTCGGCGGGCACATCTGGGTTGAGGAAAAACGTATGATAGTGAATCTCCGCGTCGCCGCCCCACTGCGCCAGCGCCAACTGAAGATTTTTCTTGCCAATTCTGCACCACGGGCAGACGGTATCCTGATACAAATCGATCCGCATCGACAACTGCTTTCTCTACGTCAACGATAAAGCTCAGACGTTCATTGTATAGAGGTATCGCTGCCGAGGGCAACGGCGGATTTAGGTTCCAGACGCTTCGCGCTGGCGCAAACACGTGCGCGTTTCCATCAGGATTTGGCCGAGCCTATTCTTACCTGTGCCATCGCGGCCACACCCCCAGTAGTAATCGTTCGGGGCATTTTCCACGATCTCACGCTCACCCGTTGACAGTAGCACCGTCCGAATAGCGGCATGAGTCTCAAACTTCCTGAGCACCGCGCGGCGCATCACGTCATCTTTGACCTGTTCCCAATCCGGCCGCAGCGGGAGATCGCGCCGCCGACCGATCTCCGCCGCCTGTTTGGGCGTTGCCGCTTTGCGAATGCGTTCGGCAAATTCGGTTCCGACAAACTTCTGCGCCTGAAAGTAATGCTCGGATGTTTTCCAGTAGCTGCCATCCAGCTCGAAACCGTGGGCCGAAAAGTTGGAAAAACACCCGTATTCATCATTCGGGACGTAAAAGTAAATCGGTTCCACTGCTATAGCGCCCGCGTCATGATTTCGGTCAGTTCGTCGTCGGTCAGCACGATGGGGTTGCCCTTCATGCTGCTGGCGTTCTTGCTCTTCTGCACGATTTCCGGGATGTGCGCCGGAGTCACGCCGTACTGCGCGAGGCCGGGGATTTCCAGCTCTTGCGCCAGTTCCGCCGCCCACACCGCCGCGTTGAATTCGAGATACTCCCCGCTGACCACGCGTGCAATATCCGCATAGCGCGGCAGAACGAGGCTGTCCCGGTCGCGTTCCATCAGCGCGCGGATGTTCATCTCCATGACGAGCGGCAGCAAGCGCGCGCAGATCGCCCCGTGCGGCGCGTCGAACATGCCGCCGAGCACACCCGCGAAGCCGTGGACCGCCCCGAGCTTGGCATTCGCCAGTGACAGTCCACCGAACAGACTGGTGAGCGCCATGTGTTCGCGCGCCTGCGGGTCGCCCTCGTGATATGCTTTGCGGATCGCGCTCGCGCCGAGCAGAATGCCCTTGAAGGCGACCGCATCGGTGATGGGATTGGCGGCGTTGGACGTGTACGGTTCGATCACCTGCGTGATCGCATCCATGCCCGTCGCCGCGGTGATAGCTTTCGGCAGTTGATAGGTCAGTTCGGGATCGACGAGCGCGACCTTCGGCAGCATCGACGGGCTGCGCAGGCTGACTTTCACCTTGTGTTCGGGCGAGGCAACGACGGCATTGCGCGTGACTTCCGCGCCCGTGCCTGCCGTGGTCGGCACGGCGATATACGGCATGGATGGATTGGCCAGCTTCTGCGCTTTGCCGATGACTTCCAGATAGTCGAAGATGTCGCCGGGGTTGGCCGCCAGCGCGGCAATCGCTTTGCCCGCGTCGATGGCGCTGCCGCCGCCCATGCCGATCACGAACTGCGCGTCGGCGTCGTGATACTGGCGCACGCCCGCGCTCACCAGCGCGATATCCGGCTCGCTTACGACTTCAAACACGCTGTAGCTGATTTTCGCCGTCTCCAACCGATCCAGCAGGGGCTGTGCGCGCCCAACCGACGAGGTCACGACCAGTGCGCGCGCGCCGAATTCCGCTGCAATCCCGCCGATCTCGTTCAGCTTGCCCGCGCCAAACACGATGCGCGTCGCCGTTGCAAATTCAAAGTTCATAGGTTTAGCCTCTCAAAAACAGACCCCACCCCCGGCCCCTCCTCGAATTCAGGGAGGGGAGAAAGAAAAGACGTTTTTGTAGGGACGAGGCATGCCTCGTCCTTAACGTTCAACCTCATCTCTCAACCCCTCTCCCCGCTTGCGTGGGAGAGGGGTTGGGGGTGAGGGGATTTTGGGGTTTACGGATACGGAATCAACTGCACCTGTTCGGCGTAGCGGAACACGTCGTCGCGGGTGCACTGCGCTGTCCCCGGCTGTGTGACAGTCGCCGTCGCCGCGCCAAAGCCCACGCGCAGACCATCTTCGATGGGCAGCCCCTTGTCGAGCGCATACGCCAGCCCCGCTAGTACCGCATCGCCCGCGCCCGCCGCGTTGACCACCGGCACCGGAATGATCGGAATGTGGTAGGCGCGATCCGGCAGCACGACCAGACCGCCGTCCGCGCCGAGCGTCGTCACAGTGATCGTCCCGTACTGCTGGTAGAGCGTGAGCCCGGCTTGATACGCATCGTCGATCAGGATCACCGGGCGACCGATCAAGCCGGAGAGTTCATCCTGATTCGGCTTGATGATGGTCGGGTAGCTGGTCAAGCCCGCGCTCAGGTTCGGCTCAGCGGCATCGAAGATCACCGGGATGCCGCGCGCGCGCGCCAGCGCGATGTAATCGACATAGAAGGCGGGTGTCATCCCCGCGGGCAGAGTGCCGCCGAGGACGACGACCGAAGCGTGCTTGAGCGCGTCGATATATTTGGCGCGCAGTTGGGCGAGGTGTTCCTCGGTGACGATCAGGCTGTTGGTGGTGATTGCGGTCTGCCACCCTTCCTCGCTGATGAGGATCAGGTTGCGCCGGGACTCGCCACCGACCGGCACATAGTCGATCTGCACGCCTTTGTCGCGCAAAAAGCCCGCCGCGCGTTCACCGTTCAGCCCGGCGCTGAAACCGAGGGCATGGCTGGTTACGCCCAGCTCGCCGAGAATCCACGAGGCATCTGACGGCTTGCCGCTGATGCTCTCGACCATCTGCGTCGCGCGGATCGTTTTGCCGCGCGGCAGTTCCTTGACGAACGCGATGTAATCAATGCCCGTGTTCGCCGTGACAGTGACAATCATTTACACGTCCTTACCAAAGCGCTCGGCGGCGGCGGCCAGTTCGTGCCGCTCTTTGTACAGCATATCGGAATTGCCGAAGGCGGCATGCGCCTGCAAAATGCAGTAAGCGTTGGTGTCAAAGCGTTCAACCGCGTCAAACGCCGCGTCGAGGTCTTTGCCCATGAGGAACACGCCGTGCCAAGGGGCGATCACGCCCGCGCCATGCTTGACGATGCGTTGTTCCTGCCCGCGAATGCCGCCGACCACGTTTTCCGCAAGCTGCGGGCTGTGCGCAGGCGCGTACTCGATCACCTGAATTTCGCCGAACTTGAGATTGGCTTCGAGCACGGGGGGCATGGGCTTAGCCATGGCTGCGAAGACCATCAGGTTGCGCGGGTGCGCGTGCATGACCGCCGTGCCGTACTGCCCGAATTCGCGGTGCAGCGCCAGATGCACCTTGCTCTCGCGGCTGAGCTTGCCGTCACCTTCCAGAATGTTGCCGTCTTTATCGAGCACGAGCACATCTTCCGGACTAATCTGCCACTGGTGCTTTTGCCCCGCATACGTCGCGGACATACACACAAATTCGCCCACGCGCACGCTGATGTTGCCGCCGCCCGCATCGGTGAGGTGCCGGTCGAAGAGCATGCGACCGAAATAGGCGATCTTCGCGCGCATCGCGTTGACTGCTTCTGAAGCCATGATATCCCCCTGAGTAGAATGACAAAGTGCTCTGATTATACCGCGCTTAACCTTATGTAATCGAATGCGTTGCTGCCTCTACAATAACGTCAATGCATTGAAGCTGTAATAGAGGTTTGCGCACATGTATCGTGATCCGGATCGCCGCTTGGCTGTCACATTGCTGGTCTTGGGGGTGATCGCGGCACTCATCCAGACGCACAGCGCCGGGAGTTTCCGCCTAGTCGATTTGTGGCCGCTGCTGTTGTGTGGCCTCGGCGTGGTGATCATGCCGAGAAGAATTTGACCACAGAGAACACGGAGAAAAGAAAGAAAAGACTCAACGCAAAGGCACGAAGACGCGAGGGCGCAAAGAAAAGGGATTGTCGGGATGCGCAACGTGAGTAGACGCACCGTTGTATAATGCGATCAGTCAAAAGGTGGAAGAGATGAATTTCAACTTGGAGAACCAGACGCTAACAATCCCGCTGCAAACCGACGAAACGGGCAAAATTCGCGTTGTTGGCACCCGGCTTTTGTTGGAAACCATCATCAATGCCTACAACGAAGGCGAAGCGCCCGAGGGGATTGTTGATAGTTATTCCGTTCTCGATCTGCCTACCGTCTACGCGATTATTGCCTACTACTTGACCCATCGTAGTGAAGTCGATGCTTACCTGAAATGGGTTGAGGAACGCAGCGCACAAACTCGTCAGAAGATCCCAATGGCGCGAATAACCGAATGGCGTCAAACGCTGCGTGCTCGCCTCGAAGCCCGTGCTCAATCGCAAACATGATCCGACTACTCGCTGATGAAAACTTTAATAACCGTATTCTTCGGGGTGTCTGGCGTAAACATCCGGAAGCCCATATCACTCGGGTGCAGGATACGGAAATGATCGCAGCACCTGATCCTGTACTTCTAGAGTGGGCGGCGCAGAACAATTATGTTTTACTCTCCCATGATGTGGATACATTGCCGGGCTTTGCCTATGATCGAGTGAATGCCGGGCAGTTGATGACTGGGATCATCATCGTGGGACGCCCTTACAACTATGAAGTCATCATCGATGATCTAGTGCTCATCATCCTCGCGACCGAACCCGAAGAATGGGTGAACCGCATCGAGTTTCTGCCACTCTAGACTATGGTATTCAGCCATACCACTATCTCCGTTTTTTAGGTTGCCACAAGTGCAGAGACAAAATTCGCGGGGAAAACACAGCCCTTCTCCGCGCGGAGAAGGGACTGCGGTGTGCGGCGACTTAGCGGTTCATGTAGCCCTGGAATTGCGTGCACAGCGCCTGATCCGTCGCGGCGTACACGTAGAGGATCGTCTCGTTGTTGACCACAAACTGACCGGATCCGCTGCACGGCTGCTGTTCCGCCGCCTGCGCGCTGAAGGCTTGCACACCGCTCAAAGCGCACTGCAGGAAGTTGTTGACCACGCGGTTCTGGTTGACCAGCGCCAGCGCACCGACCACCGGGACTTGCCCCTGCAGCACCGAGCTGATGTCCGCCTGCGTGTACACACGCGCGCCGACCGCCCCGACATTCTGGTAGCACTGAATCATGCTGTCGATTTGCGTGATGAGCGCCGCCGTGACCGGGTTGCCCGTGATGAGCGATGCGCCGCCGCCCACCGCCGTCACCGCGTCGACAATGCTGTCGGCATCGGTCGCGACGTAGCCGGGAATGTTCGGCAGGAACTGCTGTACCGCCGAAGGATCGCTGGATGTGTCGCCCGTCGTCGGCACAATCCCGCCACCGCTGCCGCCCGTTGTCGGCAGGGAACACGCACTGATCAGCACGGCTGCCACCAGCAGCACGAGAATCGTCACAGATTTACGCACAGTCGTTCGCTCCTTGTTACAGGTCATACGCTTAGTATAGCCCAATTACGTGGCGAATTATCCCCCTGTCATCTGGGGGAATGAGCGGCGTAACCTAATCGAGAGCTATTGATAAGGTGAATGTCAATCGCTCTGTCGCCTCACCCCCAGCTTCATCTCCTGACAAGGGTCGGTTTTAACGCTTCGTCATGAAACCCAGCGTTCCACCGCCAAAAGTTCCGTAGGGACGAGCCATGCCTCGTCCCTACAGGAGTTATGGCGAAAGAAACCCGCGTTCCATTAGGAAGCATGAAAAACCTATCCCTGTCAGGTCGGCGTTAGGTTTGCCTCTAAAAGCTCGGCTGACTTAACCCCAACGCCTGATAATTCTCGCTCAGCCATGTCTGATAATCGGTGTTCGCCGGATCGATCTGCATCGCCGCCTGAATATCCGCGCGCGCCTGATCCACGCGCCCAAGATTCAACGCCGCCCTTCCACGGTAGAACAGCGCGACCGAGTCTTGCGGATCAGCTTCGAGCGCGCGGGTGTAGATCGTCGCGGCCATCTCGTCGTCGTTGAGCGCGAACAGGTAGATCCCGGCGAGATCGGTATAGCGGCGCGCATTGTTCGGGTCGAGCGCGATAGCGCGCGTCTCGCTGTCGATAGCTTCCTGATAGCGCCCCAGCGCGTAGTACACATCGCCGATGAGCGAATACAGGGTAGCGCTCTCCGGCTGCAAACGGATCGCTTCGTTGAAGTCGACGAGCGCCTCTTCGTACTGCCCCACGTCGGAATGGGCGCGG
The DNA here is from genome assembly GCA_041916315.1 of Anaerolineae bacterium. Taxonomy (GTDB): domain Bacteria; phylum Chloroflexota; class Anaerolineae; order Aggregatilineales; family Phototrophicaceae; genus Flexifilum. The sequence goes on from JAYRZU010000073.1 coordinate 128,236, forward strand.
GCGCGCGCTTCAACATAGCCGCCATTGTCGGGATCGAGGTTGATCGCCGCGCTGAAGTCGCCGATAGCGGCGTCGGGGCGTCCCAGTTCCACCTGACTCAACCCGCGGTAGTAGTAGGCGGTGGCGTTATTGCCATCCGCATAGAGCGCCTGCGTGTAGATTTCGACGGCGGTCGCGTAGTCCTGCTGCGCGAAGTAGTAAATGCCGCCGAGATCAGTGTAGTAGCGCGAATTGTTCGGTTCTAGCACGATGGCACGGTTCTTGTTCGCGATCGCTTCCGCGTAGCGCTGCTGGTTGTAGTACAGGTCGCCGACCGAGGAATAGTACGCGCTCATCTGCGGCGCGAGGCGAATCGCTTCATTGAAGTCGGTGAACGCCGCATCGATTTGCCCCTGTTCGCGGTTGGCGGCGGCGCGCCACGCAAACGCATTGGCGCTGCTCGGCGCCAACCGGATCGCTTCACTGAACTGCGTCACGGCGTTGGCGTAGTCGTTCATGGCGTAGGCCGTCGCGCCGCGCCAATAGGCATTCGCCGGATCAGCGGCATCCAACTGCGCCGCGCTGTTCAAATCGTTGACCGCCGAGTCGAACAGCTCCTGTGCGCGGAAGCTGACCGCGCGCGCCCGGTACGCCCAATCCGCCGACGGCGCGGCGCTCACGATGGCGTTGTAGTCGGCCATCGACTCGTTCCACAGTTGGAGCACGTCATACAGCGCGGCGCGCTGCGCCCGCACGCACAGATCGTCCGGGTTGAAGTCCAGCGCGCGGTTGTAGCTGCCCATCGCCTCGTTGATCAGGCCGCGTTCCCGCAGCGCTGAACCGCGATACGTGTAGACCGCCGCCAGATTCAGATCGGCGGCGCGTGCAGCGGGCGCGGAGCGGGCGGCTTGGTTGAGCAGCGAGACCGCCGCGCTGATCTGGTCGCTGTGGTACAGCGCCAACCCGAGCAGATAGCTCACGGCGTAGGTTTTATCGTCGGGCGTGCTGACGAAATGCGCTTGGCTGTCCTCCGTGCATTCGGCAATCGCCACGGGCTGCGCGCTGCAGTGCACGCACCCCGCCGGGTTGATCGCGTATTGCGCGTCGATGCTGCCGAGCTGCGCGCTGCCCCACACCACCAGCGCCGCGTTCTGCTGCGTCGCCAGCGTGAGCGCCTCCGCGCCGGAGTTGATCGTTCCATTATGCGTTTGCACCTGCACGCTGACTCCGACGGGTGGTAGCTGCGCAATGGCCTGTTCCAGCCCCGCGCGCCATTCGTCGGTCACCGGGAAGTTGCTCCCGTTGTTGGTGAACTGCGCGATCAGGATGCGCGTCGTCGGCAGGCTCACCGCAGGGCTCGACGCGGTCGCTGTGGGCAGCAGGCGTGGCACCACCAGCACGGCGATCACGACGATCAGCACAACGACGATTAGCGCGGCGATCAGGCGAATGGGGAGTTGACGGGCGTTCATAGGCTTTCCTTGCGTGCGGTGGTCAGTCTAGGCACAGATAGCACAAATTGCTCGGTGACTCCCCTCCCTGAATTCGGTTTACGGCAGGACAGTTTTAACATTTCGAGGCCATCTTTCCTCAGATGACATAAGGTAGGGACGGCCTTCTGGCCGTCCGCTGACCACGGACGCGCAGAAGCGCGTCCCTACAATTTTCTCGATTGTTAAAAGTGTCCCGCCCTCAACTGAATTTGGGGAGGGGTGGGGTCGGCTGTTTTATCCATAGCTGACCTTATTCTACGGTGAGTCGGGGAAATTGGTTGTTAGGTATTGACTCGGTTCGTTTGCGCATCTGCATTGACTCCCTTGTAATCAACTCATATGATTCAACAGTCAATCGTCATTTATGCGGAGGCCGCCATGCACCAGCTTGCCCCCAAACTTCTGCCCGCCATCCCGGATCACCTCGCACCAGACGGCTCGGAAATTCGCGAACTGCTGCCGGTGACGGGCGCGAGCCTCGCGCACTGCACGCTCCCCCCTAAGCAGATGTCCAAGGCTGTCAAGCATCGCACTGTCGAAGAGATCTGGTATGTACTAGCGGGTCAGGGACAGGTGTGGCGTAAGCTGGGCATTGACGAACTCGTCGTCGACGCCGTGCCCGGCATGGCGCTGACCATTCCGCGGGGCACCCACTTCCAGTTTCGCAACACCGGCGCCGAACCGTTCGTGTTCGTGATCGCCACCGCCCCCCAATGGCCGGGCGCCGATGAGGCGGTTGCAGTGCCGGATTACTGGTAGCGCATCGGCGTACTTTTCGCCGTACATCCAGGCCCTCTGAGCGACGTCGTAAAATGCTTTACAGGCGGCGCACAAGTGGATAAGATGGATGACATTATACGGAAAAGGTACATCTATGCGCTTTGACATTAACCTCGAGCATGCGCCCGAATTAGACGCCGACAACTACATCAATCGTGAGTTAAGCTGGGTTGATTTCAACATGCGCGTGCTTGCTCAGGCCGAAGACGAATCGCTGCCGCTGTTAGAGCGTCTCAAATTTCTCGCCATCGTCAGCAGCAACACCGACGAATTTTTCATGGTACGCGTGGCGACCATCCACAAGAAGCTGGCGCTCAACGCGCCGAGCAATCGCCCGGATGGCATTCCCTACCCGGTGCTCATCGAAGAGGTGCGCGCCCGTGTGCTCACGCTCATGCAGCGGCAGCGCGAACTGATGCGTATGCTGCTGGGGCAGTTACGCAATTACGGCGTGATGGTCGACGCGGTGAGCGACCTGCCGAAAGACCAGCGCCACGCGCTGCGCGAACACTTCTTTGAAGAGATCTTCCCGGTGCTGACGCCGCTGGCGGTCGATCATGCGCGCCCGTTCCCGTTCATCTCCAATCTGAGCATGAACCTCGCCATCTGTTTGCGCCGTAAGGGTGAACCCGACGAACAGGACGAGTTTGTGCGCGTCAAAATCCCCGATACGATGCCACGCTTGCTCAATGTGAATGATGTGGTGCGCAAGCATGGCGGCGAAGTCCCAGCCGAAGAACGCTTCGTATGGATTGAAGACCTGATCGCGGAAAATCTCGATCTGCTGTTCCCCGGCATGAAGGTCGTCGAATTTGTTCCCTTCCGCGTGACGCGCAACGCCGATATCGACTTCGAAAATGAGCGCGAAGATCACCCGTACAGCAACAATTTCCATATCAGCGACATCATCGAGGAGAGCATCAAGGAGCGGCGCTTCGGGTCGATTGTGCGCCTCGCCGTCCCTGACGATGTCAACAAGCGCGCGCTGCGGCGGCTGCTCGAACACCTTGAAATCGTGCCCGAGCGCGATCTGTACCGCGTCAATGGCGCGTTGGGCGGCGCGAGCCTGTTCCAGTTGACAGGTATCGATCACCCGGAACTGAAGTACACGCCCTATGTGCCGAAAATGCCCGCGCTGATGGAGTACGACAGCATCTTTGACGCCATCCGCGAGCGCGACTGGCTGGTGCATCACCCCTATGATTCGTTCGCGCCCGTCGAAGCCTTCTTCCAGCAGGCCGCGCGCGACCCGAATGTGCTGGCGATCAAGGCGACGCTCTACCGTGTCGGGCGCAATTCGCCCGTCGTGCAGGCGCTCATGGAAGCGCGCGACAATAACAAACAGGTCGCCGTGCTGGTGGAACTCAAAGCGCGCTTTGACGAGGAACACAATCTCGAATGGGCGCGGCAAATGGACGAAAAGGGCATTCATGTCACCTATGGCGTGGAAGAACTGCCCGTCAAGACACATGCTAAGATCGCGCTCGTCGTGCGCCGCGAACCGGACGGCGTGCATCGTTACGTGCATCTCGGCACCGGCAACTATAACGCCGCGACCGCCCGCCTGTACACGGATATGGGGTTGTTCACCGCCAACAAAGTGCTCGCCGATGACGCCTCCAAGCTGTTCAACCGCTTGACCGGCTATGCTCCTGCGACCACTTACCAGCGTTTACTGGTCGCGCCGGAATTCCTGCTGCCCAATATTGCCGAACTGATCGATCACGAGATCGCCGCCGCCCGCGAAGGCAAAGAGGCGCGCTTGATCTTCAAGATGAATCAGTTGGAAGAAGACCTGATGATCCGCAAGCTGTACGAAGCATCGCAGGCGGGCGTGCAGGTGGATCTCATGGTGCGTGGCATTTGCTGTCTGCGTCCCGGCCTCCCCGGCATCAGCGAAAACATCCGCGTGCGCAGCATCGTCGGGCGCTACCTTGAACACAGCCGCATCTTCTACTTCCACAACGCGCCGCCGGATCGCCGCATTTATATGGGCAGTGCCGACCTGATGCGCCGCAACCTGTACAACCGCGTCGAAGTGGTGTTCCCCGTGCTCGACCAGCGCTTACAGCGGGATATTGTGCATATTCTGGAGACCTACACCCGCGACAACACGCAAGCGTGGGATCTCGCCCCGGATGGCGTGTATCACCGTTTGCAGCCTGCGCCCGGCGAAGAAGCTTTCTCCGCGCAGGAAGCCTTCATGGCGAACAGCCTCGGCGTTTCCTAGCGCCAGTCTGCGGCGGAGCGCCGATCGGTGTGCTCCGCCGCGGATTGGAAAACTTGCATCGACAAAAATTAGGTAACGTGTCACAATAATCATACGCTGCCGTTAGATCTCACTCAAAGAAAATATTCCTTTCAAAGCGAACTTAATCATTTTGCCCAAGCTGTGACACCGTTGAAGTCGCTGGTTAGGAGTACATCATTTTGGATCTGTGCGTAATTGAGGGTGACGGCATCGGACACGAAGTCGTTCCGGCAGCGGTCCGTGTCCTCAAGGTTGTTGCGCCCGATGTGATTATCCGCAAAGCGGATGCGGGTTGGGATACGTTTCTCAACGTCGGCAACCCGCTGCCTTATGACACGCTGCGTCTCGCGATGGAATGCAGCGCGGTCCTGTTTGGCGCGGCGGCCTCTCCATCCTACCCGGTTGATGGCTACTACGTGCCCGTGGTGCGCCTGCGCCGTGAGCTGAAGACCTACGCCATGCTGCGTCCGACGCGCTATCTGCCCGTGCCGACGGCTCGCCCCGGCGTTGACCTGCTGGTCGTGCGCGAATCCACCGAAGACCTGTACATCGGCCACGAACACACGGAAGATGACGGGCGCATGGGCATCTCCGAAAAAGTGATCACCCGCGAAGCGACCGAAAATGTCGCGCACAAAGCCTTCCAACTGGCGATCAAAAACGCGCGCACGAAGGTGACCATCGTCCATAAGGCGAGCGTGCTGCTGCAAACGGATGGTCTCTTCCGGCGTGTGGCGCTGGAAGTCGCGCAGAACTACCCGGAGATCAAGGTTGAGGAGCTCCTCGTCGATACGGCGGCCTACTGGATGGTCAAAGACCCGACGCGCTTCGACATCATTTTGACGCCCAACCTGTACGGCGACATCCTCTCCGACATGGCGGCAGCGTGGGGTGGCGGTCTGGGACTCGCGCCGTCGTTGAGCGTCGGCGAAGGCGTGGCGCTGGCCGAACCGGTGCACGGCTGCGCGCCGGATATCGCGGGCAAGGGCGTCGCCAACCCAACGGCGTCGATCATGGCGATTGCCATGCTGCTGCGCCATCACTGGGATCGGCAGGAAGCGGCGAATCGGGTAGAAAGTGCTATACGCAGCGCGCTGGAATCTGGCTATCATACGGCGGATATTCATCCGGATGGAGCCATGTCCACGGACGATTTTACCGAGCAGGTATGTAAAGGGTTATAGACTTGTAGGAAAGCTGAGTCAATGTGAGTTATGGCTCAAAATTCCCACAGCTTGTGCAGCAAGATATTCGCTATAATTGCAAAAATGGCGGAACGCGGGGACGCTCATGTCTATGGCGCTGGTGCTGGTAGTTGATGACGATACACTATCCTTACAACTCTTAGAGCTTATGCTGAAACGTGAGCAGCATGTCGTCTTGACGAGCGCCAGCAATACCGACACCGTCGACCTCATCTACCAACACCAGCCCGATCTCGTCATCCTCAACGATAATATGCCGCACGTCAGCGGGGGCGAAATGTGCAAGCGCATCAAAACCGACCCCCGCATCTGTCAGACTCCTGTGGTGCTGACGAGCGCGGGCCAGCGGGTGCGCGACCCCAACTATGTGCGGGACAGCCGCGCGGATGGGGTGCTCTTCAAGCCCTGTGTCGCCGCCGATGTCCGCACCTGTGTCAACGAACACCTCCGCTAACTGCGCCGCTACCCACAGATCAATCACTTCGGCACACCGCGCAACGAACAACCCGCTTTTGCGTAATCATGGATATACTCGACAGTCATCCAGACGAAAGGTGTGTTCCGTATGGCGAACGTGATTAAGAACGTCGCAGTGCTCGGCGCGGCGGCGGTTGCCGGACTCTATTTGATCAATCCCACCGCTGGCGTGCTGGAATTCATTCCGGATGTGCTGCCCGTCGTCGGCAATTTGGACGAAGCCGCCGCCGTCACCATCTTGATCGGTGCGGCGCGCTACTACGGTATCGACCTTTCGAACATCTTCAGGCGCGACAGCGAACCACCCATTCGTCCGGATGATACGCAAAAACCCAAACGTCTGCCGCCACGGTAACAGATGACCCCACCCCCAGCCCCTCCCCGAATTCAGGGAGGGGAGAAAGCAAAAGCAGTGTTTGTCACCCCTTCTCCCCACTTGCGTGGGAGAAGGGAGTAGGGGTTGAGGGGGTAGCGGTAAGGTTCATAAAGACCCGTTATTCAGCCAAATTAGGTGCAAATTAGATGCTTGATGCGCAAACCCAAGCCAACCTGCGTGCCGCCCAGACCCTCCACGGCGTCCCACCTGACCACACGCCAATCCCGTGGCGCAACCTCCGCCACCTGCTTTCCCTGCATGCGACCGTCACCCCTGACAAAGTCTTCCTCATCCACTACGACGCCAACGGTGACCGTGAAGAACTGACCTACGCGCAGTTCAACAGCCGGGTGCATCAGGCGGCCAGCTTCCTGTATGACGATCTCGGCGTGCGGCGCGGCGACCGTGTGGCGACCATCGCCTACAACCACAGCGACACCGTGATCCTGTACTTCGCCTGCTGGCTGATCGGCGCGGCGGTCGCCCCGCAGAACGTCAGCGAGGATGACCGCCGCATCGCCTTCATTCTGCGCAACAGCGCGGCGGTGGTGTGCTTCGCCCGCGCCGAATATCTGGAACGGGCGGAGGCGATCATCTACGGCGACAGCGAGGCCGGACTCGGCGCGGCCAACATCCGCCAGATCGTCGTGATCGGCGGCGCGTCGGACAAATACCTCAACTTCCACGACGAGATCGCCAATCGCCCCAACACCTTCATGTCCACAACTGAGCGCCCGACCCTGCACGACGAGGCGCTGCTCGTCTACACCAGCGGCACAACGGGCGCGCCCAAAGGCGTCGTCCTCAGCCAGGCCAACCTGCTGATCGACGCGCAGGGCATCTGCCAGTGGCAGGGGATCACGGGCGGGCAGCGGATGATGAACGTGCTGCCCATCCATCACGTGAACGGCATCGTCGTCACGCTGATCACGCCGCTCTATGCGGGCGCGTCCGTGGTGCTCAATCGCCAGTATTCGAGCCGCCACTTCTGGGAGCGGATCGCGCGGGAAAACGTGCAGATCGTCAGCGTGGTGCCGACCCTGCTGCAGTTCGCGCTCGACTACGCGGCGGAACAGGCAGCCAAAGGCGCGTCGATGTGGGGCGAAGGTGTGAGCCGCGCCGATCTGCTGCGCTTCCGGCACATCATGTGCGGGGCGGGGACGCTCGCCATGAGCCTCGTCAAAGCCTTCGAGGACAAGTTCGGCGTGCCCGTGCTGCATGGCTACGGCCTGAGCGAGACGACCTGCTACTCGTGCTTCCTGCCCATCGACCTGTCGCCGGAGGAACACACGCACTGGCTGCTCGACTACGGCTACCCGAGCATCGGCTGTCCGATTACGCCTAACGAGATGGCGATCTTCGACCCGTCCGGCAGCGGGCAGCAGTTGGGCGCGGGCGAGCGCGGCGAAATTTGCGTGCGCGGGCACAACGTGATGCGGGGCTACTTCCAGCGCCCCGACGCCAACGCCGAGACGTTCAAGTTCGGCTGGTTTCGCAGCGGCGACGAGGGGTTCTATCAGGAGGACGCGCGCGGGCGGCAGTTCTTCTTCATCACCGGGCGCATCAAAGAGCTAATCAACCGCGGCGGCGTCAAGTTCAGCCCGTTCGACATTGAGGAGATTTTGCTGGAAGTCCCCGGCGTGAAGGTCGGCCTCGCGGTCGCCTTTCAGAACGCCTACTATGGCGAGGAAGTCGGCGCGTATGTGGTGTGTCACGAGGGCGCGACCGTCACCGCCGAGCAGGTGATCGCGCACTGTCGCAGTCGCATGCCCTTCGAGAAATCGCCGAAAGTGGTGGTCTTCGGCACGGAGATCCCGGTGACCTCCACGGGGAAATATCAGCGTTTGAAGCTGCAAACCCTGTTCAGCGAGTGGGAACACACGCAGTTCAAGAAGTAGGGATTAACCTCACCCCTAAATCCCCTCTCCCAAGGGCGAGGGGACTTAAGGGCACTGCACATCTCCCCTCTCCTCTAGGAGAGGGGCCGGGGGTGAGGTTAGACAAAATACCAATCCTGAACTAACCTCAGACCTTGTCTTAGGCTGTGGTTTTTCAGTAATCTATGCATCCAATCAACCAGCGAAAGCCGACCCATGAGTGCATTTCAACACGTGATTCAAACCGAGGCCGATCTCCGCGCCATTCTGGGCTACGCCGGAGGCCCCGCGACCAACAAAGTCATCCCCGAAATTGACGACATCTGCCGCGCTTATATTGAGGCGTCACCGTTCGTGCTGCTCGGCACCAGCGACGCGAGCGGGCGCATGGATGTGTCGCCCAAAGGCGATCCGCCGGGGTTCGTGCAGGTCATGGACAGCCACACGCTGCTGATCCCCGACCGCCCCGGCAATCGGCGCGGCGACACGCTGACGAACCTGCTGCAGAACCCGCACCTCGGGCTGTTGTTCCTCGTCCCCGGGCGCAAGGAGACGCTGCGCGTCAACGGCACGGCGCAGATCGTGCGCGACGAGGCGGTGCGCGACCGCTTCATTGTGCAGGGCAAAGCGCCCATCTTCGTGATCGCCGTGACGGTGCAGGAAGCCTATTTCCACTGCACCAAGTGCATGGTGCGGTCGCATTTGTGGACGGACGAGCACCAGAACGACGCGCTGGTCTCGCTCGGTGCTGCGATCGTCCAGCATGCGCAGCTCGATATCAGCCTTGAAGAGGCGGACGCGTATCTCGCGGAAGACGAGCAAACCGGGCTGTACTAGTCGCGGGAGAGGCGGGATGCGGTAGGTGTCCCGCTTTCGTCGTTGGAATAGTTTAAGTACATTGTGCCAAGACACTGGTTTCACATAGCCTTCTTCTTGCTACGCCTAATTGACACTCTACAAAGTATAGCGGCGAGCTATTTCAAGGAGTTTATTCGTGTTTTCCTCTATGCTTTGCCCGAATTTGTCCCCGCTTTGATCATGGCCTTCGAACAGAACATCGGCATGTTCTTTCGAGTATTGACCATTGAATTGACTGGAGACAGCGAATCGGTAGGTGGAATAGAGAAGATTGAATGATTTTACGTAATCCTCAATCTGATCATTTTCTCCAAATAGCAGTGAGAATTCCCAACGTATGTCGTAAAGCTCATTTAGCCTATCAACAATCAGTTGTAGTCGCTGACGGTACTCTTCCTGTTCTTGTTCTTTCCTAGCTTGCTCCCTAACCTCAAATGGCGTGCCATCATCGAATTTAGCTTCAGGCAAAAGCAGAGTAGTGATGCGTGCCTGCTTGAATGCTTGCTTGACGCTCAATGCTGTTTTGCCTAACCGTAGTGCCGCATCTACTTTCTTACTGCCAAGCAATTCAGTACGCCACTTTCTCAATTCCTTCGCAGTAAACCATAGACCGACAACAATCAATATGGTTTGAACAATTGCGATTATGTCCGAGAAAGACATGTTACAGCCCCTATGACATCAAATTTACACAGTGTATCGGGAATATCTTATTGCTATGTTTTGTAGAAGATACTACTGAAAAATGGGGGTGTTGGAAATTAAGATTAGTGAGACTTGTAGAACAATTTTGCGTATAAATATGTACTCAAATACTTTGAAAGGAAACACTGATGATAGTGGTACTCGTTTTTGCCTTAATTGGTCTTGCAAGTGCAGTGCTCTCAATTATAGGCTATGTCAACCAGTGGGCTGTTATCTTCATAGAGCCAGTCGGTCCGGTTAACGTGCAGTTGATACTCTTAATTATTGCTGTGAGCTTTGGCGGTGCGGCCATGAAAGTTGGAAACACTTTTCGCAGTTAGACGCATAAGGTGAGTTGACAGTTCACCTTGTCACAGCCAAGTGCGCGAGTTTACTTTTCATAAGGCACTCGTCCGAACATGGGCGCGGCACAGTTTCCCCCCTTCGACCATCATGTAGAGAGCCGTAGTCAGACTCACAGGGGAAGGCCAATCCGCCCGGCGTAAGAGATGCGCCTCGCGGGTCAGCTCTATCTCGAAATTTCGTGCTAAATCAGGTAAAATACAGGGACATTTGCCCCGTGAGACGTGATGTATATCGAGCATTTGTCCCTGTCCAATTTTCGCAATTACGCCCGGTTAGAACTCGGCTTGCCGACCAATAACCCGGTCGTTTTGCATGGGCAGAACGCGCAGGGCAAAACCAGCCTGCTCGAATCGATCTACTATCTGGCGACCGCTAAATCGCCGTACAACGCCGCCGACCGCCAGTTGATCCACTGGCGCGCCGAAAACGATCCGATTCCGTTTGCCCGCCTGTCCGCCGAAATCTGTTCAGCCAACGCGCCCATGAACCGCCTCGAAATGACGCTCATGATTGAGCGCACGGTCGATGGCGTGGCGCGGCTGCGCAAGGTGGTCAAGGTCAACGGCGTCGATAAGCGCGTCATGGATATCGTCGGTCTGCTGAACGTCGTGCTGTTCCTGCCGCACGATCTGACGCTGGTCGAAGGCTCGCCGAGCGACCGCCGCCGCTTCATGGATAACACGCTCGGTCAGGTCGATGCCGCCTACCTCGGCGCGATGGACACCTACGAGAAGATTCTCCCGCAGCGCAACGCGCTGCTCAAACGCATCAACGACCGGCAGGCCAGCCCCAAAGAACTGCGCTTCTGGGATGATCAGCTCGTCGCGGCGGGCAGCATCATCATCGCCGGGCGGCAGAAGTTCCTGCGCGAACTCGAAATCCGCGCGCAAAACGCCCACCTCGAATTGACGGGCAAGCGCGAAGTCCTCACGCTGCGCTACCAGCCAAGCTTTTTGCCCACGTTCGGGGGCGACGGTCAGCTCTCGTTCGACACCTTCGGGCTGGATTTGCACCGCGAACTCACGCCGGACGAGATCGCGCCGCAGTTTGGCGACAAGCTCAAGGCGGAAGAAGGCGAGTCGATTCACCGCGGCATGACGCTCTGCGGGCCGCACCGCGACGAACTGCGCCTGTTCATCAACGAGCGCGACTCGGGGCTGTACGGCAGCCGCGGTCAAGCGCGCACCGCCGTCATGGCGATCAAGCTGGCGGAACTGCAATGGATGCGCGACCGCATCGGCGAATACCCCGTGCTGCTGCTCGATGAAGTCGTCGCCGAGCTCGATGCGCAGCGCCGCGCCTACCTGCTCGAACGCATCGACGGCGTGACGCAAACGCTCGTCACCACCACCGAACTCGACATCTTCACGCGCCCATTTCTGGATCGCGCGGCCATCTGGCGCGTCACCGACGGCCGCATCGACATCCACGCAGGCGAAAAGCCGACTTCCTAGAGCTAATCTAAAAACTAACCTCACCCCAAACCCCTCTCCGGGCGGAGAGGGGGAATTCAAGCTCCATTTTTTTGCCCCTCGCCTCTAGGAGAGGGGCCGGGGGTGAGGTTGAAAATAGCGGACGCGATAAATCGCGTCCCTACGAGAAGAATGTGGTTGTGTAGGGACGCAATTCATTGCGTCCGCGGCTTCTAAAGCGACTTCACTCCATTCCAGCGAGTGATCGGCTTGCCTCGCCCGCCAACGGGAGGGGCAAGCCCCTCCCCTACGTTGTTTGCTTTGGCCTGAGCTTAGCTTTTCATAATCCCATCCCTTTTGCGGATAGGGATGCATCTGCGCTTATGATAGGATCACTTTCATAATCCGTTCAGCATACACAGGAGCCGTAGGCGTATGCAGCAAGAAGCCACCCACTGGGAAATCTACACGCACACCGTTCAACACCCGCCGACGATCAGTGGGCGCGTGCGCATTCTGCGCGGCGCGTACAGTCCGCAGCTCGACGTGCAGCGCGACGTCATCGTCTATCTGCCGCCGTCGTATCACGACACCGACCAGCGTTACCCGGTCGTCTACATGCAGGATGGGCAAAACCTCTTTGACGCGGGCACAGCCTTCGGCGGGCAGGAATGGCACGTCGACGAGACGATGGAAAGCCTCGCCACTGAAGGCATTGAGGCGATCATCGTCGCGCCGTATCATGGCGGCGAGAAACGCATTCAGGAATACAACCCGTTCCCGCACGTGTGGCGCGGCAAAGGGCAGTTGTACCTCGACTGGCTGCGCGACACGCTCAAGCCCATGATTGACCGCGACTTCCGCACGCTGCCGGAACGCGAACACACGGGGATCCTCGGGTCGAGCATGGGCGGCTTAATTAGCATGTACGCCTTCTTCCACCGCAGCGAGACGTTCGGCTTCGCGGGCGTGATGAGCCCCGCCTTCTGGATCGGCAGCGGCGCGATCTACGCCAGCCTGCAGGACGCGCCCTATGTCGAAGGCAAAATCTATCTGGATAACGGCACGCGTGAAACCAGCGCCCGCCGCATGAACGCCTTGCTGATCAAGAAGGGCTACAATCCGTGTGGCAATCTGCTCTACGTCGTGGAGCAGGACGCCGAACACACCGAATCCGCATGGGCGCGCCGCATGCCGGACGCGCTGCGCTTTTTACTCGGGAAGTAAGCAGCCTCACCACCTGAGTTCAGAGAATCCGACCCCACCCCCGGCCCCTCCCCGAATTCAGGGAAGGGAGACAGCAGACTCGCCGTACCGTCGTTCTCTCCGGCGGTGTGGGGTTGACGTTCAGGAAGGTAATAAAACATGGCACAAGCATGGTGGCAGCGCGGCGTCGTCTACCAGATTTACCCGCGCTCGTTCATGGACTCCAATGGCGACGGCCTCGGCGATCTGCGCGGCATCGCCTCGAAGCTCGACTATCTGAAGTGGCTCGGCGTAGATGCGCTGTGGCTCTCGCCGATCTTCCCCTCGCCAATGGCTGATTTCGGCTATGATGTGAGCAATTACGTCGACATTTACCCGCCGTTCGGCAATCTCGACGACTTCGATCATCTGCTCGCTGAGGTGCATCAGCGCGGCCTCAAGCTGATCCTCGACCTCGTGCCGAACCACACGTCGAATCATCATGAGTGGTTCATCGAGTCGCGGTCATCGCGGGATAACCCCAAGCGCGACTGGTATATCTGGCGCGATGCGAAACCAGATGGATCGCCACCCAACAACTGGCTGTCGTATTTCGGCGGTCCCTCGTGGACATGGGATGAGACGACCGGGCAGTACTATCTGCACAGCTTTTTAGCAGAACAGCCCGACCTCAACTACCGCAACCCCGCGGTCAAGCAGGCCATCGCGGACTCGATCCGCTTCTGGCTCAAGCGCGGCGTCGATGGCTTCCGCGTCGACGTGATCGACCGTATGATCAAAGACGAACTGCTGCGCGACAACCCGCTGAATCCGGATTGGGTCGAAGGCCGCGACAACCCGACGTGGAAGTACCTGCGCACCTACAGCGAGAATCAGCCGGGCGTCCATGACCTCATTCAAGAGTTGCGCAAGGTGTTCGAGGAGTTCAAAGACCGTGTAATGATCGGCGAGATCGCCTATTCGACCGATCCCACGCTGATCACGGGCTTTTATGGCACGGAGACCGCGCCGGAGATCCATCTGCCCTTCAACTTTGCGCTGTTGATGCTGCCGTGGCAGGCGGACGACGTTCGCTCCTTTGTGAATTTGTACGAGGCGAGCCTGCCCGCTGGCGGTTGGCCCAACTACGAGCTGGGCAACCACGATCAGATGCGCATTGGCACGCGCATCGGCTTGCAGCAGGCGCGCGTCGCCGCCATGTTGATCCTCACGCTGCGCGGCACGCCCTTCATCTACTATGGCGAAGAGCTCGGCCTACGCGATGTCGACATTCCGCCGCATCTGTATCAAGACCCGCAGGGCATCAACCTCGGCATCAGCCGCGACCCGCAGCGCACGCCGATGCATTGGGACAACTCGCCCAATGCCGGGTTCACCACCGGCGAGCCGTGGCTGCCCCTGTCGCCAGATTACCCGGTGCTCAATGTGGTCAGCGAACAGGCCGATCCCGCGTCGATGCTCAGTTTTTATCACACGCTGTTGGGGCTGCGCCGCTACACACCCGCGCTGCACAGCGGATCGTATCGCTCGGTGGAGTCGCCGGAAGGCACGTTCGTGTATGTGCGCGAACACGAGGGCAAGCAGTACCTGATCGCGCTCAACTTCTGGAATGTCGGGCGTACCGTTACGCTGCCGGCGCGCGGCCAGGTGATCCTCTCCACGCACATGGATCGCGGCGACGCGGTCGCAGAGCTGCATCTGCGCGAGAACGAAGGCGTCGTCGTGGAGTTAAGCTAACTTCACTGTGCTCCCCTCTCTTTTTTCGTAGAGGGGAGCACGGCGGGGACTATCCCCATGAACCGAGATTTACAGCTTACCCTTCTTCGCCAGAATGCCCCGGTACAACTGATCCAGATCCATGACCAGCCGATCAATACTGTAGCGGTCGAGCATCAACTGCTGGGCGCGGGTTGTATCCGGTGGCACGGTGATCGTCCGGACGATAGCGTCCGCCAGCGCGTCAACATCATCGGACGGCACGAGCGCGCCGAGCGCCCCCTGATCCAGCAGATCAGGCAGGCCGCCGACCGCCGTCGTCACGACCGGACAGCGCGCCGAAAGCGCCTCGATCACCGAGACGGGCGTCCCCTCATTGCGACTGCTGATCACGAGTGCGTCGAGATCGCTGTACACGGGCGCGACATCGCGCACCCAGCCCACAAACTGGACGCAGTCGGTCAGGCCGAGCCGCGCGGTGGTCGCTTCCAGTTCGGCGCGCAGTTCGCCGTCGCCGATGATGGCGAAGCAGGCATCGGGCAGGCGCTCGCGGATTTTGACCGCCGCTTGCAGAAACAAGTCGTGATTCTTGATCGGCACGAGCCGCCCGACGATCCCGATCAGCGGCACGTCCGGCGCGATGCCGTGCGCTCTGCGAAAGTCGTCGGATTTACGCGGCACGCGGGCAAACGCTTCCAGATCCAGACCGAGCGGCAGCACCGTGATCCGACTGCGGCGCGTGATGCGATACTCTTCCGAGAGTTCGCGGCGCAGTCCTTCGGTCAGCGTGATCACGGTGTCGGACATACGCGCGGTGATCCGCTCCAGCAGGATGAACATCTTGGTTTTAGCGGGACTGAAATAGCCCTGAAACACATGGCCGTGAAACGTGTGCACGATCACCGGGACGCCCGCCAGCTTCGCCGCGACGCGCCCGACAAACCCGGCTTTCGCCGTGTGCGTGTGCACCACCTGCGGCTGAAGCTGCCGCATGAGCTGGTACAGCTTCCAGATCGTGCTCAGGTCGCGCAGCGGGTTGAGCGACCGCCCCAGCTCCGGCAGCATCAGCGGCGTGATGCCGTGCTTCTCCGCGAAATACTGCATATCCCCTTCGCCCGCTTCGATGTTGCCGCACACGAGCGTGCTGTGATACACGGGCGCGCCGAGCTTTTCGGTGAGCAGCGTGACGTGAATCGCTGGCCCGCCAATGTTCAGCCGGGCGATGATGCGCAGAATGCGGATAGGTTCGGTCATGGTTTCACAGGTTGGGCAGCATCAATGAACAGGCGATGCCACAATTCTAGCGTAAGCAGGCTCCAGAGTCTGCCACCGTGATCGCGCTTGCCCGCGGCATGATCGTCCAGCAGGCGCGTGACGGCGGGCGTATCGAGCAGGCCGCGTTCGCGCGCTCGCGCATCCAGCAGTAGATCGCGCACGTGGCGGATGTCGCCCCGCAGCCATGCGCCGAGCGGCACGCCAAACCCGTGCTTCGGGCGGTGGATGATCTCGGCGGGCAGCAAATCCTCCGCGACTTTCTTGAGCAGATACTTGGTTGTGCTGCCTTTGAGCTTGAGATTGTCGGGGATGGTTGCGGCCATCTCGACCAACCAGTGATCGAGGAACGGCGCGCGCGTTTCCAGCGAGACCGCCATGCTCGACCGATCCGTCTTGATGAGCAGATCGTCCGGCAGGTAGGTCAGCATATTGATGCGCAGCAAGTCGGCCAGTTCGACGCGATTGCCCATCAGTGCGGCGAAGTGCAGCCCGGCGTCATCGCTGGCCGCCCCGGTCAGGGCGCTGATCTGCTCCCGGTTGAACAGGCGAATCCAGTCATAGTAGGCCAGCGCAGGCGGCAGCGACGCCCCTCGCGCGAAACGACCCGCCCGCTTGATTACGTTGTAGTAGCCCGTGCCTTCCGGCAAAACGCGAATCGCATTGGCGACACCGCCCCACAGCGAGCGCGGCAGCGCCGACATGCGCTGCACGAGCGAGTGCGCGTAGAACCGCTCGTACCCGGCGAACAACTCGTCGCCGCCGTCACCCGTCAGCGCGACCGTGACCTGCTGACGCGTGAGTTGGCTGACCAGATACGTCGGGATGGCGCTGCTGTCCGCGAACGGCTGATCATGATGCCAGACGAGCGTCGGCGCGAGGTCGAAGGCCTGCGGGTTGACCGTGAACGCGGTGTGTTCCGTGCCCAAGCGGCTCGCCACCTGCCGCGCGTACTGCGTCTCGTCGAAGCTGTCGTCGCCCGCAAAGCCGATGCTAAAGGTGCGGATCGTGCCGTTCTGGTGGCGGCGCATCAGCGCGACGATCAGGCTGCTGTCCAGCCCGCCGCTCAAAAACGCGCCGAGCGGTACATCGCTGATCAGCGCCTGCCGCACCGATTCGCCCAACGCTTCGCGCAGTTCATCACACTTGCGCGCCTCGAATTCGGCGGTCAGCGGCGAGTAGCGCGCCGGATGCGGTGGTGTCCAGTACTGCTGCGGCTTGAAGTCGCGCCCCTCAATCATGATCATGTGGCCGGGCAGCAGCGCCTTGATGCCCTTGAAGGCCGTCAGCGGCGCGGGGATGTAGCCGTAGCCGAGGTACAGCGCCAGCAGATGCGCGTCAAAGGCCGACTCGCGCGGCACGGCGGGGTGCATCAGCAGCGATTTGATCTCGCTGGCGAACACGAACACCCGCTCATCGTGATAGTAGTAAAGTGGCTTTTCGCCCAAGCGATCCCGCGCAACGGTCAAGCGTTGATTCGGCGCGTCCCACAGCGCAAACGCGAACATGCCGCGCAGCGAATGCAGCAATTGCTGACCATCGCGGCGATACAGCTTGAGGATCGTCTCGGTGTCGCTGTTGGAGCGATAGCGCGCGCCTTCCATTTCCAGCAGGCGGCGCAAGCGCGGATGATTATAGATTTCCCCGTTGAAGGCAATGATGTTGTCGCCGTCGCGCATGGGCAGCGCGCCGCTCGGGGAGATGTCCTGAATGGCTAACCGTCGATTGCCTAACCCGCACACGCCATCGACGATAACCGATCCCTGATCCGGGCCGCGATGAATTTGCACGTCCAGCATGGGTGCGATTTCAGCATCGGTGGCCGGCGTCCCATCAAAGTAGAGTACACCAGCAATTCCACACATGAGATATAACCAAAGAAATTACAGACAATAACGACCTGTATTGTCACCGCTTTGCAGCGAATCCGCAAGAGACCAATTAAGAGTCACCTGGGTTGCATCAGACGTGAATGGGGAACGTTTCACACCAACTGCTCATACAACGCGACCGTTTGCGCGGTCATGCGCTCCATGCTGAAGGCCGTCTCCAGCCGATCCTGACCGACAAAGCCCATATGCCGCCGCAGCGCCGCATCCGCGATCAGCTCGTTGATGGCGCGCGTCAGCGCGGCGGGGTCGCGCGGCGGCACGAGCTTGCCCGTCTCACGGTGCAGCACAATTTCGGGGATCGCGCTCACATTTGACGCGATAATCGGCGTTTGCTGCGCCATCGCTTCCAGTAGCACCAGCCCAAAACCTTCCCACAAGCTCGGCGCGACGAAGATGTCGAAGGCGGCCATCAGTTGGGCGGTATCCTCGCGCCAACCGAGGAAATGCACGCGGTCAGCCACGCCGAGCACCCGCGCTTCGGCTTGCAGCGACCCGCGCAGATTGCCGTCTCCGGCGATCACCATGACAGCGTTCGGCGCGTCCAGCCGGGCGAAGGCGCGCAGGCTGTAGACCAGCCCCTTCTGCGCGATCAAGCGGCACACCGAGCCGAGGATCACCGCGTCCGGGTTGAGCTTCAATTCGACGATCAGGTTGGCGCGCGCTGCCCGCCGATCCACCTGCGGCATGGTCAGCCCGTAGTGGATCGTGTGGATTTTCCCCGGCTTAACGCCCTCCACGCGAATGCAGAACTGCCGCACCGACTCCGAAATCGCGATCCCGGCGGACGCCAGCCGCCACAAGAGGTTGTTGACGATGCGCATGGGGATCAGCGTGCGGAACTGGTCGTCGTTATGGCGGCTGATCACCGTGCGGCGCACGCGCGCCAGCTTCGCCGCGATCCCGCCGTAGAGGTCGGCATGCAGCAGATGTGTGTGCGCGATGTCCGGTTTGAGCTGGCGCAGCGCTGTGCGCAGTCGCCCGATCACGCCGAAGTCGAGATGCCGCCGGATCGGCACGCGCACCACGGGCACGCCTTCCGGCGCGAACTCCTCGACGGGCTTCCCCGGCTCGTGGATCAGCAGCAGTGTCACGTCGACGCCGTGCGCCTTGAGCGCGGGCAGCAGGGTCATCAGGTGGCGTTCCGCCCCCGCGACCCGCGTCGCTTTAATAATGTGAACGACTTTCATAGAACACCTTCAGTACAGGACTGAGTAAAGCCACGCTGCTATCGGCAGTTTTAGAGCAGTTCACGTCCGAAGACAGGTTTAGCGCAGCAGGTAGACTCAGTCCTCAGTCCTCAGTCCTATCTGTTGACCTCAGTCCTATCGTTTAAGAAACCATTCGACCGTGCGCGCCAGCCCCGTGTCGAAATCAACCACGGGCGAAAAGTCGAGCAGATCGCGGGCGCGGTCGGTCGCCGCGCGCGAATGCTTGATGTCGCCCGTCCGCGCGGGTTCAAAGTTTGGCGTGATGTTTGTGCCCAGAATAGCGTTGATCTTCTCGATCAGGTCAAGCAGCGAAATGCGCCCACCCGTCGCCAGATTCATCATCTGACCACCAGCATCCGGCGCTTTGATCGCCAGCAGGTTGCCATGCACGATGTTGTCGATGTAGGTGAAGTCACGGCTCTGTTCGCCATCGCCGTAGATCGTCGGCGCTTCACCGCGCGACATGGCCGCGACGAAGCGGGGGATCACGGCGGCGTACTGCGAGGTTTCGTCCTGCCGCGGCCCAAACACGTTGAAGTAGCGCAGCGCGACCGTCTCCAGCCCGTACACTTCGGTGAACGACTTGCAGTAGTATTCGCCTGCCAGCTTCGCGACCGCATAGGGCGAGAGCGGTTTGGGCGCCATGTCTTCGGTCTTAAACTCGCCTTCGATGTCGCCATACGCTGACGATGACGCCGCATACGCGACGCGCTTCACGCCCGCGTCGCGCGCTGCCAGCAGCACATTCAGCGTCCCGGTGACGTTGTATTCGTTGGTGGTCAGCGGGTCAGCGACCGAGCGTGGCACAGAGGCCAACGCCGCCTGATGGAACACGTAGTCCGCCCCGGCGAACGCGGTATCCAACGCCGCTTTGTCGGTAATGTTGACTTCAAAGACTTCGAGATCGCCGGATAACTCGGCGACATTCGTCCGTTTGCCCGTGACGAAGTTATCGACAATGCGGACGCGGTGACCCTGTCGCAGTAAATGCTCGGCGATGTGCGATCCGATGAAGCCCGCGCCGCCGGTGACAACGTAAGTTTCGCTCATGCTACCTTCCCAAGTTAAAAGTCAAAAGTCAAAAGTTAAAAGTTGAAAGAGACTGTTTTGCTTTTTACGTCAACTTCGGATTGGGATTGGCCGTTTTACTCCTCGTCCCCACCACGGCGGCGGAGATAGGGCAGCAGCCAGTCTAGCTTCAAAGCACAGCTTACTTTTAACTTTCTACTTTTAACTTTTAACTACTTTCCCGTCGATTGTAGCTGATATTTTCGCCGCACGAACATCATGAAAATGAAGGCCGCGCCCAGCAGCGCCAGCCCGATGGCCCCGGTCAGCAGCGCCAGATTGAACGGGAGCACGCTGACCGCCACGCCCATCGCCCCGAAGAACAGGCACGCGCTGTAGAGCACCAGCAGCGTCCAACGCTGACTCAAGCCGAGGCTCATCAGGCGGTGCGACGTGTGATCTTTGCCCGCCTGACCCGGCGAACGGCCTTCCAGCAGGCGCGTGATCACCACCAGGTGAATGTCGAACACCGGCAGCGCCAACACGAGAATCGGCACCATCCACGTCACGCCGAGCGGCTGCTGCCCGAACTCCAGCTTGATGCCGAGGATCGCCAGCGTGAAGCCGAGCACCATCGAGCCCATGTCACCCATGAAGATGGCCGCCGGGCTGAAGTTGTAGACCAGAAAGCCGATTGCGCTGCCCGCGAGCGCCGCCGCCAACGCGCTGACCAGCGTCAAGCCCTCGTTGAAGGCGATCAGCGTGAACCAGCCTGCCGCAATTGCGCTCAGGCCGGAGGTCAGCCCGTCCATGTTGTCGAGGAAGTTGAGCGCATTCGTCAGGGCGACAATCCAGAACAGCGTCAGCAGCGTGTCGAGCACGGGGAAGTTGAACAGTTGAATGTGAATGCCCGCCGCCACGACGATCAACCCGGCGGCCACCTGCGCGATCATCTTGGCTTTGATGCCGAGCTCGTAGCGGTCGTCGATCAGGCCGACGATCGCCAGCAGCGCCGCGCCGATCAAGAATGCGCCGAATTCGAGCATATAGTGCGGTGGCGTGAACAGCAGAATCGCAATTGCCAGCCCGCCGAAGATCGCCAGCCCACCCATCAGCGGTTTGTGATCCTTATGGATTTTGCGCTGATTCGGCTTATCGACCACACCCAACCGCAGCGCCAACGCCCGCGAAAGGGGCGTCAAGCCGAGCGATGCGGCAAACCCGACCACGAGGATCGGCACAAACAACAGGGAGTCCATGAATGCCTCACGACACGTTACGCGGGCATTATAGCAGATGAATCGGGTGGGTCAGCGACCTAGCTTATCGTCAAGTGCGGTCGTAGCTGGATTGCCAGGTCGTTCATTACGCTTTCAGCTAGGGCTTCTGTCGGTGAGACGCCGAGATAGCCGAAAATGCCCACCGATTTGCGTTCCGGCGGTTGATCGGCCATGCGCGGCACAATATGAAAATGGACATGCTGATGCGTCGGCGCTTCGGCAAACTGCATGACATAGGTTTTCAGGCAGCCTGTATGCTGCTTCAAAGCAACCGACGTTTGCCGAATTAGGCTGCCCAATTCCACGGCTTCTGCTTCTGTCAATTCGTCAATCGCGGCGATGTGCCGGCGGCAGACGATGACCAGCCAACCGCGCAGGGAAGTAGGGTAAGCGTGCACGACATCCCAATAAGGCGTCCGATAAATACTATCCCAGACAGGCGCTAACCCACTGTCTCTCCGGCTGACGAGCGCGCAGGTTTCACATTCGGCCATGAAGACCATCTCCTCAGAATACGGCCGCACATAGCCTGTAGTTTATCTCGCTTTTCGCCGTGCCTAAATCTCGGTTAGCGTCAGACGAACATTTGCAAAAAAGATTGTCAAAATCGGGAATCGTCCCCTACGATGGAATTATTCGTCAGGACGCTGTACAGAGCGTCCGTTTTTTGCAGCCTCACCCCTCAATCCCCTCTGCTAACGGAGAGGGGACTTCCACAGCTCTCTGGTCTCCGCTCTCCCGTGGGAGAGCAGCTGGGGTGAGCCGACATGGTTAGAGGATAGACTATGGATGCACGCCAACAAGTGCGCCGGGTGCTGGTGATCACGCTGGCGCTCAACCTCGCCGTCGCCGTCGGCAAAATCATCGTCGGCGCGCTGACGGGCGCGGTGTCAATCACCGCGGACGGCTTCCACTCGCTGATGGACGGCTCGTCCAACCTGATCGGCTTGGGGGCGAACGCCATCGCGGGCAAACCCGCCGACGAGGAACACCCGTACGGTCACCGCCGCTACGAGACGCTCGCCGCGCTCGCCGTCGGCATTCTGCTGATCTTCACGGCCTACGAGATCATCACCAGCGCCATTGAACGCCTGACGAGCGGTGAACGCCCGGAGATCACGCCGCTGGCCTTCATCGTCTTGATCGGCACGCTCGGCGTCAACCTGTTCATCAGCCGCTACGAACGCGCCGCCGGGAAGCGCCTCAACTCCGAACTGCTCATCGCCGACGCAGCCAACACGGGCGCGGATGTGTTCGTGACCCTCTCCGTGCTCATCAGCATGGTGCTGGTGTCCCTGTTCAACTGGACGTGGGCGGACCCCGTCGCCGCGTTGATCATCGTCGTGTTGATCGGGCGGGCGGCATGGCAAATCATCAAGCAAACGGGTGGCGTGCTGGTCGATACCGCGCCCTATAAAGCCGGAGAATTGGCGCTGTTCGCGAGCGAAGTGCCCGCCGTGCGCAAGGTGATCCGTGCGCGCAGCCGGGGCACGGCGGATGCCGCCTTCATCGACATCGACGTGGAAGTCGCGCCGGGGACGACCGCCGAACAGACGGCCGCAATCACCGAAGCGATCAGCGAGAAGATGCGCGAACGCTTGACGGGGGTGTCGGAGGTGGAAGTGCATTTTCAACCGAGCGGCTACGATGAGCGCGATTACGCGCAAACTGCCCGCGCCCGCGCCGACGCGCTTGGCCTCAATACACACGAAGTCCGCGTGATCGATGCCAATTACGGCAAAGTCATGGAGATGCATGTCGAAGTGCCGCCGAACCAGACGTTGGGGGAGGCGCACGAGCAGGCCAGCGAACTGGAAATCTCGATCCGTTCGGCGCTGCCGGATGTGGTGGAAGTCGTCACGCACATCGAGCCCAAGCTCACCGAGTCGAGTGGCGATTTCTCGCGGGAGGCCAAAGACCTCAAGGTGCGGGCGCTGGCGCTGCTGCGCGACCACTTCCCAACCGCCGACTGGCACGAACTGCGCGTGTCGGCGCTCAATGGCAGCGGCTACTACGCGTGCACACTGCATGTCGCGCTCGCCGCCACCATGACGCTCGAAGACGCGCACGACCTTGCCGAACGCGCCGAGATGCTCCTGCGCCTCGAACTCCCACGTATCGCCCGCGTCACCATTCATACGGAACCGCAGGAAGCGCGCGATTAGCGGTGTCTAATACAGCACGACCGTCTGGCGCAAAGCCAGTTCCGCCAGTGCTTCATCGCCTGTGATCTGCGCCAGCCCCTGATCCAGCACCTGCTGCGCGGTGCTGCGCCCCGAGGCCAGCCGGTTGAACTCCAGCACATCCATCGTGATTTGCGCTTCGGGTCTACTGTTTCCCCCGATGATCCATTCGCCGCCCGCAGGCCCGGTCAGGCGATACAGCACGGTCTGCCCGGTCAAACTGGCTTTCAGAGTGTGATCCAGCTCCCGCACCACCAGCGCGACGATGCGACCGTCGTGGTCAGCCGTCTGCACCATTTCGCGCCCGGTTGCCCGGCAGATATCCGCTCGATGCATCCACATATCTCGTGTGTAGATATTGTCGATCAGGTCGCCGAGGCTTACCCGCAGGTTCGAGCCAGGCACCGGGACAGTCACGCGCCGCAGCAGCGCCGGAAACCGCTGCCGTCCAGCGAAAGATGATTCCTTATGATCGCGCATTTCGGCGATCAACTGCGCGCGAGACCACTGCGCCCGCAAATCAATCTGACGCTGATTCGCCGCATCGAGGCCATTCATGCCTTTAGCGGTGTAGGCGCGAGCGCGCAGCGGGTTGAATTGATCCATGAATTCACCGAAGCGCGTCAGCCCGAACACATGGCTGGCCTGATGCGCGATGATGTCTTTGACCGACCACAGGGTGCAGTCGGTCGGTTGGTTGAGGTCGGCGGACGTCAGCGTTTCGACCAGCGCCAGGAACCGCTCTAATTCGACGCGCGCCAGCGGGATCACTTCAGGCGGCGCCAGCTTCGGAATGGCCGCGGCGGGTTGTGCAGCCTTGTGGTCCGTGAACTGTGATACTCGGGTCATGACCTGCATTGGATGGCTCCCGTCTCTATGGGTGTTTCCAGGCGATTTGCAGCATGTGGATCACGTGCGGAATCAGGCTGCTGAAGCGCCCCTCCCCGACCGGTAAATCGGGACTGTTGGCGAGATGCAGTGCCGTGATTCCGTGCTGGATGGCGATAAACAGGTCGAGCGCCTGATCGAGCGACAAACCGGGATCGAGGTTTGCCGCGCGCAAGCTGTCACCCAACTGTTGGCGGCCTTCGGTGAGCGCGGCGTACATCTCGGCCATGCTTTCGTCAGAAGGGACGAAGCCGGGGACATGCCGCTCAAACAGCAGCTTGAACAACTCCGGATTCGCGACCGACCATTGAACATAGGCGGTCATCACTTGCAGACCCTCTTCCCAGCCAGCCGCTGCCGGAGCATCCGCCCGGATCTGCGCCATGTAAGCGCGAAAGTGCCGCGTAGCCACCCGAAACAGGTGATCGTAGAGCGCCAGCTTATTCGGGAAGTACTCATAGAGCGACGGCGTCTGCATCCCGAGCATCCGCGCGATCTCGTTCAAGTTCAGCGCCGCGACTCCCTGCTCGCGCATGATCTGACGGGCAGCATTGACAATGGCCTCGATCATCTCTTCCCGGTTGCGCTGTCGGCGCTGCTTGGGCGATAGCACCTTGCGTTCACTCACTCAAACCTACTCCAATTTGGTTTACCTAATGCAATTAGGAATACCTAGATAGTATAGGATTTTGACGACCTGTCAAGGAGGCAAATCAGCCGAAAGGAGATCTGGGGGAAAACGGATTTCGGAGGGACGCGGCGTTGCGCGTCCCCAATTGTCAAAAGTGTCCCGTCCTCAACCTGTAGGCGAGAGGGTTATTCGAGGCTGAAGGGGAGGATGGCCTGCGCTTTACCGTTGGTGATGTGGCGAGCGTTGTGCAAGGCATAACGCGCCGCCGGGACGACCGTTTCGGCGAGCTGCGGCGGCAGATTCTTGACCTTGCCGCCCACCACGGCGACCGGGGCCGACTCCGGCAGGTACGCGAGCTCACGCGCTTTCTTGATCGCCGCACGGAGATCACCCAACTCATCGACCAGTCCCTGCCCCAAAGCCTGTGCGCCCGTCCACACGCGGCCACCACCAACCGCGTCGACGGCTTCCGGCGTCAGTTTCCGCCCCCGCGCGACGCGATCCACGAACCGCTTGTACGAGGCTTCGATAATGCGCCGCACCTGCGCGCGCTGTACCTCGCTGAAGGGGCGTGAATCGACGTAAAGGTTAGCGTTCGCGCCGCGCATCAGTTCAAACGCTTTGACGCGCAGGAGATCACGCAGGCCGTTCGTGACGGGTTTGGCCGTGACCACGCCAATCGAACCCGTGATAGTGCCGGGCTGCGCGACGATGTGCTGCGCGGGCGTGGCGATGTAGTAGCCCCCGGACGCGGCCACCGCGTTCATGTAGACGACGAGCGGGCGCGTTTTGGCGAGTTCTTCAAGGGCGCTGGTCATGGCTTCGGCGGCAATCGCCGCGCCCCCGCCGCTGTCGATGAAGAGGACGACCGCCGCGGCAGCTTCGTCTTTCATCAGCGAGCGCACCTGCTGCACGACGGTGACATCACCCGCGCGTTCGCCGCCGATGAATGGAATGGGCAGATCGACAGGCGGCGCGCCGCTCTCGCCCGGAACCATCAAGCCCGTGACTTTGAGGACGGCGACATACTTCTCGCTCGGCGGCTTGATCGGCGGCAGGAGCAGGCGCTTGCGCGCGTCGGCGAACGGGATGACATGCTCGCTGCCGAGATGCTTGTATAAGCCCTCCTCGTGCACGACGCCGTCGACATAACCCGCCGCCAGCGCATCCACATCGATGTGCGGCGCGCTGTCGATCAGGCGGCGCACCTCGTCGGCAGAACGCTTCCGCCCTTCGGCGATCCCGGCAATCAACTGCTCGTAGCGGGAATCGATCAGCCATTCCAACTGTTCGCGCCCTTCAGGCGACACGTCCCCGCGCGAAAACTGGTCGAACGCGCCCTTGTAGGGCGAAATGGCGACGACATCGAGCGACACGCCGATCTGTGCGAGCGCGTCTTTGAGGAAGACGGCCTCCTGATGCAAACCGAGCGGGCTGACATCACCGCCGGGCTGCAGGAGGAGTTGATCGGCGGCGCTGGCGACGTAGTAGGTCGCCAGATCGTAGGACTGCGCATGACAAATCACGCGCTTGCCGCGCGCCCGCAGCCGCTGGATCGAGCCGCGCAGCGTTTGCAGATCGGCGAGCGACATGCTCAGGCCGCGCAGCGTCAGCACCACGCCACGAACGCGCGGATCTGAGCCAATGCGCGTGAAGACCTCATCCAACTCCCACAGGCTGATGGGCGGTTCGCCCTGCACGCGGCGCAGGAACCAGTTGCGATCTTCAGGGAGCGCGGGCATGGCCGCGGGGAGTGTCAGCGTGAGGTAGTCCAGCCCCGTATGACGCAGCCGCACCCGGTTGACGAGAAAGCGGCGTCCCCGCCGCAGGATGCGTAGGGTGTGGTCAAGTTTGAGTTTAGGCAAGGGTCCAGCCTCCAACTTCACTAACGATAAGACGACGACAGCGCCTATTGTACCGTGTCCGCTGGGATGCGCCGCGAAGACCGGGAAGCCGCCTCATCTCCGGCCCTCTCCACGAGGAGAGTCAAAGCTGTAGAGGGTTACAAGGTACTCTCCGGCGGGGGCGGCGGCTGCGCTTTGATCGGCAGGCGAATTGTGAACTGGGCACCACCGCCGTTCAGGTTCGCGACCGAAATCGTGCCGCCGTGCGCCTCGACAAAGCCCTTCGCAATCGACAAGCCGAGCCCGGTGCCGCCCGCGGCGACCCCCGGCGCGCGATAAAACTTCTCGAATACGCGCGCTTGATCCGCGGGGGCGATGCCGCCGCCGTGATCCGTCACGCGCAGGCACACAGCGTTGTCTTCCACAGTCGCGCTGATGTCGATGGGCGTGCCTGTCGGCGTGTATTTGACCGCGTTGTAGAGCAAATTGGCGATCACCTGCTCCATGAGTCCGAAGTCGATCTTGATCAGCGGCAGGTCACGCTGCAAGCTGATGCTGACCGGGTGCGCGTCGAGATGCCGCCCCATGCGGTGCAGCGTCGAACCGACGAGATCGGTCACGTCACACCATTCAAGCTTGGCCTCCACGCGCCCGCTTTCGAGGCGGGTCATGTCGAGCAGGTTGCCGACCAGCCAGTTGAGCCGATCCGCCGCGTCCTGAATATCGTCAACAAGATCGGGCTTGGCAGCGTCCGGCATAAGCGGGTCAATCAACCCGGAGGACGCGCCCGCAATCGCCGCAATCGGCGTGCGGAACTCGTGCGAGATCGAGTTGAGCAACGACGTCGCGAACTGTTCCGAAGCTTGGAGCATGGCGGCTTTGGCAGCGGCTTCGTTGAGCAGTTCCCGTTCGATCACGAGCGCGATTTGCCGCGTGAACGTCTCCAGCAGCGTCTCTTCGTCGCGCGAAAGACGCGTCTCGCCGCGCCGCTTGAGGCCAATCACGCCGACCTTCCCGCCCGACGTGATTAATGGCAGAAACGTCGCGTCAGATTGCGAGAGCGTGTCGGTGAAGCGCCCGGCGGGCTTGCCTGATTCGAACGCCCACTTGGCGATACTGAAATGCCGCTCGGTGACGCGCAGTGTACTCGCCGGGTGGGCTTCCAGCGCGAGCATATCGTCGGGCAGCGTGAGGAAGATGGCGACTTCCGCATTAAACGCCCGCCCGATTTCGTCGACCGCGCTGCGCAACACATCGGTCACAGACGTTTGGCGCGAAAGGTGATAGAGCGCCAGTGTGCGTTCGGCATAGAGGCGCGCCTGCCGTTCGCCCTGCCGGATTTTCGCCGTGAAGTTGCCGACGAACAGCGCGATCACGAAATACAGGCCGAGCACGATCACATCTTCGATGTTCACGGCGATGAAGGTGTTGCGCGGCGGCATGAATAGATAGCCCCATGTCACCGCACTGACGGTCGCCGCGAGAATGGCGGGGCCGCGCCCGAGGTAGGCCGCGATCAGCAGCACGACGAGCAGATCGATCAAGCCGACCGCCTGATATTCGATAATCGGGCTGAGCCACACGCTCGCCAGCGTGACTAACACGACGAGCGCGAAAGCGATCAGGTAGTGGCGCAGCGCCGAATGCCGTTCGACGGGCGGCACGAACGTCCGCGGCGCGGTGCTCTCCGGCTCGTCGCCTGTGACGACGTACACATCAATCGCGCCGCTGGCTTCAATCAGGCGGTTGACGATGGAACCGCCGCGGATGAAGTCCTGCAGGCGGCTGTGCGCGGGCTTGCCGACGACGATCTGCGTCACGTTGCGCTCGTGGGCGACGCGCATCAACCCGGCGATTACATCCCCCGCAATCGTGGTGACGACCTCCGCGCCGAGTTCCCGGGCGAGCGCCACGTTGCGAATCAGCCGTTCGCGGTCAGCCGGCGAGAGGCGGCGCGGCAGTTCGACGTTGACCGCGATCCACGGTGCTTCCATGTTGTAGGCCATGCGCCGCGTCCACCGGATGAGGCGCTCCGAGAGCGGGCTCGGGCTGACCGCCACCAGCAAACGATCCCCGGCTTTCCACGGCGCGGTGATCTGCTTGAGCTGGCGGTAGTCCTGTAACTGCTGATCGACGCGCTCGGCGGTCAGACGCAGCGCCATTTCGCGCAGCGCGGTCAGGTTGCCGATGCGAAAGAAGGTCTTGGCCGCCTGTTCGACGGGTTCGCTCGTGTAGACCTTGCCTTCGAGCAGGCGGGCACGCAAATCTTCGGGCGAGAGATCGACCAGTTCGATTTTGTCCGCCAGTTCAAGGATGGAATCGGGCACGCGTTCGCTCACCGTCACCCCGGTGATGGTCTGCACGGTGTCGGCACGGCTGTCAAAATGCTGCACGTTGACGGTCGTCCACACATCGATCCCGGCGTCGAGCAGTTCCAGCACATCCTGATAGCGCTGCGGGTGGCGCGACCCCGGCGCGTTGCTGTGCGCAAGATCATCGACCAGCACGAGCGCGGGTTGGCGCGCGAGGATGGCGTCGAGATCCAGCTCCGCGAGGATGATGCCCCCACCGGAAACGGCGCGATAGGGAACGACCTCAAACCCCGCGACGAGTTCATCGGCTTCCGGGCGGTTGTGCGTCTCCACCCAACCGATCACCACATCGATGCCATCGGCGCGTTTGGCTTCGCGCGCGTCGTCAAGCATGGCGAAGGTTTTACCGACGCCCGCCGCCATCCCCAGATAGATTTTCAGCTTTGCCCGCTGAGTCGTTTGCATGGTTCAGATATCCATCAATCCGTCGGAGCAGCCTCCGCGCGTTCGATTCATCATAGGTCATCCGCGCCGCATCTGCTACTCGGAGATTGATGCGGTCAAGCTTCACCGGTGGGGCGCGTCTCATGTGGCATTAAACAATTACAATCATAATTCTGACAACTTACATTACACCCAAGGAGTACAGTAGATGAAACGGATGTTATGGCTCGTCGCTCTGATCAGCGTGCTGCTCGCCAGCGGCGTGAGTGCGCAGACCGGAACGCTCAGCCCCGATCAGATCGCGCAGATTGCGCAGAGCGTGGTCGAAATCGGCGCGCTCAAACAAGGGCAGGTCGTCGGCATCGGCTCGGGCACGATTGTCAGCCCGGACGGCTTGATCTTCACCAATCGCCATGTTGTCGAAGGCTCGGACGACTTTTTGATCCTGATCCTGCAAGACCCGTCCGAGCCGCCCGTTGAAAGCTTCCTCGCCAGCGTGGTCGGCGTCTCCGAGACGATCGATTTCGCCCTGCTGCAAATCGACCGCGATCTCGACGGCAATCAAATCAATCCGGCCAGCCTCAACCTGCCCACAATTCCGCTCGCCTCAGAACGAGCGCGGCTCGGCGAAAACATCTCCGTGTTCGGCTACCCCGGTTTGAGCGAGGGCTACCTCGTGTATACGACCGGGACAATCTCTGGCGTGCAGAACGAAACGCTCAACGGTCAGCGCGTAGCGGGCTGGTATAACACCGATGCGGAAATCTCCCCCGGGAACAGCGGTGGCACGGTCGTCAACCAGAACGGCGAATACATTGGCATTCCGACCGCCGTGCGCGCAGAAAACACGACGGGTGGTCGTCTGGGAGGCATCACGCCCCTTCCAGCCATCCTCGCCGAACTGGGCGTGACCGCGCAGGAAATCAACGCCGGGCAGGTGGGCAACGAGCAGATCGCGGAAGCGCCCGCCGTGTCGGGCAGTGAACCGGAACTGCTGACGGATGTCACGCTGGATTACACGCTCGAACCGAATTACGGCGTGTACGATCTGGAAGCGGGCTTCGAACCGGACCCCTTCACACTGGATGTGATCGCGGGTGGCGACATCGAAACAGGCACGCTCAACCTCGGCGATCAGTGTGTGGGTCGGGCGACCGCCCAGCCGGATGTGCGCCTGAACTGGTCAGGCTCAGCCCAATTGCTGCGCATCTTCTTCCAGGCGGCGAATGCGAACGGCGACACCGCGCTGCTTATCAACGACCCGCAGGGCAACTGGTACTGCAATGATGATTCGGCCAGTGGGAATTTGAATCCGGTGGTCGATCTGGAGAACCCGGTCGAGGGGCAGTACGACATCTGGATCGCCAGCGGCGGCGAAGATACTGAAGGGACCTTGGGGATCACGGAGCAGACGAACGTCGGGCCGTAGGGCGGTTTCCGACCCCACGCCGTAACCAAGCCTTGTTGTAGGGACGGCCTTCTGGCCGTCCGCAAATGGTTGACTATTCTCAATGGCTCAGACAAGGTAATTCGAGTTCACCCCTCACCCCTACCCCTCTCCCACGCAAGCGAGGAGAGGGGAAAACACGCTTTTGCTATCTCCCCACGGAGAGGGACGACTGGCGCCGCCAGCAGGGTGAGGTTGCCTAGCCAATCTCGGCGAGGCGTTGGCCGCGTTCGACCACGTCGCCCGCCTTCACCAGCAGCCGTTTGACCGTCCCGGCGACCGGGGCGGTCACGCGAATTTCCATCTTCATCGCTTCCAGCAGCAGAATCGGCTGGCCGCGTTCGACGGACTCGCCTTCGGCGGCGAGCAGTTCGCGCACCTGCCCCGGCATTTGCGCGGTCAGGTCGCCGCTGCCCGCACCCGCTCCGCCGCGCTTTGATCCGCGCTGTTCCGGCAGGCTGAGCGTGTAGGCGTCACCACCCACCGCGACATGGCGCTCATTCCCGGCGCGGACCATGTGCGTGGTGACGCGCTCGTCGCCGAGCACGAGGATCGTCCCGCCGTTCGGCGCGGGCACGACGCGCATGGGAATCGTCTCGCCGTCGATCACCGCGCGGTAGCTGCCATCCGGCTGGCGTTCCAGTTCGACGGAGTAGGTCGTGCCTTGATAGACGTAGCTGGCGATCATAGGCTCGCGCAGGAGGGTAAATCCGGTCGCAGCTGCCCGGCGATCACGTCGAGTTCGTCGAGTCCCCATTCCGGATAGACGAGCATGAACGCCGCCACCCGCTGATCGCTGATCGGCTCAATCCAGTAGCGGATGGTGTAGTTCGAGCCCGCGAAGGTCGCCGCGAATTCATGCAGGCGCAGCCGCCCCACGAGGCACAGGCCCGTTTCTTCCCACGACTCGTAGCTGGCGAACAGTGTATCCCACACGCCAGCGCCGTAGAAGGCGTCGATGTCGTCGTCAGTGTAGCCGCAGTCGTAGTGCAGCAGTTCGAGCATGGCGACGCTGCCATAGGCGCTGTTATTCCACGTGAAGCGCGTCATCGTCTCCGTGCTGGTGGCCGAGAGCATCCACGCGGGGCTGGGCAGCAGGTTGCCTTCGAACTTGGCCGCCACCTGCAAATCACTCTGATCGGGCGGCGCGCAGATGCTCAAAATCTGTGGATTCGCCGGGGGCAGCGCGGTCGGCGACGGCGTGGCCGTCAGCGCGAGGACGCGGCGCGCAGGCGTCGGCGTGAAGGTCGGCGTCATCTCCAATGGATGGGCGACGGTCACCTCGACCGCGCCGATCGGTTCGACGGGCATCACGACCGCTGAGCTAATGCCGAACACGCTGAAAAAGCCACCGACGACGAGCAGTAAAGTCAACAGTCCGCACATGGAACAATCCTTTTCAATGATCTAACCTCACCCGCTCTCCGAACAGAAAGCGCGAAAACCCATAGATCGTGGCTCCCCTCGCCCGTGGGCGAGGGGAAGGAGGGGTGAGGCTGCTGTTATGAACCGATTCTAAACCCATCCGCGCGCGCCCACGGATCAGGTACGCCGTACTGCTCACTTCCCCTTCGCCCTCTGGAGAGGGAGTCAGGGGGTGAGGTGATTAAGTCGTGCAGCGCCGCCGCGATCAGAGCCGCTTTGGGCAGCGCCGATTCTGACGGCAGCAGTTCGTCGAGATGCGTCTCGATGAAGTTGGTATCGACTTCGCCCACTTTGAAAGCCGGGTGATTGATGAGAGCGCGCAAAAACGTGAGATTGGTCGTCGTGCCGAGGATCACCGTATCCCGCAGCGCCGCATCCATACGCTGAATCGCCCCGTCCCGCGTCCAATCATAGACGATCAGCTTGGCGATCATGGGATCGTAGTGAATAGTGATCGCGTCTCCCGCGCCTACCCCCGAATCAACACGCACGCCCAATCCGCTCGGCGGAATGAATTCCAGCAGCGTGCCGACCGCGGGCAGAAAGCCGTTCGGCGCATCTTCGGCGTACAGGCGGCATTCGATGGCGTGCCCGCGCTGTGTGAGGTCGGCTTGGGTGAAGGGCAGCGGTTCGCCCGCCGCAATCGCCAGTTGCAGCTTGACCAAGTCCAGCCCCGTCACCATCTCCGTGACCGGATGCTCAACCTGCAAGCGTGTGTTCATCTCCAGAAAATAGAACTCGCCCGTCGGCGCGGCGATGAATTCGACCGTGCCCGCGTTGACGTAGCTGACCGCCCGCGCCGCCTCAACCGCTGCCGCGCCCATGCGCGTGCGGATCTCGGGCGTTAGCAGCGGCGATGGCGACTCTTCGATCACCTTCTGGTGACGGCGCTGCGCGCTGCATTCGCGCTCAAACAGGTGCACCGTATTTCCGAATTGATCCGCCAGCACCTGCACTTCAATATGCCGCCCATGCTCGATATAGCGTTCCAAGAACACGCGCGGATCGCCGAAGGCATGCAGGGCTTCGCGCCGTGCCGCCGCCAGCGCATCGGGCAGATCGCGCCGCGCGTAGACCACGCGAATCCCTTTGCCGCCGCCACCGCCCGCCGCCTTGACCATCACCGGGTAGCCGATCTGATCCGCCGCGACGAGGAACTCGGCGTCATTTTGGGAATCGCTCTGGTAGCCGGGGACGAGCGGCACGCCCGCCGCACCCATTAACGCCCGCGCCTCAGTTTTGACGCCCATCAGGCGAATCGCGTCCGGCGGCGGGCCGATCCACACCAGCCCGGCGTCGATCACCGCCTGCGCAAAATCTTCCACTTCAGACAGGAAGCCGTAACCGGGATGCACGCAGTCCGCGCCCGACCGCCGCGCCACATCGATCAGCTTGGGGATGTTCAGGTAGCTGTCGGCGGGGTTGGCCGCGCCCAGCAGATAAGCTTCGTCGGCAAGCTGCACATGGCGCGCGTTGGCGTCGACCTCCGAATACACGGCGACCGTGTGTAAACCGAGCTCGTGACACCCGCGCAGGATGCGCACGGCGATTTCGCCGCGATTGGCGATCAAACACTTGTGCAGTGGCATAAGTCGCTCATCCGACTATCTATCCACGCCGATTATAGCCGCAAATCCGTTTGACCTCACCCCCAACCCCTCTCCGAAATTAGGGCAGGGATCCAAGAGCGTTCGCACAAGCGAGGTTGATGGCGTAGGGACGCGATTAAAAGGGTGTCCATTAAACCCCTCTCCCCAACCCCTCTCCCACGCAAGCGGGGAGAGGGGCGGAACAGCGAGTCCGCTGGCGCCCCTCCCCGAATTCGGGGAGGGGCCGGGGGTGGGGTCGGAATCTCATCCTTTTAACCTCCTCAGGCGTTATCACACCTGAGACAGCCCGACACATATAGTCGTTGAGCGAACTCCAGATAAGGAAGGTTGATCGATGCCTGTGCCGTTCTTGGGAAACGAACTGCTGCGCGGTGACAAAGTGCGCCTCGCCCACTTGATTGACAGCGATTACGCCCTGCTCGCCCGCTGGACGGAAGACATGGAGAATCAGCGCTTGCTGCGTCGCTCGATGGTCTACCCCAGCGACGAACGGGATATGCGCGATTGGCTGGGCAAGGTCGACGAATACCAGTTCATCCCGTTTGGCATCCGCACGCTGGACGCGGATCGCTTGGTGGGCATGCTGGCGATCAAAGATATCTTCTGGCAGGCGCGGCACTGCTCGTTCTTCATCAACATTGGCGACCCGGCGGATCAGGGTCAGGGTTACGGCTCGGACGCGGTCAAGGTGATGCTCAAGTACTGCTTCTGGGAAATGAACATGAACCGCGTCGGGCTGGAAGTCATGGCCTATAACGAGGGGGCGCGGCGCACCTACGAGAAGCTCGGCTTCACGCCGGAGGGCACACTGCGCCAATACGTCTACCGCGATGGTGTGTACTACGACATACACATGATGTCGCTGCTGCGCCCGGAATGGGAAGCGCTCTACGCCGAGGCGAGCAAGCGTCAGGGGTAACCCAACGACAAATTTTAGGAGTAGTCAGTGTGGCAACGCTCCATTTGATGGTGGGATTGCCCGGCTCGGGAAAAACGACGCGCGCCAAACAGCTTGAGCGCGAGCTAGCCGCTCTGCGACTGACGCCGGATGAATGGCACGTCCGCCTCTTCGGTCAAGACGCGCACGAGCCCGAGCATGATGCCCGGCATAATCTCATCGAAGCGCTGCTCTGGAACATCGCCAGCCGCGCGCTGGAATTGGGCACGAATGTCATCCTCGATTTTGGCTTCTGGGCGCGCGAGGAACGCGAAGACTATCGGTCACGCGCCCAGCAGCTCGGAGCGAGCAGCGAAGTCCACTTTCTCGATATCTCGGCGGATGAGCTGCTGCAGCGGTTGGCCGTCCGAAATTCGCAGCCTTCGGAAACGAGTTTCTATATTTCCGAAGCGATGATGAAGCCGTGGATTAGTTTCTTCCAACGTCCAACACCCGATGAGCTTGAGCGTCGCGACTAGGGAAGAATACGGATCTCCCCCCACTCTTCGCCTAAAGGAGAGGAGCAAAACCAGACGCTTTTACACCTTTAAGTATCTGACTATGGGGTGCATGG
This sequence comes from Anaerolineae bacterium, assembly GCA_041916315.1. Taxonomy (GTDB): domain Bacteria; phylum Chloroflexota; class Anaerolineae; order Aggregatilineales; family Phototrophicaceae; genus Flexifilum. The sequence continues at coordinate 163,871 of JAYRZU010000073.1, forward strand.
TTCTTGTTGGCGATCCGTTGTGTATTTAGTGCCTTCAACTGCGTACTGATATTCGAAGAGCTGATTATCGACCAGAACCTGAATACGATAGGGTGTGATCACGGACTGCCGTAAAATCGTGGTTACGGCTCGATGATTAGCCCTAACAATTTCAGGAGTAGAGTTACCAATTCTAACCCCTGACTGTTCTTCTCTCACGTAGTTTTCTCGATACCAGTTCTGAGCTTCTACACCAAGGCCGATCCGATCCAGTTGATCAGCGATAAGTGAAAACACATTTGAAACTTCCGAATTATCAGCATCTGGATTTGCGACCAGCCCAATGTCCAGATCGTTTTGATATCCCTGATCAATAATCAGCGTTTCGCTGTACTCAAACCAGAACTCTGTTGTAACAGTGGTTGTAGTATCGACTTCCACGCAGTCATCTTCGATGATATTCGATGTAGAGGGTTCGCTTATCGGAACTGGATCTCCAATTTCACTATCCACAATTTGGAACGCGAACGAACTTTGAGATTCATCTCCACGGCGAGTAGTGATCATAATAAGTTGGTCTGGCGCGTCTGGATCTCGAACTAGGGCTATCTGAATGGCCTGATACGGTGAACCGTTAGCGATAAATTGGAGTGTGACATCTTCGATTTCTTGTGGAATTTGATACACAATGACTATTCGGCGAAACCCACCAGCCGGAATTTCCAAAAATCGACCGGGCGCGCGATCAAAGTTGCGCCCCGGAAAATCAATCACATCCGTAATTGGGGTGAGGGACTCGAGTTCATCACTGTATGCTCCTGATGCACTCACATCAGAGGTTACCAATCGCCCATCAGGCAATTGGAGAACGAAATCAGTGTCGAAAAATGCTTGGTTGCTAGTTCCAAAGTTGTAGAGTAATCCGTCCAAAACCAGATATTTCTTACCGGATTCAGGCGTCCATCCGCGAATGATATTCCGAAAGCTGCCTCGCTGAACATGAAACATGAAAGATCCATTGGTCACTACAACATCTCGGATGCTCGTTGGTTCTCCTGCTTTCCGAGGTGGTTCAGTTGGAAGCGGCAGTGGAAGTTCAGATGGCAAAGTGGGCATCGGAGTATAAGTTGCAGTGGGAGTCATACTAGGGGTGAAAGTTGGTATAGGGGTTAGGGTCGGTGTTGCAGTTTCTATCCTTGGCACTATCCCAATCGAAGTTCCAGCAGGAGTTGAGACGAGCGCCATTGTATTGGGCGTCGTCTCTATCTGGGATTGACCACAGCCTGTCAACCCCAGAATTGCAAGTACCAGCATCGCGCCAATGTGAAACGATTGGCAACGAGTCCTACCTTGTTTATGCATTGTTACCTCTTAGGTGTCAAAGCACAGACATCTCCTAAGAATAATAACATAAGCTCAGATTTCAGGCCGTGTCGTTACGCAGTAAATCGAATGACATACTACCACGATTGCTATGTTATTTTCTTCAGCGTCGGGATCAGCAGGCGCAGGGCGTTGCCGCGATGATCGATGGCGTTCTTTTCATCCATCGTCAGCGCGTTGAGCGTCACATCGAAGCCGTTTGGAATGAAGACCGGATCGAAGCCGAAGCCGTTCGATCCGTCGCCGGGCGCAAACGCGATCTTCCCCTCGACCGTGCCGACCTGCAAATCGATCAGCGCGCCGTCACCCGCGGCGAGCGCTGCCGCGCACACAAAGCGCGCCGTGCGCCCTTCTTCCGGCACGCCGACCAGTTCCTCCAGCAGCTTGGTATAGCGATCCGCATCCGTGCCGGGGGCGTAGCGCGCCGAATACACGCCGGGACGACCACCCAACGCATCGACCACCAAGCCGCTGTCGTCGGTCAATGTGGTCATGCCGGTCAGCTTGGCATACTCGCGCGCTTTATGTTCGGCGTTCTCCGTGAACGTCTCGTAGGGTTCGGGGACGTCCAAATTGACGTTCACATCGCGCAGACTCAAAAAGGTCAGGTTCAACTCGCTCAGCAGCGCCTGATATTCGCGCAGCTTGCCAGGGTTGGACGTGCCGATCAGGATCTTCATAGACTTGGATTCTCCATTTCACTGCCCAATTTGAGACGCAGCATGGCGAATAATACAGCCGCGTTGGGGATACCTAAATAGCGAATTTTGATCTGACGGCGGCGGGCGATCACCAGCAGCAGACGCTTGTCGCGGGCCATAACCTGCCAGTCACTGATCTCGGCCCACTGGAAGCGCCGCCGTCCGAGGCGCAGCCCCTCTGCGTCCAGCGTAATTTTGCCGAACTGCACCGCTGCGCCGCGCTCAAACTGCGTCACGGCTTCGCGGTATAAGCGATTGTACAGACGGGCCTGGATCTCCCGCATCAAGCGATCACCATCGGGGAAATCGTACATATTCACGCGCAAAACCGGGTGCTGGCCGACGGATAACACATAGTCTTCGATGTGCGGAAAGAGCCATCCATGCCAGCAATACGTCAGCGCGGTGATCTCGTCCCAGCGCCAGTGTCCCATGCGCCGCCGACCGCGGAATTCGATCCCGGTCGGCGTGATCGTCAAGGTACGCCCATGCATCATCCAGACCGAGAGCACATACCACACCACCAGTGCCGCTTCAATGAGCAGCGCGATCCCCAGAAACGTGAAGTCCGCAGCGCCGTAACGCCACGGGATGAGAAGCCCCGCGACGATCAAACCAGCGCCGACCGCCAGCGCCACCGCGAATTTCTGCGCCTGCAGCCCGCGCAGACTGCGCGCCCGCGCTTTAGGTTCGCTGGGCGGCGGTGATGGCGCGCGCCGCACCGCCGCTCGCTTGATCTGGCGCGCCTCCTGACTGAGAATCGCCTCGATGAACATTGCGAGCACATGACCGTTGTACACGTTCATGATTTCGATCAACTGCGGGAAACCCTGATGCCGCACAAACAGACGCAGCGCTTCACCTTCAGCATTGATGCCGGTCACATCTTCCCAGGCGATGAACTGCGCGCCTTTGGTCAGCCCGCTCTGGTTGATCTGAATCTCACCCAACCGTTCGCCCGTTTTGGTCACGGTGTGATGAAACAGGATAGTTTCGCCCTGACTGAAGCGTTCAATATAGCGCGGCACCAGACGTTTGGCCGTCTCTTGCCAGATCGTCTGGTAGATGCGGTCAGAGCGCCAGAAATCCGGTGAAATGGCCACCACGAACTGATCGTCGATGTAGAGCTGATAGTTACCGATCAGCGCCAGATTATTCGGCGCGCCCATCAGCCAGAATTTCAGCGCCGTGAACTCGTCCCAGCGCCACGCGCGATCCCGCCCCAAGCGCGTGTAGCGCAGACCGTCGGCGTAGAGTTCAAGGCGCGGGAACAGCAGCACGAGACTCAACCGCCGCGCATACCAGAAGACGACCACCCCGAACAACGCGAACAGCACCACCATGAACGCGGTATGCCACCACTGTGTTCGTTCGAGCGATACGACTAAGACGAGGAAAATGGCAATGACGGTGAGCGACACCAGTTTGACGAGGACGCTCACCGGATTCAAGTAGTGTCGACTGACGCGCTGGCCGAGGTCAAGATGGGATGTGGTCATGGCGCAAGCTGGGGTATGACCCTCCAGATCATGAACAGGCTGAGCGGAATGAACACGGCGGCGATCAGCGGGGTGAGCCACGCCAGCGTGGGACGGTCGCCGATCAGCCGTGCCAGCCGACGCCGCCACCCATCCACGCCGAGCACCGCGAACAGCGCCAGCGGGATCAGCGCGGGGTACAGATAGCGTCCCTGAAACTGCACAAATTCGGTGTTGTAGTACAGGTACTGCAGCCCGGCAAGCAGCGTAGTCAAGGCGAGCACCGCCCACGCTAGGCGCTCGGACGAAAGCTGGTGTAGGGACGAGGCATGCCTCATCCTCGGTTCAATGTTGGAGGATGAGGACGAGACATGTCTCGTCCCTACAAACAGACCGACGATCCATCCGCTGACGACCACCCCGAGGAACGCCAGCACGATCCAGTAGGCCCATGTCGGCATGAACAAGCCCATCCAGCCGAACTGCCCGAAAAAGCTGGTGAAGGTCGTGTCGACGGCGCGGCGCAGATATTCGCCCAGGCCGACCTGCGCGATCAATTCGGCGGTGCGGAGCTGCCCGACCACCACCTGATCGTGCCGCCGCAGGCCAAACACATCCGGGAAGCCGTACACGCCGACGTTGCGCAGCCACCACAGCCCGCCGAGGATTAGCGCGGGGATCGCGAACAACGCGAGACGGCGAATCAACTCGCTCAAGCGGCGGTCAGGGGTGAACCACCAATGCAGCAGCACGAACAGCGGCACGAGCCCGGCGAGAAAGATCGTGTTCACTTTGGTGAGCAGCCCCACGCCAACGGCGACGCCGAGCGCCCACACCGGCACGCGCGCGCCCTGCACATAGCGGATCAGCAGGTAAAGCGTCACGCCGACGATCAACCCAGCCAGCGCGTCATTGTTGACCGAGGCCATAATCGCCAGATTTTGCGGGATGAAGCCGGCGAGCAGCGCCGCGGCCAGCGCCAGCGCCCGCCGATCTGGCAGGAGCACCAGCGTGATCGCGTAGGCGCACGCGACAATCCCTGCGCTGATCAGCACGGAGAGCAGGCGCAGCGCAGTCAGACTCCCGTCCGTCAGACGATAGACGAGGCCGCTCAGCAGGTAGTAGAGCGGCGGCTGATGATCCTCATACTGAATAGTGGCAAACCGGTCGAGCAGTTCGGGCGCGAAGCGTTCCGACTTCAGCGTGTCGAGATAGGCCGAGTCCCAGTCGCCCATTTCGATCACCGGGCAGCAGCCGTTCGCCGCCACCTGCGCGGCATAGTTGTAGTGCGCGGGTTCGTCCGGTGCTTGCCATGCGGGCGTGCGTACGGCATACAGCGCCCCAACAATGACGTAGGTGATCAAAAGCAGGATGAGTAAAAAATGTCTGCGCATTGAAGAACCTTTGAGCAAAGGCATGTTCTCTCACCCTCTCCCCGACCCGCCCCTGAATTCAGAGGCGGGAGTAAGCAGTCTGTTGTCTCCCCTCCCTGAATTCGGGGAGGGGATGGGGGTGGGGTCAGAAGCAAAACGAATGGCAAAGTGTCACAGCTTACAAGGTTAACCCGCGGGCGTCGGCGTGAACGTCGGGCGCAGCGTGCGTGTGGGGCGGAGCGTCGCGGTGGGCGTCCCCGTGGTGGTCGGCGGAAGAGTCGCGGGCAGCACGGCTGTCGGCACAATCAGCTCGCGGAACAGGTCGCGCGTGTTGAAGGTCACAGCGCAGCGGAACGCGCTCAACTGTCCCCAACCGGGGACGCCGCCGCTCAAGACGACGCGCAGCCAGGCGCCGCTCGGGTCCTGCGCGTTGACCGTGACGAACCCGCCGTCGGGGATCGTGCCGATCACCTGAGCGGAGGTGCTCGGCCCATCGTAGAGCGTGACGCCGCCCGCGGCGGTCGTGCACTGCGGGTCGATCACGTCGAGCGCGACGGTTTGCTCTAAGGGCGTCGTGCTGCCCGCGCCTTCGGCGATCAGCGTGACGGTGAGCGGATCGGCAGTGGTGATGATGCCCGTCAGCGCCAGCTCGTCGGACGCGCTGAAGGCGGTATCAATCGATTCGGTGGTGCTGAAGCCCTCTAGGCCGACGATCCGCACGCTTGACGCCTGCGGCACATCCCAGCGCAGCGTGATCGTCTGGTTGACGTAGCGCACCAGCGGATTCGGGCTGTACTCGAAGCTGAGCAGGCGCAGCGGCACAAAGATTTCGACTGTGCGCGTCTCCTGCACCTGCTGATCGCCGTTCATGGCGATGAGGCCAAACGTGACGGGGCCGGGCGTGAATGGCGTAGTATCGATCTGAATGTTGTTCTCGTCGGTATCGGTCTGCATGACTTGCGCGCCGTTGAGCGTGATGGCGACCGAATCAGCGTCCAGCACCATCCACGACAGCGTGAGCGGATCGCCCTGCGCGACGCGCTCGGCGCTCACGTCAAACTGCGTGATGCTCGGCGTGGCAGTGGAGGGACGCAGCAGAATCAGCAAGCCGATCAGGACGATGCCGATTAGGGCGACACCGAGGCCGCCGAGCGCGAAGACCGACCACGCGGGCAGCGGCGGCTTTTCGTCGACGTAGGCGCGCGCGGAGACGAGAAAACCGGAGGCGTCGCCGGAACGCGCGAGCAAATCAAAGCTGTGCTGGCGGGCGTCGCCGAACAGGCGGGCGCTTTTCGGGCGCGCGTCGCCCTGCACCACCACGCGCTGACCGGGTGCGAGTTCGACGCGGTTGGGCACGAGCTTGATCAGCAGGTGACCGCTGCTCAGGTCACGCCCGCTGATCGTCAGCGGGAGCGGGGCACTCCCCTGATTATGCAGAAACAGCCGAAAACGGTCGCCCGCTTTGAGGCGGTTCTTGTCGAGCGCCATGCCGAAGCCGCTGTAGGGCAGTACCAGCAGATTGACACTCCCGCGCAGCACAAGATCGGGCTGACTCTTGCGGCGCACGGCAATCTGCACGGTGTAGTCGCCCGGGCGGCTGTCGCTGCGGCGCAGCGGTTTGAAGCTCAGGGTGATCTCGGCGCTCTTGCCCGCCGCAATCTCCACTTCGGTTTTGTCGATGCGCAGCCATTCGCGCGGCAGCCCGGTCACTTCAATGCCGAAGCGTTCCGTTTTCTCGCCCTCGTTGGTGATGCTGACGCGGGTGGAGATGTGCGCCCCCGGCGCAACCGTCTGATAAGAATCCGCGATTTCGATGTAGAACTCGGCATCCGGCAAATCCACACGCTGCGTGGTCTCTTCGGGCACCTCAATCGGACGCGTGGGGCTGTCGTCGAGCGTCGCGAAGATCATGCGCAGGTCGCCGACCATGATCTCTTCGCCGCCGCTGAGTTCGGTCGCGGTGTTACTTTCGAGGCGGCTGCCATCGATGAACGTGCCGTTCTCCGACTCCATATCGGCGATGTACACGACGCTGTTCTTCAGCGTGATATTGACGTGATAGCGCGAGAGCGTCTCATCGTCGATGGGAATGGTGCTGGTATTCGAGCGTCCGATGGTCGTGTTCGGGTCGGTGAGCAGGTATGTCTTGAACAGCCCATCCGGGAAGAACACGTCCAGCCGTCCGTATGCTGCCATATATCACCGCTCCTACCGCATTCAAACGCTGGCTGTATTCTAGCGCGATGGGGGAAAATCTGGCAAAAGCGGTGGGTAAGCGGTGCGTAAACATGACCTCACCCCTTGCCAGCAGGGGAAGCCAGCCGCCTCGGGTAGATTTCGTAGGGACGCACAGTTGCGCGTCCGCCGCTTCGACCCCACCCCCAGCCCCTCCCCGAATTCAGGGAGGGGAGACGACAGCGTTCGCAGCGCTTCATTGATCATCGATATCAACGAAGGAGTGGCAAAAGACGATGGTCGCTAAACTGCTGTAAAGCCCTCTGCCGTGAGCAGCGGGTTGAGCTGATCGAGCAGGTGCTGGGCGGCGGCCGTGGTCGCCGCGTCGCCCGTTCCGCCGAGCCGCAGCAGGGTTTCGATATCAGTGCGCAGCCCGCCCGGGCGCAGCGGACACAACATCTCGGCAAAGCTGATCAGGCGCTTTTCGCCGGGGTTGGGCTGGCGATTGAGCGCGAACAGAATGTCGAAGTAACTGGCGAGCAGTGCCGCGATCCGGTGATTCACGCTCACGAGGTCGCCGCGTTTGACCGCCTTCTCGATCTGCTGCATATACGAGAACATGGTGCGCCGTGCGACGAGCGTATTCTTCTCGATGATGGCGCGGCGCAGCGCTTCCGGGTAAGGTTGGTTGGCTTTGGCCTGAATGCCCGCAAACCACCCATCGCGATCAAACAGCGGGAGGGCAATTTTGATGTTGTACCAGACGGAGGTGGTATAGCCCAGCCAGCCGATCGGCTCGTCGAAGATGCGTGCCATCTCGCCTTCCGTCCACGCTACCCAGCGGAACAGCACATCCAGCGGATAGCCCGTGTCCGCGTTCACGTAGTTGTCGGTCGTCTCGAACAACTGCAAGTCGAATTCGGCGTCGGGATTATAGGGCTGCGCAGCGATCATCCGCTGATCAAGCGGGATGGCACGCTCCACGTAGATATACATGTCGATGTCTGAGCCGGGTTCGGCAGCCTGCGAGGCGGTCGAACCGCTGACGGCGACCGCCCGCACGAGCGGAATTTCGGCATACCGTGCCGCGATCTGCCGCGCGAGTTCCAGTTTGGTCAGGGTCATTTTGGCTTCATCCCGGCGCGGTGGCGCGCTTCTTGGAGCAGCAGGCTCGCATAAATGAACTGGTTGATCGGGGTACTCACACCCGCCTCACGCCCCATCCGCACGACCGCGCCCGTCTGCGCTTCAAGTTCGGAGGGCCGCCCGTTGATCAGGTCGCGGTGCAGCGACGTGGTCGCAGTGGCGGGGACCGTGTCGATGAATCCCAGCGTCCGCTCAGCGGCATCAACGGGCAAGCGGACGCCGCGCGCTCGCGCCACCGCCGCCATTTCGACCAGCGCACCGTAGAGCAGGTGCCGCGTCTCGGCGCACGCGCGGAATTCGCCGACGGTCGAGCGCGTCACCGTGCCAACGCCGCTGAGCGCCGTCACGAGCAGGAACTTCTCCCACAGCGAGGCTTCGATGTCGGTCGAGTGTTCAGCGTTAATGCCCGCTTCGGCGAGCAGCGGCAGAAGCTGATCCGTTGGCGCGGAACGTCCGCCGTCCATCTGCCCATAGATGATGGTCGGCGGCACACCCACATGCCGCACCGTCGTCAAGTCGGTCATCTCGAAGAAGCCGCGCACAATGCCGCCGAGCGTCCGGCGCGCACCGACCATCTCCGCGACCTCGTGCGGCGCGTCGACGCCGTTTTGCAGCGTGAGAAACCGCGTATGCTCAGCCGTGAGCGTACCAAAGGTCTGCGCCGCTTCGGCCACCTGCCACGTTTTCACGCCCAAGAACACGTAATCGACCGCATTCACATCCGCGAGCGTATCGGTCGCGTGGACGTGCGGGATCGGCGTTGGATCGTCGCCGTGCACCAGCGTGATCCCCTGCTCGTGCAAAGCGCGCAGCCGCTCACCGCGCGCGATAAAAGTGACCTCATGTCCTGCCAACAACAGCCGCGCGCCGAAGTAGCAACCGACCGCGCCGCTGCCTACCATCACGAACTTCATCAGGTCTTCAACTCCTTTGCTGCCGTGTTCACGTTGACGAACACGCCGCCTGACGAGCGTGATTGTACCCGGATCACCGGGCAGAACCTACGGTTTCTGTTCGTGATCGCTGTGCGCGGACGGTCGTGATAGTTGTCAGGCGGAATCGGCCAAGCGGAAGCAGACTTCGGTTTCCCACCGCGCCATATCCGGCTCAACGTCCGGGTTCGTCAGCAGGAATTCAAAGCGCCCGCCGAAGGCATCGCCCTTGTCCGTATGCCACTGGTCCAGCTTCAACCCCTGCTGCGCGCACCATTCCAGCAGGGCGCGATTTCCCTCCATCCCTTGATCGACGCCCGTATACGTCAGCACGGCGTAGCGTCCCGCCGGAACGCTTCCCGCCTGCACACGCTCATCCCCCGCTTGTGGCGCGGCAAGCAGCACGCCGATGTCCAGATCGAGTTCACGCGCCATGTCGATGACGCGAAAACGCACCAATGACGGTCCCGCTGGCTCGATTCCGCGCGCCGCCATCCAAGCGAGCACTTCGCCGGTCAGTTTGGGGATCGCAGCGCCGAATGCTTGCAGCGTGACCGACGTGCGGATCGCCAGATACGGCTGTTCGAGGCGCATCTCTACGCGGGGTGTCGTCAACATAGGTGTTACTCCATTTGTAATACGTTAGTCCTACATGCGGGACACCGGATGCCGCGTGACAGGTTACGGCTGCTGGGCTTGATAGATGCGCACGGCCTCGCCCATGTACTCCAGCAGATCGCGGTCGAACAGGCGAAATTCCTGCGGGATGCTGTCGAAGTTGGCGTACATGGCCTTGAGCGACTTTTCGACCTCCGGGTCACCCTGCGTGAACGCGCGCACCAGTTCGACCTGCCGGGCGGCGAGCGCCTGCACCTGCGGATGATCCGGCGGCAAATGCCGCGCCGCTTTGTAATCCTCAGTCAACTGCATCCAACCCCGCGTCCCCGCTTCGACCTCGGCGGGTGTTGCCTGCGCGAAGCGGGCGCGCTGTTCGTCGCTGTAGTAGCGCCGCGACCATTCCTGCTTGTAGTCGGCATTGAGCGCCGTGACGATCACCGCGATCTCGTGCCAGTCGATCTGGTCGGTGGCGTCAAGATGGGCGATGGTCAGATCCAGCCCCGTGAGCGCTTTCTGCAAGCGCTCGATCTCCGCATGGATCGCCTCACGCTGAATGGCGAACGAGCGTCGCAAATCGTAGTGAGGGTCTTCGAGCAGGTCGCGGATCTCGTTGAGCGAAAAGCCGAGCGCCTTGAGCGTGAGAATTTGCTGCAAGCGCAGTAGATCAGTTTGGTGATACTGGCGCGTACTGCCGCGCCGCGCGGGTCGCAGCAAGCCAGATTGATCGTAGTAGCGCAGCGTGCGCACGGTCACGCCCGCAAGGTCGGCGAATTCGCCGACATGATAAGTCGTTCTCTGCATGGTGCAGCCCTCCCGAACACCCTGATTGCGCTTTGAGTCTACAGGGTGACGTTACGTCAGGGGCAAGGGCGAAATTCCTCATATAATCAAGAAGCTGCACTGAATTGAACAATATCCGGTATAGAAAGCGGCGTATCATGCCAGAAGAAGCTGCCAAACTTGGAGTCGTCCGCAGCCAACTCGCTGCCGATTTGAGGCGGTTGGGCTTACGGGCGGGCGATACGGTTCTCCTGCATGTCTCAGTCAAGTCAATTGGTTGGATTGTCGGCGGACCGCAGGTCGTGCTAAAAGCTATCTTTGACGTGCTGACCCCTGCAGGCACGCTGATGATGCTCGCGAGTTGGGAAGGCAATCCTTATGAGCTTGCGGAGTGGAGCGAGGAGGAACAGCGGCGCTGGTTGGCTGAATGTCCCCCCTTCGATCCACAAACCAGCCCAGTCGATCACCGCGAACTGAGCATCCTTGCCGAATATCTGCGGACTTGGGAGGGGGCGCAGCGCAGCACACATCCGCTGGCCTCGTTTGTCGCGGTCGGCAGCAAAGCCGTTTGGCTGACCGAAACCCACCCGCGGCGCTACGGTTTCGGCGTCGATTCGCCTTTGGGGCGTTTGTGTGCAGCGGCTGGCCGGGTACTGGTGCTGGGCGCTCCCCTCACCAACCTGACCCTCCTGCACCACGCTGAGCAATTAGTGGATCTCCCGTCCAAACAAATTGATCAGTATCAGATGCCCGTGCTGCAAGCCGGTAAAACGGTGTGGGTCGACATCGAAGAGTTTGATGATACAACCAATGGCATCGCCGATTTCGGTGTAGACGACTATTTCTTCGAAATTGGGCGGGCGTTTGCGGCAGCGACGAAGGCGCACACGAGCACCGTAGGCGCGGCACCGTCTTATCTGTTTCCCGCTGACGATTTGAAAACCTTCGCCATCGATTGGATGCAGCAGCATTATCAGGGCGCGCTCCCCGACTAGCGCTAGCCTGGGGGGCGGCGATGGCATGAGCGAGCAAAGGAAAGCCATAACTGAGGGTATAATGCGATCACACACAGGAGACTCCCCTCATGCGTTTGAACCTGCCCATCCTCGATCAACTCCAGTCTTCCCAGAACATCCTGATAGCGGGCGCCGGCGGCGGCTTTGATGTCTTCGCCGGCCTGCCGATCTACTTCACCTTGCGTGAGCAGGGCAAAACCGTGCATCTGGCAAACTATAGCTTTGCGGATCTTGAACTCACAAGCTACGTGAGCAAAACGGAGACCGTCATTCCTAACCTCTTGATCGGGGCGCAGGGCGAGGTCGAAGTGCCACTAACCTACAACCCCGAACCGTACCTCGCGCAGTGGTTCCGCGAGGTGCACGGCGAAGCGGTGACGATTTGGATGCTGGCGAACACGGGCGCGCTCCCGCTGCTCGATGCCTATCAGACGCTGGTCGAGCACCTCGACATCGACGCGATTGTGCTGGTGGATGGCGGCGTGGATTCGATCATGCGCGGTGACGAAGCAGGCGCGGGCACGATTGTCGAGGATACGCTCTCGCTGATCGCCGTCGAACCGCTGGATGTGCCCGTCAAGATTCTGGCGTGCATCGGCTTCGGCACCGAAGTCGAAGAATCGGTCTGCCACTACAGCGCGCTCGAAAACATGGCGGCGCTCATCAAAGCCGATGCGTTTTACGGCTCGTGCGCGCTGGTCAAGCAGATGCCCGCCTTCCAGCAGTTCGAGGCGGCCTGTCGCTATGTCTGGGAGCAGCCCAAGCACACGGCCAGCCACATCAGTACGCGGATCATCCCGGCGGTGCACGGCGAATTCGGCAACTATCAGATGTACCCGCAGCACCGCAACCTCGTGCCGATCCTCGTGTCGCCGCTGATGGCGCAGTACTGGTTCTTCGACGCCAGCAAGGTGATCGCGCGGAATCTGCTGCGCGACCCTCTGAGTAATACGAACAACAAGCAGCAGGCCATGCACGTCGCAGCGCATTTCATCGCCAGCACACCATCGCGTGCGCGCCGCTCGCTGCCGTACTAGGCTACTCACCGAACGTCAGCCAGAGGACGAAATTCTCATCCTGTTTTGGCGTCTTGCACGCACTGGCGCAGCTTCACGAAAATCAAGATGTAGGGGCAGACCTATGTGTCTGCCCGGTGGTGGGCGCACCCGTCGGTGCGCCCCTACATCTGTTCGCGGAATGCTTGCGAGAACATACTTTTGGAATTGCATCCCCGAAAACAGATAGAGCCACTGCCCTGAATCCTGTACCATAGGCGTATTGATAAACAAACCTCACCCCCTAACCCCCTCTCCGAAAAGAGGAGAGGGGCAAAAGTTTGTGACGATAGAGGACTGTAGGGGAGGGGCTTGCCCCTCCCGCTCCTAGGTTGAGGACGGGACATTTTTGACAAGCGAACACTTGTAGGGACGCACTTCTGCGCGTCCGTGGTCGGCGGACGGCCAGAAGGCCGTCCCTACAGTGTATCGTCTGAGAGGCGATTGCCTGAAATGTTAAGACTGTCCTGCCGTGAACGCTCGTGGGTGAGGCCAGCCTCGACCCGACACATGCAACGAACAAGCAGCAAAGGAGGTCAGCCCATGCACACCGATACACTGTGGGAACAACTGGCGCGCCGCGATCACGCCGCCGATGGGGAATTCGTGTACGCGGTGGCGACGACGGGCATCTACTGCCGCCCCTCGTGCAAGTCGCGCCTGCCCAAACGCGAAAACGTCGTGTTCTTCACACTGCCCGCGCAGGCCGAAGATGCCGGGTTCCGCCCGTGTAAGCGCTGCCACCCCCGGCAAGTTCGCATCGCCGACCCGCGCTTGAGTCTCGTACAGGCAGTGTGCGACCACATCCGCGCGCACATCGATCAGCCGGAAGCGCTGACGCTCAAGGCGCTCGGCGAGCAGTTCGGCTATGAAGCGGGACATCTCGGCGAGGTGTTCAAAGCGACGCTCGGCATCACGCCCCACCAATACGCGCATATGGGAAGGATGGATCACTTGAAGACCAGTCTGAAGAACGGCACGACGATCACGAATGCGATTTACGAAGCGGGCTTCGGTTCACCGAGCCGCGTGTACAGCGAAGGCGTGATCGGCATGACGCCGGGAACGTATCGCGACGGCGCGCCCGACACGACCATCCGCTACACGGTGGCGGAGTGCTACCTCGGCGCGCTGCTCATCGGTTTGACCGAACGCGGCGTGTGTGCCATCGGCATCTACGACGACGAACGCGCGGCGGAGTCGGCGCTGACGGGCGAATTCCCCGCCGCCCACCTGCACCGCGACGATGCCGCCTTACAGGCCACGGTGAGCGCCATTCTCGACACGGTCGACGGCACGCGCCCCGCCCCGGATCTGCCGCTGGATATTCAGGCGACCGCCTTTCAGTGGCGCGTGTGGGACGAACTGCGGCGCATCCCGCGCGGCGAAACGCGCACCTATTCAGAGATCGCCGAGGCGCTGGGCAATCCCAAAGCGGTACGGGCGGTCGCGTCGGCCTGTGGCAGCAACCACGCGGCGATCCTCATCCCCTGCCACCGCGTGATCGGCAAGGATGGCAAGCTCACCGGGTATAAGTGGGGCGTCGAGCGCAAGCGTTTACTGCTGGAACGCGAAACGAAACAGGGATAACCCGCTTTAGATAATTGGTAGCATGTTCGTAGGGACGCCCAATGGGGCGTCCGTTTCATTTATTCAGACACACCGGACGCGCAGTTGCGCGTCCCTACTTATTGGCTCGTCGTAACAGAACCACCCTGAATTGACATATACTGACGTAAAGTGATACCGCAAGGAACTTCCAACCAATGACCACCTTGATTCGCTGCGCATGGAGCGGCACTGACCCGCTGTACGTCAAATATCACGATGAAGAATGGGGCGTGCCGCTCAAAGGCGATGACAACGCGCTGTTCGAGCGCATTTGCCTGGAAGGGGCGCAGGCCGGTTTGAGCTGGATCACGATTTTGCGCAAGCGTGAGAACTACCGCGCCGCCTTCGACGGCTTCGACCCGGCCGTTGTGGCGCGTTACGACGAGGCGAAAGTCGCGGAACTGCTTGCGAATCCCGGCATTGTGCGTAACCGCCTGAAGATCTCCTCGACTATCAACAATGCGCAGAAATTCCTCGATGTGCAGCGCGAATTCGGCTCGTTCTCCGACTATCTGTGGGGCTATGTCGACGGCCAGCCGATTCATAATCACTGGCAGTCGCTCAGCGAAATCCCCGCCGAAACCGAGCTGTCGAAGCGCATCAGCAAAGATTTGCTCAAGCGCGGCTTCAAGTTCGTCGGGTCGACCATTTGTTACGCCATGCTGCAGGCCACCGGGTTAGTCAATGATCACACGGTTGACTGTTTTCGCCATGCTGAAGTCGCCCAAATGGGTTAAATCTTACAAAATAATTGCTGTCCACAATCATAAACATGGGTTAAATCTCACAAAAGAATAGTTACACTTGTGGTGGTTACTGACGTATTTCGCGTTACAATCCGCAGCATAATTAAACAGACATTAACGTTCGGAATACGGTATGTTATTTAGGCGTCTGCTTAGTCGAACACTTGACGTGTTCCCCCCCTTTCTTGCCCTCCTCGCCGGGCTGCTCGTTGCATCCCTCCTCTTGATCGCGCTCAACGCCAATCCCATCGACGCCTTCCAATCGCTCTGGAATGGCGCCTTCGGCAACGAGAATTCGACCGCCGAAACACTCGTCAAAGCCATCCCCATGCTGTTCGTCGCCATTGGCATTTCGGTGGCGTTTCGCGGCGGTGTGGTGAACATCGGCGGCGAAGGCCAGATGATCGCCGGAGCAGTGATGGGCGTGACGGTGGCGCTGGCACTCGGCAATGCGAATGCGGCGGGTTGGGTGATCATCGCGCTCGCGTTGATCAGCGGGTTTGCGGCGGGGGCCGTCTACGCGGGCATCGCCGGCGTGCTCAAAGCCTATTTCAACGTCAATGAAATCCTCAGCACGATCATGCTCAACCAGATCGCCGTGCAGTTGATGAACTATCTGCTCAACGGCGTGCTGCTCGACCCGAGCGAAGCGGGGATGAACCACATCCCGAAAACCGCGCGCATCGTCGAATGGGCGGAACTGCCACGCCTGTCGTTCACCTTGAGCGACGGCGTCGAACTGTTCGGGCGCACCCGCCTGCACTGGGGCCTGATCCTCGCGCTGGTGCTCGCCGTGCTGATCTACGTGCTGCTCTGGCGCACGACCATCGGTTACCGGATTCGCGCGGTCGGCGCGAATGAGCGCGCCGCGCGTTACGCCGGCATCAGCGACAAGCGCCAGATGGTGCTGGCGATGCTGCTGGCGGGCGGGTGTGCCGGGCTGGCAGGCGTCGTACAGGTGCTCGGTCTGCAATATCGCTTACAAACCGATGGCTCGGCGGCGGGCTTCACCGCGGGCGCGGGCTTCAACGGGATCGTCGTGGCCTTGTTCGGCGGCTTGAACCCGCTCGGCGCGATTCCCGCTTCTGTGTTCTTCGGCGGGCTGCTGGTCGGCGCGCAAAAGATGCAGCGTGACCTCGGCATTCCCGCCTCGATGATCACCTCAATCAACGGCTTGATCGTCGTGTTCGTCGTCAGCAGTCAAATCTTCGTGACGTGGCGCGCCAAACGCCGCGCACTCAGCGCCACCGCCCCGGCCACGGCGACGCCCGTCGCCCAGTTGGAGACCCAGCCATGATCAGCGACATTCTCACCGCGGGCGTTTTCGCCTCGATGATCCGCCTCGCCACGCCCTATCTGTTCGCCTCCATCGGCGAGATGTTCGGGCAGCGCAGCGGTGTGTTCAATCTCGGCGTGGATGGCATCATGCTGATGGGCGCGTTCTTCTCATTCTATGCGGTGCTCTCCACGGGCAGCCTGCTGCTCGGCGTGATCGTCGCCATTATCGTCGGGGCGATCCTCGGCTTGGCGATGGCGTTTGTGAGCGTGACGCTCAAAGCGGAACAGGGCATCAGCGGCATCGGGTTGTACCTGTTCGGCCTCGGCATGAGCGAACTGCTGTTTCAGAAGTGGGTCGGCACGCCGCAGTCGGTGGCCGGATTCCCGCGCATCCACTTCCCGATCCTGAGCGACATTCCGGTGATCGGAGAGATCTTCTTCAATCACAATCTGCTGGTGTATGTGGCGTTCGCGCTCGTGCCGATTTCGGCGTACATTCTGAATAAGACGAGCTTTGGCCTGTCGATTCGCGCCGTCGGGCAAAACCCGCAGGCCGCGGATGCGATGGGCGTCAACGTGCGGCGCGTGCGCTACACGACCGTGACGATTGGCGGCATTCTGGCGAGCATGGCGGGCGCGTCCCTGTCGATTGCGCTGCTCGACGTGTTCCAGCAGAACATCACGGGCGGCCTCGGCTTTATCGCCGTGGCGCTGGTGTACTTCGGGCGCTGGAAACCGTATGGCGTGCTGGTCGGCGCCCTGCTGTTCAGCTTCGTCAACGCCTTGCAGTTACAGGTGAGCGCCATCGGCATTGAGATCCCGACGGAGTTCGCGGTCATGGCGCCCTATGTCATCACGATCATCGCGCTGGTGTTCGCGTCCCGGCAGACGGAAAAGCCCGACGCGCTCAACAAGCCGTTCGAACGCGGAGAAAGCTGAGAAAGACAGGACTGAGTAAACAATCGGACTGAGGACTGAGACAGAGCTAGGGAGGCTTGCCAGAACACCCTCTACGATCTCGTTTTCACTCAGTCCTCACTCCTCACACCTCAGTCCTCAATTGATGGTGGGATCAGCGGGGAGACATCCCCGTTCCAGTGCTCAGAGCATTTGCAGCTTAGGGAGTAGAAGATGAAGAACATGGTTCGTTTCGGTCTCCTGCTGGTGGTCGTCCTCATGATGGGCGTCCTCAGCGTTTCGGCACAAGATGACGTCTTCCGCGTGGCCGTGGTCGCGCCGAGCGCCACCAACGATCTCGCGTTCAGCCAATCGATGTACGACGCCTTGCTGCGCGTACAGGCAGAGATGGGCGAAGATGCGTTCCAGTTCGACTTCCAGGAAGGCACGTTCGTCGTGGACGATGCGGCCGTCGCGCTCCGTGACTGGGCGGCGTCGGGCGAATATGACCTGATCATCGCGCACGGCTCGCAGTATGGCTCGATCATCGAAGAACTCGCGCCGGAATTCCCCGAAGTGTCGTTCGCGTGGGGCACCGACGTCAACACGTTCGGCCTCGACAATGTGTACGCTTACACGGCGGCAGCGGCTGAAGGCGGCTACGTCAATGGCGCGGTCGCGGCGACTCTGAGCGAAAGCGGCATCATCGGCGTCGTCGGCCCGATTGAAGTGGGCGATGCCAAGGCCTATGTCGACGGTTTCGTGAATGGCGCGCTGGCAACCGATCCGGAAGCCACCGTCAACGTGACCTATATCGGCTCGTTCAGCGATGTCCCGCTGGCGACCGAAGCCGCTAACGCGCACGTCCAGAACGGCGCGGACGTCCTGACCGGGTCGGCGCAGATGGTCGTCGGCGCGATCGGCGTGGCGCAGGAAAATGAACTGCTGTGGTTCGGCACGCAGTCGAGCCAGGCCGACCTCGCGGCGGCGGCGGGCGTGAGCTTCCAGGTGTATCACTGGGAAGTCGTGCTCAATGACATCATCGCCAACCTCGAAGAAGGCGTGCTCGGCGGCGAAGCTTACACCCTGACGCTCGAAAACGGCGGTCTGACGGTCGACATCAGCGAATCGACGGGGCTGGACGAAGAAACTGTGACCGCGATCAGCGCGCAGATTGACGAACTGATCACCGGCATCATCGCGGGCGACATCGTCGTGCTGCCGCCGGAACCGGAAGCGACCCCGGCGTCGTAGTTAGTTAACCTCACCCCCTAGCCCTATAGTGGGAGGGTGACAGCGTTATAGGGGAGGGGCAAGCTCCTCCCGTTAGCAGACGAGGCAAGCGCAAGTTTACAAACCCCTTCAACCCCAACCCCTCTCGCACGCACGCGGGGAGAGGGGCGATTGG
Organism: Anaerolineae bacterium; assembly: GCA_041916315.1. Lineage (GTDB taxonomy): Bacteria > Chloroflexota > Anaerolineae > Aggregatilineales > Phototrophicaceae > Flexifilum. Next base: position 182,447 of record JAYRZU010000073.1, read on the forward strand.
CGAGACCATCAGTCTCCCCTCCCCGAATTCGGGGAGGGGTCGGGGGTGGGGTGATGTGTAGGGGCAGACCTATGTGTCTGCCCGTCAGTGGGCGCACACACCGATGCGCCCCAACATTATTTCGGATGGCTTATTCAGGGTATGCCCCATGACCACCACCCCTCAGATCGACCACCTGCACATGCAAGGCATCGTCAAGCGGTTTCCCGGCGTGCTGGCGCTCAACAATGTCGACTTTGATGTGCGCTCCGGCGAGATTCACGCGCTGTTGGGGGAAAACGGCGCGGGCAAATCCACGCTGATGAAGCTGCTCTATGGCCTGTATCAGCCGGACGCCGGAACGATCCGCATCAACGGCGCAGAGGTCAAAGTCCGCTCGCCGATTGAAGCGATCAGCCGCGGCATCGGCATGATCCACCAGCACTTTATGCTCGTGCCCTCGCTGACCGTCGCGGAAAATGTCGCCCTCGGCATGCAGCGCGGCTGGCGCACCGATCTGCACGCGGTCGAAAAGGCGTTGAGTGAGCTGGCCGACCGCTACAACCTCAAGGTCGATCCGCGCCGCCCGATCTGGCAGTTGGCCGTCGGCGAACAGCAGCGCGTGGAGATTTTGCGAGCGCTGTACCGTGGGGCGGATCTGCTCATCCTCGACGAGCCGACGGCGGTGCTCACCCCCAACGAGGTCGATCACCTGTTTGACGTGCTCAAACAGATGGCGGCGGATGGGCGCGCGCTCGTGTTCATCTCGCACAAGCTGCACGAAGTGCTGGCGATCAGCAGCCGCATCACCGTACTGCGCGACGGGCAGTACGTCGATTCGATTCCCACGGCAGGCGCGACCAAGCTCCAACTCGCCGAAATGATGGTCGGACGTCCGGTCACGCTGGAATACGACCGCCATCCGTGCAATCGAGGGAACGTCAAACTGGAACTGGCGGGTGTGAGCGCCTTGAGCAATCGCGGCGATCTCGGTCTGAAAGACGTCAGTCTGACGGTGTGCGCGGGCGAAATCGTCGGCATCGCGGGCGTGAGCGGCAACGGTCAGCATGAATTAGCCCAGGCGATTGCCGGGTTACGTCCCACGACCGCGGGACGCGTGATCATCAACGGGCAGGATGTGACGGGCAAACCGACGGGCGCGCGCAAACTGGCCTATATCCCCGAAGAGCGCATGATCGACGGGGTCATCAAGAATTTCACAGTGGCTGAAAATTACATTTTGCAGAATCATGGCAAGCAACCGTTCGCGCGGGGCGGACTGCTGATGAACTTCGGCGCGATTGCGCGGGAGTGCAAAAATGCCATTCGCGCGTATGATATTAAGACACCATCGCATGACACGCCGATCAAGAGTTTGTCGGGCGGGAATATTCAAAAATTAGTGCTGGCGCGCGAACTAGCCCGCCAGCCGCAGGTGTTGATCGCCGCGCAGCCGACACGCGGGGTGGATATCGGCGCGTCCGAGTACATCCATCACCGCTTGCTGGAAGAGCGGTCGAAAGGCACAGCGATTTTGTTGATTTCGGAAGATTTGGATGAGATTCGGGCGCTCTCGGATCGCATCCTCGTCATGTACGAGGGGCGCATCGTCGGGGAAGTGCCAAATGACATCGGCGGAAACGTCGACATCAAGCAGTTGGGCGCGCTCATGGCGGGCGCGGGGTGAACGAAAAGCAGTTAAAAGTGGCAAGTTGAAAGTTGAAAGTGTTTCGGCTTTGACTTTCCACTTTTGACTTTTAACTTTTAACTCTAATTTGGATTTGCTATGAAACTCTGGAATCACTATCACACACCGCACACCGTTGACGAAGCCGTTGATATGCTGACGCGCTACGCGGGGCAGGCGAAGATCGTCGCGGGCGGCACCGATCTGCTAGTGGATATGCGCGCGGACTATCATGGGCCGCACGAGGCGCTGGTCGATGTGACGCGCATCCCCGACATGGCGACCATCACCCGCGACGGCGACACGATTACGTTGGGCGCGGGCGTCACCCACGCGCAGATCGTCAAAGCGGCGGATTTGCGCGCGAACGCGACCTGTCTGGTCGAAAGCTGCGGCGTGATCGGCGGGCCGCAGGTGCGCAACGTGGGCACGATTGGCGGCAATGTGGCGCACGCGCTCCCGGCAGGCGACGGCACGACGTCGCTGGTCGCGCTGGATGCTGAAGCCGAAGTCATCAAAGATGGGGTACGACAGTGGCTGCCCATCCGCGATCTGTTCCGCGGCGCGGGGCAATCGCTGCTGGATTCGAGCCGCGATCTGCTCATCCGCTTCCGCTTCAAGCCGACGACCAGCGATCAGGCGACCGCGTTTGCGCGCATCATGCGGCCGCAAGGCGTGGCGCTGCCCGTGCTCGGCTGTGCCGTGTGGGTGAGCGTGGCTGACGGCAAGTTCACCGGGGCACGCGTGTGTGTCGCGCCCTCCGCACCGACGCCCGCCCGCGCCGAGGATGTCGAAGAAGTGCTGCTCGGCGCTCCCGCAAATGCGGAGAGCATCGAGGCGGCGATCAGCGCGGCGCGGGCGACGCTCAAGCTGCGCACGAGCAAGTATCGCGCCACCGCCGACTATCGCTATGAGATGGTCGCCGTGCTGCTGCGCAAAACGCTCACTAAAGCGGTCGAACGCGCGGAGACGGGTACGGCGGTGCCGGAAGGGGTGGGGTGAAAACATACCTCACCCCGCTTCGCTGACGCTCAGCCGCCCCTCTCCCAAGGGCGAGGGGCAAAAAACGGGCAGCGTTCCCCTCTCCTCTAGGAGAGGGGTTAGGGGTGAGGTTAGTTTGGTAGGGGCGACCCGATGTGGTCGCCCGTGTAAGCGGACGGGGACATTGCCCCGCCGCTATGTCTAGTGAGGTTTCTTTTCGTAGGGACGCCCAACGGGGCGTCCGTTGTATTCTGACCCCTCCCCGTCCCTCCCCCGAATTCGGAGGAGGGAGCCTGCAAAGGCAGTTGGCTCCCCTCCCTGAATTCGGAGGCGTGGGGTCGGGGGTGGGGTTGAAAAACAGCAGACTGCGGTCTGCGCGTAAATGTAGGGTGTGAGATAGATAGGTGTTCCCATGAGCGAATTACAGATTACCGTCAACGGGCAGGCATACACGCTCGACATCCCCGAATCGCGGACGCTGGCGCAGTTGCTGCGCTACGATCTGCACCTCACGGGGACGAAAATCGGCTGTGAGGAAGCCGAATGCGGCATTTGCAGCGTGCTGGTTGACGGCACGCCCGTCAATTCGTGCATCTTCCCAGCCTTCAAGGCCTACGGGCGCAGCATCGTGACCATCGAAGGGCTGGCGCACGGGGAAGACCTGCACCCGCTGCAGAGCAGCTTCATCGAGCACGGCGCGGTGCAGTGCGGTTTTTGCACCCCCGGCCTGATCATGACCTCGAAGGCGCTGCTGGACGAGCACCCCGACCCAACTGACGCCGACATCAAGCACGCGCTCAAGGACACCTTCTGCCGCTGCACCGGCTACGCCAGCGTCCTGCGCGCGATCAAATCGGCGGCACATGAGATCCGCACGGGCGAACCGCTGCCCGTCGCCGATCCCCATGTCAGCGAGCCGCTGGACGTGATCAGCCGCAGTGTGCCGCCGCAGGAAGTGCGCGAGAAGGTCACGGGCAAGGCGATCTTCACGGATGATCTCACCTTCCCCGGCATGTTGTACGCGCGCACCCTGCGGTCGCCCTACCCGCACGCGAAAATCCTCAGCATCAACACCGAGAAGGTGAAATCCCTCCCCGGCGTGCAAGCGGTGCTGACGCATAAGGATGTCCCCGGCGAAAACCTGCATGGGTTGGTGTATCGCGATTGGCCGGTGCTGTGCGACACGGTCGTGCGCTATGTGGGCGACGCGGTGGCGATTGTCGCCGCGGACAGCGAAGACATCGCGGATCAGGCGCTCGCGCTGATTGAAGTCGAGTACGAACCGCTGCCCGTCGTCGCCGACCCCGAATACGCGCATACGCCGGAAGCGCCCGTGCTGCATCCGAATCACCCGACGGGCAATTTGCTCAAGCACATCAAGGTGCGCCACGGCGACATCGACGCGGGTTTCGCGCAGGCGGATGTGATCGTCGAGCGCGAGTACCGCACGCCCACCACCGAACACGCCTTCCTCGAACCCGAATGCTCGATCGGCGTGCCGAAAGACTACCCCGGTCACGACAAGCTGACCGTGTACGTCGGCTCACAGATTCCCTATCAGGATCGCAATCAGGTCGCCTTGGCGATGGGCTTGCCCGAAGAAGAAGTCCGCATCATCGGCACGCTGATCGGCGGCGGCTTTGGCGGCAAAGAAGACATCGCCGGGCAGATTCACACGGCGATGCTGGCGACGGTCACCGGGCATCCAGTCAAGATGCTGTATTCGCGGCAGGAATCGCTGATCTTCCACCCCAAGCGCCACGCGACGATCATCCGCATCAAGACGGGCGCGACCAAAGACGGCAAGCTGACCGCTGTCCAAGCGCAACTCTACGGCGACGGCGGTGCGTATGCCTCGCTCTCCGATAAAGTCATGACCCGCGCGACGACCCACGCCACCGGCCCGTATACCGTGCCCAACGCCAAAATCGACTGCTTCGCCATGTACACCAACAACACGCCCTCGGGCGCGTTCCGCGGTTTCGGCGTGACGCAGTCGGCCTTCGCCGTCGAGCAGAACATGGATCTCATCGCGGAACAGCTCGGCATCGACCCGATTGAATTGCGCCGCATCAACGCCCAAACGGTCGGCGTGACGACCGCGACCGGGCAGCTCCTGCGCGAGTCGGTCGGTTTGCTGGAGACGATTGACCGCGTGCAAGAAGATATGAACGCGCATCACAACGGCGGCGGCTTCCAGTGGGCGTGGCGCGAAGGCAGCAAAGCGTATGCGTGGGGCATCGCCTGCGCCTACAAAAACACGGGTTTGGGCGGCGGCGCGCCGGACAAATCCGAGGCCGAAGTGGAAGCCTATGAGGATGGCACGGTGCAGGTGCGTACAGCCGCCGCCGACATGGGGCAAGGCATCGCGCATGTGGTGGCGCAGTGCGCCGCTGAAGAGCTGCACCTGCCCTACGAGCGCGTCAAGGTGCTGCTGTGCGACACCGACCTAACGCCCAACGGCGGTCCGACGACCGCCTCGCGCCAGACGTTCGTGACGGGCAACGCCGCCCGCCTCGCCGCGTCCGCGCTGCGCGAAGCCATCACGCAGAGCGCCGCCGAAATGCTCGACGTCGCGCCGGATAAGATCTACTACGAAGAGGGCTTGCTCCGCTCCAACGGTGACCGCGTGCCGCTCGGCAAGGTGGTCGGCTGGATGAAGCAGAACGGTCTGGAAGCCCGCGTCAAACATGAGTACTGGGCGCCGAAGACGCAGCCGCTTGGCACGGGCGGCGATATGCACGTCGCCTTCAGCTATGCGACGCAGGCCGCGCTCGTGGAAGTCGATACCGAGACGGGCGAAGTCCACGTGATCAAGGTCGTCTCCGGTACGGACATCGGACGCGCGATCAACCCGCTGATGCTGCAAGGGCAGATCGAAGGCGGCATCGTCATGGCCATGGGCAACTGCCTGAGCGAAGCCTTCATCCTCGAAGACGGCGTGCCGTGGTCGCGCCTGCTCTCGCGCTACAAGATGCCGAGCATCAAGCACGCGCCGGAGATCATCTCGCATCTGGTCGAGCATCGCAGCAGCGACGGGCCGTACGGCGCGAAGGGCGTGGGCGAAATCCCGTCGATCAACACGACCCCCGCCATCTGCAACGCGATCTACAACGCGGTTGGTGTACGCATTTACGCCATACCGGTTGATCAGGATGCGCTGCTCCGCGCCATGAAAGCGGGCGCGACCGAGGTCAAGACCGCGTGGCAGGGCGTGAAGTAAAGCTGCCTCACTTCAGCGAATAACCAGCCTCACTCCCGGCCCCTATCCCAAGGGAGAGGGGTGCAAAACAAGATCGCACTTCCCCTCTCCGCTCGGAGAGGGGCTAGGGGTGAGGCTCAATCAGATCAGACGCGCAGAAGCGCGTCCCTACAGATGGTTGGGTAATAATGTTCCACGCTCTACGTTTTGGTTTGTTTGTTCTCCTCCTGTGCCTGCCGCTCCCCATCGCCGCCCAAACTGATATTGAACCGGAGCGCGTTACCGTCACCGCCGCCGATGGGCTCGTCATGGTTGGCGATTTTTACCGCGTCCCGAATGCGACCGAACCGCTGCCGACGGTGCTCTTGCAGCACATGTTGAGCGGGAATCGTGACCAGTGGCTGCCCTTGATCCCGCCGCTGCTGGAGGCCGGTTTTCATGTGCTCACGGTCGATCTGCGCGGCTTTGGTGAGACGGGCGGCAACCGGGATCTGGCGCTGAGTATCGACGATATGCGCTTCTGGTTCGAGTGGCTGCACGCGCAACCTGATGTGCAGGGCGACGCGCTGGCCTTGGTGGGTGGCAGCTTTGGCGCTGTCCCCGCGCTGGCGGGGTGTGCTCCCGAACCCGGTTGCCTGACGTCGATCCTCATCTCGCCCGGCGATTTCCCGCTGCTCGACGAGGCCATGTATGCGCGCCTGCACGACCGCTCAGTGCTGTTCATGGTTGGGCGAACCGACAATGTGCTCTACGACACCCTGCGCATGTTCGAGCGCACCACAGGCGAAGCGTCGATGACGGTCTACAATTCGTCCGTGCACGGCACCGACATGTTCAGGGAACGCAGCCCGCAGCGCGACAGCGCTATCGCCTTGGTGATCCATTGGCTGAATGATCATTTGCGGGTAGAGTAGTTCGAGTTACGTTTTTCTCCGGCTATGCAAACCTCACCCCCAGCCCCTCTCCCAAGGGAGAGGGGAGTCTGGCGAGTCGAGTCAAGTCCCTCTCCTCTAGGCGAGGGATTTAGGGTGAGGTTTTGTTGTGCACTCAATTTGCTGTGGATGTCCAGATACCTATGTCCAACATAACCTTCCCCCTTTACGCTATCACGCTGATTTTCATCTACGCGGCGATTGCCGTCGGCACGATCCCGCAACTGCGCATGAACCGCGCGACGATTGCGCTGGTCGGCGCGGCGCTGCTGGTCGTGATCGGCGCAATCAGCGAACATGACGCGCTGGAGTCGATTGACCTCGGCACGCTGCTGCTCCTGGGCGCGATGATGGTCATCAACATCAACCTGCGCCTCGCCGGGTTCTTCCGCGCTGTTACCAGCCGCACGCTGCGCCTCGCCCGCACGCCGCAGATGCTGCTGGCGCTGGTGATCGTCTCGTCGGGCGTGCTGTCGGCGCTGTTCCTGAACGACACCATCTGCCTGATGCTCACGCCGCTGGTCGTGGACATCACTCGGCGCTTGGGGCGCGACCCGATCCCCTACTTGATCGGGCTGGCCACGGCGACCAACATCGGCTCGGTGGCGACGATCACGGGCAACCCGCAGAACATCATCATTGGGCAGGCGAGTGATATCTCGTTTGTGAGCTTCGCCGCGCATCTCGCGCCCGTCGCGCTGATCGGGCTGGCGCTCTGCTGGGGCGTGATCGTGCTGCTGTACCGCGCGGAGTTTCGCGGCACACTGGCCGAAGTCGAACTGCCGCCGCCGCGCCCGTTCACACCGCTGCTTAACCGCACGCTCGGCATCGTCGCCCTGCTGCTGATCGCGTTTCTGCTCGGCGCGCCGATTGTGACGGCGGCGTGTGTCGCGGCGGCGGCGCTGCTCGTTTCACGTTTACGTCCGCGCAAACTGCTGGCGCTCGATTGGGAACTGCTGGTGTTTTTCGCGGGTCTGTTCGTGATCACGGGGGCAATCCGCGCGACCGGGCTGAGCGACGCCTTCTTTGACGCGACGCGCTCTATGCTGACCAACGGCGTCCCCGGCCTCAGCCTGATCACTGCCGTGCTCAGCAACCTGATCTCGAATGTGCCCGCCGTGCTGCTGCTGCAAACGTCGATGGCGCAGTTCGCCAACCCGCAGCAGGCGTGGCTGACCCTGGCGATGGCTTCGACTCTGACGGGCAACTTCACGCTGCTCGGCTCGGCGGCCACGCTGATCGTCGCGGAGCTGGCGAAAGTTCAGGGCGTCGAACTCAAATTCGGGGCATTCCTCAAAGCAGGCATCCCGATCACGCTGCTGACGCTGGGCGTCGGTGTGCTGTGGCTGATGGTCACAACAGGGTGAAGTGTGCGGTGCAGTAAACACAACGGACGCCGCTCGGGCGTCCGTTGTGACGAGGAAACTGACTGATTCTGCTTAGCTTACACACTCGGTCGGAACGTAGCCGTTGACCGCGCCGCTGGTGAAGATTTCCGTCCACCAGACATCGGCGGCATCGGCGACCGGTTCCGGATTCACAAACCACGTCTGACCACTCTTGATCACGCTGCTAGGCACGGGCTGACCGCCGGGCGCGTTATAGACCGCCACATCGCAGATGATGGTGCTCAACACAAAACCACTCGGGACGTAGGGACCATTAAACACGGGAGTCGGCGGGATGGGCGCTGGACAAACTGCACTAAACTGTTCAGATTCATTGGGGGCACTGGTGCGCGTGACGGTGATGGTATACGTGCCATTTGCCCCCGAAAACAGGAAACCTCCCGCAGGGAAGCCAATATATGTGACGACACTAGTGGTTGGCGCACCGTTCTGAGGGGAAGCATTGACGGTATATGTGCCGCCGGCGGTGACATCGGTGATGTTTACCCAGAGTTGATTGGGTGTCCCCGGGGTACAGGTGGCGGTGACGGTGAAATTTGTCGCGGCGAGGGCTGGGCGCGCGCCACCAAAGCCCACGGCAAATACGACGGCGAGTAACAGGAAGAGTCCGGCAAGACGCAGCAATTTCATAACTGTGAGCCTTTCATGGGGAGCTATAAGTCAATGTTGATGTTTGGAACACCACCCCATCATAAGGCAGAGTCTGGGATTATTATGAATTATTTTCACAAATAATTCGTAATTGTATAGTTACGCATACATTTTTGACTAAATAACGAGGTGGGTACACGTAGAATCTCTCATCTGATTTCGTGCAACTTGTCACTATTCAGGCATGACATCCACCTTTATGATCACAGAGCACCCGCAAACATAGCCAAGATACTGATCTATGCGCAGAATGATCATCGCTGTAGTCGCTGTAATCGTCGTGGTCGCCGTCGGCATCGGCGCCTATCTCGTCGTGCGCGGCTCGCAAGAAGAAGTCCTGATGGACGACCAGATCCATATTCAGTTGAGTTCGAAACCCTTCCCGCTCATTGTCGGCGTGAACACGCTGGTTTTGCGCCTGGTGAAGAATGGCGAACCCATCAGCGGCGCCAGCATCGAAGTCGAAGCCAACCGCAGTATGCAGGGACAAATCCCCTTGTATGGTCGCACGACTGAAGATCAGGAAGGCGTGTACGAAATCCCCATGGTGTGGCCCGCAACCGACCGTTGGACTATCGACGTGAGCGCCAGGCTAGGCGATGAACTGATTCGCGATCAGTTCACGGCGTTCGTGTTTGCTGTGCTCGAAGAGAACATGAGCCCGCGCGAATCCTACGCCAGCAATACCGCCATCGAAGCCGCGCAAGCCGCGCATCCTGAAGAATTCTGGATCGTCATCCCGCAGGGGACCGCCGCCCAGATCCGCGAAGGTCACGGTGATGATGTGATGCCCACGGAAATACGCTTATCTGTCAATGGACAAAACACGCTCGTTCTGAAAAATAATGATCTGGCCGATCATACGATCGGGCCATTCTTCGTGCGCGCGGGCGAGACGCTGCGGCAAACGTTCACCACGCCTCAGGTTTTCGAAGGGGTGTGCAGCGTGCGCCATGACTCGGTTGTGCGCATTATCGTCGAGTAGAACTAAAGGCTGACCATGAAACAACTTGTTTTCGTCCTGTTGGGTTTGCTGCTGCTGGCAGGATGCGCCGTAGGCTTGCCTGCGCCCACGCCGACTCCTGATTATGCGGATGAGCTGATGGGTGCGGTCTATGATCCGCCCCGCGAACTGCAGGAATTTAACCTCGACTCGACCACGGGCGATGCGTTTGAACTGAGCGCGTACAGCGGCGATGTGATTCTACTGTACTTCGGCTACCGGAGCTGCCCGGACTTCTGCCCCACCACTTTTGCCGAACTGCGCCGCGTCATGAACGACCTCGGCGAGCTGGCCGAAAAGGTGCAGGTGGTCTTCGTGACGATTGACCCCGACCGCGACACGCTCGACCTGCTCGGGATGTACACCGCCGCTTTCAACCCGGATTTCATCGGTCTGCGCGGCGAAGGCGATACCTTGCAAGCCGTCATGGATCAGTTTGGTGTGGTAGCGGAAAAGCAGGTGCTCGGCGATGACCCGCAAGCCTACCTGATGGATCACACCGCTTCGGTCTTCCTCATCGACCCGCAGGGACGCCTCCTCTCGCAGTACCTGTACGGCACCAACTACCGCGACATTGTCCACGATATTCAGGTGCTGTTAGGCGCGAATCCGCAAGCCTAATGCCCTGCCTGCTGCGCCCACCGATCTACGCTATTTAGCGTATGGCAAAGATGGGCGCAGCAGACCACACTTAACGATAAACAATCACCGATAAAGTCTGAAAGGCTACAAAATGAAGTCTAAAGCAGTTCTTTTGACTCTGCTGCTCATCGCACTGTTTACAGTCGTGGCCGTCCTGCCCGTCGTCGCCCATGAAGGTGAATGTCATGCGACCGTTTCGCTGTACAACGGGTGGGCGCGCGCCAGCGTGGCCGGAGCGCCGAACAGCGCCGCCTACGGCCTGCTCATCAACCTGACCGACGAAGATGATACGCTCGTCAGCGCCAGCTCGGACGCGGCCACCAGCGTCGAACTGCACGAGATGAGCATGACCGCCGACGGCGTGATGCAGATGCGCCCGGTCGAAGGTGGTTTGCCCGTCGCCGCGCACAACTTCTTTACCCTGCAGCCCGGCGGTTTCCACATCATGCTGATGGGGCTGACCCGTGAGCTGACTCCCGGCAGCATGCTCGACCTGACGCTCGTGTTCGAGCACGCCGGCGAGATCGCGATCAGCGTGCCCGTGCAGGATCCCGATGCCATGCCCGGCATGGACATGGGTGGCATGAGCATGGGTGACGCGACCGCCGAACCGATGCATGACATGGGGCACATGGATGAAGCGACCGCCGAACCGATGGCGATGGATGCGACCGAAGAAGCGGGTCACGACCATGCTGAAGCAGACGCGCCGTGCGGCGTGAGCATCGTCGATGCGTGGGCGCGCCCGAGCATTGCGGGGGCGCCGAACAGCGCCGCCTATATGGTGATCGCCAACCCCGACCCCGTGCACGACGCGCTGATCGGCGCGGCGTCGGATGTCGCCAGCATGGTCGAAATCCACGAGATGAGCATGACCGCCGACGGCGTGATGCAGATGCGCCCGGTCGAAGGCCAGCACCTCCCCATTCCCGAGGGCGGCGCGGTGCAGTTGATGCCCGGCGGCTACCACATCATGCTGATGGGCCTGACTCGTGAACTGGTGGTCGGCGAAAGCTTCACGCTCACGCTGACGTTCGAACACTACGGCGAAGTCAGCGTCGACGTCGTCGTGCGCGACCCCGATGCCGAAGGCATGGGCGGCATGAACATGGGCGGCGGCTGATCGCCCTTTCGCCGCTAACGACAGGCAGTCAGTGATAGGCGTACTTCGGACATACCCCTCACCCCCAACCCCTCTCCCAAGCAAGCGGGGAGAGGGCGACAACACCGTTTTTGCTGGCTCCCCTCCCTGAATTCGGGGAGGGGTCGGGGGTGGGGTCGCGAGACGGGGCGCGTCAGCGGGGTTGATCATCTACCAGCTTGACGGCGACCTCAACTTCCCATTTCGACTTCAGCGGCTGGATTTTAGGGTCGGTGAGATAGCGTTCATAACGCGCGCGGAACGCTGTGCCCTGCGGCACCTCCCATTGATCAAAGGCCAAGCCATTCGCCATCGCCCAGCGGGTGAGGGCACCGTTTCCCGTATAGCCAGTGCCAATATAGGTCAGGCGGGCGTAGCGCCCACCCGGCAGCACACCGGGACACACCCGCCCGTCACCCATCACCGGCGCGGCCACCGGAATGCCGACTTCGACATCCATCTCGCCATCCATATTGATGACGTAATAGCGAAAAAACGGCTTCCCGCCGGGCTCGACCCCCGCTTGCTGCATCCACGCGCGTAACTCCTTAAAGAGATGCTTGTCGATCACCGTGAACATGCCCTTAAACGGCGTCTGGGTACGGATGCCCAGATAGTGTTCCTCCGGTCGCTCGTAGACCCCGGCTGGACTGACCATCGTTCTTGTGTTTTCCACCAGCGTCATTCCGGGCGGTACCATCGTTCTTTCTCCTTAGCGCAGCCGTCGCAAATAGACATTGGATTTCTAGGATAAACCCTCGGGCAACCTGAGAGTCAAGCCCGTGGTTGAGTTGAAATGAGATAATCCTGAGTCTCATTCCATTTCTCTGGGGGTCGCGCCCCGCTCTCCGCTAAACTGGTTGGCATGATGACAGAGTGGGGAGCAGAAGCGATGTCTGGTGTACCGGATCGGCGGAAAGCCGCCTTCATGGGCGTGATCGGCGGCGTGATTGGCGCGTATGCCATGCGCTACTACACCCGGCAGATCGTCCCGGTAGTCTTCCCGCGCGCGCTCCTGCCCGCTGAGGACAATGGTCGCCCCGATCCGCTGGAAGAACGGGCGCTCGTACCCCGGCAGTACGCCGACGGCGAAACGCCGTTTCAGGCGGTCGGCCGCCGCGCTTACCAGTCGCTGACTGGGAGCGCGCCGCGGTCGCTGGAAACACGCGACCTGCTCGGTGACCTGACCGAATGGGCGTATCTGATCACGGCGGGCTTCCTGTATGGCGGCACGCGCACGACGACCCGCTGGCGCGATATCGCGGGCGGGTTCTTCATGGGATTGCGCCTGTGGGCTGGGGACGAGATCGGCGCGCCGCTGCTGGGTCTGCGGGCGGGTCCAACCCGCTTCGCCCGCGAACAGCATGTCGTGCTGCTGACGGCCTATTGGGTGTACAGCTTCGTGATGGCCAACGTGACGCGCTTTCTGTATCGTCTGTTCCCATAATGACGGCGCGGTACACAAATCGGCTCATCGACGGCTTCTTCGTGGAGGAAGCCGTCGAGACACGGGTCGAAACGACGATTTACCGGGCGGTGCAGGAGTCGGTCAAGCGCTTCGTCTCGTTCAAGGTGACGCCGCTGCCACAAGACGCGGCGGAACGCGCCCTGTTTCTCGACGAATTTAACAGCCAGATCCAGCACATCATCGGGTTGGAATATGTGCATCTGCTGCCGCTCTATGCCTCCGGGCAAATCGGCGACGAGGCGGTCTATATTGTGTCACGCCTGCTGCCCGGCACGCTCGACGCCCTGCTGCGCCACGGTGGCGTGCCGCTGACGACGGCTGTGCCGATCATGCAGCAGCTCGGCACGGCCGTCAGCTTTTTGCACCGCAACCACTTCGTGCACGGCTCGATCTCCCCGCGCATTGTTTACATCGCCGGAGATCAGCAGGTGTACGTCAATGATCTCGAACTCGCGCGGGTGGTGCAGCAGGCGCCCTCGCTCGACTACCTGCAGCACATCCTCGGCTCGCTGCATTACGCGCCACCCGAGCAAATCCGCCTGGAAGCGCTCGATCTGCGCTCGGATGTGTACAGCCTCGGCGCTACCCTCTACGATCTCGTGACCGGCGAGCCGCCCTTTCGCATGGCCACCACCCCGGAAGCACTGCTCGACGTCAAGCTGGCGAACACTATTCGACCGCCGCGCACCTTCAATGCCGACGTCTCGCCGAAACTGGACGCGCTCATTCTGCGGGCGCTGCGCGCGAATCCCGACGAACGCTTCGAGTCGGCACAGGAGATGGCGCAGGCTATCGACGCACTGCAGGATCACAGTGCACGGGAGCTGCCCCCATCCCCGGCCATTCCCCTCTCGCCGCTGCTCACGCGGTTGCGCCGCTGGCTGCGCCGCCTTTATCAGTGACCGAGCGCCTTCGCTGGCTGCGCGGTCTGTTTCTTGCTGACTTCGACCGTGTCGTGAATGTGCTGTAAGTAACGCACCGCGGCAAAGCCCCCGGCGAGCATCATGGCGATGTAGATCGGTGTCTGCAGCGGATCAATGGCCGTGCCGAGCGCGAAATACGCCCAGAACGTCGCGATCACCAGCGACAGACCCATCGTGAACAACTTGACCAGCAGCACGCCCGCGAAGATGAACCCCCACGTCTGCCGCTTCCACACCAGATAGGCGGTGGCGAGACACGCCGGAATGACAAACGACAGATCGATCACGTTGACGGTGACGATGGCATTGGGCGCGCTCCGCAGCACGGGATCGGTCGCAAAGGCGATCCACGGCGGGATGAGGATCGCAGGGATGGCCAGCACCAGCGCGATCAGGCGGCGCGGCATGTGTTGATCGACATGTAGGCGGAACTTATCACCATTCAACCGGCCGAGCACGCCGATCAGCGAGTACAGGCACAGGCCGAGGATCGCGATATAGACGATGTACAGCGACGTGAACACCTGATCCATGGAGTACAGCAGATAGCTGTAGGTCAGGTAGCCGAGGCAGCCCGCCCACACGGCGACCGCGCGCGTCGAACCGTTCCACGTTTGCAGAATCGCCCACACCATGAGGACAGCCGCCAGCAGGGCGATGATGTCCTGCGCCTTGGCCGCCAGCAGGAAAGACTCGCTTTCGATTGGGTAGAAATCCGGCGTGAACAGACCGATCAACGCTGCGACGATCGTCAGGATCGCCGCCAGCCCGGAGAGCGTAACAAACGGAGAGATGTCTTTGTGTTTGTACATGAGATTGTCTTTCGGAGCACATAAATAGGAGTAACTTTCGGGGATTCACTGTGCCAGAAATTGCGCCTATGGGGGCGGGAAGAGTGTCATTTTCGCAGGCGCGGGATGTCACCTCACCTCCAATCTGGTGGCTCGGGGCGGCAGCCGCGATTCAGCAGCGGAGGTGATGAAGCGCGTCCCTCCGAGAAGATCAGCGCGTTGGAGGCACGAGGTGAACCTCGTCGACTTTGATTCGCGTATAATGACATCAGGAGTGAGAGGAAACGCACGAATGGCCGACATGCCGTTTGAGGAAGTCTTAAATAATGCTCTGCAACTCGACTCGGCTGAACTGGCGCGCTTGATGGAACGCCTCGCGTCAGCGCTGCACGAACGTCTCGCCGAAGATACGGTGAAAGCATCTGCTGACGACATTGAAGCTTATACCCCGGAAGAAGTCGCGGAGATGCTGCGTCCGGGCAAGAGACTCACCTTTGATGAACTCATCGAACAAGGCATCCTCGGAGGTTGGGCAGATATGGGCATCACCGATAGCGCAGAGTGGGTTGAGGCGCAGCGGCGCAAACGGTGGGAACGGAATCAATGGTAGAAGCATTGCTCGATTCAGCGGTGGTAGTTGATCTATTGCGCGGTTATCCGCCTGCGTTGAAATGGTATTCTACGCAAAACGCTCTCGGCATATGTCGACTGGTGTGGATGGAAACCATTCGGGGTGCAGAGAACAAGCCAAAACAGCAGATCGCACTGAAACTACTGGGTGAGTTTGAATTGGTTGAATTCACAACAGAAGACATTATTTGGGCATCGCAGCAACTGCTTGCCTATAAGCTAAAGTACAACACGGATCCGTTCGATTGCATGATTGCGTCCGTCAATCACCGCCTGCAAGTGCCGCTTTACACGCGCAATCTCAAACACTTCACACCGCTCATCGGAACACTTGCTCAAGCTCCATACTAGTAACTCAAAACTCGATGTGCAGGTGAGTTGCGCAGGTAAGGATGGGATCGTCGAGGGCAATCGATACGATGACAAGCGCGATTCGAGAGATGATTCATGCGATCGACTGGAGAATCTACAGCCGAGAACCGATCCAGCAGTGGTTACTGGATTTGCTATCCTCAGAGCAACGTGTGAGGCTTAGCGCTGGCGAACAGATTGATGTGCACATCATCAATCGCGGGCAGGATTCACCGGAAAACGATGCACCTCTGGCACAGATATTGAATTCGGACTTACCAACACTGCTCATCCCCATTCTATTAGAGATGAGCAGAACCGAAAGTCTAGACCTATGCATCATGCTTCTCGATTGGCTTGAAAGTCTGGCGGGAAACATAGACCGCCATATGACAGAACTTGAAGAGCCTCATCGGTCACGAGCCAAGAAATTAGTTGCCGCCTTGTACAAAGGGAACACTCGATACATCCAACTCTTAGATCACGCTGATCCTCGTGTTTCCGGGTATGCGGTTGAATTACTCGAAGATCTTTCGCATCTTTCAGATACACTGAAAATTTGAGTGGACATACAGCATGAACCAAGCCTACAACCAGAATTTTGCCCGCGTGTACAACCTGCTGTGGGGCGATTTCGCTCGCTCGGTGGCGCCGCGCATCCATGAGTTCTACACGGCGCGCCCCGACGCCGAGCCGACCCTGCTCGATGTGTGCTGCGGCACGGGTCAGGTTGCGCTGCACTTCCTGGAGCGCGGCTTCACCGTCACGGGCGTCGACCTCTCCGAGCACATGATCGCCCATGCGCGGCAGAACACCGCCGCCTACCACGACCGCGCGGCCTTCATCGTCGCCGATGCCGCCGATTTCACAATTCCGACTCCCGTTGGGCTGGCCGTCTCGACCTTCGACGCGCTCAATCACCTGCCAGACGCGGACGCGCTGCGCCGCTGCTTCGCGTGTGTGTATGCGGCGGTCAAGGAAGGCGGCGTGTTCATCTTCGACCTCAACACGCGGGTCGGCTTGCAGCGCTGGAACAACATCACGCTCAACGAAACGCCGGAAGTCACGCTCATCAACCGGGGCATCTACGACGGCGGCGAACGCGCCTATGTGCGCATCACTGGCTTCATTCGCGAGGACGACGGGCACTACACCCGCTTTGAAGAGAACGCCTACAACACGGTCTTCGACCTCGCCCATGTGCGTGATCTGCTGGAAGATACGGGCTGGCAGAATGTCTACTTCGCCCGCGCCGCCGACCTCACTGTGCCGCTGACTGATCCCGAACGCGAAGGGCGCGCCTTCGTGATCGCATCTCGCTAATCTATTTTTGAACAGAGTTTGTTATAGTTGGGGGACGCGGTTCACCAGGAGCGTTCACCCATGCTGCTCAAATATTTTTATGATCGGGCACTGGCGCAGGCGTCATACCTGATCGGTTGTCAAGAGACGGGCGAAGCGTTGATCGTCGACCCGGCGCGCGACATTACCCCGTATCTCCACGCGGCGCAGCAGGAAAATCTGCGCATCACCCAGGTCACCGAAACGCACATCCACGCGGACTTTGTGAGCGGCATCCGCGAAGTCGCCGCGGCGACCGGGGCGCGCATGTACCTCAGCGCGGAAGGCGGCGCGGAGTGGCAGTATCAGTTCGCCGACGCGCACACCACGCTGCTGCACGACGGCGACACCTGGCTGCTCGGCAATATCCGCCTGCAAGCGATCCATACGCCGGGGCACACCCCCGAACACCTGATCTTCGCCATCACCGACACCAAAGTGTCCGATCAACCGTTCGGCCTGATCACGGGCGACTGCCTGTTCGTCGGCGATGTCGGACGCCCCGATCTGCTGGAAGTCGCGGCGGGCTACGCGGACACCGCGGAGAGCGGCGCGCGCGGCCAGTTCCGCAACCTGCAAATGCTCAAAACGCTGCCGGATTATCTGCAAATCCTGCCCGGTCATGGCGCGGGGAGCGCGTGCGGCAAAGCGCTCGGCGCGGTGCCGTCCTCCACGCTCGGCTATGAGAAGCTGGTCAACCCGGCCTTTCAATTTGAGGATGAAGATGAATTTGTCCGCTGGCTGCTGAGCGATCAACCGCCCGCGCCGCGCTACTTCGCGCAGATGAAGCGCGTCAACAAGCAGGGCGCGCCGCTCGTCAGCACGCTGCCGCGCCCCGAACGCATGGAGCGCTTTCTGCTCAACGATGTCGTGCGCTCCAACGCGCTGGTGATCGATACCCGGCGGCGCAACGTGCATGTCGCGTGCGCGCTGCATATCCAGCCGAGCGATCAGTTCAGCACGTATGCCGGGTGGTTCGTCGATTTCGCGCATCCGGTCTACCTGATCACCGCGCCGGAACAGGTCGACGCGCTGATGAGCCAACTGCGCGCGGTCGGCATTGACAACATCGCGGGCTATTTCGCGCCGGATGAAGTCGATATTTACAGCGGCACGCTCCCGGTGATCGACGTGCAAACGGCTGCCGAACGCATTCGCCGGGGTGCACTGGTGCTTGACGTGCGCGCGGTCAGCGAGTACCGTGAAAAGCGGATCGCGGGTGCGGTCAATCTTCCGTATCACGATCTGCTCAAACGGATCGACGAACTGCCGCGTAACCGCTCGATTGTCATTCACTGCGCGACGGGCGTGCGTTCGCAGATCGCCGCCAGCCTGCTCGAACGGCACAATTTCACCGATTTCGCGCATGTCGAGGGCGGTCTCGACGCGTGGATCGCAGCGGGTCTGCCGGTGGAACGCAATTGACCGACGTGCTTTGTAGGGACGAGACATGCCTCGTCCCTTCAGAATGAATTGCAGACGACAAGGTAGCTCCGCAGAACAGCGTGGAGTCGAGTTGGGGACAGCGGACGCAATTCATTGCGTCCCTACACAACGGCGATTTTTCTAGGGACGCGATAAATCGCGTCCGCCGTATCTGGCCTCACGCCTCACCCCCTCTTCCACGCAAGCGGAGAGCGGAGAATCTGTCTC
>JAYRZU010000074.1:0-55024 GCA_041916315.1 Anaerolineae bacterium
GGGCGAACTGGGCGGCGCATGGTCGCCCCCGCCACTCAACTCCCTCAACGATACCGGGCTCAACCTGCTGGCGGTTGCAGAACTCGTGTTGAAGGTGCTGTATTTCGGCGGGTACATGTCCGGGCATACCATCTCCGACATCGTCAAGCTGCCGTTTACGGGCGTGCTCGATTCGGTGATTGACTTCCTCAAACGCGAAAAATTCATCGAAGTGAAGGGCTCGGGCGGTCTGGGTGAAGCCAGCTTCCAGTATCTGATCTCGAACGCAGGTGCGGCCAAGGCGCGTGAAGCGCTTGAACGCTCGCAGTATGCTGGCCCGGCGCCCGTGACGCTCCAGCAGTACATCGCGTCGCTGCGTTCGCAGAACAAAGAACGCCTGATCGTGCACGAAGAGCAGATGAAGACGGTGACCAATCATCTCGTTATCTCGGACGATATGCTCGCGCGCATTGGCCCGGCGATCAACTCCGGACGCTCGATGTTCCTGTACGGCCCGCCCGGTAACGGCAAGACGACCGTCGCGGAGCAGGTGGGGCGGCTTGTGCTCGGCGATACCATCTGGATTCCGTATGCTTTCGATGTTGACGGGCAGATCGTGCGCGTGTTTGACAACGTCAACCATGAACTGGCCGACGATATGTCGACCAAGCTCGGCACGGGCGTCGTCATGGACCCGCGCTGGGTACGCATCCGCCGCCCGATGATCATGGTCGGTGGTGAACTCACGCTCAGCGGCCTCGACCTCGTCTACGACTCGATTAACAAGTACTATGAAGCGCCGTTCCAAGTCAAAGCCAACGGCGGAATGTTCCTCATCGACGACTTTGGCCGCCAGCAGGTGCGTCCGCGCGATCTGCTCAACCGCTGGATCGTACCGCTCGAAAAGGGCGTCGACTTCCTGACACTGGCGACCGGGCGCAAGATTGAAATTCCATTCTTCGTGCTGATTGTCTTTTCTACGAACATCGACCCGCGCGATCTCGTTGACGAAGCCTTCCTGCGCCGTATCCGCCACAAAATCGAGATCACGGACCCGACTTACGAGCAGTTCCGCGATATCTTTAAGCGCGTGTGCGCCGCAAAGGGCGTCAAGTACGATGAGCAGGCGTTGGCTTACTTGCTCAAGGAATGGTACATCAGCAAGAACCGGGCGCTGCGGGCTGTGCATCCACGTGACTTGATCAATCAACTGCTGGATATCGCGACGTACCTAAACAAACCGCCCGTGTTGAGCAAGGACATGATCGACCGCTCCGCGGCATCGTATTTCGTCAACCTCGATTGACGCGGACCTATGAACAGGACCTACAATGGAGCGGCAATCCCGCGCTACCAGATCTTCGTGCTGGCCGATGGCAACCCGGTCGTGCAGTGGAGCGAGCACACGGTTCAGGACTTAATGTCCGGGACGTATCGCCCCTACACGCAGCATGACTTCGGCCACTTGATCCATGACTATGAACTTGAACGTCTGAAGAGCGCGGGCATCATCGAACATTACAACCGGACCTACGTGTGGGTCTACGCTCTGCCCGAGAATAATCGCTTTGGAATGCTGCGGACGCAGGAACGCTCGACGAGCCGCGTCCGCTCGTATTACCTGAACACAACACTATCTGTCGAGCGCTTTGACGATGTGCTTAATCAGTTACAGGCGCTCGGGCTGATCGACCAGTACTGGGCGACGGAACATGAAGGCGTCGTCGCCATCTTCAACAAGGACGAACAGCCGTTCGCCCAATTGAAGGATGCGGAGGCTGTGCAGCGCATGCTGAGCGGCGCGGCTCCCGACGTTTTCAAAGATACGGCGGTGGCGTTCATCGAGCGCAGGCGCGACGATCTCGCGCTGCGCACGCCGGAAACCGATCACCTCAATCTGGACGACATCATCGCTGCGCAGACCGATACGAGCCTGTTTGCGGGCAAGCGCGCGATGGTCATCGTCAAGGATGAGCAGGAATCGCACACAATCTGCCAGCTGCTGACTGGCCTATTGATGGACGTGTGCACGGCGACGACGGGTGGTGATGCGCTGCTCAGCCTCGAAGAGCAGCCGTCCGACGTGGTCGTCATGGAATTGCAACTGCCGGATATGCACGGCTATGAGCTGATCGCCAAAGTGCGGGAAATCGGTTCCAGCACGCCTATTCATGTCATTGTGCTGGCCGAAGCAAATGCGACGGAGGCGGACCAAGTCTTTGCGCTGACCATCGCCAAAGTCGACAGTTACCTCGTGAAACCGATCAAACTGCCGCAGCTGCGCCAGAACATCTGGACGGCTTTAAAGGGCTAACCACCCATTGTGTTTTGGGGGCGTGACCAGTAGACTCTTTCAGAATCAGCCCGACTGAATATGAGCGTCTTGCCATGTCTCAACTACCCTGGGAAAGCAAAATGCGCCGCACAAATGCGGAAGCCGAATGGATGGCACCAGAAGAAGTTGTGCAGCAGGTTCGTCTGCACTATTTTGAAGCCGTGAATTGGCTGCATGACAGCACCTTTGAAGCGTGGGCGGCGCAGTGGTCTGAGGCTCCGGCTCATCTGAGTGGTTCCTTCCTCAAGCGCCATCAGCAAGCGCTCATGAGCAACCGCGATTCCTCGCTGCCGGGGATCGTCGGCGTGCTGCGCTGCGATCATACGATTGAAGTGCGCCATTTTAGCGCGCAGGGCGGCGACTGCCTGATCGTCGATCACCAGACCGGGCGGCGCATGGCGACGTATAACCGGGAAACGCAGCAGCGGCTCAACACACAGGATCTCGGCGATGGGGCAGTCGTTTACCGCATGCACTACGACAGCCGATCCCGCCGCTGGAAGATCGATCACTTTGTACAGGAGCTCCCAGTGGCGTGGGGCAGTGCGCGGCGGCGCATCCGCGAAACGTCGAATATGCCCACATCGTTTGGACGCGACTATTAGATCCGCCCGCGTCCGACCACCGCGCCGCAGTACCAGTCAGGCAATCCTTTGACTTCCACGATTTTTGTTACGGGCGGGACCGGCTTTTTAGGTCGACATCTCATTCCGACTCTGTGTCGCGCTGGCTATCACGTGCGGGTGCTCGCCCGCCACCCCGAAGCGCATATCTGGCTCAAGCGTTACCCACATGTGACTGCCGTCCAAGGCGATGTCCTCGACCCGGCGAGTCTGGCGTCTGCGCTGGCGGGCTGTGAATATGTCATTCACGCGGCAGGGTTATTTCGGTTCTGGGGCGAACAGGCGCTGTTTGACGCGACCAATGTGGGCGGGACAGAAAATGTTCTCAAGGCCGCGCACGGCGTGCAGCGCTTCGTGCATGTCTCAACGGTCGCGCTGATCGGCACGCCGAGCGGCATCGTCGATGAGGCGCACCCCGCGCACCCGGCTGACAATTACCAGCGGAGCAAGTACAAAGCGGAACAATTGGCGCTGAGCTACCATGCCGACCACGGTACGCCGCTGGTCGTGCTGCGCCCCGGCGCTTTTTACGGTCCGCTCGGCTCGTATGCCTTCAACCGCCTGTTCTTCCGTGACCCGATGCGCGGCATCATCATGCAGATCAACGGTGGGAGCTACATCACGTTTCCGGCGTACATCGGTGATGTGGCGCAGGCCATTGTGCGCGCTTTGACGGCAGGGCGACCCGGTGAAATCTACAATGTGTGTGGCGAGACACTGACGCACCAAGCCGCCTTTGACATCATCACGCGGGAGGCCGGGCTGTGGTATCCGCGCCTGAACGTCCCGGATTGGCTGGGTGAAGCGTTCGCGCGCTTCCTCTCGGGCATCGCGTACGTCACGCGGCAGGAACCGTTCTACCCGATCACCTTGCGTTCTTATGTGTATAATGACTGGCGCGTCACCAGCGCCAAGGCGCAGCGCGAACTTGGTTTCGTGCCGACGCCGTTCCTCGAAGGGGCGCGCCGGACGATTGCCTGGTATCGGGCGGGACAGCCCGATACGATTTCCGAAGTCGAATGTTAGGACGATCATGATCGATCAAGTCAAGATTTTTGTGCAGAGCGGCAACGGTGGCGACGGCGCCATCGCTTTTCGCCGCGAGAAATTCGTCCCACACGGGGGCCCGGCGGGTGGTGATGGCGGCGAAGGGGGCGACATCATCTTCAAGGTCAATGCGAAGATGAATACGCTTGCGCCGTTTGGCAATCGCATCCACTTCCGCGCGCAGCATGGCGAGAAGGGCGGTACCAGCAACAAGGCGGGCAGCGACGGCAAGGATGTCATCGTGGAGGTGCCGCCGGGGACGGTGGTGCGCCGTTCCGACAACGAACAGATCATCGCCGATCTGGTGCGCCCCGGCGAAAGCGTGATCATCGCTAAGGGCGGACGCGGCGGACGCGGCAACGCGCGTTTTGCCTCGGCGGCCAACCAAGCGCCGCGCATTGCCGACAAGGGCGAACCCGGTATCGAAATGTGGGTGATCCTCGAACTGCGCCTGATCGCTGATGTGGGGATTGTCGGCGTGCCGAACGCGGGCAAGTCCACGCTGCTGTCGGTCATCAGCAACGCGCGCCCGAAGATTGCCGATTACCCATTCACGACGCTGGAGCCGAATCTCGGCGTGGTGACCCTGGATATGAGCGACATCGTGGTCGCGGACATTCCCGGTCTGGTGGAAGGGGCGCATATGGGCGTCGGGTTGGGGCATGCGTTTTTGCGGCATGTGACGCGCACGCGCATGCTTGTGCATCTGCTGAACGGTCTCGCGGATGATCCGGTCGCGGACTTCAATCAGATCAACGCCGAATTGGCGCTGTACGACGAACGGTTGGCGCAAAAACCGCAGATTGTCGTCGTCAACAAGCTGGATATGCCCGAGGTGCAGGAACGCTGGCCCGAGATCGAAGCGGCGCTCAAGAGCCGCGGCGTCGAGAACCCGATGGCGATCTCCGGCATGACGCGCCTAAATGTGCAGAAGTTGATCGGACGGATGTTTGAAGAGTTTGCCAAACTGCCTGAAACCGAGCCGTTCACGGTCGAAGAGATGCCGATCTACGAGCTGCCTGAGGAGGATGAAGCCGTCTTCACGATTGAGAAACTCGGTGAGGGCGAATACCGCGTGGTCGGCCAGCGCATTGAACGCGCCGCCGCCCGTACCTACTGGGACTACGAAGAAGCGGTCTACCGCTTTCAGAAAATGCTGGATACGCTCGGCGTGACAGAAGCGCTGCGTAAGGCGGGCGTTCAGGAAGGCGATTCGGTCTTCATCGGCGAAAATGAGCTGGAGTGGTCAGACTAAGCGATGCGTCTGGGGATTCTGGGCGGCAGCTTTGACCCGCCGCACATCGGCCATCTGATTCTGGCCGAGTACGCGCTTGACGCTGTACCGCTCGATCACGTACTGTTCGTGCCCGCGGCTGATCCGCCCCACAAACGCGGTACGCGCGTAACGGTCGATCATCGACTGTCGATGACTAGGGCGGCGATTGAAGGACGACCGGAGTTCAGCGTATCACGGGTCGATATTGATCGTCCGGGTCCGCACTACACCGTCGACATGCTGCGCATGCTGGCGGCGCAATCTCCCGAAGCCGAACTGTATTTCATTATGGGCGGCGATTCGCTGCGTGATCTGGTCAAGTGGAGCCGACCGCAGGAGTTGATTACGCTGTGCAAGCTGGTGGTGATGGGGCGACCAGATGCGATCGCTTATCCGGACATGCACGAGGCGGTGCTGCCCGGGTTAGTCGAGCGCGTGATCATGACAGAGTCGCCCATGCTCGGCGTTTCGTCCACCGAGATCGCCGCGCGGTTGGTCGCGGGGCACAGTGTGCGTTATGTGGTGCCCGCGCCCGTCTTATCGTATATCGAAACGAATAGGTTATACCACGATGACTAAATCACGACTCTGGTTGGGCCTGTTGCTGCTGCTCCTCGCCAGTCTGTCCGGCGGTCTGCTGACTGCTGCGCCGAGTGGTCAAACCGCGCCGACGCTTGTGCCGCCGACGCTCGTCCCGACGACTCCGCCGAACTTCATCGACGCGCTGCCGTCTGAATCCGGCGTGGCACGGATCGCCCGGGAGGGCAAGGTGCGCGTCGGGATTCTGTACAACGAGCCGCCGTTCGGCGAACTGAATGTGCGCGGCGAACAAACAGGTTTCGATGCTGACCTCGCGCGCAGCATCGCCGATGCGTGGGGTGTGACTATCGAATTTGTACAGGCGACCCGGCAGACGGGGATTGAACTGGTGGCCAACGGTGACATCGATCTGCTGATCGCCGCGCAGCCGCATTTGCGC
The DNA here is from genome assembly GCA_041916315.1 of Anaerolineae bacterium. Lineage (GTDB taxonomy): Bacteria > Chloroflexota > Anaerolineae > Aggregatilineales > Phototrophicaceae > Flexifilum. The sequence continues at coordinate 6,240 of JAYRZU010000074.1, forward strand.
GAACTCGACAACCGTGTGGAATTCAGCCAGTCGTACTATCCGAGCACGCAGGCACTGCTCGTACGCAACGGCGACGGCGCGACGGTGCTCGGTCACATGGCGGATCGCAAAATCGGCATCGTGATGGGTACGCGTGGTGAACTCGCGGTCGCGGATTGGGAGATGCGCAGCGACTACACCTTTAGCGTGACACGCTACCCGACGCTGGACCGCGCGCTCGCTGCTCTGATGACGAATGAGATTGACGGTGTGGTCGATAATTATGTGCGCATTCAGCGGACGATTCGCTTTCAGGCCGAAAACTTCCGCTTTGTCGACGAGCCGGTGCTCTCCGAACCGTACGCGATCGCGCTGCAGCGGCAGGACGTGAATCTGCGCAATCTGGTCAATCGGACGCTGCAATATCTTTATTCGAATGGTCGCCTGAACGAACTGCATCAAGCCTATTTTGAGGGAGCGGTCTACCCCGGCAGCGCGTTCGTCACGTGGACGAATATCGGTGATGAAGCGCCGAAACCCGCGAACTTCGCATCCGATGTACCGTTCCCGCGTCAGTACGTCGTTCCGAATTTGCAATCGGCGCGCGTGGTGCGCGTCGCTGGCCTGCGCGATCTTCCCGCGGATGCGCCGGAAAGCCAGCGGCGTTTGGATGCCGTCAACCGAGCGCTGATCAACGCGATGGCGATGCGTTGGAACGTCACCGTGCAGCCCGTTCCCGGCGACGATCCGGCGCAGTTGGTCGCCGATGGGCAAGCGGATATCGCCATCGGTGTGACGCCCGACTGGAACGCGGCAGATCGCGTGGATTTCAGCAGCTACTATCTGCTGCACGGTTTGCGCATGATGCTGCGCAGCGACGCGCAGATCGGTGGATTGGGCGATCTGCGCGGCCAAATCATCGGCGTGTTTCAGGATGAGCCGGGCGTGCGCGAACTAGTGACGCAGCTCGCCGCCGATCAACGTGCAGTGGTCGACGATTTTTTCACCATCCTGCGCGAACAGGATGCAGCCTATACCATGTTGGTCGATAACAATGCCCGCGTTGTGATCGGCGACAGCCTCAAGCTGATGCCGAACGTGGAAGGCAGCGACGGCGCCCTCGAACTGCTGACTGATGCCGATGGTCGCGCGGTGTGGTACAGCCGCCAATACTTTGGCATGGCGGTGCCGCGCAATGATATCGACTTTCGCCTGCTGGTCGAGTATACGCTGCAGGAAATGGCGCGCGATGGTTCGCTGCTGCCGATCTTGCAGCCCGTGATGTACCCACAGGATGCGCCGCTCTTCGAGTACTACCCCGGCCCGACGCAGTACCTCGGCTTCAATCTGTCGGGACTGCAGGGGTAGGGCAATCAGCTACAGTGAACGCCAGAGGAACGGATCAAAGTTCCTCGGCGTTTTCGGCTGTTTCGAGTGGTTCATTTGTCTGCTGACCCAAACTGGTAAGAATCACACCGCCGATGATGGCGAGGCTGCCGATAGCCTGCTGCAAAGTCGGCGTCTCATTCAAGAGGATCAACGCGGCGATTGCGCTGCCGATGGGTTCCATTTGCGTAGCCACGGCGACAAAGGTCGCGGATAGGTAGCGCAGCGCGTAGTTGAACGACGAGTGCCCGATCAACTGCGGCATGATGGCGAGCAGGAGGATCCAGAAGTAGCCTTGCGCGCTGTAGCCCGTGATCGCCGTGCCGGTCGCCGCTACGAGCAGCAGGAGGAACACGGAGGCGAACCCGTACACCAGCCAGATGTACGGAATGAGCGACAGCTTGGCGCGCAGCTTGCGCCCGATCACCAGATAAATCGCGAAGGCGACGGCGCCCGCCAGCGCCAGCAGTCCGCCCGTCAACGCTTCACCCGTTAACGAGGCTGCGGAGTCCCCGCCCACGCCGATCACCAGCCCGCCGATAAAGGCGACGACCAAGCCGACGATCACGAGCAGCGCCAGCCGGGCGCGCAAGAAGATCACTTCGAGGATGGCGACCCACAGCGGTCCGGTGCACACAAACGCCACGCTGATGAGCACGCTGGTCATGCCGAGCGAGGCGATCCACGTCGCAAAATGCACGGCGAGGATGAACCCGGAAGCGACCGCGAGCAGCAGATCATTGCGCGAAAGCTGGCGCAGGGCAGGCCAATGACCGCGCAGCGCGAACGGCGTCAAAATCAGCGCAGAGAGGGTGAGGCGACCCGCGGCAATGGCGTTGGCGGGGATGCCTTCCGTCATGGCAAAACGGATGAAGATCGCGGCCATTGAGACCGCGGCGATGCCCGCGAGCATGACGAAATAGACCTGCGAGGGCACAGTTTTACGGTTGGTCATAGAGCGCCTTTCGATGCAGCAGCCAATCTTAACATTCGATGAATGCCCTGTACAAAAGACCAGTTTGTCGTGAAAAGACCCGGTAGCCGTGATACACTAAAATGAGATTTATCGCGACCAATATTAAGGAGTACGCACACATGGCCTTCGAATTACCCGCGCTGCCTTACGAGAAGTCGGCTCTTGAACCGCACATCGACGCGATGACGATGGAAATTCACCACGGCAAGCACCACGCCGCCTATGTCAACAACCTGAACAAAGCACTGGAAAGCGCGCCCGAATTGGCGGGCAAGTCGCTGGAAGAACTGATCAGCAACCTGAGCGCCGTGCCCGAGGGCATTCGCGCTGCGGTCCGCAACAACGGCGGCGGTCACGCCAACCACACGCTGTTCTGGCAGATCCTTAGCCCGAACGGTGGCGGCGCACCCTCCGGCGATCTGGCGAACGCCATCAACACGGCGTTCGGCTCATTCGACAACTTCAAGGCGCAGTTCAAAACCGCCGCGACGGGCCGTTTCGGTTCGGGCTGGGCGTGGCTGGTCGTCGCGCCGGATGGTTCGGTGAGCATCACCTCGACGCCGAATCAGGATACCCCGGTCATGGATGGCCAGACGCCGATCCTCGGCCTCGACGTGTGGGAACACGCGTACTATCTGAAGTATCAGAATCGCCGCCCCGACTATGTCGACGCGTTCTGGAATGTGGTTAACTGGGCGGAAGTCGCGCGCCGTTACGCTGCCCGCTAAGCTCGGCTAGGTGACATTCGTCACCCACCGCAACTGCGTCCGACAATACACTAATTTCTGCGAAGGCGTTACAATGCGTAACGCCTTTGTTATTGAAAATTCTAGGAGCGAAAAGCGTGACTGATTATCGCATTGAGAAGGACTCGCTCGGCGAGGTGCAGGTGCCGGCGGGCGCGTACTACGGCGCGCAGACGCAGCGCGCGGTGCTGAATTTCCCAGTGAGCGGATTGAAACCGTATCCGGCGTTCGTGTGGTCGATGGCGCTGATCAAGCGGGCGGCGGCGGAAGTTCACCTCGACCTCGGCCTGCTGGACGAAAAGATGGCGCGCGCGATCATGCAGGCGGGCGATGAAGTGCTCGAAGGTAAGTGGCAGGCGCAGTTCGTGGTCGATCCGTTCCAGGCGGGCGCGGGCACCAGCCACAACATGAACATCAACGAAGTGATCGCCAACCGCGCGAACGAAATCCTCGGCTACCAGTTGGAAGACCCGGCCAAGCCTGTCAACCCCAATGACCACGTCAACATGGCGCAGAGCACCAACGATACGATCCCGACCGCGATCCGGTTGGGCGCGCTGTGGCGCTTCGACGAACTGATGCAGGCGCTGGGCGCGCTCGCGGAAGCTTTTGAAATGAAGGCGGCCGAATGGGATGATATTGTCAAGAGCGGTCGTACCCACTTGCAGGACGCCGTCCCCGTGCGTCTCGGTCAGGAAGTTGGCGCGTGGGCGAAAGCGGTGCGCCGCAACATGGAAAAACTGACGCTGGCGGCGGAAGGGCTGCGGCGGTTGGGCATTGGCGGTACGGCGACGGGTTCGGCGCTCAACGCGCACCCCGAATACCACAAGCGCATGGTTGCCAAGCTGAGCCAGCTCAGCGGGTTGAAGCTGTACGAGTCGGATAATCTGTTTGAATCGATGCAGTCGATGGGTGACGCGACGTTCTTCTCGTCAGCCCTGCGCACGACCGCGCAGGACCTGAGCCGCATCGCTAACGACATCCGTCTGCTTTCCAGTGGTCCGACGACCGGCCTCGCCGAACTGACGTGCCCGCCCGTCCAGCCCGGTTCGTCGATCATGCCGGGGAAGGTCAATCCCGTGCTGGCCGAAATGCTGAATCAGGCCATGTTCCATATCATGGGTAACGACCTGACTGTGCTGCTGGCGGCGCAGGCCGGGCAGCTTGAACTCAACGTGATGATGCCGATCATCGCGCACAACCTGTTCGAGAGCGAACTGGTCATGATCGGCGCGGTGAACGCCTTCACGACCAAGCTCGTCGTCGGTCTGGTGGCGAACAGCGACCGGGCGACCGCGTGGCTGGCGAAGAACCCCATTCTGGTGACGGCGCTTAACCCGATCATCGGCTACAAGAAGGGCGCGGAAGTCGCCAAGAAGTCGCTGGCGGAAAACAAGAGCATCCGCGATATCGTGGTCGAACTCGGCTACATGACCGCCGAAGCGGCGGACGCGGCGCTTGACGCACGCAAAATGACCGAAGGTGGCATTCAGGGCGTGTCAGCCGGCGGTTGATTCAAATTTGTTACAATTGAGGGACAAGGGCAACCTCGTCCCTCAATAACGCGATTCCTCATTTGAGCCACGCTTGATCTACGGTATACTGAGGGCGCAGGCAAAAAAACAGTGCGCTCTGTCCCGTAATAAGGCGTTCATTGCAATCGTGGCGACCCGAAAATTAGGCAAATACGAGATAATTGAGCGGCTCGGTCGTGGCGGCATGGCAGAAGTCTACCGCGCGTATCATGCTAGCCTTGACCGCTTTGTCGCGATCAAGGTCCTGCACGCGTTCCTCGCTGACGATCCCGAATTCAAGGAACGTTTCGAAAAAGAAGCCAAGCACATCGCGCGCCTGAAACACGCGAACATTGTGCAAGTGTACGACTTCGAGAACGACCCCGATAACGAAAGCTACTATATGGTGATGGAACTGATTCAGGGGCCGACCCTGAAGGATGTCCTCACCGACCTGCAGACGCGGCATGAGCTCATGCCGCTCAAAGAGGCGCTGCGGGTCGTGCGTGAAGCCGCGAGCGCGCTGGCCTATGCGCACAGCCAGAACATGATTCACCGCGATGTGAAGCCCGCCAACCTGATGCTGGATTCGGACAGCCGCATCGTGCTGACGGATTTTGGTATCGCCAAAATCGTCACGGGCATCCAGTTCACAGCGAGCGGTGGCATGGTCGGCACGCCCGCTTACATGGCTCCCGAGCAGGGGCTGGGTGAAGCGGGTGACGAGCGCTCCGATCTCTACTCGCTCGGCGTGATCATGTACCAACTGGTGACCGGAAATTTGCCATTTGAAGGTGATACGCCCATCGCGGTCATCCTGCGCCATGTTAATGATCCGGTGCCGTCGGCGCGCGTCAGTAATCCATCGCTGCCAGAATCGGTTGACAAAATCATTCAGCGGTTGCTCGCCAAAGATCCGGATGAGCGTTACCAGTCGGCTACCGACCTGATCGCCGATCTCGAAAAGGTCGAACGCGGGCAAGTCGTCAGCTTTGATCAAGTGGTGAAAGTTGATCGTCCGCACCGGCCTGTTCCCGCGGAGTACGACACGCTCGATCTAACGCCGCGGGATCGTTCCACTATGCGGCGGTCGTCAATTGACCTGTCGCGCCCCAATGATATGGTGGTGGCCCCTGAACCTCGGGAGCGTCAGCGTCGTTCGTCGTGGCCGTTGTGGCTGCTCCTGATCGCGGTGATCGGCATTGGTGGCGGGGTATTTGCCCTGATACCTCGCGATGATGGGCGTTCCTGGTTGGCCGCGCTGATCGCGACGTCGACGCCGAGTTCGACGCCCACCGCGACGTCGACGCCGACCGAGACGCTGCCGCCCACGGCGACGTTCACCCCGTCGCTGACGCCGACTGAGACCCCGACGAGCACTTTCACGGCCACGCTGACGCCGACCGAGACCTTCACGCCGTCGAATACCCCGACCTTCACCTATACGCCCACGCCGACGCCGACGAGCAGCCTTACGCCGTCGAACACGCCGACGAGCACGTATACGCCGTCGAATACGCCGACGAGCACGTTTACGCCGTCGAATACGCCAACCAGCACGTTTACGGCTTCCTTCACGCCGACGCCGACGCCGTCGAATACACCGAGCATTACGCCGACGCCGACCATTGACCTGACGATGACACTAATCATGGCGACCCAGTTTTACGAGTTCCAGACGGCGACAATTGCGGCCTGTGACTTCGACTATGCGATCAGCGATCAGCAGCCGCCAGACAACGACTTTTTCCGTGCGGATCAACCGTATGTGCGCCAAATTACGTTCGTGAACACGGGGACGTGCCCGTGGGAGCGCAATACATCACTGACGTATGTCAGCGGGGAAGATTTCAACCTTGTGGATCGTATCTTTGTGCGCGAGCGCGTCAATGTCGGGGAAGACGTTACGCTGACGTTCTCCGGGCGGACGCCGCGCACGGGTGCGACCTACAGCGGCGTCTTTGAACTCCGCACGCCGGGGCAGATTCTCATTGGCCAGCCGTTGACGATCACCGTGCAGGTCTTCGAAGGCCAGTAGTGCGCGAAGTGTTGAAAGTAAAGACCGCCGCGAGTGCTCGACGGCGGTCTTTTGTTAGTTGAGCAGGGCGTTACACAGGATCTTCAGTGGTGACGCGGTACATTGGGATCGCGATCTCGACAAATTCCGACCAGCCTTCACCGCCGATCAGTTGGCGCTGTTCCTCAGTCAATACTAACCGAATGTCGTCTTTGCCCGTGTGCAGATCGATGGTCAGGAGGTCGCTGCCATCGTCGCGCACTTCCTCGAAGCATTGGCGCTCGTACCCCAGCGGATTCTTCAGAAACTTGCCTAAGCAGCGTTCACAGATCGGCAGTTGATGGTCACACACGTTGCGGTTGATTTTGACGTACATGGTGCTGTCTCCTAAGGTGCATTTATTCGCAGCATAGACCCGGTCGAAGTGGCAACCCTAGTGACGTTCATCATGCCGTTTCCGTGAATCGTCCACAAACTGTATAATCGCGCCGTTGCGGGTCTCATCTAGCAAAAATTGGAGAAATTTCGACATGGATCGCGATCAGGCATGGGGGATCGTGTGTGAGTTCGTCAAATCGGACAGCTTACGCAAGCATATGCTGTCGGTCGAATTCGCGATGCGCGGGTATGCGCAGCACTACGGCGAAGATGCGGACTCATGGGGGCTGGTCGGCTTGCTGCACGACTTCGACTGGGAGATTCACCCGACGCTGGAACAACATCCGATGGATGGCGCGCCGATTCTCCGTGAACGTGGGCTGGCGGAAGCCGATGTGCAAACGATTCTCAGTCACGGCCCGCTCGCAGAACGCGTCACCCTGCGGGATAAGACGCTGCACGCCGTCGATGAGCTAACCGGGTTGATCACTGCCGTTACGCTGGTGCGCCCGAGCAAAAACATCGCTGACGTAGAGCCGAAGTCAATCAAGAAAAAGTGGAAAGACAAAACCTTCGCCGCGGGTGTGAATCGCGAGGAAATCGAACAGGCGACCGCCGAGTTGGGCGTTGACTTGTGGGAGTTTCACGTACCGTTGGTGCTCAAAGCGATGCAGGAACACGCCACCGAACTCGGTTTGGATGGTCAGTAATTGTTCAGGGGATTAACAGGAAAAAAACAGGCGATCCACTCGGATCGCCTGTTTGATGTTTAAGACTGAACGTGGACCGGGGTGCCGATATCCACGAAGTTGTAGAACCATTCGGCTTCGGGCGTCGGCAGGTTGACGCATCCGTGACTCATCGGTTGGCCAAAGTTGTTGTGCCAGTAGGTACCATGCAGCGCGTAACCCGCATAGAAGTAGGCGACATAGGGCACGTCCGGCAGGTAGTAGCCGGGGCCGGTCATCGTCTGCGCGGAGTATTTGCGCTGAATGGTGAAATCGCCCCGGACAGTGGGCGTGTTGGGCAGCCCGGTCGAGACAATGACGTTGCGCACGAGCACGCCGTTTTCGTAGGCGTAAGCGCGCTGCTCGCTCAAATCGACGATCACTTCGCGACCTACCCCATGAATAGGGGCAGGGGCGGCGGCGGCGCCTTCGACGGCGGCGGCACCTGCGAGGACGTTCGGGATGATGAGTTCCTGACCCGCGACAATCTGGTCGGCGTTGAGGATATTATTGGCCTGCGCAATCGCCAGCCAACTCACCCCGTACTGCGTGCCGATGGAGGCGAGGCTTTCGCCGCTTTGCACCGTGTGGCGGATACTGTTCGGGTTAATGAGATCGCTGTCGAGGGTGAGCGATTCCGTATCGTCGGCGGGCGCTTCTTCGCTCGGCACACCGGAGATCAACAGCCGCTGACCCGCATAGATCATGTTGGGGTTGCTGATGTCATTGAGGCGGGCTAAGGCTTCGGCACTGATGCCGTATTGCCGCGCAATCGCCGCGAGATTTTCGCCGCGCGCGATCGTGTGGTATTCTGCGGGTTGTGCGGGTTCTTCAACCGCGGTGATCGGTTCGGAAACTGCAGGCGCTGCCTCGGCGACGGCTTCGTCTCCGGGGATGATCAATTGCTGCCCAGCGAAGATTTGCCAGGTATTCGTGATGCCATTCGCCTGAGCGAGTTCCGTCATGGGGACACCATATTGCAGTGAGATGCGGAACAAGTTTTCGCCGGGCTGGACAATATGAACATTGTCGTCCTGCCCGACCACTGGCGTCACGGCCAGCATCAGGATCAAGGCAAGGATTACGAGCAATGGGAGTACTGAACGAGACATCGAGGCCAAAACTCCTATAGTCGTTGTGGGTGGATGTAGGCATTGTAGCATATTTCCACACGATTGCTGTGAAAACTGTTCGCGGCTACAATTCCTGATTGTAAACCAAGGTACATAGTCGATGCTTTTACGTGCATATCGCTTCACAGACAAATCAGGTGTGGTACTGCTCAAGCTGAGCATCGCGCTCATAGACGCGCTGCTCGAAGGCTTGCTGCTGATTCGCCGCGCGGTGGCGAGCGTAGTGCTGTTCGTCGCGCGCATTGTATGGCGCATTCTGCGACCGTTTGCCGGCTTGCTGGTGGCCGTGTTGATGATCTTTGTCAACCTCGTGCGGCGCGGCGGCGCCCAGACGGCCCAGGCGGGCGGCGGCGCGATGGCGCGGCGGGCGGCGCGCGCGCAGATCAAGGCGACCATTACGGAGGATCCGCTCAAAGCGCAGAATCGAACGCTGAGCGCGGTCACCGTAGTACTGCTGTTGATTCTATTCGGCGTGGTGCTGTGGGCGACCAATCCCGCGCGTACCGCGACCACGACATCCGGCGGGGCGCCCCTCGATCTCGCGGCGGCAGCGTTGCCTACGGCGACGCAGTCAATCATTCTGCAGAACACCCCGGTGCCCACCGCGACACCGCAGCCCGCATTCCTCGGCGTGCGCGGCTCGATGGCATATGTGGCCCGGGAGCGTGGTCAATCTGACATCTGGGGTGTTCCCATTGGCAGTCGTGACCCGATTCGCCTGACCAACGACCCGGCGGACGAGCGCGATCCCGCGTGGTCGCCAGATGGTCGGCGTTTGGCCTATGCAGCGCACAAGGATGGCAACTGGGAGATCTACGTACTCAACATCGGCGAGGAAGAACCCACGCGCTTGACTTATGATCTCTCGTTTCAGGCCGCGCCACAGTGGAGCCCCGATGGCGAATGGCTGGTCTACGAGAGCTATCAAGGCAACAACCTCGACGTGTATGTAATGAACATCCAGGGCGTGTTGAATGGCTCGGAATCGCCCATTCGTCTGCCCGGCAACTCCGATGCGCCGGATTTCTCGCCAGTGTGGTCGCCGCAAAGCGATGATGGCCGCCATATTGTCTTTGTCTCATGGCGCGACGGCAATCAGGACATTTACTCGTTCTCGCTCGATGATCAGAGCGTCGTCAACCTGACGCAGACACCCACCCGGCAGGAAGATCATCCAGCATGGAGTCCCGATGGCGACCGGATCGCCTACAGCGCGTTCGATGTGGGCCTGGAGAAGGTCTTCGTTACGAGCGCTGATGGCTCCGGTGGCGCGCAGGTGATTGCACCGGGACGCGCGCCCGCGTGGTCGCCGGATGGCAGCAGCCTGGTCGCGGCCGTCGATTCGATTGACGGGACGCAGTTGGTAGTGACGCCTTTCGCTGGGTCGGGCGTGAGCACGGCGATCATTCCGGCGCAGGCTGGCGCGACCTCGCTCTCATGGACGTTGACCGCGCTGCCGCAAACAATGGTCAATGCGGGCGGTCTGCCGCTCGCGGTGACCGAGCCGCTCTACATTGAACAGGAAGAACGCTTGAACGCGGATCCGCCGTACCGCCTGAACACGATTGGCGGCGTGTCGGTCGAAACCGCTGTGTTGAGCGACCGGGTGAACGACTCGTTCATTGCGCTGCGCGAACAAGTGGCTGAGTCGGCAGGCATTGACTTCCTCGGTCGATTGGACGATGCCTTCTGGGAAATCACCCGCCCGCCGCAGCCCGGCGAACCACGACCGAACTGGCTGCAGACCGGGCGCGCGTTCGGGATTACCCGCAATGCGATTGTTGGCTTCCCGCCGCCGATTGAAGTCGTGCGCGAGGATGTCGGCGTGAATACCTACTGGCGCGTCTACGTGCGCGTGTCCGATGACGCACAGTCCGGTCAGTTGGGCGAACCGCTGCGGCATATGCCGTGGGATTTCGCCAGCCGCACGCAGGGCGATGTCGAAGCCTATGATCAGGGTGGCCGCTTGAAATCGGTCATGCCGGAAGGCTACTACATCGATTTGACCGAACTCGCCGTTGATTACGGCTGGAACCGGATGGCGGCTGGCGACGATTGGCGCGCCAACGCCTCGACGATTAACTATTGGTTGTTCAATCAGGCGGATGGGTTGAGTCTTTACGAGGCACTGCGCGAAATCTACGCGGAGTCGCAGTTGGGCGGCTTCGTGCCGACTGCCACGCCCGCTCCAGTCGTGCCGACGCAGGAAGGGTAGGCGATGCAGCGCAGTGGTGTGACGGCCTTCGTCCTCGTCTTGCTTGTGGTGGGCGGCTTTATCTTTCTGCTGTGGTCGAATGCGCAGCCCGCGCCCGAACTGCGCGTCATCGTGCCCACGCAAAGCGCCCCGACCGAAGCTGTCAATGCGTGGGAACAAATCCTTGAAGCAGGATTTGGCGAAGACAGTACGCCGCTGCCCACCGTAGCGATCCCGACAGGCGAGTTTGTCCCGCCGACCGTCGCACCCGTCAGTTTAGGGAGTACGCCGATCACCGCCAGTGAACTCGGCGGTCAGGCGGCAGAGCAGTTCAGCGTGCCTGCCACGCCGACGCGCCCCGTGTTGACGCCCCAACTCGTCGCTACAGAGATTCCGCTCACCTCGATTGCGGTGACGCGCGCCGCCGTTCAATGGCAGCCGCCGCCGCTGATTCCGCCGCTCTCGCGTGATCCGTTGGGGCGTGACCACTACTATTTCCTGCGCCCGGTCGATTCGAATGCGACCAATCGCGGTCTCTTCTACTATCCGTATGGCTCGGATGGACCCGAAAATGCGTGGCGCATTCACACAGGCATCGACATGCCGAACGACATCGGGCAAACGGTGCGCGCTGCCGGATCAGGCATGATCGCGTGGGCGGGGCCGGGCTTCCAGAGTACCTCGTCCTACGGCAATGTCGTGCTGATTGAGCATGACTTCGGCTATGATGGGCAACCGCTCTACACCCTTTACGCCCACCTCTCGGCAGTGCTGGTCTTCAGCGGTCAGCGCGTGAATGCAGGCGACGCCATTGGGTTAGTCGGCAATTCCGGTCGTGTGACCGGGCCGCACGTGCACTTTGAAGTGCGCTATGGCGAAAACATCTACGGCGCATCGGTCAACCCGGTGCTGTGGATGGTGCCGTATGTGGGTACGGGCGTAATTGCCGGGCGGCTGACGGATCGCAGCGGCAACCTGCTGGATGACGTCGACATCACCGTTCGCTCGTATGCGACCGGGCTGACAATTGATACCACGGCGACGTATATCTACGAAGGTACGAGCATCGACGTGAACGCGGATCCCATCTGGGATGAGAATTTCGTGGTGGGGGATGTGCCCGTGGGGCGGGTGGAAGTCATCGCCAATGTTGAAGGCGAACGCATCTCACAGATCGTCAACGTGGTGGAAGGGACGACCAATTTCGTCGATCTAACCCCACGCGAACCTGACGCTCAGCCGACGAACGTAGCGGAAGCGTCAGGTTGAACGTAGCATATGCCCAAGCAATCAGCTAAACTAACCTCGCTAACCATTCGCGAAGGAGGAATACTCCATGCTGAGTAAAATTGCGCGTCTGCTCCCGTTGATTGCGCTGCTACTGCTGGTGACATTGCCAGCGCTGGCGCAAGATGGCGGGCGCGTCCTGGCGCCGGGGACGCCCGTCACGGGCATCCTGAATGAAAACGCGATCGTGCAAGTGTATACGCTGGAAGGGCAGGCGAATCAGGTGCTGTCCGTGCTGGCGTCGAATGAAATAGGTGTGCCGCTCGCGCTCATTCTGACGGACGCATCGGGGAATGCGCTGGCGCAGGTGGTCGACACCGAAGTGACCGGGACGAGCACATTGTCGGGCATCACACTGCCAGCCGATGGCCTGTACTATGTCACCGTCTTCAAGGCGGGCGGAGTGCAGTCGGTGAGCGAAGTTACTTTTACGCTGGCGCTCACGCTGGAAGCCGCAGGGACGCAGCCAGCAGCGACGGCTGAACCGACCGCTGAGGCTGTGACGCCGGAAGCGACGGGTGAGCAGCCCGCTACCGCCGAAGCAACGCTCGATTTTGGGCAGGTTGTGACGACGAGCGGGATGCAGATCAGCCTAACGTGGAATTCGACCGATGATCTCGACCTCGAAGTTCGTGATCCGGTCGGTGGTTCGCTGTACTGGGAGACGCCCACGGTCGTCAGCGGCGGCGCGTTGAGTGCCAACATTAATCAGGGTTGCGAAGTCACGACGGCGCAGTCGCCGACTGAAACCGCGACGTGGTCGCCGGGCGGTGTGCCGACGGGCAGTTACGAAGTGATCGTCTACTTCCAGGAATCGTGCGCGGGCAATAACCCGGTCACGTTCACGGTCACGCCGACGATTGACGGCGTGGCGCTCACGCCCATCGAAGCGACGCTCCTGCCGACGCAAACGTTCGTGGGCAGCTTCCGCATTGCGGGTGATGGCAGCGGCACGATCAACCCGCTGCGTGGTGTTGTCTCCGACGATCTACCCGCTTCAGCGGCGGAGATCATCGCAGGCGCGCAGCCGATTGAACTCGGCGCCTTCGTCAACGGACAGATCACGACGAACCAGCCGTATCAAGCGTATCGCTTTAGCGCGGCGGCCAACGACCTCGTCACGATTTCGATGAATGCGGACACGGGCAGCCTTGATCCGTTCCTGTTCCTGCTCGATGCAGCGGGGAACATCATCGGCACGAATGACGACCTCGGCGTCGGCGCGACCGACTCGCTGATCAGCAATGCGCTGCTGCCTGCCGCGGGCGACTACACCATCGTCGCGTCGCGCTATGCAAAGGCGCTCGGTGGGACGGAAGGCGCGTACACGCTGTCGCTCAACACGCAGGCGACCGACCTGCCGGAAGCGTTCCTGAACCTGCCGCGCGGTCTGCTGGAAGTGCGCCTGCTGTGGAATACCAACGCCGATCTGCAGCTCCTCGTCCGCGACTCGTCGGGGAACGCGGTGTTCGATGACACGCCGACCATTCGCAGCGGCGGTACGCTGGCGGCAGCGGGTAATGTCAACTGCACTGTCCCGACGGGTACGCCGTTCTCCTATATCTACTGGCCGACCAACACCCCGCCGCGCCCCGGCTCGTATGAGGTGGAAGTCTGGTTCCAGAATGAATGCAATGATCCCGCGCCGGTCTCGTTCAACCTGTATGTGACCTACAATGGTCGCGAAATCTTCAGCGATACCGCGCAGCCGCTGGTCGGTGACCGCTACCTGACGAGCTTCACCATTCAGGCCGACGGCACGGCACTTCCGAGCGAAGGCGGCATTATTACGGGCATCGACTCGTTGAACTATCAGTCCGAACTGGAGAACGCGCTACCGATCAGTGCGACCGAACCGCGCAACGGCAGCATCACGTTCGACAACAAGTTCGATCTGTATGTGTTCTCGGCGGATGCGGGGTCGCAGGTCTCGATCAGCATGAACAACACGTCCGGCACGCTCGATCCGACGCTGTATTTGATCGGCCCGAGCGGCATCCTCGTCGCTGAAAACGACGACGCGGTGGCCGGTGAGAATACAAATTCGCTAATCGCTGATCTCACCTTGCCAGAGAGCGGACAATATATTATCATAGCCACTCACTTCGGTGCGCTGTACGGTGGCACAACGGGAACGTATACGCTCACCCTTTCGCAGTAGCCAAGCACGAACAAACTCTGCCGGGGCAGCATCCCGCTGCTCCGGTCAATATTCTGCCGTTTTCAGGCTTCGTGATGAAAGTGTCTTGCCAATGAAACTTCGCTTCATGTTGCCGGGGCTGTTGGCTCTGGTATTGTTGTTTGCCGCCTGTGCGCCACCCCCTGAACTTCGTGATCCAAATATGCTGCAAGATACGAGTTTGGTTTCGGGAGAACCGTGCGAAGCTCCATGCTGGCGTGGTATTACCCCCGGTGAGACGACGTGGAGCGATGCGCTCACCATTCTGGAAGACGACACCACCATCGAGAATTTGAATACGCAGACGGACGATAACAGCAATGCTGCGCTCGCCGAATGGAATCAAAAGGGTGGTTCTGCCTGCTGCCAGATGTTCAGCGACGATGGCGAAACGGTCTCGGTGCTGCTGCTCCGCGTTGCGCCGACCATGACTCTCGGTGACGTCATTGACCGTTACGGTGAACCGACCTACGTGGTCGGCAGTCCGTTCACCGACGATCAAGCGGCGCTCAATATCATCTACCCAGAGCGGGACATGGTGATCTATGTCTTCTCGGCAGGCGCGACGGGCACGATCAGTGAAACCAGTGAAGTGTTTGCGACTTTGTATGTGGTGCCGTCGCAAATGGAACTGCTGATCAATACGACGTCGCTGCATGCGTGGGAAGGGTATGGCTCGTTTGAGCAGTACAGCGAGACCAACGAAGACTTTGAAGTTACACCGGCGATCACATTAACACCGACGGCTACCGGCGGGTGATGTTAAACACAAACAACGTGAGTTCTAGGGGAGCGATATGACGCAAGAAACTACGGTAAACAAACCCAGTTCGATTGAAGAACTGCGTACAAGCATGGAACTGAAGGGGACGATTAAGCGCATTGAGCTGTACGGCGCGTTCGTCGACATCGGTATCGGGGTCGACGGCCTGCTGCACATTTCGCAGCTCGGCAAGCCGAACGTCCGCAACGTTGAAGATGTGGTGAAAACGGGGGAAGAAGTTCCCGTCTACGTCCTCAAGGTGGATCTCGAAAATCGCCGCATTGCGCTGTCGCTCGTCAAGCCTCCGATGATGTCGTGGGATGACGTGCGCGAAGGCACGGTGGTGATGGGCAAGGTTGTGCGTCTGGAGAAGTTTGGTGTGTTCGTGGAAATTGGCGCAGAACGCCCCGGCATGATCCACGTCTCCGAACTGGCCAGCGGCTACGTCAATTCGCCCTCGGACGTTGTCAAGGTGGGTGATGACGTGCGCGCCCAGATCATCAAGGTCAACAAGAAGAAGAAGCGCATTGACCTGAGCCTTAAGGCGCTGGAAATGCCGCCGGAACCCTCGGCGAAGACCGTGGCTATCCCCGACGAAGAAGAAGAATACGTGCCGACGGCGATGGAAGTGGCGCTGCGCCGCGCGATGGAAGCGAACGGTCAGGCACTGCCCGAACGCGAAGGTCGCGGCGGCAAGAAGGGCAAGCGCGGAGACCAGAAGCGCAAGCGCGAACGCGAGATGGAAGACATTTTCGAGCGGACGCTGCGCGGGAGCCGACGTTAGTCACTAGAGGCGAAAGTTAATCTTCATTACTTTCGCCTCTTTTCTTAAATTCCCCCTCTTAGCTGTAGTCCAAAATTACTGAGTAATGGTATACTTTCGTAAAGAGGAAGCGCCCCCTCGTGCACGGCGGTTCCGCCTTTTATTTTTCGATTAGCACCCTTGGAGGAATTTTATGAGAAAGACCCTTCTGGTAACGCTGCTGCTCGTGGGCATGGCCATGCTGATGGTTGCGCCGGCGTTCGCAGCGGACACCGCCGCTTCCGCTGAATCGACGCTCAATCAGGGTTGTGTCGGCTCGCTCGCTCCCCGCCTCGTGATTGGTGATACCGGTCGCGTCGCTCGTCAGTTCAGCAGCCTCCGCAATGCGCCTGGTGGTCCCGCGTTCCGCGTGATGCCGGCCGGTTCGGTCTTCACCGTCGTCGATGGTCCTCAATGCGTGAATAACCTGATCTACTTCCGCGTGGACTATGGCAACGGCATTGTTGGTTGGGCGAATGAGAGCCAGGTTACCAGCCAGTATGGTGCTAATCTGTATTGGTTGGAACCGTATGTTGTGGTTCCGACGAACACGCCTGTCCCGGTTGATCCGTGCGGTGCTTCGCTGGCTCCGCAACTCGTCATCGGTCAGCAGGGCGAAATCGCTCAGCGCTTCAGCACGCTGCGCGCTACCCCCGGCGGCGTGGGCTTCCGCGTCGTCTATGCTCCGGCGACCTTCACGGTGCTCGATGGGCCGACCTGCGTAAATGGGCTGGTCTACTTCCAGATCGATTACGGTAATGGTCTGGTCGGTTGGGCGACGGAAAGCCAGAAGAGCAGCATCTATGGGGCGAACCAGTACTGGCTCGCGCCGGTGGTCGCTCAGTAAGTACGCCGCAGCTTCAGGACGCAAAAGGGGTGAGTTCAGCGCACGCTGACTCACCCCTTTTTGATTCTAGCGGGCGAAGAACTGCCGATAGGTGCGAATGCCTTGCACGATCAACAGGACGGTCATCAGCACGTGTGCCCCGATGCACCACGGGCAAATCGCGCCGACAAAGACAATCGAGGTGTAGGTGAGATAACTGTGGAAGAGGAAGCCGAACACGGCGATGCCGAGCAGCAGCACGGCGCCATATTCGCGCAAGAAGCCGATGCGGTTTTCGAGCAGCAGGAGCGCGGCGATCACCAGCCAGGTCAAAAAGCCGAGGTAGGCGACGGGAATGCCTGTCCCGCGCGGAAAATAGGCGTAAATGCTGCTGCTGACCGAGTCGCAGCTGATGTTCGCACCTTCCAGGCAGGCAACCTGGGTATTTGTGGCTTTGGTGTAAGCTAAATACCCGGTCACAAACAGCGCAATCACGAGTATGACGAGGCTGATTCTGCGTAACGTGCGACTGTCTTTCCCCTGAGATGCGGTCATTTCGACGGTAGCCATGAAATCCTCTCTAGTGAATATCGCGAAGCAGGCGCACGGCAAATCGGTCGCCTGCGCGGGCCAACGTAACTCCCTCTGGGATGATGATGATGCCATCAGCCTTCACCATCGATGTGAGCGCGCCTGAACTTTGTGTTCCGGTCATGGTCGCGACCCAGTTGTCGCCGTCACGGCGCAGTTTGACGCGCAGATAACTGCGGCGGCCGTCGGACGGTGTATCTTCCCCGAGCACGGCTGTGATCGTCGGGACGGCGTCCGGTTGCTCGGTGAGCCGGAGCAGGGCGGGGCGCACAAACACGTCAAAGGTGACCATCGCTGAAACCGGATTGCCGGGCAGACCGAAGAACGGCACGCCGCCGACGTGTCCAAAAGCGAGCGGTTTGCCGGGGCGCAAGTTCACGCGCCAGAAATTGATCGCCCCGAGCTCTTCGACGACCGCCCGCACCACATCAAAGGCACCGACGGAGACACCTGCCGAACTCAAAATGATATCGGGCTGTATGGCGAGAGCTTCCTGAAAGCGCGCGCGCGCGTCGGCGAGTGTGTCGCGAATGATCGGCAGGCGGATGGGCACACCGCCATAAGCCTTGACCAACCCGTAGAGCGTGTAGCCGTTCGCATCGCGGATCTTTCCGGGCGCGAGCGGCTGATCCACGTCGAGCAGCTCATCCCCCGTGCTCAAAATCACGACGCGCGGTTGGCGGATGACTGGGACGCGGTGACAGCCGAGCGCCGCCAGCACGCCGAGCTCTTGCGGGCGAATGGGCGTAAGGGCGGGCAGCACTGTGTCGCCAGTGAAGAAGTCTTCACCACGTGGGCGCACATAAGCGCCAGGATTGACGATCTGGTAGATGCTGACAAAGGCGGAGAGCGGCGGATTTTCGCCGGAACGCCAGTTTTGATCGGTTTGCTCGACGGGAACGACCGCGTTCGCGCCTTCGGGCAGCGGCGCACCAGTCATGATGCGCGCGGCCTCACCCGCCAGCAGGGCGCGCGTGGGCATAGTGCCAGCGGGAATGTCGGCGACGACACGCAGGCGCGCGGGCTGCTCCCGTTCCGCGCCTTGCGTATCCTGCGCGATCACGGCAAAGCCATCCATGCTGGAATTGGCGAACGGCGGCGCATCGAAGGACGCCCGGACATCGGCACCAAGTACGCGACCCAAACTCTCGACTAAATCAACATGTTCGACGGGCAGGGGGCGGAACGATTCTAGAATGCGGGTGACAGCAGATTCGACAGACAGAAGTTCGGGCAAAACAGTCTCTCCCATCCAATGCCCCGGAATTATAGCACAAATGCTCACCTGATTCGGCTCGTCTAATGAAGATTTGAGGTAAAATGGCTAAAATAATCTTAAAGCAAGGTTGGCGCGTATGAATCAGACCCCCGTACTCACTATGGATTTGCAGTCGCTCATCGACTTGCTGCCGGATCTCACGCCGAATGATCGGGCGTTGATCGAACGCGCCTACTTCAAGGCCGAAACGGCGCACGCGGGTCAATTTCGCAAGTCCGGCGAGCCGTATTTCACACATTGTGTGGCGGTCGCGCACATCCTGGCTGAGATGAAGCTGGACGCAGAGGCGATCGCCGCCGCGCTCATGCACGATGTGGTCGAAGATACCAACGTCACGACCGAAGAACTGCGCGTTGAGTTTGGCTCGAACATCGCCGCAATTGTCGAAGGGGTGACGAAGCTCAAGAAGCTCCCGATCAAGTCGGAAGAGAAGAAAAGCCGCAGCGTCGACCGCGAGATGGAATACATCCGCAAGATGGCGCTCGCAATGGGGGACGATGTGCGCGTCGTGCTCGTCAAACTGGCGGATCGTTTGCACAACATGCGCACGCTCGGCTATATGTCGCCCGACAAACAGCGTGTAATCGCGCAGGAGACGCTCGATATCTTCGCGCCGCTGGCCAACCGCCTTGGCATCTGGCAAATCAAGTGGGAGCTGGAGGACCTCAGCTTCCGCTATCTGGACTCGGAGGCCTATCGGCAGATCGCCAGCAGTATTGACGAGCGCCGCGCCGACCGCGAAGCGTACCTCAATCGCATCATTGACGCGCTGCGCAAAGAACTCGTGCAGTACGGCATTCACAACCCGATTATCAGCGCGCGCCCGAAGCACATCTACAGCATCTTCAAGAAGATGGATCGCAAAGGCCTGCCGTTCGATCAGATCTATGATGTGCGCGCGGTGCGCGTGATCGTCGAGACCAAGCCAGAGTGCTACATTGTGCTCGGCGTGGTACATAACCTCTGGCGCCCGATTCCCAACGAATTTGACGACTATATTGCGGCGCCGAAGGACAATTTTTACCAGAGCCTGCACACCGCCGTGCTCGACTCGAACGGCAAGACCGTCGAAGTGCAAATTCGCACCAAAGAGATGCACGAACACGCCGAGTACGGGATCGCGGCGCACTGGCGCTATAAAGAAGGCACGAGCCGCAGCCATGACGATGCTTTCGAGCGGCGCATCGCTTTTCTACGCCGCCTGATGGAATTTGGCCGCGACACTGAAGATGCCGCCTCGTTCGTCGACACGATGAAGACCGAGGTTTTTCAGGATCGCGTGTATGCTTTCACGCCGAAGGGCGATATCGTCGATATGCCCAAGGGCGCGACGCCGGTCGATTTTGCCTACTACATCCACACCGACATCGGGCATCGCTGCCGCGGCGCGAAGGTACACGGCAAGCTGGTCAGTCTGAATTACATGCTGAAGACGGGCGATCAGGTCGAAATCATCGTCTCGAAGCGCGGGGGGCCTAGTCTCGACTGGTTGAACCCGAACCTCGGCTTTGTGACGACGGCGCGCGCTCGTGAGAAGATCCGCTACTGGTTCCGCAAGCAGAATCGCGATAAGAACATTCTGTCTGGGCGCGAGGTGCTGGAACGCGAGATGAAGCGCCTCGGCGTGCTGGATGTGACCCCCTTTGAAACGGTGGCTAAGTGGTTTGGCTACGAGAAGCTCGACGACTTTCTGGCGAATGTGGGCGCAGGCGACATCAACGGCGGGCAGATTGCCAACAAGATTCTCGAAATCGAACGCCGCGAACAGGAAGAACTCGAACGCACGCAGCTCAAAGCGAAGGCACCGACGCTCTCGCTTGACGTCTCCAATGGGGTGAATATCATGGGGACGGGCGGCCTGCTGGTGAACATGGGGCGCTGCTGTAACCCTATGCCCGGCGACAAAATCGTCGGGTTTGTCACGCGCGGGCGCGGGGTGACTGTGCATCGCTCGGACTGCGTCAACGTGGCGCACGAGACGGATCGGTTGATCGAAGTGGCCTGGGGACGGCAAAGTGCCGAACAGCGCTACAGCGTCCCGGTCGAGATCATCGCGTATGATCGCGAAGGCTTGATGCGCGACATCAGCACCATGTTTGCCGATGAGCGCGTCAATATGTCGACGGTAATTGTCAACACACGGCACAATATCGCGACCTTCCATCTAACTATCGAATTGAACAGCTTACAGCAGCTGACGCGCATCCTCACCCGTCTGGAAAACATTCCGAGCGTCACCGACGCCCGGCGTCGCAGCACGATCTAGCCGATCATCATGCCGTATTCCTGACTCAATTGAGTTAATTTGTGAGCATTTCCTCGACTGTATGTAGTAGAATAGAATATGTTCAAGCCGTGCCTAGAGCCGACTTGAGCCAATCCTATCTCTAGATCCTACACTTTTGGGGGCAAGGATGCTCACATCGCCTCAAACACTTGCCGCCCGACAACTGAGTGAACTCCGTTCAGATGTCAGGCTCATTGTTGTCCACCCCAACTTTGTCCCACAGCACACGCTCATGCAGCGCCTCGGCGACGGGTTTATCTACGTCCGTTTTCATGGTGCGGCCCTGCTGAGCGATGACCTGTGGGCTCAGTTTGACGGTGCGCGGGCAGAGCAGGTCGACCTTGACGAGGGTATGATCGTCCTCGACGAGTGCGACCGAGCCGACGCCGACGCCTTGGTGGAGTTTTTGCGTCGCCTGTCCACGGCAGTGCCCACGGCGCGGATCTATCTACTCACCCGCCACCTGCCGCTCAAGCTGCTGCAAGATGCGGCATTGCGTCCGCTGACGGCGCTCGTGCCGGTGGCCGAAGAGGCGATGTTGTGGGATTATTCCCAGCGTTTGAATAATCCGACGAAGTTGTTGGAAGTGTATGCGCTCGGGGCAGGGCGCGTGTTTGTGGACGGGCGCTTGGTCCAGAACTGGGACGGCGTTTTGCCGCGCGCTCTGTTCTTTTACCTGATAGATCGCGGCATGGTTACCCGGCAGGAAATCTTCGAAACCTTTTGGCCGAATCTCCCGGTCAGGGAGGCGACGAATGTGTTCCATGTCACCAAACGCAAGATCAATGAAGTGCTGCAAACGGATTTGACGATGTACGGATCCGGTTACTATCATATCGCGCCGCACCTCCAGCTGAGCTACGACGTGTCGCTGTTCAATCTGCTGGTTCAGGACGCGCTGGTGGCCTCACCGGATGAAGCCGAAGTGATGCTGATGCAGGCGCTGTCGCTGTATCACGGCGAATTCCTCAGCCCGCTGCATTTCGAATGGGTCAAGCCGCGCCGTGCCAACATGCGGATGACCTTCTGTGAGGCGCTGGCCGCTTTGGGGCGCGTGGTGCAGGACCGCGGTGATGATCGGCGGGCGCTCCAGTTTTATCTGCGCGCGACAACGATGCAGCGGACACGGCAGGACATTGTCGAAAGTGTGGTGCGTTTGTACTCGGGGTTGAATATGCCCGCCGAAGCGCGGCAGTGTCTGGACAATCTCAAAGCGGAGTTGGCGCGAACACAGGCCGGGGACCTACTCCCCAGCCTGCAAGCATTTGGTGAATCGCTGCGCGTTTAAACTCGATGCCCGCGAGCTGTTCCTGCCTAAGTGGTGGGTTCGGGTGCAGCTTGCGGGACCGCATCCTCTTTGTGCTGCGGCATGAGTGCCGCGACGACCTGCTCTTTGGCTCCCAATGAGATCACAATATCCCCACGCTTGTCCCGCCGTCCGCTTGGGGCAAGGCTGACACGCATATCTTTAGGACGGTTCTTGTTGGTCAGTACGATGACATGATCATCCATGTGGGCGATGACCGATGCCGCGACGCCTCCGCTGTCTTTGGGCAGCTTCATGGTGACGACGCCGCTGCCTGCGCGTCCCTGTATCGGGTATTCACTGAGCGGAGAACTCTTCGCAATGCCGTCGTCGGTGATCGTCCACAGGTGCAGGTCAGCGCGCGCCACGGCTGCCGCGACCACCCGGTCACGCTGTTCCGCGAGCTTAACGCCGCGCATGCCGCCCGCGCCGAGACCCGTTGGACGCACATCACTCTCTTTGAAGCGAATGGCCTGCGCCTGATAGGTGGTCAGCACGATTTCGCACTCGCCGTTGGTCACGAGCACGTTGAGCAGGTTATCCTCTGCTTCCAGGTCCATTGCTTTGAAGACATTCGCGGTCATGCCGGGCAAATCTGCCAGCTTGAGGCGTTTGACTTCGCCCGCTTCCGTCGCCATCAGCAGGAAGCCGTCTTCGGCATCGGCAGGCAGCGTGAGCATGGTTGCGACTTTCTCGCCGTTTTTGAACCCGCACAGATCTTTGTAGAGCACGCCTTCCGCCGGGTCATGCACCTGCGGGAGCTGATGCACGGGGATGGTGGCACATTGGCCGCGCGTCGAGAAGAGGTAAATGATCTGCGTCGAATCGGTTTGCAGGATAAAGCGCGGTGGGTCGCTGACGTCACCTGTCACCTTGGGCGGTGTGTTTTCGAAGCTGCGACCGATCTTGTCTGCTGTAGTGAGGGTGACCCAAGTCTCTTCTTGCGGCATGAGCAGCGATTCGGTCGTGATCTGGCGCGTCGCGGCGCTGTCCACGATGATCGTGCGGCGCGGGTCATTGTAGGCACTCTTAATCGTGCGCAGTTCTTCAACGATCACATCACGCATCTTCTGGGGGCTGGCGAGCACGCCTTCCAGATGCTTAATCAGCTTGACCTTTTCCTCGTATTCCTCTTCGATCTTCTTGCGTTCCAGCGCGGCGAGGCGGCGGAGCTGCATGTCGAGGATGGCCTGTGCCTGAACTTCGCTGATCCGCAGCAAGCTCATCAGGTTGTTGCGCGCCGTGTCAGCATTGCGCGACTTGCGAATGGTCGCGATGACTTCATCAAGCGCGTCGAGCGCTTTGAGCAGCCCTTCGAGGATGTGGGCACGTTCTTTGGCACGGTTCAGGTCATATTCGCTGCGACGGCGCACAACTTCCAGCCGATGATCGAGGTAGACTTTGAGCGCCTGCTTGAGCGTCAGGAAACGCGGTTCGCCGTTGACAAGCGCCAGCATGATGATGCTGAACGTCTCTTGCAGCGGCGTCAGTTTGAACAGACTGCTGATAATCGGGGCGGCTTCCGTGCCGCGCTGCAGTTCGATGGCGAGGCGCAGACCCTGCCGGTCAGATTCGTCGCGCAGATCGGCGATGCCTTCGAGCTTGCCTTCACGCACGAGATAGGCGATGCGTTCGACCAGCGCTGCTTTGTTGGTCTGGTAGGGCAGTTCGCTCACGATGATGCGCGACTTGCCGCGCCCCATGTCTTCGATGTGAATTTTGGCGCGCATGGTGATTTTGCCGCGCCCGGTCGCATACGCACCGATGAGGGAGTCTTCGCCGTTTTCGGTGTCGTCGATGTGGCGGTAGACCAGTCCGCCCGTGGGGAAATCTGGCCCTTTGACGAAACGCATCAGGTCTTCGACGCCGATGTCTTCGAGTTTGTCCCATTGGGCGAGCATGTAGACGAGGGCGTCGCAGACTTCGCCGAGGTTGTGCGGCGGGATATTGGTCGACATGCCAACGGCGATGCCGGACGAACCATTGACGAGCAAATTGGGAATGCTTGAAGGCAGCACAGCCGGTTCTTGCAGCGTGCCGTCAAAGTTATCGACGAAATCGACGGTGTTCTTATCAATGTCAACGAGCAGTTCTTCACCCATTTGGGTCATGCGCGCTTCGGTATAACGCATGGCCGCGGCGCCGTCGCCGTCGATGCTGCCGAAGTTACCCTGACCGTCGATCAGGGGGTAGCGCATGGAAAAGTCCTGCGCGAGACGGACCAGCGTTTCATACACCGCGACGTCGCCGTGCGGATGATATTTACCGAGGACTTCGCCGACGATACGGGCGCATTTCTTGAAGGGTGTATCGGCGCGCATCCCCATGTCATACATGGCGTAGAGGATGCGGCGATGCACGGGTTTGAGCCCGTCACGAGCATCAGGCAGCGCGCGCGACACAATCACGCTCATGGCGTAATCAAGGTAGGCGCTACGCATTTCCTGACCGATGTTAACCTGGCGCACGAGACCTAATGTCATACGTTTTCCTGTGCTACTTTCGGCGTAAGGCGCATCATTCTAGGGAACAACTGCACGCTTGTCAAATGAACATGTGTTCTTATTATACCACAATCTGAGCGAAAAAAGCGGCTATGGTTTGCTTCTGGCGGATATGTTAGGATCGTCGGCATGATGAAACGACTGATAAACTCCATGATCACGTTGTTCGCCCTATTGGTTCTGGGCGCATCGGCAAGCTTGACTTTTGCGCAGGGGGCGACTCCCACACCGCGTCCTGCCATCACACTGAGAGGCCCCGTCATCGGTCCCGGTTACGAGCCGCCGACCCTCACTCCGATGGTTACCAATACGCCCGATCCGGCGGTCACGGTGGCTCCTGGCACGGTTGCCGCAACCCCACAGACGACCGCTGCGCTCCCCAACCTTGATCCGAACCGGATGGGGATTCAGATTGACAGCAATCTTGAACAGGCGGACTGGGATAATGTCATGTACCGCCTTGGAGAGCACCTGGGCGTCAAATGGATCAAACTGCAAATCCCGTGGGAAGACATGCAGCCGAATGGTCCCGACGACATCAGCCCGTTCTTCCAACGAGTCCAACTGTATATCGAAGATGCGGATCGCCGCCAGTTCAACATTCTGTTGAGCGTGGTCAAAGCGCCGAATTGGGCGCGCGCGAACGTGCAGGAAGACGGTCCGCCCGATGATCCGCAGGCGTTCGCGAACTTCCTGTCGCTGCTGCTGCGGCAGGTTGGCGGTTCGATTGACGCTGTGGAAATCTGGAACGAGCCGAATCTCATCCGCGAATGGCGCGGGAACTTGCCCTTCAGCGGGGCGGGGTATATGCAGCTCTTTGCGCCCGCGTATCAAGCCGTACGCGCGTACTCGCCGTCGTTGGGCATTGTCACGGCAGGTTTAGCGCCAACCGGGAATACCGACGGCTCGGTGGACGACCGCGAGTATTTGCGGCAGATGTATGCGGCGGGCTTGAGCAACTATCCGGATATTTCCGTTGGCGTACACCCGTACAGCTGGGGGAATGCGCCCGATGCCACATGCTGTGGCACGCGCGGTTGGGACGACGATCCGCACTTCTTCTTCGCAGATAATTTGCGCGACTATCGCCAGATTATGACTGAGAACAACCACGCAAGTGTCCCGATGTGGGGCACGGAGTTTGGGTGGGCGACGTGGGACGGTTTCCCGAGTGCTCGCCCCGCTAGCGAAGGTTGGATGGACTTCAATGACCGCTGGGCGCAGGGCAATTACACCATTCGCGCCTTTGAGATCGCGCAGAGCCGGGGTGATATCGGCATAATGTTCCTGTGGAATCTCAACTTTGCGACCCTGCTCGGCATGATCGAAAACGGTGACGAACGCGCCGCCTACAGCATTGTCGTGCCAGGGACGGCGTGTCAGGTCAACCCACAAAGTACGGACACCACTGAACGCCCGCTCTACTGGATGCTCTACGATGCGGTGCGCCCGGAAGTGAATCTGCCGACCTACGATTGCAGCTAGCTTATGAACCGCGTCGACCGTTTGCTGGCGATTGTCATCGAACTGCAGGCTAAAGGCTGTTTACGCGCCGAAGACCTCGCGGCGACGTTTGAGGTCAGCAAGCGGTCGATCTATCGCGATATTCAGGCACTCTCGGAGACGGGCGTGCCGATTATCGCCGTGCCGGGGCAGGGCTACTCGCTGGCTGAGGGGTACTTTCTGCCACCGGTGCGCTTCACTGCTGACGAAGCGATCATTCTGCTGCTGGGTGCAGATTTCATGGCGCAGAACTTTGACGCGGAGTATCGAGCCGCGGCGCGCAGCGCCGAAAGCAAAATTGGCGCGGTGTTGAGCGACCGCTTACGCGATCAAGTGCGCGACTTGCAGAAGTCCATGCGATTTGTCGCCGTGAACCAAACCAACGACCCGCAGCAGAAGCTCGTACTGCAGCAACTGCGCCGAGCCATTGTCCAACGCAAGACGATTCGCATTCACTATCATGCCAAAAGCGGTGGTGGGACCGCGGGAGAGCGCACGTTTCGGGAGGTCGATCCCTATGGCATCGTTTTCTACGGACAGGCTTGGAGTTTGGTCGCCTACTGCTACCTGCGGCAGGACATCCGTCACTTTCGCCTCGACCGTATTCGCCAACTGAGCGTGCTCAGCAAGTCGTTTGAACGCCCTGAGGGCTTCGAGCTGGTTCAGAAAAACTTCGACTTGCCGACCACCGTGCGGGCCGTGTTCCGCAAGGAGATCGTGCATTGGGTACGTGAAGAGCAGCCATTCTATCTGGTTGACGAAGTTGAGCAACCTGACGGTGTCGTCATGACCTTCAAGACGCGCCGCGATGACGATCTCTTCCAATGGCTGTTGGGGTGGGGGGCGCAGGTGCGGGTGCTGGAACCAGCCAGCCTGCGTGAACGGATTCAGCAGACCGCCGCCGCTATTTTAGAAACCTACAAAAGCATCTGAATCGCTGTTGCCATAATGGTGTCACACCTTCCTGATAGGCTGTAGATGTTGAACGATACAGGAGCGAGAGATACCATGAATAACGCAATCACCTGGTTCGAAATCCCCGCTGTGAACTTCGACCGTGCCGTCACCTTCTATGACACGATTCTAGGCAAACCGCTGCGGCGTGGCGCGTTCAATCAGATTCCGCATGGCTTTTTCCCGGCGGATGAGCAGGCGGTGAGCGGCGCGGTGGTGCTGGTGCCGGAGTACCAGCCCAGCGAGAACGGGGCAGTCATCTACTTGAACGCCGGGTTCGATCTCGATGGCATTCTCAGCCGGGTTGAGGCGGCGGGCGGCAAGGTGGTCATGCCGAAGCTGGATATCGCGCCGCAGGGCTACATGGCGCAGATCGTGGATACCGAAGGCAACAAGGTCGGCTTGCACCAGCCGCCGACGGCATAGGTCAAAACCACGCTAAACAAAAGGGCGACCCAACGGGTCGCCCTTTGTAAATGCTTGAAACAGGGGACGCTGTGAGGCGTCCCCGTTTGTTTGACCTAGTGGTCGTCGTTGTCGCGGTCGCGGTCCCGATCCCGGTCGCCGCGTCCACGCCCCCTATCCTCTTCGTCGAGGTCGTCGGTGTCGATGAACTCGGCGTCGTGGTCGAGCGTGCCCTGCGCTTCGAGGCTAATGACTGGCGCCACCAGTTCGCGATCCTGATAAGTATGGAAGCCCGTACCCGCCGGGATCAGCTTACCGATGATGACGTTCTCCTTCAAGCCATACAGCTTGTCTTCCTTACCCTCGATGGCCGCACCCGCCAGCACGCGAATGGTGTGCTGGAAGCTCGACGCGGAGAGGAAGCTGTCGGTATTGAGAGCGGCCTTAGTCACGCCGAGCAGCACCGGAACGGCGGCTGCCGGGTCTTTGCCGTCCATCATCAGCTTCTGGTTGATGTCGATCAACTGCAAGCGGTCAATCAGCTCGCCGGGGAGCAGGTTGCTGTCGCCGCTCTTAGTGATCTGCACGCGCGAGAGCATCTTGCGGATGATGATTTCGAAGTGCTTGTCGGCGATGTTCACGCCTTGCGAGCGGTACACCTTCTGCACTTCAGAGAGCAGATACAACTGGGTCGCTTCGCCGCCCAACACGCGCAGAATGTGGTGCGGGTTCTTCGCGCCTTCGGTCAACTGCTGACCGGGGGCGACGGTCGCGCCGTCTTCCATGCCGGGGAGCAAACGCCCGCTCGACGGGATTTCGTATTCCATCTCTTCGCGACGTTCATAGCGAATGTAAAGCATATCATCTTCAATGTGGACGGTACCGCCCATCTTGGCGATGATCTTTTCGCCCGTATCTTCGTCTTGCGCGAGGATGAAGCCCGCTTCGACGCGCTGGCTGTCGGCGGCGTTGATCGTCCAGCCCGGCAGAATGTCGTGCTGTTCGCTGAAGACTTCGCTGTCGATGACAGTAGCAATACGCACGCCTTCGCGACGGCTCAGGCGCAGCGTGCCACCGATGTCGGTCACGACTGCTTCACCCTTCGGACGCTTGCGCGCTTCAAAGAGCTCTTCGACGCGCGGCAAACCGCTGGTAATGTCACCGCTGGCCTGCGCCGTACCGCCGGTGTGGAACGTACGGAGCGTGAGCTGCGTACCGGGTTCACCGATGGACTGCGCGGCGATGATGCCAACGGCCGTCCCGATTTCGACCATTTCGCCGCGACCAAGGTCACGACCATAGCACAGCGCGCAGATACCGTGAATGAGCGCGCACGTCAGCGGGCTGCGGACGTACACTTCCTGCAGCGGGCTGTTCTGAATGGCTTCGGCGACGTCTTCGTCGATCATGCCGTTGCGCGCGACGATCAGGTCGCCCGTATCCGGGTGAATGATGTCGCCAGCGGCGCAGCGCCCGACGATACGTTCGTAAATCGACTGCCCGGCGATGTCGTCCGCGCGGCGAATCCAGATGCCGCCTTCGGTGCCGCAGTCGGTGCGGTTGATGATCATGTCCTGCGCCACGTCGACCAGACGGCGGGTGAGATACCCCGCGTCCGCGGTACGGAGCGCCGTGTCGGCGAGACCCTTACGCGCGCCGTGCGTGGAGATGAAGTATTCGAGCGCGTTCAGACCTTCGCGGAAGTGGCTGCGGATCGGCAGGTCGATGATACGACCGGACGGGTCAGCCATGAGGCCGCGCATACCCGCCAACTGCGTGATCGGGCCGAAACCACCCTTTGTCGAGCCAGAGATCGCCATAACGGCGATGGGACCAAACGGGTTCAGGGTATCGCGGATCAGGTCCTGCAGTTGATCCTTCGCCTTGTTCCACACGTCAATCGTGCGCTGGTAGCGTTCTTCCTCGGTCAGCAGACCACGGCGGAAGTCGCGTTCCGCACGGTCGACCACACCTTCGGCTTCGGCGAGAATGCCCGCGCGTTCATCGGGGATCGTCAGGTCGGAGACGGCAATCGTCGTGCCCGAGACTGTTGCATAGTGGAAGCCGAGGTCCTTGATCTTGTCGACGATGTCGGTTGTGCGTTCCGAGCCGAGGCGGCGGTAGCACTTGTCGACCAGCGTTTGCAGCTGCTTCTTGCCGAGCGTTTCCTGCACGAAGCGAACTTCGTCGGGCAGGATGCGGTTGAACAGCGCGCGCCCGACCGTGCACGGTTCGGGTTCGTCCTGCGGCGGCAGATGATCGTAGTAGTTGCCGAGCAGAATCGGCGTGTGCAGCTCGACCAGGCCGATGTTGTACAGGTATTCAACTTCGTCGATGTCAACGACGTGGCGGCGTTCGTGCAGGTTGGAGAAGACCAGCTTGCCTTGCAGCTTCTTCTTCTTCATGACCTGCGTCAGGTCATAGTGATTCGCCAGCAGGCAGTCGACTTCGCCATCGAGCAGCGCGCGGATCGTGCGATCCATCGCCTTCTCGACGATTTTGACGCGACCGTTGTCCTGCGTTTCCTTGATGTCGTCGAAGATCACCGCGCCGGGGACATCGAAGTCCTTCAGCATATAGTAGCCGTTGCTGCGCATCGGCACGCCGACCTTGACGTTCGGGTCTTTCAGGTTCTCGCGCGAGCGGAACTGATCGGCATTGTCGGGGCGCGTCACGACTTCGACCGTGGGGTCGAGCGTCAGGTAGTACATGCCGAGCACCATGTCCTTCGCCGGACCGACGATCGGCTGACCGTCCGCGGGCTTGAGCAGGTTCTTGGTGCTGAGCATCAGTTCGCGCGCTTCCTGAACGGCTTTCTCGCTCAGCGGCACGTGCACGGCCATCTGGTCGCCGTCAAAGTCCGCATTAAAGGCGGAGCAGACGAGCGGGTGAATCTGGATCGCCTTGCCTTCGACCAACTGCGGCTCAAACGCCTGAATACCGAGACGGTGCAGGGTGGGCGCGCGGTTGAGCAGCACCGGACGTTCTTTGATCACCTGTTCGAGCACTTCCCAGACTTCGGGACGTTCACGTTCGATGATGCGCTTAGCGCCCTTGACATTGCTGGCGTAGTTGTAGCGCACCAACTGGCTGATCACGAACGGGCGATAGAGTTCCAACGCCATCGTCTTGGGCAGACCGCACTGATGCAGCTTGAGGCGCGGGCCGATGACGATGACCGAACGACCGGAGTAGTCCACGCGCTTACCGAGCAGGTTGCGGCGGAAACGACCCTTCTTACCCTTGAGCATATCGCTCAGGGACTTGAGTTCGCGGCGACCCCGGCGGCTGAGCGCCTTGCCGCGCTGGCTGTTGTCGATCAGGCTGTCGACCGCTTCCTGCAGCATACGCTTTTCATTGCGCACGATGACATCCGGTGCGCCGAGTTCGAGCAGGTGCTTGAGGCGGTTGTTGCGGTTGATGACGCGGCGATACAGGTCGTTGAGATCGCTCGTGGCGAAGCGGCCACCATCCAACTGCACCATCGGGCGCAGGTCGGGGGGGATGACCGGCAGCACGGTCAGGATCATCCATTCCGGACGATTCGCGCTCTTACGCAGCGATTCGACGACGCGCAGACGCTTAGTCGCCTTCTTCTTCTTTTGCTTGGAGCGAGTCGTGCGGACTTCGTGCCACAGTTCGACGGACAGCTTTTCCATGTCCATCTGTTCGAGAATCTCATAGAAGGCTTCCGCGCCCATGTCGGCCTGGAAGACCTGCCCGTAACGCTGCTTGAGTTCGCGGTAGCGCGTTTCCGAAAGGAATTGCAGCACGTGTAGTTCCGCGATTTCGTTGCGCGCCTTGTCCGCGCTCTGGCGGATATGGGCGATGCGCGAGTTCAGTTCGTCGACGGCATCTTCGCTCACGCCAGCCGCCGAAACAATCGAGCTGGCTTCGCTGTTCAGGCGTTCGAGTTCCTGACGGCGTGCTTCTTCGATTTCAGCCTGCAGGTTGCCCAGGCGGGTGCTGACAATCGACTGAACGCGGGCGATGTGCGAGTTGTCGACCACTTCGCCGCGCGCCACGATAACCGTATTGGCGCTGGGGAAGTCGATGTCGCTGACTGCCTTCTGGTTCAACTGGGCTTCGATCCGCTTCTGCACCGAATCGGCGTCGCGCACCAGTTCTTCACTGAGGCGTTCCAGTTCGGTGTTGAAGTGGGCGTTGATGTCTTTGGTCTGCTGTTCAACTTCGCGCAGTACTTCGTCGCGGCGGTTGTCGACGACGCCCTGCTGCTCGTCCAGTTCGCCGCGCAGCGCGGCTTCTTTCTGCTGGAGTTCTTTGTCGATGCGACCGAGGGCACGGTTGCGCGCCTCTTCGTCAATGGCGGTGATGACGTACTGCGCGAAGTACAGCACGCGATCGAGATTCCGGCGGCTGATGTCGAGCAGAAGACCGAGATGGCTGGGAACGCGGCGGGTATACCACACGTGCGCTACCGGGGCGGCCAGTTCGATGTGACCCATACGTTCACGGCGCACTGAGGCGCGCGTCACTTCGACGCCGCACTTATCACAGATGATGCCACGGTAGCGCACATTCTTGTACTTACCGCAGTAGCACTGCCAGTCGCGCGTTGGACCGAAGATCGCCTCGCAGAACAACCCGTCTTTCTCGGGGCGCAGACGACGATAGTTAATCGTCTCTGGCTTAGTGACTTCGCCATACGACCAAGATTTGATCTGCTCCGGCGAAGCAAGGCTAACGCGCAGTGCGCTAAAATCTTTTGCCTCCAAGGGCATCCTCCTCTGCGCTCGAACTGAAGCTGCTGACGTTATAAAAGGTAGAAATTGACTCCATCAACGATGGTTTGTGTCCCGCGGCGTGCGCTACAGATGACAAAACAGCGAATGAAATCTTCTTTCATCGCTTATCTCTGTAGGTACGTATGAACATTTTTGCGAATATCGTCGCCGACTCACCTTTTTATGCCAAGGAGAGACTTGGTTCGATAAAGTGACGTGGGTGGAGAAAAAGTTCCCACACGAATAGCTAGTATAACAATGAATTAACAAGTTGTCAAGGTGATTGTAGGACGGGGAGTAGGGTGAGCTGCGTCAGCCGGACAGGTTGATTGTCGAGGCTGATCTCGATGCGGCGGATCAGACGCGGTTGCCCATCGAACGCGCCGAGCGTCACCTGTTCGCCCGGGTTGACGGCTTGCGGTTCGCTGACGAAAATCGGTTCGCCCCCGGAGGGGTTGGAGTACAGCCGCAGTGTAACCACACCCGCCAGCGCCGGAATAATCTCGATTTGTGCATCCGCCACCGGATTGCGAATAATCGTAATGTTGAGCGCCTGCAGGGCGCATGCCGGGTCGGCCTCGGCGCCGATGGTGAGGATCACGTCATCCACGTTATGGTCGAGCAGGTCGAGCGGAGTATCGATGCAGGCCGCATCGGCGAGCGACCCGACCGTGAAATCGAGATTCCACGGGAAGAAGTCATCGCTGCCCAGGCGGAAGGGCGTTTCGACGACCGTGTTATTCGGCAGCAGGCTGAAGTCGACCACGAACGGCAGGTCGTCGGCGAGCGTGATTGGGAAGGGGCGGCGGTTGTTGCGCTCCTCACTTTCGGTGACCTCGGATTCAACATCGACATTGATGATCGAATCGAATTCGCCCCACCAGCCGTAGTTGTATGAGAAGCTAATGCTCTTGGACGCGCCCGGGAGGATATTTTCGACCCGACCTTCGGCGGCATCGAGCAGGATGGCGCTGGCATCCCACGACCATGTAAACGGCCCCGTGTCAGCGTTACCGGCATTGGTAAACGTGATGCTGATATTGAAAATTTCGCCGGGCGCGGGGCGGCGCGGCGAAATGCGGACACTGCCAACCTGCAAATCGGGCAGATTGGCCGGATCCAGCGTCGGCGGCGCGGGCGTCGGGGTAGAAGGTGCAGGTACGACCCCGCGCAGGAGTCCCACGAGAATGACAATGACGATGAGGGCCACAATCCCCAACAGCACCGTTGGACGAGGCAGCGCGGCGGCGCGCGGATGCGGCCGCGTCTCCTCGTCGACGGGCTTGAGGACGGGGCGTGTCTCGTCGGCGCTCGGCGCGCTGAACAGAATGCCTGTATCCGAGCGCATGAACAGCACCGGGATGGCCCATTCACTGTTTTGCAGACGGTTGGCGATGGCGCGGCGGGCTTCGCTCACGGCGGTGTCGATGGGCGACATCTCCGCGAGGACGCGGTAGAACTCCTCCGCAAAGACTTTGGCGGCGCTGTCAGTGATGGCGAACTGCATGGCGACCACGGCGGGCAAGCCGCGGGCGACCAAACTGCTGCTGATGCCCTGCAACGCATCCGTATCTGGTCGGCGGGCGCTGTGGCACGAGTTGAGCACAATCAGTCGGAGCGTCGTCTCCTCGCCCAGTTCACGACCTAAAGCTTCGCCCGTGATGACCTGCGTCTTGGTTTCGTCGGCTTCGCTCTCGAAGGCGAGCAGCCCTTGACCCGTCTCCGGATGATAATCGCTGTGGCCGATGTAGTGAAAGACGTGATATTCACTGCGCCGCAGCCTCCGCTGTAAGGCGATGAGCGTGGCGCTGTCCAGCCGCTCAAGGATCATCAGGCCGCGCGTCTGCAGTTCGGCAGTTGCTTCATTGAGCCGCCGCCATTCCCCCTCGACATCCAGTGATGGGTAATCGGCGGGCGCGGAGATCATCACCAGCACGCGAACGGGGTAGCGGATAGCGACGGGCGGGCGCACGTCGAGCTGCGGGGTATAGCGCACAATTGGTGTGAGGCGCGAAAGCGCGAGG
The DNA here is from genome assembly GCA_041916315.1 of Anaerolineae bacterium. Classification (GTDB taxonomy): domain Bacteria; phylum Chloroflexota; class Anaerolineae; order Aggregatilineales; family Phototrophicaceae; genus Flexifilum. The sequence continues at coordinate 40,746 of JAYRZU010000074.1, forward strand.
AAGTCGCGGTTGGGGTCACGCAGGTATTCCCACGGGAGCTGGCGCAGGTCGCCCGCGTTGTCGACCGTCAGGCGAAAGCGCAGACCATTTGCCCCCGCGCGTTCGAGGCTGGCGATATAGGCAGCGTTGATGTCGCTGCTGCCGCGAATGACGAAATCGAACAGGCGCTGACCAAGTTCGCGCGCAGTGGCGAGCTCTTCTGTTCGGGAGACGCGCTGCGTGCGTCCGAGTATGGCCAGATAGTTGGCGATCTCCGGCGGCGTGAACGGGCTGTCCAGGTCGGCGCTCGCCTCGCCGACAGGCGCCGACACGCGAATGCGGTAGCGCCCGTTGGGCAGCGATGAGACATCGACGGCGAAATTCAGATAGCCCATCACGACTCCGCGGGGTTAGGGTTCGATTTCACTCTCTTCGGCGGCGATCAGCGTGCCCGAGCCGACTTTGGCACGCAAATACGCGACCATGAAGTCGTTCAGTTCACCGCTCAAGACGAGCGCCGGGTTGGTGGAGATGAACCCGGTGCGCAGGTCTTTCACCTGCTGGTAGGGCTGTAAAACATAGGAGCGGATCTGGTTGCCCCAGCCCGCCTCGACATTCTCACCTTTGAGCGCCGATAATTCGGCTTCGCGCTTCTTGCGCTCCATTTCGAACAGGCGCGACTTGAGGATTTGCATAGCGCGTTCGCGGTTTTGTGTCAGGCTGCGCTGGTTCTGGCAGGTGACGATGGTGTTCGTCGGGATGTGCAGAATGCGAATCGCGGTTTCGTTCTTTTGCACGTTCTGGCCGCCCGCGCCGCTCGATCGGTAGGTGTCGATGCGCAGGTCTTTTTCGTTGATCTCGATATCGATGTCGCCCTGAATGTCCGGCCACAGTTCGACCTTCGCGAACGAGGTGTGACGGCGGGCGGCAGCATCATAAGGGCTGATGCGCACGAGGCGGTGCACGCCTTGCTCGCTTTGCAGATAGCCATAGGCCAATTCACCGCGCACGCCGATCATCACGCTCTTGATGCCGGCTTCTTCGCCCGTCATGCGTTCGATGATTTCGGTCTTATAGCCGTTCGCTTCCGCCCAGCGCAGGAACATGCGCTCCAGCATTTCGGCCCAATCCTGCGCCTCGGTGCCGCCCGCGCCCGCGTGGATCGCGAGGATGGCGTCGGCGCTGTCATACGGTCCGGAGAGCAGCACTTGCAGCGACATCTTCTCGACGACTTCTGCCAGCGCGTTGGCTTCACTGAGGAGTTCGGGCACGAGATCCGGGTCTTCGAGCGACGCCAGTTCGAGCGCATCTTGAATCCGACCCTTGAGGCTGTTCCAGCGATCGATCTCCGCATTGAGCCGTGCGATCTCCTGCATGGTCTTCTGCGCCGTTTCGGGATTCGACCAGAAATCAGGATCGGCCGACTCCGCTTGCAGTTGATCGGCGCGGCGCTGCTTGGCGTCGAGATCGAGCTTCTGCATCAGCCCGTCGATCTCGTCGCGCATGGTTTCAAACCGGGAATTCAGTGCTTCCATTGGGTTTTATTTCTTCTCGTCTTCGTCATCGAACAGGCTGTCCACAAAGAAGTCGGGGCGGAAGGGGACGAGATCGCCCACCCGCTCGCCCAAGCCGATATAGTGGACGGGCAGGCCGAGATCATGATTGATCGCGAAGACCATGCCGCCTTTGGCGGTGCTGTCCAGCTTAGTGACGATCACGCCCGTCACATCCACCATTTCGCGGAACTTCTCCGCCTGCGTCAGCGCGTTCTGTCCGCTCGTGCCGTCCAGCACCAGCAGCACTTCATGCGGCGCACCTTCGACCACCCGCCCGGAGACCGCCTTGATCTTGGCCAGTTCTTCCATGAGGTTATAGTTGGTGTGCAGGCGTCCCGCCGTATCCACAATCAGAATATCGCGGTTGCGGGCTTTAGCGGCGACCGTCGCGTCATAGACGACGGCGGCGGGGTCCGAGCCGGGCTTGTTAGCGATCACCGGGACGTTGACTCGTTCGCCCCAAGTCTGCAATTGCTCAATGGCGGCGGCGCGAAAGGTATCTCCCGCGGCCACCATGACTTTACGCTGATTGATGTTGTTGAGGCGATTGGCCAGCTTGGCAATCGTCGTCGTCTTGCCGGAACCGTTGACGCCGACGATTAGGATGATCGAGAGCGGGCGGCCGCTGACGTTGAGCACAGGCGGGTCTTTGAGCGTGTTGAGCAGCGCGTCGCGCAGCGCGAGGTGGAGTTGGTCGGCGCGCTTCATGTTTTCGCGGGCGGCGCGGTTGCGCAGTTCCTTCATCACGTCGGCGGTCGTCTTGACGCCGACATCCGCCTGAATGAGGAGCGCCTCGAGGTCGTCCCACGTATCATCGTCAATTTGGTTGCTGCCCAACATCTGCGCGATGCGTCCAAAGAACGAAGTACGCGTTTTTGACATGCCGCTGCGGAAAATACCCAAGGTGTATGCTCCTGAAACGCCGGGGGAAATGTGTTTATTGTACTGATCGCCCGAGGGCAAAACAAGATTGTTTCGGCGGGCATCGGCTATAATGAGCGTAACGAATGAGCCTATGATTGTGTTATGGGTAACGATGAGTGATCATTTAACGCACGTGGATGAGAGCGGCAACGCCCGCATGGTGGATGTAGGGGACAAACCAAACAGCGAACGCATGGCGGTCGCGGGTGGGTCGGTCACCATGGCGCCGCAGACGCTGGAACTAATTCGGCAGGGGGGTATCAAGAAGGGCGATGTGCTGACAGTGGCACGCATTGCGGGGATCATGGCGGCGAAGCGGACCGCGGATCTCATCCCCCTGTGCCATCCGATTGCGCTGACGCACTTGGATGTCGAACTGACATTAAATACCGATGCACATCGCATCGAGATTGTGGCGACGGCGCGTACAGTCGGCCAGACGGGTGTCGAAATGGAGGCACTCACAGCCGTGAGCGCGGCGGCGCTGACGATCTACGATATGGCGAAAGCGGTGGATCGCGCCATGCGCATCGGCGACATTCGGCTGCTGGAAAAGCGCGGCGGCGTCCACGGCGATTACGTCGCTCAGGAGTCTTGAAGCATGGAAATCACGATATTGCTGTTCGCCACGCTGAAAGATCGCGCAGGCAAAGGTCAGTTCTCGCTCACATTACGCGGCGACCACGCGACGATCACCGATGTGCGGCGCACGCTCGCGGCGGAATACCCGGCGCTGGAAGCGCACCTGCATTCGGCGATTTCAGCCGTCAATGAGGAATTCGCGTACGCGGACGATCCGGTCAAAGCGGGTGATCGCGTGGCGTTCTTCCCGCCTGTGAGCGGTGGCAGCGGCGACACTGCCGACCCTATGCATCCTGAGGTGTTTCGCCTCGCGGATGCGCCGTTCAGCACCGATGAACTGGTCGCGGCCATCACGACCCCGGCGACGGGCGCAGCGTGCGTGTTCAGCGGCATGGTGCGCGGCGAAACCGTCGGCAAGAGCGTGACCGCCCACCTCGAATACGAGGCGTACTCGCCGATGGCGATCGCCAAGATGCAGCAGGTCGCCGCGGAGATTCGCCAGCAGTGGCCGCTCGTGCAGGGCATCGCGATTGTGCAGCGGGTTGGGCGGCTGGAAGTCGGGCAGAACACCATCGTGATCGCGTGTTCGTCCGGACACCGGGATCAAGGCTGCTTTGAAGCGGCGCGTTATGGCATCGACCGCCTCAAAGAGATTGTCCCCGTGTGGAAAAAGGAGTTTCGCCCCGATGGCTCAGCGTGGGTTGAAGGGCACTACACGCCGCGGCAGGGGGATTAAGGCGGCGCGCAACTAGAGCAATCATTACAGGCGTGGCAAGAAAGAGGATAAACATGGTTCGGCGAGTCGTAGTCACCGGCATGGGAGTTATCTCCCCGCTGGGACACACCGTGGAAGAGACCTGGGCAAATATCAAAGCGGGCGTGTGTGGGATCGCCCCGATCACCCGGTTTGACCCGGGCGAAGCGAATGTGCGCATCGCGGCGGAGGTCAAGAACTGGGACCCGACCAAATACATGGCGGCGAAAGAAGCCCGTAAACGCGACCTCAATCAGCAGTTTTCGGTCGCTGCTGCGCAGCAGGCGCTGGCGCATTCCGGGCTGGTGATCGACGACAGCAATCGCGTCCGGACGGGCGTGGTGATCGGGTCGTCAGTAGGTGGTGTGGGCAGCTACTACAACGAGGCCAAGACGCTCTACGAGACAAACGACTGGCGCAAGATCACGCCGTTCGGCATCCCAATGTTCATCGTCAACGGCGGGAGCAACCTCGTCAGCATGGAAATTGGCGCGATGGGGCGTTCCTCCACGCCGATCTCAGCGTGCGCGACGGGCGCGGACTGCATCGGCCACGCTTTTGACCTGATCCGCTACGGCAAGCTGGATGCCGCGCTGGCGGGCGGTTCGGAATCGCCGATTGTGCCGATCGGTATTGCGGCGTTTGACCGCCTCGGCGCGTGCTCGCGTATGAACGATGACCCGGCTGGGGCCTCGCGCCCGTTCGCAAAAGATCGGCAGGGGTTGGTATTCGCCGAAGGGTCGGGCGTGCTGGTGCTGGAAGAGCTTGAAAGCGCCAAGGCGCGCGGCGCGAATATCCTCGCGGAGATGGTGGGCTATGGGGCGACCTCTGACGCGTTCCATATCACCGCGCCACACCCAGAAGGGATTGGCGCAGGGTTGGCGATTCAGGCGGCGCTCGATGACGCCGGACTAAGTCCTGAAGCCGTTGACTATATTAATGCGCACGGCACGGCGACCGAACTCAATGACTCGATGGAGACGAAGGCGGTCAAACGGGTGTTTGGCGACCACGCTTACAAGGTGGCGATCAGTTCGACCAAGAGTATGACCGGGCACGGCATGGGCGCGACCGCGGCGATTGAGTCGACGTTCGTCATCCTCGCCATGCGCGATCAGATCGCGCCGCCGACCATCAACCTGAACGTACCCGATCCCGAGCTGGATCTCGATTACGTGCCCAATGTGGCGCGCCCGATGCGCATTCGCACGGCCATGAGCAATTCGTTCGGCTTCGGCGGGCATAACGTGTCGCTGATCTTCAAGCAGTTTGAGAATTGATGTGCATTGATTGACTTGCAAGCATTTCAGAATGGGGTTGGCCTCCGCTTCCGTGATGCCAACCTGCTGCAGCAGGCGCTGACGCACCGCTCGTACGTCAACGAACACGAGGACGCCGACCTGGTGGATAATGAGCGGTTGGAATTCCTCGGCGATGCCGTGCTCGATTTTGTCACGGGTGATCTACTGTTCCGCCGCTTCCCGGAAGCGCTGGAAGGCGAACTGACGCGGCTGCGGGCGGCGCTCGTGCGCACTGAATCGCTGGCGGCGCTCGCCAAGCTGTGTCAGGTCGGCGAGGCGCTGCGGATGGGCAAAGGCGAAGAGCACAGCGGCGGACGTGACCGTTTGAACAACTTGTGCGGCGCGTTTGAGGCTGTGGTCGGTGCACTATATGTCGATCAGGGGCTGGACGCGGTCAAGCTGTTTGTCACGCCGCTGCTGTTGAGCCGCCTCGACGTGATTATCGCCGAGCAACTCGACAAAGACCCGCGCAGCGTGTTGCAGGAACGCAGCCAGTATCAGTACGGCAAGACCCCGCACTACCGCTTCGTTGAGGCCAGTGGGCCGGAACACGAAAAAGCGTTCACCTTTGAAGTGTTGATCGGCGATTGGGTGGCGGGGCGTGGGGTGGGGCGGAGCAAGCAGGCCGCCGCGCACGCCGCTGCCTATGACGCGCTCAAACGTATGGAAAAGCCTGATCAAGCTGCAGAAGATAATTAACAGCTTACAGTTCACAGTAGACAGTTAAAAACTAGGTCCACTGTGAACTGTAAAATGACTACTGACAGCTCTTAGCTCCCCGGCGTGCGGTTGAGAATAACCTCGCTGAACGCCAACCGATGATCCGATGCATACGAGTTCATCATCACGCCCGTGCCCGATGACGGCAGGTTACACGTCCAGAGATAGTCAAAGCGCGCGCGCGGCAGACCGGTGCGGACAAACGTCGACGACAGTTCGAGCGCCGCGCCCGCAAATGGATCGCTGAAGCCAGCGTTGCGTAAGCCTTGCACCAGCGGTGAGTCGGGCACGTTGTGGAACGTGCCGCCGATCAGCGTGCGCCCAACGTTGATGCTGCACGCCTGTTGAATATACGTGCCGAACAACTGGTTGAGCTGGCGTTCCTGATCTTGTTCCTGCTCGGTGAGCTGCGTGTCGCCGAGGTCGAACAGAGGGCTGAGCCACGTGTTGTAGAGCGTGACGACCGTGTTCGGGTTGGGGAGCAGCTGCACGCGCTGTACGCCCGTCTGGTTGCCGAGGCTGGCTAGCAGCGAACCATCGTCGAAGGCGATCTCGACATTCGATAGGACGGCCAAGCCTTGCAAGCCTTCGTTCGTCGCGTAGAAGCGGCGATCCATGCCGAGCCGCCGCGCCAGCCACAGCGATTGATCAATGCCGAACGAGGTCAAACGTCCAGCGTCGACTTCCTGCAGCAGCACGACATTCACCCCGCTGCCCTGAATCGTGCGGGCGATGTCTTCGAGGCTGTCGTTGTAAAACTCGTCAAAGCCGCCGTGAATGTTGTACGTGCCGACGCGCAGCACTTCTGATCCACGCACCCCCTGCACGACGGGCGGACGCGACAGGATTGCCGCGCCGACGCCCGCACCAACCACAATGAGGAGCAAAACCAGAGAGGATAGTCCCGTTTTGCCGCTCCACGCGACGCGGCGCTGCATCTGCGTCATCGGTAGTACCGCAAGGAAGACCGCCAGCAGCAGCAAGCCGAGGCCAAAGCCGCGGAAGCCGCGCAGCAGCGGCGGAATCACCTGATTGAGGAAGGCCGCGTCGCCGCTGAAACTGCGCACGAAGGCGTATTCATAGGTGAAGTTGTCGCCGACGATGAGTAAGCCGAACAGCAGCAGCCCGAAGAGCACCCAGATTGGCCCCAAACTACGTTCTTTTTCAGCACGTGGGCGCGTGATCCAGAACCATGTGAGGCTGACAAGGAACTGTGCCCCGATCAAGGCTGCGCCGGCGATCACTCCATTGAGGCGTGTTCCTAAGACGATGAGGATGGCGATGAGCAGCATCCATAGCCAACCGCGCACATTCGCATCAAACAGGCTGATGAAGGCGCGCGCCTGACTGCGTATGGTAGGGATTATGGGCAGCAGGGTTGCCACGACGAGCGGCGTGACCATCGTCGTGTAGTTGGTATCCGCGCGTCCGGCTATAGCATTCGGCAGAGCCAGAAGCGATAATTCGAGGTAGAGTAACCCGGCCAGACCGAATGCGCCCGTAATCGGCAGCAGACCGCGATTCTCTACCTCGTCGGCGTCGCGCCGACGATCGAGCACGAACAGCAGCAGACTGATAATCACGCCGGCGGCCGAGAGGATGATCTGGATGTTCAGGTAATCAGGCAGGCGCGACGGATCGGCGCTGTTGCCAAAGGCGCGCAGCAGTTGGTCAGCGGTGAAGCCGATGATGAACAGGTAGGGCAGGGTGCTCATGCGCCAGCGGGCGAGCATCAGGATGTAGACGAACGTCCCGCCCACCACCAAAGCTGACGCTGCCAGCGGTGTGAGCACGGTGCCGGTCGCCATGAACAAGCGTCCGAGCGCCACGAGCAGCACGCTTACAATGATGAATGGTCGCACGCGCCCGAACAGCAGCGTAATTAGCGGCAGGGCGAGCATATAGATCAAAAAGGTTACTTCGCTGTTGACCAACGCCGGATCAGGGATGCGGATGGGCGCATCGATGGAGATTCCAGACATGGTCAAGGCGGTCACCGCGGAGGCGCCCGCGATGCGGCTGTAGATCATACCAATGAGAAAGCGAATCGACTGGACAAAGAACAATCCCATCAGTCCAGCTTCGAGAATCGCTAAGAGTTGCAATCGTCTGTGCATAAGCCTTCTTCGTTCGGGTAGCGCGACGCTACAGAAAAGTGTACAAAAGTGGAAATAATTACGCCACTAAAGGATGTGAACATGAACAAGGCGGATACGATCCTCACAGGTGGGATTGTCGTCACCATGAACCGCCAATACGACATCTTCATGGATGGCGCGGTCGCAATTCGAGGGGAAAACATCGTAGCAGTTGGGACGAGCGCGGACATCACGGCACGGTTTGAGGCGGAGACTGTGATCGACTGCGCGGGGCAGATCATCATGCCCGGTTTAGTGAACGCGCACACGCACGTGCCGATGACACTGCTGCGCGGGCTGGCCGATGACCTCCGTCTGGATGTTTGGCTGCTCGGCTACATGATGCCGACCGAGCGCGAATTCGTCACGCCGGAATTTTGCCGCCTCGGGACGCTGCTCGGGTGCGCGGAGATGATCCGCGGCGGGGTGACCGCCTTCGCTGATATGTACTACTTCGAGTCGGATATTGCGCAGGCGACGGCGGAAGCCGGTTTGCGCGGAGTGCTCGGCGAAACCGTGATGAAGTATCCCGCGCCGGACGCGCCGAGTTACGACGACAGCCTCGCCTACACGCGTCAGTTTATCGAGAAGTGGCGCGGGCACACGCTCATCACGCCCGCGGTCGCACCGCACGCGCCGTACTCCAACACTGACGACACGCTGCGGCGCTGTGTCGAACTGGCGCTGGAATTTGATGTGCCGCTGCTCACGCACCTCGCCGAGACAAAATTCGAAGTTGACGACAGTCTGAACGAACACGGCATGAGCGTCATTACGCGCATGAATCAGGGGGGCTTGTTCGGCGCGAAGGTGTTGGCGGCGCACTGTGTGCACATCGACCAGAACGAGATGCACATCCTCCACGATCACGACGCGACGGTGGCGCACTGCCCGACGAGCAATCTCAAGCTGGCCAGCGGAATCGCCCCGATCACGCAGATGCTCAAGAGTGAGCTGACCGTGGGCATTGGCACAGATGGCACGGCGAGCAATAACGACCTCGACATGATCGAAGAGATGCGCTTGGCGGCGATTCTGGCCAAAACCGATGCGGCTGACCCAACGGCGCTCCCGGCGCGGCAGGCGCTGCTGATGGCAACGCGACAGGGCGCGGAGGCGTTGTTTCTCGGCGATATCACCGGAAGTTTGGAAGTCGGCAAGCGCGCCGACCTGATCACGCTGGATGATCATCCGCTTCACAACAGTCCACAGTTTCACCGGGACCAGAACCTAATCTATTCGCGGATCGTCTACGCGAGTAAGTCGACCGATGTGCGGCACGTGTGGTGTAACGGACGCCAGCTCATGCGCAACCGCGAACTGCTCACCGTGGACGAAGCGGCGGTTCTGCGCGACGCGGCCGCTATCGCTCGCCGGATCGATAAGTTCCTCGCGCGGCGCGAACAGGATATTCTGAGCAAGCTGCTCGCGATTGGCGGTCTGCAGCAAGCCGAGAGTTTTGAAGTGCAGCTCAAGGCGCAGCTTCCCGACGAGACACAAATCGAAAAACTGCTCACGCATCCTGATGTGGAAGTCCTCAAGTCGATTCACTATCGTCAATACGATACCTATTTTCTGTTTGGCGACGCCAATGAGCGCGTGCGCTATCGGGAAGACGACCGGATCGGCGCGGATGGGGAAGTCGAATCGGTGCGCAGCCGCCTGACCTATACAACGCCGACCAAAGAAGGCGAATTTCATTCGACGATTCTGCTCTCACGGTCGCGCTTCATCGCCGATGCAAATCAATCGCTGCGTTTCTACCGCGAATACTTCCGTCCAGATCAGGAACGTGAACTGCATAAAGATCGCCAGCGCTGGCACTTGCTGTATCAGGGCGTGCTGTTCTATGTGAATGTGGATCGCGTCTTCAAGCCGGAACTGGGCGGCGTGTTTGTCGAGATCAAGAGCCGTACCTGGTCCAAATCTGATGCCGAGAACAAGGCGGATCGGATCAAGGCGATGCTTGGCATTCTGGGGCTGGATCCGGCGGCGCTGGTCAGTACGGATTATCTGGAAATGCAGACCGCGCCCTAGCAACTGGTGGCGCCTCGTCACATCAGTGGGTGGCGTTCGCCCGCCCACTCCATTTCCCCTACGCAATATAACCATTTTGACCGCTGCACTGTAAGCTAATCTCGGCGCATGTCGTGCTATACTCGCGCCAGTGTCATTAGTAGATCATAAAGGCGGCAGGCATGACCACGTTGATCACAGGTGGGGCAGGCTTCATCGGCAGCCGGTTAGGGCTGCGTCTGCTCGACCAAGGTGAATCTGTTATCATTCTTGACAACTTCGATCCCTACTACGATCCAGCCCTTAAGCGCGCGAATGTCGTGGCGATGGGGGAGAAAGCAATCGTCGTCGAAGGCAGCCTGTGTGACGAGCAGCTGGTGGCGTCTCTGTTCGAGCAGTATCCGATTGATCGGGTGGCGCATCTTGGCGCGTTGGCGAACGTGCGCTATTCTGTCGAGCGCGGGCGACAGTATGCCGATGTCAACACCAGCGGCACGGTCACGTTGTTGGATGCCGCGCGCAAACATCAGGTCAAGGTCTTCGTCATCGGCTCGACCTCCTCAGTCTACGGGCAAACGGCGCGCATTCCGTTTGTTGAAGAGGATGCGGCAACGCTGCCGCTGGCTCCCTACCCAGCCAGCAAGCGAGCGGCCGAAATGTTTGGCTATAGTTATCACCAATTATTCGGTTTGAACGTGAATGTCGTACGTTTTTTCAACGTGTATGGACCCCATGGTCGACCGGACATGATGCCGATGAAGGCCATTCAGGCGATCTTGCGCGGCGAGACGATCCAGCTCTTTGAGGGCGGCGAGCTCCAGCGCGATTGGACATATATCGACGATATCGTATCTGGGGTCTGCCTGGCGTTGGACAAGCCGCTCGGTTATGAGATCTTCAATTTGGGGTTTGGCGCACCGATCACGCTCAATGCCTTCATTCGCATTTATGAGCGCTTGATCGGCAAGCAGGCGGTGACAGTCAATGTGCCGACGCCGCGCAGTGAGCCGCCGATCACCTATTGCGACAACAGCAAAGCGCGGAATCTGCTCGGTTTTGCGCCCAAGGTCGACATTGAGACCGGGCTCACCAGAACGTGGGAATGGTACTGCTCCCGGTTCGACATTCGCGTTAATGGATAACTGCCCGCCTACCTAGTCTGATTTGACGACTAACGATCCCAACCCGAACAATTGTGGACGGGACCCCTTTAACAACCGACGGAATTGTAGGGATGCCAAACGTGGTGTTCGCTGGAATTTTGGCGAATTGACGCACCGTTGTGTATCCCTACGACTCGCCTCCCTCAAACTTACGTATGAACCGTTCCCCAGGTTGAGACTGTCCTATCTTGAACCCATTGGTACACCAGCGCCAACTCGTATTTCCACGTGTCTACATAAATTTCATAACTAACGTGACCATTGCGCGACGCAAGCGTCACAGCGCGCACATCGATGTTCTATTCACCAATTGTTACTAAAAATATTGTAAGGCGAAGTTTAGGGGTGTGAAAGTTCAACGAACTAATGTTCTTTGAGAGTTAATCTTTGAGAGGACGTGCGAATGGGATTGTTTCAGCGCGTAACTTCACGTCATTGGCTGCTGCTGCTAGCCAGCATCAGCTCCTTTTTCGTTTTCATGACCGTGGTGGTCGCACTTTTGCCGGAGACGTCGGCGTTGACGCGCGTGACGAGTCACTTCACGCTCACCTATGAGATGAACGTCGCCGTCTGGTGGTCGGCGCTGCTGTTCTTCCTGGCTGCTTTGGCCGCTCTTGACCAAGGCGCACGGCGCAAAGGCGAACTGCGCGCAGCTTGGTGCATTTGGGCAGGGCTGCTCGCGCTCATGTCCTATGATGAACTTGGCTCGCTGCATGAACGGTTTGGCAGCGGCAGCTGGGCCGCTTATCTGCCGTTGGTTGTACCCGGCGCGCTACTGGTAGGCTACGCGTTGCAGGTGCTTTACCGCCATCCGCCGACCAGGTCCACCGTGTGGCTGCTGCTGGCAGCTTCCGTACTGCTGGCGATCTCTCCGCTGATGGAAATTGTCGGCGACGAGCTAATCCTGAGCCCAGCTCTGCAGGTGGCGCGTTCTGCCTTTGAAGAGGCATCGGAGATCGCGGCGGCTCTCCTGTTTCTGTGGTCGGCACTGCGGCTGCGGGATAAGCAGCCCAACTCGTCAAGTACCGAGTCGATCCTGATCACAGCCGGAGTGGTGCGCTGGCTGCCGGTACTCATCTTAGTGGGTGTAGTTGCGCATGTGCTCGGCATGTTGTATGCGGTCTCGCTGCCGGATAACGGTCGTTGGGGCGACCCGGGGGTGTGGTACCCAGCGATGGCACTTGCGGCTTTAAGCATGACGACTTACAGGCAGGCGCGGTCAGCTGCGGCTGCCAAGGATCGGCGGTTTGTTGGCCTGGCGGCTGGGCTGCTGTTCAGCGCATCGGTCGCAACACCCTATCTCCTGTCACCGCGGACCAGCTCATGGCTGCCATATGCCGTCTATGCCGGACTGCTGGTTGCGATTTTGGCGCTGCGGTCGCTGAGTGGAAGCCGCGTCCGCAGTCTGGATCTCGTCGCCGCCGGGCTGCTGGTTGGCTTGCTGCTGATCGGCTATGTGCTGGGCAACAGCGTGCTGCTGAAGGTCGATGTCGGCGTATTTGTGACGGGGCTATCGGCACTAATGCTGCGGACACCGCGCGCTGAAGTGGTGTCAGCGCAAAACCAACCCGTTACTGGAAGCGCGTAACGGCTGCACAAGCCGTTCAGCCTGGAAAGGATGATGATGGATCGCCTAATTATCGAGTCGGCGCGCAAGTGGAATTTCCCTCTGCGGTGGGCTCGGCTTTTGTTCTACCTCCCACCTCTGATCTCACTGGTCTATTTGGCTACTTACTTCGTCGATCCGAACATTGTGATCGAGTTTGGACGTGAGGATGGGGTGTTGGAGTGGCTGACCGTTGCCTGCTTCGTCGCGGGCGGAATCGTGGCGCTTGGGTGTGCTGTGCGCTTCTTCCGCAGTCGCCGTAAAGTCTACGGATGGCTGTATGTGGTGGTGTTCGTGTTGGCCCTGGTGGTGGCGGGCGAGGAAGTCTCCTGGGGCCAGCGCATCTTCGGCTGGCAAACGCCGGAAGCGTTCGCGGTGAACCGACAGAATGAGACTAACCTCCACAACCTGCCAAAGTCGCCGTTCATCTATGCACCACATGCGGCCAGTGCTTATGGGGTGGTGGCGTACTTATTCACTGCCGTCCCCCTCATTCGCGCTCGTATCAAGCGAGAGCATCAGGTCTTGATCCCGCCATTCTTTCTCGCCGCGATCTTTGCGGTGCCGCTCGTGTGGTTCACTGTGCGACTGCTCACGCCGTATACACCGTTTGCCAGTCGCTACAATGAGTGGTGCGAAACCGTGCTGGCGGGCGGGTTTCTGGCGTATATGCTGCTGGTTCGGGCGCGCATGACGTTTCCAACCCCCGCGCCGACCAGATATGGAGCGAAGCAGTCCGCAATGGCTGAACTCGAAGTCTAAAGCGTATCGGTCAGGTTGTCGTGGTTCACGGCGGGATTCCTGAGGACCTTAGGAATCCTGCTGGGGCGGATTATTGAGGCGGAAACCGTGCCCGCGCACCGTGATGATGTACTGCCACTGCGGGTCGATCTCGGCGAGACGATCCCGCAGGCGGCGGACGAGCGCGTCAATCGCCTGCTCGCTCACGCCTTCGCCGATCACATCGGGCCACACGGTTTCAACAACTTTATCCCGTGTGCAGATGCGTTCGCCGCTGGTGTAGAGTAGCTCCAGTAGGCGGTACTGCGGCGGGCTGAGCGGCGGATCAATTTCTGTGTTGTTGATGAAGACGCGCCGCGCTTCGGGATCAATCCGCAAGCGGCCACCCGTGATGTCGGCGGGAACGACGGACTGTCGTGGGGCCGTCGCACCTGTGCCGATGAACTGCAAGCGAATGGCCAGTGCCAGCGAAATCTGGTCGCCATCTTCGAGGAGATGCGTGCCTTTCAACTGCACGCCGTTCACCCATGTCCCATTGCGGCTGTCTAAGTCTTGCACGTAATAAACATCATTTTCAGCATAAACACGAATATGGTGCCGCGACACTTGACGTTCGGGCAGGACGATGTCGCAGTCTTCTCCGCGTCCGATGACCAGACTCTGTCCGTTCAATACCCACTGGGTGTCCGCCATCTTGTCGGAGTGAATTATCAGCATGGGTTGATCCAAAGTTGACTCAGACATCGCTGCTGCTCCTGAATGCCCCGCACGTGTACACGATAAGCTCCAAGTCTTATAC
>JAYRZU010000075.1:0-64351 GCA_041916315.1 Anaerolineae bacterium
AATTGACACGCCTCGCTTGTATCATGGCGGCCTACAACTTTGGGCTCTATCTGAACCGCCGCCTCCTTCGTCCCGATGGCGCGCTCGCTACTCTTCTTTGCTGAGTACCGGACAAGCCTTAAATCCCCTCTCCCAAGGGCGTGGGGACTTAAGCGCTTTGCCTCCCCTCTCCTCTTTTCGGAGAGGGGTTGGGGGTGAGGTTGGCTGTTTTCACCGAGGTTGCGTAACTTACCGCGACGGCACGGCGTCCCATTCGGGGACAGGACGGCAGCACAAGACGAGCTGCTTGGCGGCGCGCACTTCGTCCACGCGCCCGACGGGTGTCGTGTGCGGCGCATCGTGCAGCAGTTCCGGCTGCGTCTTGGCTTCCTGCGCAATCGTCTTCATCACGTCGATGAACTCGTCGAGCGTCGCCTTGTCTTCCGATTCGGTCGGCTCAATCAGCAGGGCTTCCGGTACGATCAGCGGGAAGTAGTTGGTCGGCGGGTGAATGCCGTAATCCATCAACCGCTTGGAAATATCGAGCGCGTGGATGCCTGGCGCATCTTCAAAATGCCCTTCCATGACGAATTCGTGCGCGCAGATGCGATCATAGGGCATGGGGTAAACCCCGCGCAGATTGGCGCGCACATAATTCGCGTTGAGCACGGCATGGCGCGACACTTCCTTGAGCTGATCGCCGTAGGTTGCGATGTAGGCGTAGGCGCGCACATGCATGCCGAAGTTGCCGTGGAACGCCTTCAGGCGGCCAATCGACTTGGGCGGCATTACCAGCCCGTAGAGCGGCGCTTCTTCGTCGGCGGTCGGCGCTTCGGTAATTTCGACCACCGGGCCGGGGCGGAAGTCCTTCAGCTTGGCGTTGACCGCCACCGCGCCACAGCCAGGGCCGCCGCCGCCGTGTGGTGTGGAGAACGTCTTGTGCAGGTTGTAGTGCATCACGTCGAAGCCGAGCTCGCCCGGTTTAACAATGCCCAACAGCGAGTTCATGTTCGCGCCGTCCATATACATCAGGCCGCCACACGCGTGCACCAGCTTGATGACGTCGAGGATATGCGCTTCGAACAGGCCGAGCGTGCTCGGCACAGTGATCATCATGCCCGCGACCGTATCATTGCACGCGGCGCGCAGCGCTTCGAGGCTGACATCGCCATTCTCATCCGACGGCAATTCGACTACTTCCAGCCCCGCCATCGTGACGGTCGCCGGGTTCGTCCCGTGTGCGCTGTTCGGCACGAGGATCTTCGTGCGCTTGGTGTCGCCGCGATCCAGATGATACTTGCGGATCATGAGGATGCCTGCGAGTTCACCTTGCGCGCCTGCGGCAGGCTGCAAACTGACCGCGTCGAAACCCGCGATCTCCGCCAGCCATTCTTGCAGGGTATACATCAATGCCAGCGATCCCTGTGACGATTCATCGTCGGTGAGCGGATGCAGATGCGCGAAGCCGGGCAGGCGCGCCACGTCTTCGTTGATCTTCGGGTTGTACTTCATCGTGCACGAGCCGAGCGGATAGAAGCCCTTGTCAATGCTGTGATTGAGCGTGCTCAGGTTGACGAAGTGGCGCACCACCTGCAGTTCGCTAACTTCGGGCAGGTCGAGTTCATCGCGCAGCAAATCGGCGGGTAGGGCGCTTTGGGGCACGTCGCAGTCAGGCAGCTTAACGCCGACGCGGCCTTTGACGCTGATATCGTAAATCGTGTCCATGCTTACTTCACCTCGCCCAAAATATCGACCAGTACGTCGATCTCGGCCTTCGTATTCATTTCGGTGACGCACACCAGCATGCGGTCATACAGATACAGGTAGTCGCGGCCCAGTTCGTACCCGCCGATGATGCCTTCGGCAAGCAGCACCTCGTTGATTTCGCGAACGGGGCGTGGGCATTTGACCACAAATTCATTGAAGAACGGCTTGGATTGGTCAACTTCGTAGCCGGGGATCTTCGCAATCTGGTTGGCCGCGTAGTGCGCCTTGTGGTAGTTCAGTTCCGCAACTTTCTTCAGGCCATGCTTGCCCATCAGCGACAGGTAGACGGTCGCGGCCAGCGCCAGCAAACCCTGATTCGTGCAGATGTTGCTGGTCGCCTTTTCCCGGCGGATATCCTGTTCGCGCGGACGCAGCGTCATAACATAGGCTTTCTTGCCGTTCTTGTCGGCGGTTTCGCCGACAATGCGCCCGGCAATCCGCCGCATCTGCGCCATTTTGGTGGCGAAGAAGCCGACATACGGGCCGCCGTAGCTCAACGGAATGCCGAGCGTCTGGCCGTCGCCGACTACGATATCCGCGCCGAGTTCGCCGGGGCTCTTGAGCAGCGCCAGCGCCAGCGGATTTGCCACAAAGACGAGCAGCGCGCCCGCCGCATGAACTTTATCCGCCAAGCCCTTGAAATCCTCGATCTGGCCGAGGAAGTTGGGATAAGCAACGGCGAACATCGCCGTGTTGTCGTCAATCATGGCGACGAGGTCGCTGAGTTCGGCTGCGCCTTCATCACCCACAAACGTCACATGGTTGCCCTGATGATAGGTACGGGCGACCGCGCGATACTGCGGGTTGATGTATGGGCTGAGGATGATTTTGCTCTTCTTGCGGCGGCTGGCTTCCAGCGCCACCGTGACGGCTTCCGCGAGGCTGGTCGCGCCATCGTAGTGGCTGGCATTCGCGCCGTCCATGCCGGTGAGTTGCGAAATCATCGTCTGATATTCGAAGATCGCCTGCAGCGTACCCTGGCTGACTTCGGGCTGATAGGGCGTGTAGGCGGTATAAAACTCACCGCGCAGCAGCATGTGATTGACGGCGGCGGGCGTGTAATGATGGTACGCCCCGGCGCCGCGGAACAGGCTGAAATCGTAGGCGCTGTCATTTGACTCCGCCAGCGATTGCAGTTCCGCGAGGACTTCCATTTCGCTGAGCGCGGGCGGGAGATCGAGTTTCGGGAAGCGGTAGGCCGCGGGGACTGCTTCGAACAAGTCCTCGATGGTCGGCACGCCGATCGCCGACAGCATTTGCTGACGTTCTACATCGGTATGCGGGATATAGCTCATGGATGCCTCTACAAGTATCTTGAGGACGAGGCAGGCCTCGTCCCTACAGTCGAAATTCATTCGTAGGGACGCGATACATCGCGTCCGCTGGTTAACCTCACCCCAACCCCTCTCCTAGAGGAGAGGGGCGATGAATGCGGTAATTGCTTTATGCGCGGGCGTCAACGTGCGCGGTGTATGCGGCGGCATCCAGCAGATCCGGATTGTCCACCGACCCCGTCAGCTTGAGCTTGACGATCCAGCCGTTGCCGTACGGGTCGCTGTTGATGGTTTCCGGGCTCTTGCGCAGCAGATCATTCACTTCGGTGATCACACCTTCGACCGGGCTGAACAGGTCCGACGCCGCCTTGACCGACTCGACGACGCCGAAGGTGCCGCCTTTAGGCAGGTTCGTGCCGACTTCGGGGAGATCAACGAAGACGATGTCGTTCAACTGGTCTTGCGCGAAATCGGAAATGCCGAGCGTGGCCGTATCACCCTCGATGCGAATCCACTCATCACTCTTCAAGTACTTCAGGTCGGACGGAATGTTGAAAGCCATGATCTCTCCTAGAAATAAAAAAGCACACAGGTTAGGGTGCTGTGTGCCTCTGTCGCGAACGGACTTCAGAGTTCATGCGATGGACGCGTCCTGTAGCCTGAGAGTTTCGCCATCAGTCCAGCGTGACTGATGGCTTGCACCTTCGGCGTCCCGTCCCTATAAGGGCGGGCGCTCTCCGCGACCATCGTGAATTGATGAAATTTTACAGAACTACACTTGTTTTGGCAACTGAGCGGCGTTACCACCAATCCACTCGTTCAGTTTCTTGGCCACATCCGGCGTCAGCTTGAGGTTGAAGCTGAGGTAACCGGTCGCGTCGGCAACGAACGTCGGGCGGATGATGAGCGAACCATCGGTGTGCAGACCAAGCGCGAGGAAGGCGTTGCCTGTACCCACCTGCCGGGTCGTGATCAACCCGTCGACGGGCTGAATATGCGAAAGGATCCGGGTAAATTCGCTGAAACGCGGACGCAGCGCGAATTCGAGCGCATTCAGGCTCACGGAGATTGCCAGATGATCACCTTCGCGCCGCATCGAGATCTGTGTCTGCTGGGCGGGGTCGGCGCTGGAGGTCAAGGAAAGAAGCTGGGTGTCATGGTCGGTGTGAGCGCGGTCAACGGTCAAAAACTGGCGCATGGGGTCTTACTCCGGGGCACTGATGCGAACAAGATGGAGGGGATCATACCGCCGTCTACTTAATATGACAAACGTCTCTATGAAGCGATACATGTGTCATATGGGATCGTGAAGGATTTCTCATACTATAGAGGTGTCGCCTAAAAATTCAAGTTTGACGACTTCCATGTCGGTCTAAACCCATGGAGTTCGTGCGCTGCCTTCCTAAACTTCCGCACCTTCTTCCCCTATCGAAAGCCTCGCCTAGTGAGGCGGAGATGACGCGCACAGTCTCCGCCTCACATTTTTTGTGGCGCAGGAACGCTTTTCGCAGCTTCAATCCACATTTGTCGCTTTTGATCTCCGTGCATCAGGCTTCTGGTATACCGGGCATGTCTGAGAGTCACGCCGGTTGAATCCGCCGAAACAGCCCCGGATAGTCGAGCACAATGCCGTCGTCGTCGACCGGGAGTACCGCCTCGAAATCCACTTCCAGCGATTCGAACTTGTAGTGCTGCACGCCGTCGATGCGCCCGAAATGCGTGTAGCGCTGGCGTGATGGGCTGACTTCCAACGTCGGGAAGTCAATATACGCCACGTTGATCTCCGCTGATTTGCCCGGTTGCAGACCGAGGCGACGAATTGGCAGCGTATTGGTGAACGGCGTCGCGCGTAGATCGACGTCGAGGCAGCCGTCAAGTTCCGGCAGCGGCTCACCATCGGCGGTGTGCCAGTGGCCGTCGGCGGCGCGCCGCAAATGCACGCTCTCGACAGTCGCGCCTGCGTCGAGGAACTTGTACACATCCAATTCGCGCATGTGCCACCGGGCGTCGCAGCACAGGCGATAGATCACGCGCATCGGCTCGCCTTCGATCACCCCGAGCAGGGTGCTCTTGACCACATAGCAGTTCGCCCGCGCAGAAATATGCAGCAGTTCTGTGCCGGTGTTGTCCCAGCGCGTCCACAAGAGATTACGATCCATTAGCGTTTCTCCCAGTCCCACAACCCATAGGCGATTTCGTCCGGCAGAGGGTGACCCGCCAGTGTGAGCGTCATACCGATTTCGGCGCGGTGATAGCCTTCGTGAGCGATCAGATAGCCGAGGAAGCCCGCCACATGCGGCTTGATGTTCGGCAGCTTGCCCTGCTCCACCCCGCGCTGAAAGAGTGCCCCCATGCGTTCGCCGGACTGTGTCAGCGCGGCTCGGAGCACGTCTTTGGTGAGGGCGTCTTTGTCGGCTTTGGTCTTGGTCGGCAGCTTGGGCAAGCCAACCGCCAGATCGGGCGCAGCGGGTTCAAGCCACATCACCCGCACTTTGTGCATGTGCGCGCAGATTTCGGCGACACTGCGCCCCTTCATCCCAACCGGAACAGCGGGCAGCGCTTCCGGTGGGATGGCATCGAGCAGATAGAGATTGATCCGATGGTTAATCATCCACGAATCGACGAGTTGATCGGTCATGCTGCCTCCATGCGTGGCGTGCGCGTGACAATCACAATTTGCGGACATTATAGAACAGGAGTTCTATTTCTGCCAACTGCTATTTGGCGTTGAGCGCGAGGATTTCGGGAATCTGGTGATGGCTGGTGAAGATGACGAGGTTATCCCCGACTTCGACCGTGAGATCGCCCGGAGGGTGCACGTCGACGTTCTTGTTACGCTCATGCAGCACAATGTCGATGTCGTGCTCGCTCTGAATCTCGTCAATCGTCTTGCCGATCAACTGCGATTCTGCTTCGACCTGCAAGCGCAGCAGGCTGTAATCCTTGTCGTGAATGTTGAAGGTCGGCGCGACATCCACACCCATCGCCATGCCGGCGAACGCGGGCGCGGCGAGGTCCGACGAGCTGATCGTTTCCACATTGAGTGACTTTTTGAGATGCGCGGCGAACTCGTTATCCCACATGCGCACGACGATGCGTGCCTGCGGGTTCATCTCGCGGGCGCGCACGCACACTTCGAGGTTGAGGAAGTCTTCGGAGGTCGCGATGATCAACGCGCGAGCGAAGGACAGCCCCGCGCGTTCCAGCGTGTGGCGCGCGCGGCCATCGCCGATGATCAGCGGCACGCTCAGACGATTGAGCTCGTGTTCCAAGCGTTCATGGCGGTTGAGGTCAATCGCGACGACCTCGATGCCCATATCGGCGAGCGACCGCAGCACCCGCAGCCCAATGTGCCCAATCCCCAGCACGATCACATGATTGCGATAGGTCGACACGACGGCTTCCTCCCACGCGCTGCGGCGCTCGGTGCGATCAAAAAACAGGCGGATGAAATCAGCTGCGCCGCGCCCGACGATGTAGATGGCGAGGAGGGGCATGACATACCAGAAAGCGATCAAGTGGGGCTCGTCAGGCAGGTCGATCACCGGGTTGAAGACCATCAGCGAGATCATGGCGTAGGGGAGATCAACAAACGGGATGCGTTCGTGCCCAGCCAGCGCCCACAGCTCACCGTAGATCAGCCCACCCATGATGGTCGCCAGCAGGAACACGGTGATCGGGCGGCGGAACTCATGCCACAGCGCCGAGGTATCGCGCCACGCCGCGCGCAGCATACGACCAAAACGGTCGATGCGACGGCGTCCCCGGGGCGTGACCAGGCGCATTTGCGACAAGCGCTTCTCCTACTGAGCTTCACCATCCGACGCAGGCGGATCATCCGTGATCACAGACGATAGATGAAAGCCCACAATGAAATTGTAACTCCGTTTGTCAGCGCCCGGTATTTGCTGGGCGGCGAACATCTCTTTTTCCAGAGCCAGCAGGCGCTCAAAGAAGGTCTGCGCTTGTTCCCGTGTCAGGTAGAGCGGCGTGCGGCGGAACAGCAGCGCGTCTGGGTGCGGTGGGTACTCCTCCATATTGATGAGCCCACTGCGGAGCGCGGACCGCAGGTCAGCCCGCGTTTCGTCGAGCACGACGTTCATCACATATTCCATGCCCTGCTCGCCTTCCGGCGTCGCCAGCGTGAGCAGCGACCGGTGAATGGGGAACGAATAGGCCGTCACCTGATAGAACTTCTCTTCGATCGCACCCGCCAGGCGGCGGGTTTCAACGACATGAATGAAGCCGTGCTTTTCCAACAGGTGGATTTGGTAGTACAGACGGGTGAACGGCACGTCCAGCACGGTGGCGATATGGTGAATGGTGCGCGGTTCGCCAACGAGTTCGCGCAATATCCGCTGGCGCACGGGATCAAAGTAGACCTTGAGGGCTTCCAGATCTGTGATCAGGTGCTCAGCTTGGGGACAGATTGGCCCATCAGTCATCGGGGGTTACCTCTCATTGAAAAATCATTTTAAACGTCTTGACAGTCTGAATCAGATCATGTTATGCTGACGTTGAAAAATGATTTTAAACGCAGACCAGTAGTTCGACAAGGTGGATCTATGCAGACCAAACCGACGACTGACGTCACCCCCGCGCTGATCATCATTTTCCTGTTGCTGGCCGGGGTCAATCTCCTCACGGGGGAATTCCTCGATGCCGCAACGTGGGGCGTTATCGGCGGCGGGATCGCTTTAACCCGCCGGATCGAAACCAACAGTCCCAAGCGCAGCCAGATTGCTGCATATGCCGTGGTGGGCATGGCTCTGATTCTGGTTTTCGCCCGCATTTT
Source organism: Anaerolineae bacterium (assembly GCA_041916315.1). Lineage (GTDB taxonomy): Bacteria > Chloroflexota > Anaerolineae > Aggregatilineales > Phototrophicaceae > Flexifilum. The sequence goes on from JAYRZU010000075.1 coordinate 7,816, forward strand.
TACCGATCTCGTTCAATGAATAGGGAGCGTTTACGCATGAAAAGCTTGATCTTCATCCTCACGGCGCTGCTGCTGGCGGTGATCCCCGTCGCCGCGCAGGAAGAGACCGTGCCGCGTTTTGAGCCTGCCGACTGTCCGTTTGACGCGGAAGGCAACGTCGAGTGCGGCTTCGTGGTCGTGCCCGAATTCCACGCGCAGCCCGATGGTGACACGATTCGCCTGTCGGTGGTGATTCAACGTGGCAGTGACCCGGATGCCGACCCGGTGATTTTGCTCTCCGGCGGCCCCGGCGAAAAGTCAACGGAGAATGCCGAATTTGCGCTCTACGGCGGTTTCTCGACCCTCGCCGATGACACCCGCGACTTCATCGTGTTCGATCAGCGCGGCGTGGGCTTATCGGAACCCGCGCTCGAATGCCCGGAATATGCGGAAACGATGCTGGCGTGGCTGGAACGCGAACCGGATCCGGAGGCCTCCGCGCAGGCCATCTATGACGCGCTGCTGGCATGCCGCGCGCGCCTCGCCGCTGAAGGCATCGACTTCTCCGCGTACAACACGCTCGAAAACGCGGCGGACGTGGCCGCCCTCACCGAAGCGCTCGGCTACGAGCAGGTGAACCTGGTGGGCGTGTCGTATGGCTCGCTGCTGGCGCAGGCCATCATGCGTGACTATCCGGAAATCGTGCGCAGCGTCGTGATCGATTCGGTACTGCCGACCACGCGCAGCTTCTTCATCGATACGGCTGCGACCGTGACGGACTCGCTCACCCGCTTGATTCAGGCGTGCAGCGCGGATGTGGCATGTGCCGCCGCCTATCCCGATTTGCAGCAGGTGCTGTTCGACACCATCGACGAGTTGAACGCCAATCCGCAGGTGATCAGCATCACCAACCCGCTGAGCGGCGAAACCTATGACGCGTATCTCACGGGTGATGCGCTGCTCGGCAATCTCGCCATCTTCCTGTATCAGGCCTCGCTGCTGCCCCTGCTCCCACAGACGATCTATGATGTGAGCGCGGGCAGCTATGACCTGATGGCGCAGTTGAGCGGTTTGGTGCTGCCTGCGTATAACGCGTTGTCACGGGGCATGAATTATTCGGTGTTCTGCGCCGATGACCTCATCGGGCGCACACCGGAAGAAATGCTCGCAGCCTATGAAGCGCTGCCGCCGCAGTATCGCGGGCAAGCCGATCTCGAAGTGGTGATGGAGACGACTGGGTTTGCGTTGTGCGAGGCGTGGGATGTGCCAACGCTCGACGAGAGCGTGAAAGAACCCATCGTGAGCGATATTCCGACATTGGTCATGGGTGGGCAGTATGATCCCGTGACGCCGTTCAGCTATGCCGAAGAAGTAGCCGCGAACCTGAGCAACCGCTACGTCTACGAGTACCCGGCGGTTGGGCACAGCGTGATCAATTCGAACACGTGCGGCGCATCAATGGCGGCGGCCTTCATCGCCGACCCAACCACCGCGCCCGACGATGCCTGTATCGCCGACCTGCAGCCCGTCCAGTTTTCTCTGCCGATGACTGATGTGACCTTCGAGCCCTTCACCAATGAAGCAATGGGGCTGACGGGCGAGATCCCGAGCGGATGGGCAGATCGCGGACAAGGTATCTACATTGACTCGGCCTCGGCGACGCGCGGTCTGATCCTTCAGGCCTTCCCCGGCACGCCCCAGCAGGCCGTTGATCTGCTCTCCTCGCAAACCGGATCACCATTGGAAGAAGGCACGACCGAAACCATCGGCAATTACGAGTGGACGTTCTATCAGGTGACGACGCAGGGCTTCAGCTTTGATGTCGCCGTCACCAGCGACGGCGGCACAGTCGTGCTCGCGGTCCTGCAGGTACTGCCCAGCGAACGTGATCAACTGTTTGAGAGCATTTTCCTGCCCGTGCTGGCGACCCTTCAAGCGTCGTAAGACCAACGCCGCCCTGTGACGGTTGCCGGGCGACCGGTTGATACAAGGCAGGCAAATGCTATTAGAATGCATCTCCTAAATCTGAACTCACGTCAGCGGACGCGATAAATCGCGCCCCTACGAAAACGAAGTCGACTTGGCGAGCAGTGCTGGCTCCCCTCCCTGAATTCGGGGAGGGGCCGGGGGTGGGGTCAGACCCCATCCCCGCTGCGTTGCCCACAGATTAATCCTCGAATCAAAACCATATTGATCCCACGCAGGCTGGACTATAATGGAGGACGCACGTCTCTTCAGCTTATTGGAACGGTCATGAATCCTAAACCTCGTCTGTTGATCGCCTACGCGCATCCCGATGATGAAAGTTTTGGGCTTGGTGGTGCTATCGCCAAGTGGGTCGATGCTGGTATCGAAGTCTATTTGATTTGCGCCACCAACGGGGAGCGCGGCACCGTCGCGCCGGAGCTCCTGCAAGGCTATAACTCGATTGCCGAACTCCGCCTCGCCGAACTCGAATGCGCCGCTCAGAAGCTGCGCATCACCGAAGTCTTTAAACTCGGCTACAAGGACAGCGGTATGATGGGCTCGCCCACGTGCGACGACACTGAATGCCTATGGCAGGCGGATGTTGACGAAGTAACGCGCCGCTGCGTGGAAATCTACCGCGAAGTGCAGCCGCACGTCGTCGTGACCTTCAACAAATACGGCGGCTACGGCCACCCGGATCACATTGCGATTCAGCGCGCTGCGACCAAAGCTTTCCACTTAGCAGGCGATGCGAATTTCGTCACCGGGCAGCCGACCTATAAACCGCAAAAACTGTATTACTCCAGCATTCCCAAGCGCCAATTGCAGCTCGGCATCACCATGCTGCGCCTGCGCGGCATTGACCCGCGCAAACTGGGGCGCAACAAAGATCTCGATCTGGTCAAGATTCTCGAAAACGTCGAGCCGACGCACACCAATCTCGACGTGAGCCGCTACTTCACGCATTGGGATGAGGCCAACCAATGCCACAAAAGCCAGTTGGGCGGTGGCCCAACGTGGCGCATGCCGCTGACGCTGCGCCGCTGGTTCGCGCCGCATCAGGGCTTCACGCGTGTGGTGCCCGCGCCTGCGCACAACCGCGTTGATGAAACCGATCTGTTCGCGGGCGTCACCGTCGATGCGCGCCGCGTTCTGCAAGCCGCCGCTGACTAAAAGCGCACGCTCACGACACCCTTGAGCTGACCAGTAAGCGTGACGGTTCGATACGAGGTCGAATGTAGGGGATGGGCTTGCCCCTCCCGCAGTTGGGCGAGGCAAGCCTCGCCCCTACAAACGCAACTGATGCGTATAAGATGCCACTCTTGAGTCTCCACGGGGATATAAAGGGGTGGCGTTGTTTGGGGAAATGAGCGAATTCCCGTGACTGAATCCACTGACGCCGCCGCGCGCATAGACCGCCTGCTCGACGCGATTGAACTCGTCAAAGCGAATCGCCGCCGCGAAGCGCGCGAATTGCTGCGCGACCTCATTGAGGAAGACAGTGACTTTGAGGATGCCTGGCTGTGGATGAGCGTGGCGGTCGATTCGCTCGACCAGAGTTCGATCTGTCTGGATAACGTGCTGCGCGTCAACCCGAAGAACAGCGAAGCGGCGGGTGCGCTCTACCGTATTCGCATCCCCGAAATCGAGATGGAAAAGCGGCGCACCCGCCTGCGCTTCTACCGCGATATCGCCTTCATGTCGATGTGGGTGCTCATTCTGCTGTCGCTGTTCGCGGGCTTCAACACGATTATGGGTGTGGCGGCTGCGAGCGCTCCCCCGTGAGCTAGCGCTCTTCCCCATTCAACAGCGGCGCGTAATTCTGCGCGATCACCGTCTGCCCAGCGGGGCTCTGCGCCCAACCGATGAAATTGCGAAAGTGGGTCTCCGGCTCCTGCAGCCCGGCAAAGTAGACCAGCGCGCGCAGCGGATACACATTGCTGGCGACGCCTTCGAGCGTCGGCGCGACATTCTCGATGCGTAGCGCGTGCACGCTGCTGTTGAGGTAACTCATCGACACATAGCCGATCGCGCCCGGTGTGCGCGCCACACTCGTGACCACCGCCGCGCTGGACGGCGCGATCTGGGCAGTCGTCGTCGTCCGCCGATCCCCCATCACCAGATTTTCGAACACCAACCGCGTGCCGGAACCATCTTCGCGACTGATCACCGTAATCGGCAGATCGGTGCCGCCCAGTTCCGCCCAGTTATTGATCCAGCCCTGATAGATGCTGCGGAGACGCCCCACCGTCAAGTTACCCACTGCATTCGACGGATGCACGATGACCGCAATGCCGTCCTGCGCAATGGGCAGCGCGATCAAGGGGCTGAGATCTTCCGGCGGCAGGTAATTCGTGAGCAGATACGCGTCTTCGTGCAGCAGCACCTGATCAACCATCGCTTCGTAATTGCCCGTGTTGACTTCGAAGACCACCGCCGGATTAACGCGGCTGTAGGCCGTGGTCAGCGAGTTGATCAGCGGGATCAGCGGTGTCGTCACGTAAATCCGCAGCGCCGTCACTTCAGTCGTCGGGGTCGAGGCAGGCAGCATCTGCCCGCTGCAGCTTGCCAACGTCAAGGCGGCAACGACAAGAGCGCGTCTGGCTTTGTCCATACGCGCTTAGCGTTCCTGAGTTGTCTGCAAAGCAGAGTTCAATGTCATCGTTTAGCCAGTTGCGAGATACCGTCCCAAAAAGCTTTCGACATACTGGTCGATTGTGCCATCCAGAATCGCGCTGCGCATGGCACGCACATGCCGGATTAGGAAGCGAATATTATGCACACTCAGGAGGTAGTGAGCTAACAGCTCCTTGGCTTTAACCAGATGACGCACATAGGCGCGGGTGAAATGCTGGCAGGTGTAGCAATCGCAGTCGGAATCAATCGGGCGACCGTCGCGCGCATGGGCGAGGTTGCCCATGTTGATCGTGCCATCGTAGGTGAAGGCCGCGCCGTGCCGCGCAATGCGGGTGGGGAGCACGCAGTCGAAGATGTCGATGCCGCGTACAATCGCTTCGGCCAAGTCTTCCGGCGCACCGACCCCCATCAAATAGCGAGGTTTGTTATCGGGCAGCATGGGCACAGCGAAATCGAGCGTAGAATACATCTGACCTTTGCTCTCGCCGACCGCCAGACCGCCGACCGCATAGCCGGGGAAATCCAGCGTGCGCAGGTGCTCGGAGCACTGCAGGCGCAAATCTTCGAAGATGCCGCCCTGCTGGATGCCGAAGACCGCTTGCGTCGTCATATCCGGGTGAGCATCGCGGCAGCGGGTCGCCCAGCGCATGGTGCGATCCACCGCGCGCTCGACGATGCGCCGATCCGTCGGGAGCGGGCACTCGTCAAAGCACATGATGATGTCCGCGCCGAGATTCTCTTGAATCTTGATCGAGCTTTCGGGCGTAAAGCGGTGCTTGCTGCCATCAAGGTGGCTGCGGAAGGTCACGCCGTCTTCATCAATCTTGTTGATGTCGGCGAGGCTGAACACTTGAAATCCACCGGAGTCGGTGAGGATCGGGCCGTCCCACCCCATGAAGGTATGCAGCCCGCCCATCTCGCGCACCAGTTCCGAACCGGGGCGCAGATGCAGGTGATACGTGTTGGAGAGGACGAGCGTCGCGCCCATTTCGGTGAGGTCGCGCGGCGGCACAGCCTTCACCGTCGCCGCGGTTCCGACGGGAGCGAACACCGGCGTCGGGATGTCGCCATGCGGCGTATGTAAGATCCCGGCGCGCGCCTTATTTTTGGTTTTGAGGATTTCAAAATAAAATGACATAGGAAGCAATCGTCCAGAAAAAGACGCGTTGGCCGATTATATCAGAAGTTTCGCCTCATGGTTAAAACTGGCAAGAAGCGATGATCAGCTTATACGACCTACTCGAAGCGGCCAACGGCCAGCCCTTTGGCGAACCCGGTGCGCAACTCTTTAACGACTTTTCCTTCGATTCGCGCACCACGACCGATTCGAATCTGTTCGTCGCGCTCAAGTCAGATCGCGGCGATGGGCATCAGTACATCCGGGAGGCCGTCGAACGCGGCGCGACCGGGGTGCTGTGCACGCGCCCCCCAGATTTTGACGTGGAAGGCGTATCGATCATCCTCGTGCGCGACACGCAGGTTGCCCTGATGAAGTGGTCGCATTACGTGCTGAACAAGCTCGGCGTGCAGGTCATCGGCGTGACCGGATCGTCCGGCAAAAGCATCACCGTCGAAGCGATCACGCAGGTGCTGAAAACGCGCTTCGCTGTGCAGCGCAGCAGCGCCGACGGCGGCGGACGCCTGAGCCTGCCGCAGACCCTTGCGCGCCTCTCGCCGGAGCACAAAATGGTCGTGCTGGAACTCGGCGCGACGCAGCCCGGTGAAATGGCCGACATGATCTCCGCGATTCAGCCGCAGGTCGGCGTGGTGACACAGGTCGGTACGGCCTACGGCGACCTGTTCGAAAACTCGGAACACCTGATGCAGGAAAACGGCCTGCTGGTCGAATATTTGTCGCCTAAAGGCACGTGCATCCTCAACTATGACGACGACCGCGTGCGCAGCATGTCGACGCGCACCCGCGCCCGCGTGTTGACCATGGGCATCGAGGGCTTCGGCGCGGACTTGACCGCCTACAACGTGGTGGTCGGCGCGACTGGTACGGGTTTTGACGTGCGCTTCGGCAGCAATCGCTACATCGGACGCTGGAGTCTGCTGCTCGGCAAGCATCAGCTTTACTCGATTCTCGCGGCGCTGGCGGTCGGCATTCACTACGACATCGATCCGGCAGACGCGCTCAAGGCGCTCACCAATTTGACTCCCCTGCCCGGGCGCATGAATCCGCTCAACGGCGTCGGCGGCTCGCTGCTCATCGACGACTCGTACAGCGCCGATCCGCAGTCGACGCTTTCCGCGCTCGACTGGCTGGAAAGCGTGACCGACGAACAGCGCCGCGCCATCTTCGTCATGGGCGACATGGATGGCCTTGGCAATTACACCCAGCGCGGTCACCGTCTCGTCGGGCAGCGCGCCGCCAGCTTCATCAAGACGTTTGTGACCGAAGGGCCAGACGCCGCGCTTGCGGGTCGCGCCGCGCTCGATCAGGGTATGGATCGGCGGCAGGTGGTGATCACCTACAGCATCGAAGACACGGTCGCGCGCCTCAAAAACGAGATGCAGCTGACCTCCAGCGACATTGTGCTGATCAAGGGCGGGCCATCGGCGCGCATGGAATTTGTGACTTCGGCGCTCCTCGCCAATCCCGAGGACGCCAAACAGCTCCCACGCAGCATGTTCATCGAACAGGCGCAGCCCTTCATGGCGCATTCGCGCCCCAGTTGGGTGGACATTGACTTGAACGCCTTAGCGAACAACGTCCGCCAGATCAAAACGCTGATTGGGAATACGGTGACGCTCTTCGCCGTCGTCAAAGCGGACGCCTATGGACACGGCGCGGTGTCAGTCGCGCGGACAGCGCTGCTCAATGGCGCGGAATATCTCGCGGTGGCCTCTGTCAGCGAGGCGGTGGAACTGCGCGACGCGGGCATCGAAGCGCCCATCCTCGTGATGAGTTATACGCCTGTGCAGGCGATTCGGCAGGCGGTGCGCCAGAACATCACCGTGACGCTCTACGACATTGAACTCGCCCGTGCCTATGACCGCGCCGCGCGGGAAGCCGGCGGCGTGCTGCGCGTCCACGTCAAAGTGGATACGGGCATGGGACGGCTCGGCGTGCTGGCGACCAATGCCGTGCCCTTCTTCCGCTCCATGCTCAACCTGAATCATCTGGAAGTCGAAGGCATTAACACGCACTTCTCGATGGCCGACGAAAGCGTCGACTACACCGCCGAACAGACCAAAACCTTCAAGCGGGTGCTCACGCCGCTGCGCGCCGCCGGGTTCAGCTTTAAGTATGTGCATGCGGCGAACTCCGCCGGGACGCTGGCGAGCAAAGAGAATCACTTCAACGCGGTGCGCGTCGGGCTGGCAATGTACGGCCTCTCGCCGTCGGAGACTGTGCCGGTGCCGCCCGAGTTCCGCCCGGTGATGTCGTGGAAAACAACCATCGCGCAGGTGAAGACGCTGCCCAAGGGGCACGCAGTCGGCTATGGCAACACCTACACGGCGCAGGAAGACGAAAAGGTCGCCGTCATCCCGGTCGGTTATTCCGACGGGCTGCGGCGCGCGCCGAACAACTGGGGACACGTGCTGGTGCATGGTCAGCTCGTGCCGATCATCGGGCGTGTGAGCATGGAGAAGACCATTCTCAACGTGAGCGCGCTGCCGGAAGTGGCCATTGGCGATGAAGTGGTGCTGCTCGGTCAGCAGGGCGACGCGATGCTCAGCGCCGACGATATTGCCAAGCGCATCGGCACGATCAACTATGAGGTGGTGTGCGGGATTCTGCCCCGCGTGCCGCGACGCTAATCTGCGCGGAGTTGTGCATTTAGCAGCTAGGCATGCGCGATTCGCTGAAGTCAGATGCAACCGCCATGCTGGGCGATGCTGGCTTGTTCCGGCGTATAATAGATTCAGCGTCTTAGTGTGGAGTAGCGACTAATGGCTGTGACTCGCGTCTCGCCGCATGAAGAAGTCTTCGAGTTCTTAGTATCAGCCCCATCGCTCGAAGCGATCATCGCGTTTCGCCCGTCCGAGCAAACGCAGCAGCGCATCCGCGATTTATTGGCGGCAAACGATGAAGGGCAGTTGAGCCCTGAGGGAAAAGTAGAGTTGGACGAATTCGCGTCCGTAGAGCATTTCGTCCGTATGTTGAAGGCACACGCGCGGCTTAAACTGTCCGAATCATGACCTACATCCCGGAGCCACTGCGTCGACAGGTTTTTGAACGGGCGCAACACCGCTGTGAATACTGTCATCTCCACACTGACGACGGCTATATGCCGCATGAGGTAGATCACATACGCGCGGAAAAGCATGGTGGCAAAACGGATGAAAGCAATCTGTGCCTAGCTTGCTTTGACTGTAATCGACATAAAGGCAGTGATTTTGCCTCATTTGACCCACTTGACGACAGTATAGTGCCGCTGTTTAGTCCGCGCAGAGACCGTTGGGAAGAACACTTCCAGCATGTAGGCAACCGCATCCAACCCATCACCCCGCAAGGGCGGGTAACGGTTCAACTGCTGCAAATGAATGCCCCGGATCGTTTGGCTGAACGGGATATCTTCATCAAAGCGGGCACATATCCGTAAACAACCCAGCTTAGTCAACCTCAGGATTTTCATTCGGCGGGACGCGATCAGTCGCGTCCCGCCGATGTTTTTACTTACGCCTTCTTCTTGGTCGGGAAGCGGCTGATAACCGTTGCAGGCGCAGCGACCGGCGTCCGACTCCCCGAGCCACCCACCATCACATGGATCGGTGTACCATCGGCGGTCATATCCTCATGGAGCAGCGCCTGCCCCAACTGATAACCTTCGCTGTCGATGCTGCACGACGTCACAAAACCGACGAGTTTCCCGTTACCATTCATGACGATGTCGCCGGGGTGCGGTGGGCGCGCGCCGAGCGTATTCAAACGGAAGCGCACCACCTGACTATCGCGCGTCTGTTCGTGCTGGGCAAAGGCCAGCTTGCCGACGAAAAACGGCTTGCTCAGCTTGACGTAGCTGCCGAAGCCCGCGTCCGCCGGGTTGAGTTTGTGCTCGCCGCCCAGTTCGTGACCGTACAGCGGCAAACCGGCTTCCGTGCGCAGACTATCGCGCGCGGCCAAGCCCGCCGGGGCAACGCCCGCCGCGATCAGATCGCGGAACAGCGCCGCCGCCTGATCGGGATGCACGAACAGCTCATAGGCGATGCGTTCGCCGGTATAGCCCGTGCGGCTGATGATCAGGTTGTATTCGCCGACCGTCGCGGTCGTCACGCCCGCCCACGGCAGCGCGTTGATCTTCTTCTTGTCCGCGTCCGATGCGCCGAGCGAGAGCAGCGCGGTCTTGCTGTTCGGCCCTTGCAGCGCCACATCCACGCGCCGATCCGCCCCGCTCGCTTCCGCGCGCAGGTCGCGCAGCACGAGGCGATCCGCCCCGGCAACCCGCCGATCCGGGTTGGCGCGGTCGATGGCGACTGCGCCATTCTTGACCGCGTTCAACCACGCCCAATTTTTGTCGTTGTTCGAAGCGTTGACGACGATCAGATAATGCTCTTCCGCCACGCGGTAGATCATCAGGTCGTCGAGCGGCACGCCGTCCACGTCCAGCAGATAGGTGTAGTGCGATTCTCCGACCGCGAGGCTGTACACGTCGTTGGTCGTCACGGCGTCGAGGAAAGCCGCCGCGCCCACGCCCGTGGCGTCGAACACGCCCATGTGCGTCACATCGAACACGCCTGCGCCCGTGCGCACTGCCGCGTGTTCCGACTTGACCGTGCTGTACCACAGCGGCATCTCATAGCCCGCAAACGGCGCCATCTTCGCGCCGAGTTCTTTATGCAGCGCGGTGATCGGCGTGGACTTCGGTTCGCCTTCGGCGGGTTCCGTCCACTGGAAGATCGGCAGCGCGGCGGGTTTCGTCCCGGCGAACTGCGCGCCGTTCAGGCCGACATAGTAGGCTTTGGGCGCGTACACGTCCGCCAATTGGACAGTCAGGCGATTGCGATCCGTTTGGCCGTAGCTCGCCACATCGACTGGGCCGGGCGCTTTCGCATACGGATCGACCGGATCGCACAGCACAAAACCATCGGAGAGCGCGCGCAGCCACGTCGCAACACGCGACCCGTTCGACTCGACGTGCAGCAGGTAACCGCCTTCGGCCAGCCGTTCGACCACGCCGCGAGCCATCACCGAACCATCGGCTTCCAGCACCTGCGTTGGCTGCTGTTCGCCCGCGTTGAGCGCCAGCACATCACTCGTCAGTGCGAATTGCAGGAAGCGTCCCGCATCCGCGTGACCAATGTCGCGGATGGCGAGCGTCGTCCAGTCTTCGACATCCGCCACACGATCCATGTAGTAGAAATGCGGGTAATCTTCATCGCCCGCGCTGGTGTCAATGCCCACACTGGCGGAGAGGTCACGCACGCCCGTTTTAACGCGCTGGAGCGTGTCAAAATCGACCTTGGCGCGCGGTTCCGGGCGCTTCTTGCCCGTGTAGCTGAACGGCTCGCAGGCGTGCAGCAAATCGGCAATCAAATCGCCGAGCTGATCGATCTCGGCGTCGCCGAAACCGCGCTGGGTGATCCACGGCGTGCCGAGGCGAATGCCGGAGGCGCGGAGGGCACTGCTGTCGCCGGGGATGGTATTGCGATTGCACACAATCCCCGCGAGATCGAGGATGCGCGCGGCAATATCACCGCTCAGCGGCGTGCCGTCCTTGCCGACCACGTTCTTGGTATCAACCAGAATCATGTGGCTGCCCGTACCTCCATAGGCGACGCGCAAGCCGCGTTCTTCCAGCTTGGCCGCCAACCGGGTCGCATTGTCGACCGTCTGTTTCTGTAACTGCTTGAACTGGTCGGTGTAGGCGAGGCGCAGCGACACGGCCAGCGCCGCAATCGCATGGACGTGCGGGCCGCCCTGCTCACCGGGGAACACGCCGCGATCCACTTTGCTCGACACGTCGCTGCGGTGCGTGATGATCACCGCGCCGCGCGGGCCAGCCAGCGTTTTGTGCGTGGTGAAGCTGACCACATCGGCGATGCCGACGGGCGACGGGTACACGCCCGCGATCACCAACCCGGCGACGTGCGCGATATCGGCCATGAGATACGCGCCGACTTCCTGCGCGATATCTTTGAACGCCTGCCAGTCCGGCGGGAAGGGATAGCTCGTGAACCCGGCGATGATGATCTTCGGGCGGGCTTCCAACGCGATCTTGCGAATGGCGTCATAGTCGAGGCGTTCCGTCACTGGGTCAACGCCATAGCTCGCGACTTTATACTGCTTGCCGCTGCGCGCGACCGGGCTGCCATGCGTCAGGTGACCGCCTTGCAGCAAATCCATCCCCATGATGGTGTCGCCCACGTTGATCAGACCCGTGAAGATCGCGCTGTTGGCTGGAGCGCCGGAGAGCGGCTGCACGTTGACGTACAGCTTTTCAGCGGGGTACTGCGGCGTGGCGAACAGTTCCGCCGCGCGCCGCCGCGCCAACGCCTCGACAATGTCAGCGTATTCTGTGCCTTTGTAGTAGCGCTTGTCCGCCACGCGGCGATATTCCGGCAGGCGGGCGTTGTAGTCGAGGATTTCCGCCTGCGTCATGGTGCGCGTTTCGTCGAGGGGGTAGCCCTCGGCGTAAATGTTGTGGAAGGAAGAGGAGAGCGCTTCCCGCACAGCTTGCGGCACGGTGCTCTCTGAGGGGATCATGATCAAGTACCGCTCTTGCCGCGCGGTTTCATGGCGGATCAGCTCCGCAACATCGGGATCAAGCTCAGCGAGCTCGCCGCGGAAAAGAAAGTCTCTGTGATTGGGCATGGGTGCAGTCCTAATAAGCATACGGCATAGGCTTATTTTAACAGAGGCTCACCCAAAATACTTGTGAGGCCGACGAACAGGCGGTTGAGCAGTTAGCCTCACGCTAAGGGCTACAAGCTAACTGCTCCATTTTCACGAATTTTAGTGCGTCTCGTGTTCGACGGCGTTCATGGCCGCGCCGACGATGCCCGCTTCGTTGAGCATCTTCGCCGGCACGATCTCGGCGTTCGCCTGCAGGAACTCCTTGTATTTGTCAAAACGCTTGCTTATACCGCCGCCCAGAATATACAGGTCGGGCGAAAACAACAGATCTAAATAAGCGAGATATTCGTTAAAACGCTTCGCCCATTGCTTCCAGTTCAATTCCTTCTCTAAGCGAATGCGATCGGACGCGCGGTCTTCGGCATCCTTGCCGCGAATGATCAGGTGGCCGAGTTCGAGGTTGGGCACGAGATGCCCGTTCACGAACAGCGCCGCGCCGATCCCCGTGCCGATGGTCAGCATCATGACCGGGTTCGGGTTATTCATGCCTGCACCGAAACGCATTTCCGCCAGGCCCGCGGCGTCCGCATCATTGATCAGCGTGACGCGGCAGCCCGTCTTCTGCGTGAGCAGGTGTTCTGCTTCAAGGTTAATCCAGCCCGCATCCACGTTCGCCGCGCTCAGCGTGCGCCCATGCTTGACCACACCGGGATACCCGCAGCCAATCGAGCCTTCCCATTTAAAGTGACGCGCGATCTCGACTACGCCATTGGCGACTGCTTCCGGAGTCGCAGGCTGCGGAGTTTCAACGCGAATACGTTCTGCCAGCAATGTACCTGTGTTGGTATCTACAGGGGCGCCCTTGATGCCAGAGCCGCCAATATCGATTCCGAGAATCGCCATGTCATCCTCTCCTCTTGATAGAGCCACTTCTATTATCGCCAAATCCCCCGAAAATCGGCAAAAACGAACTTTGCACCCCTAGCGGGCATTGTGCGTATAATCGATAGTCACCCATGCGAAAGGATCTGCCGATGGCCACACTTGATCAGCCACTCTCGACTTCGACGCGCCTCAGCCGCACCGCGCGCCCGCCGGGCAGCGTCCGCTTTGACCTGATCGTCACGCTGCTCGGCGCGTGGTTCGTCGGCGGGCTGTTCCTCGACGGCTGGGCGCACAATCACGGGCGCGTCGACAACACGTTTTTTACGCCGTGGCATGGCGTGTTGTACTCCGGTTATGCGGCGGTCGGCCTGTTCCTCGTGATTACGCATTTCCGCAACGTCGCCAAAGGCTATAACTGGTGGCGCGCGCTGCCCACCGGCTACATGGCCTCGCTGCTTGGCGTGCTGATCTTCGGCTTCGGCGGCGTGTTCGATATGTTCTGGCATCAGGCGTTCGGCTTCGAAGCCAACACCGAAGCGCTGCTCAGCCCCGCCCATTTGATCCTCGCGCTGGGTTCGTTCATCTTTGGGTCAGGACCGCTCCGCGCGGCGTATGCGCGTAAACACGCGCGCGGCTGGCGCGACTTGCTGCCGCTCGTGCTCACACTGGCCTACCTACTCTCCGCCATCAGCTTTTTCACCATGTTCATCAGCCCGTTCAGCAACGCCAATGCGCTGATCGCGCCGGTAGCCCGCGGTCAGGGTTGGGTGGATGGCTACGGCGTCGGGTCGGCGCTCGTCGCCTCGGCCATGTTTATGGGTGTGATTCTGTTCGCGCTGCGTCGCTGGACGCTGCCGGTCGGCAGCATCACCGTGATCCTCACGATCAACAGCACGCTGATGTTCCTGATGCAGATGCGCGCCGAGCCGAACTTCCGCTGGCTGCTGCTGGTCGCGCCGCTGACGGGCATCCTCGCCGATGCGCTGCTCTACTTTTACAAGCCGTCCGCCGCGCACTTAGAACGTCTGCGCGTGTTCAGTTTCGTCGTGCCGTTCGTCTATTTCCTGCTGTTCATGATCCTGCTGAATCAGGTGGGGATCGAGCTGTACCGCCGCGGCCTGTGGTGGACGATTCACATGTGGGCAGGTATGCCGCTGCTGTGCGGCGCGACTGGCGTGTTCGCCAGCTATCTCATCTTTCCGCCCGCCATCCCCACCGAGGAGACCGCATGAAAACGCTCATCACCTGTGCCTGCGCCCTGCTGCTGATTTTGAGCGGCACTTCCGCGCCGCTGCATGCGCAAACCTGTTCCAGCAGCGGCACGAACGCCGATGTAACGCTCGAATTCGAAAACTACCTCACCGACTCCGTCAGCCTGTTCTGGGTGAACTACAGTTGTCAGGAACAGTTCTATACGGAGATCGCGGCGGGCATGACAATCACTCAGCCGACCTATGACGGACACGAGTGGGTGATCCGCGCGGCGAACGGCGACGAAATCACCCGCGTGACTGCCAGCGCCAGCGGCGACCCAGTGGTGATCATCGGCGAGCCGTTCGCCGCGCCCACTTCGCCGCTCGATTTCACCTACCGTCCGGAAGCGATCCGAACCGCCATCGATTTCGACCTGACGAAAGGCTGTGTCGTGCGCCCGGTCACGCCCGCCGACCATCTCGACCCGTTCTACGCAATTATGTGTGATTACGCGGGCATTCCGATCACGAGTTCAGCGCAGGTACCGGAAAGCGCCCTGCAGGAGGCGTGGGGCATCGTTGCGATCATGTTGGACGCGCATCCGCAGATTGTCGAGCAGATGCTCGAACATAATCTGATCATCGGCATTGTGGCGGAAGACGAGGGCATCACCGATCTGCCCGAGTATGCCTTCCTGCGCGATGACCCCAACATGGATTGGGACGCGCGGTCACGCGGTTTTGGCGGCAACGTGCAAGTGCCGCTCATGTCCGGCGCCGAAGAAAATGTGCTCTGCTACCCAAGCGACCCCTACCTCGGCGAAAACATCTTCGTGCACGAATTCGCGCACACCATGAAAGACATGGGCATCGCCCTCGTCGATCCGCAGTTCAACGCCGCGCTGGATCTCGCCTATCAGGCGGCAATCGCTGAGGGATTGTGGGTTAACACCTACGCCATCAGCACCCTGGAAGAATACTGGGCGGAAGGCGTACAGGACTACTTCAACACGAATCTGGAAGCGATTCCGACCAACGGCATCCACAACGCGATCAACACGCGCGACGAACTCGCCGAGTACGACCCGACGCTCTATGCCATCATCGACACGGTGTACGGCGGCTTGGAGTGGACGCCAACCTGCCCCTGAGCAGTAAGTAAGTGCTCCGCCCGGTAAGTGATTCAAGCCGTAGGGGCAGACCTATGTGTCTGCCCGAATGAGGGCGCACACACAGGTGCGCCCCTACACAAACAAAAACCCCTCTCGCGATGAGAGGGGTTTTGAATTGATTTTGCTTATTCGGCAGCCGGGGGTTCGGCTGCGGGTGGCGCGTCGGTCGGAGCCGCACCCGCCATCGCTTCCGGCGGCAGGTCGCCGCCTTCCGTGCCCCAGCGCTGTGTGAAGCCCACACGGCGCTTTTCCGGTTCCAGGTGGCTGATGCGCAGCTTAAGGCGGTCGCCCTTCTTGACGTACGAGTGCGGTTCCTTCAGCGAACCGTCGCCCATTTCGCTCAAGTGAAGCAGACCTTCCAGCCCGTCATCCAGCGCGACGAACGCGCCAAAATCGACGACATTCGTGACCGTACCTTCGACCAACTGGCCTTCGTGATACTTCTCCGCCGCGGCTTCCCACGGGTCGTCGAGCAGACGCTTGCGTGAGAGCGCAATGCGGTTCGCGCCGCGGTCGAGGCTCAGGACGTACACCTGAATCTCTTCGCCAACGCGCAGCACATCCCGCGGGTGATCGACACGATGCCACGCCAATTCGCTGACGTGGATCAGGCCGTCCGCCCCGCCGAGGTTGACGAACGCGCCGAAGTCGCGCAGGCCCGTCACCGTGCCCTTGACGATATCGCCTTCCTTGAGTTCCGCCAGCAAACGCGCCTTCTGCTGCGCGCGCCATTCACGCTGCGCTTCGCGTTCGCTGAAAATGAGACGGCGCCGCGCCTGATCAACTTCAATCACCTTGACGTTAAGTTCAGCGCTCAGCAGATCATCCCACGATTCGCGCCCGCCGGACGCGCCCATCGACATCAGATGCGAGCTGGGGATAAAGCCTTCGAGACGGTTCCACTGAACGAGGATACCGCCGCGATTGTGCCCCTTGACCGACACCTTGACGATGTCTTCGGTCTCCAGCAGCGAGCGGGCTTTTTCCCAGTCGTACTGCTGCAAACCCATGTTGATCGACACGATCAGGTTATCGTCCTGATCGCGCGGATTGATAACATACACCGGGATTTCTGCGCCTACGCGCAGGTCGCCGCGCACTTTCGGATCGAGCCGTTCCAGATCCTGAATCGGAACAATCCCGTCGCGCTTTGCCCCCATGTCCACAATGACTTCGCGTTCATCGATCTGCAGAATTGTCGCATTGCGGATTTCACCGCGCTGCGGCGGGTTGTAACTGCCAAGCGACGAATCGAGCAGAGCGCGAAATTCATTGGCAAAATCTTGATCCTGCTCCACCCCGGGCTTTGAAATATCCATCGAAAACTCACCTTACGAGAGATTACCCAATACACCACTACACAGACTTTACTACCGTCTGTAACCCGAAAGCGCCCACGCGCGCTACATTATGACTCACGAAAATGTTATGCTGATTATATCAGTCTTGTGTCGGAACGACGTAAACATTCTCTGTTTTCTAATTCATGTCCGGCAGCGCAATTCCCCGCGTCCCGCGATCCACTTCCCAGGGATACACGATATACGCATCGGTGCTTGCGCCGTAGAAATCCGGTCGTTCATGCGTGAACAAGGAACGATAGGGGTTATAGTGCAGCACGCACGTCATCCCGGTTGCACCCGCGGAAATCACGCGTTCGCGCACCGAAATGCTCGTTCGACCACTCCCCCACACATCATCCACAATGAGAATGCGGCGATTCGCCAGCAACGACGCTTCCGGGAACTGCAAGAACTGAGGCCAGGCCAGAAGTCCGGGCGCTCCCTGCGTTTGTACCGCTGGGAAGTCGACCGCCGCCGTGAGCAAATGTTGAATGCCGAGCGCTTCCGCCAGCATCCCGCCGGGGATCACGCCGCCGCGCGTGATCATGATCATCCCCGTGAACAACCCGACCGCTCGGATTTGTGGGATCAGCACGTCGACCAGTTTGTCGACATCTTCCCAGGTGAGTCTTTCGTGTCGCCTAGAGCCTTCCGGTCTATCCATACCGCATTCCTTTGAGACAGGCGGGAAAATAGAATGCTATTCTATCATAATCCGGTTGGCTGTGTGAACCATACATTGTCGATTGCAGGAGTCTCTTAACGTTGGCGCACTGCAGTTATTGCAGCGCCTCGGCGATTTTGCCAATCTGCAGCAGATGATTCTGGCTGTGGTTCACGTAGCCGATCAGCAGCCCTTCCGCGCTGATCTCGCCGAGGTCGGGGTGCAGGCCCTTGCGCGCCCACTGCTCATCAGTCAGCGACTCCATCAGCCGCGCCCAACGGTGATGCAGCCCGCGCAGAATCGCCAGCGAATCCGCGATATTGGCGTCGCGTGCTTCAGGTGTTTCCGCCCAGTCAGTCTGCTCGTACGGCTTAAAGGTCGGGTAGTCTTCGACCTGAATGTGCTTGAAGCGGGCATAAGCGTGCAGGTGCGCGTCCGCGAGGTGATGCACGACCTGCGCAATGGTCCATTCGCCGGGAAGGGCTTCAATTGTGAGTTGGTCAGGCGTGATGTTGCGCACAGCGAGCTCAAGCACGTCGGGAAAGCTGCGAATCTTGGCGATCAACGGTTGGCGTTCTTCAGGAGTCATGGGTGTACCTGTGGGTAGTGGTTATCGGCGTTCGCTTGTAGTTGACGCGTAGGGGCGCAGCATGCTGCGCCCCTACAGATTGTTTCGTTCAATGAGTTTGTCATCCCCTGTGCGAGCGGAGAGAGGACGACGATACGAGTAGGGGAGGGGCTTGCCCCTCCCGTTCGGGGGCGAGGCAAGCCTCGCCCCTACAGGTACATCCTAGAATTCGGGTGTCGCCCCCGCCGCGCGGAGAGGGGTTGGGAGTGAGGCTAATTTTACAGCCGTTCTGAGACCAGCTTGGCCTGCGTGAACAGCAGCAGATAATCCGGGCCGCCTGCCTTGCTGTCGGTGCCGCTCATGTTGAAACCGCCGAACGGATGCGCGCCGACCATCGCGCCCGTGCACTTGCGATTGAAGTACAGGTTGCCGACGTGGAATTCGCGGCGCGCGCGTTCCAGACGCTGACGGTTGAGGCTGAACAACGCGCCCGTCAAGCCGAATTCAGTGCTGTTGGCAATCTGCAGCGCGTGGTCATAATCGCTGGCGCGAACACAAGCCAGCACCGGCCCGAAGATTTCTTCCTGCGCGATGCGCGCGTTGCCGTCGACATCGCCAAAGATCGTCGGCGGGATGAAGTAACCCTTGTCCGGCGTATCCATCGGCGACCCGCCGAGCAGCAGCTTGCCTTCCTGCGTGCCGAGTTCGATGTAATCGAGAATCTTCTTGAACGAGTTCGCATCCACGACCGGCCCTTGATCGATCCACGCGGACGTGTCCGGCGCGCCGACCGTCAGCTTGCTCGCCAGTTCGACTGCCCGCCCGACCACCTGCTCGTAGACCGAGTCCACGATGATGGCGCGCGAGCCCGCCGAACACTTCTGCCCCTGGAAGCCGAACGCGCTCTGCACGATGCCGACCGACGCCGCTTCAAGGTTGGCGGTCTCGTCCACGACGACCGCATCCTTGCCGCCCATTTCGAGGATCGTGCGCTTGAGCCACAACTGACCGGGTTTGGTCTGCCCGGCCTGCTCGAACAGGCGCAAACCGACTTCCTTCGACCCAGTGAAGGCGATGAAGCGCGTCTGCGGGTGATCGACCATGTGCGCGCCGATCACCGACCCTTTGCCGGGCAGGAAGTTGAGCACGCCGTGCGGAATACCGCTCTCCCAGAACAACTCGCAAATCTTCGCGGCGATCCAACTGCTCGGCTCGGCGGGCTTGAAGCAGACCGTGTTGCCCGTGACCAGCGCCGCCGCCGTCATGCCCGTCGCGATGGCGTTGGGGAAGTTCCACGGCGAAATCACCACGCCGACGCCCAACGGAATGTAATACAGCCCATTCTGTTCGCCGGGGTATGGGATGAGCATCTCGCTGCTGTCGGCGATACGCAGCGCCTGCCGCGCGTAATATTCGAGGAAGTCAATCGATTCGGAGGTATCCGCGTCGGCTTCCGCCCACGACTTGCCGACTTCCAGCACCATCACGGCGTTGAATTCCTGCTTCCGGCGGCGCATTTCGCCCGCCGCATGCAGAATGTAACCCACACGTTCCTGCACCGGGACGTACTGCCATGTCTTGAACGCTTCAGCCGCCGCTTTGATCGCCTGCTCCGCATGTTCAATGCCGAGCTTCGGGAAGCGCGCCACAACTTCGGCGGGACGCGACGGATTGATCGAGACGAAGCCTTCCCCGTTCCAGATTTCCTGCCCATTGATGACCGCCGGATGCTCCCGACCCAGTTCAGCTTTGACCTTGACCATGGCCTTTTCAAAGGCGGCGCGATTCTCGGGCAGCGTGAAATCGGTCAGTGCTTCGTTGCGGAATGGTGTCAACATTGAGATCCCCTTTGTGTATATTGGCTTCTTTACGAAAAATTCACAAAATTAATGACATTTGTCAATTCTATTTTGCAGACTTTGGGCGTATTATAACAACATGAAGCAATCACCTTAACAATAGAGCGCGATGAGTGACCCGTGTGGACACCGTTTTCACGTCGTCGATACTCTGCACCCACATCTCTGCTGCATCGAAGCCCCATCATAGCTGACATCACACACCCATTGCAGCCACATCGCAGCCACGTCGCTGAAACATCACACTCACATCGCAACGAGCGCGGCGCATTATTACTCGCTGAGCACCCTGACATCGCAGACCACATTGTACATGGCAACTCGCTGAACTCAAGCCGCCATTCACACAGGTCGCGCATCCCGCTCTATTGTTAAGCCATCGCAGCCTAAAAAAAGAGACAAGTTCACGCTTGTCTCTTTTGATTCACCCCGGTTGATAGTCCTCACAAATCATGACGATCTGCTGCCCCTGATAGCGCGTGAGCACCAGCGTGCGCGACTCGCTCCCCTTCAGCTTGAGCTGCGGGATCAACGTCTCCGGCGTGACCGCTGTGCCACGCTTCTTGACCGTCACCGTGCTGACATTGCGTTCGCGCAGATAGGCCTTGAGCTTCTTGCCGTTGAACGGCATCCAATCGAGGATGCGCCATGCCCGCAACCATGGAGAATTTGGCTTGTTGTCGGTCGTGAAATAGGCAATCGATTCATCGAGCTGCGTCCCGTTGAACTCGTGCGCCGCGTCCGCCACCAACCCCGCCCGAATCAGCGCGGGATCGGGTTCGATCAGCCATGCACGCGGCTCACTGATTACCACATCAGCCTCATCGTTGCGCTTCCAAGCAAGGAGGTTACCTTCGTAAAATAGGATCGCGTTTTCAGAATACGCGGGAAAAGGCCCACCTGCGTTATCGTGACCGAGCAAAGCTTCCTTGAGTTCCCCATTCACGGACACAAAGTGGAGGTATGAGTTAGCGCGATATTCAATAAGCTGAGTTGTATCAACACCGGGAGACAGCTTCGCCAGCCACCAACGGCATTCAAATCGCTTAGTTAAAGACAGCGGCGGACGATATTTCTCCACATCGAAAATTCGGTTGCCCAGTTCGTCACGCCGTCCCGGATCGTAGAAATTGTGTAGCCCAACCAGCGGTATGGTCATCACATCGGCCACTTCAAAGCGTGCTTTGATACCTAACGCATCTGCATTAAGCTTCGCCATGAGTATCCGTACCGGATCGAGATCATAGCCAGTTACATTGGTCGACTGTTCGGCCAACGCAAACGTATCGCTCCCAATACCACAGCAAACGTCTAGCATCGGGAAATCCGACCGTTTCCGGTCAGGATCGTACCCGCCTGCGCGCCACTTCCGGATCAGCGGATCGCTGGCCTGTTCCAGCGCGTCACGGGTGAAGAACATTCGACTCGCGTCCGCGCCGAACTTGTCGACCGCCTTGACGCGCAGCCGCGCCAGTTCGAGCGCCGCGCCCGCCCGCTCTGCCGAGAGATCGCGCCGCAGGGCGGTGATCAGCCGCAGCGTCTGGTCATCAGCGAGGTTCTCACCTGCCAGCCGCGCCAGCACGCGCTCACCGTCCGGCGACGCCAGCCATTTAACCGACTCAAGGGTGAACATCAACCAACCTCACCCCCTAGCCTCCTCTCCGGGTGGAGAGGGGGATCACCGCGACGATTAGCAAATCCCCTCTCCAGAGGGAGAGGGGATTTAGGGGTGAGGTTAGATTCTTTGCTCCCCTCTCTCCGCTTGCGTGGGAGAGAGGTCGGGGGTGAGGGGTGTCTACTCATCCGGCTTTTCCGCCGTTTGCGGATCAATCACACGGAAGCTGACCTCCAGCCCGGCGACGCGTTCCAGCGATGGGTTGAGCAGCACACGCGTCGACCAGCCCGCGACCGTGTCGCGCTTGAACTTGGCGACCTTGTTGACGCCCGCAATCCACCCGCTGAGCACGGCGGGCTGCATGAAACTGATCGACTTGGGGAGGCTGGTGAACGCCAGCAGCACATCGCCGATGCCCAATGCCTCCCAGTGGATCGCCTCTTCGGGGCGCATCGCCCACACGGGCTTGTTGGGCGTCTGCTTGATGAGCAGATACACGTAGCGCCCGCGATAGGTGTTCATGTCCAGTTCCGCCGCATCCTGATCCGACGTCACACGGATGCGTTCCAGCGTGTCGTCGGTGGTATGTGGCTTTTCGCCACGCAGCAGCACGCCGACCGGGAGCACTCCATCGAGCTCGGTCTGCACCTCGACCGCTGTCTCCACCAGAATACGATGAAAGCCTGCGTTTTCCAGCACTTCAACATGCTTCGCGCGCGCTTCGCCTTCGCTGGTCACGGCGATCAACCGTCCGCCGGGACGCAGCACGCGTCGCGCCGTCGCGAGGAACGGCGCATCGACCACGCGGTCAAAGGCGACCACCGCGTCCACGCTGTTATCGTCGGCGGGCACAGCGGTGATCACATCCAAATCAGCGCGCCCCTCGGCGAGGATCGCGCCAATCGCGCCGCCGTTCAGGTCGAGCAGTTCGAGCAGCGCGGCGCTCGGCGGCAAATGCTTGGCGATCGCTTCGATGAGCGGGCGTTCAAACGACGTCATGGCGCGCTTAGCGCCGCCCCGATCCAGCCTTATTCGCGGCTTCGATCAGCGCGACGACTTCTTCCCACTCTTCGCGGTAGAAGTGCAGCGTCACCGCGCCCAGTTCGACGTGGTAGACGATTTCGCCATCATTTTCGCGGGACAGCCACGCGGCATAGCTTTCGGTTTCCGCCAGCGTCTCGACATTCACATCATCATTATTCGTCATGGTTGAGTCTCCCTAAGCTGATTTTTGGTCAATTCTGCGTAGTCGCTGGTTGCCGACATACCCTCTCTGTCTCCCCTCCCTGAATTCGGGGAGGGGCTGGGGGTGGGGTCAGGTTTGCAGCGTCCACACCACTAGTCCGCTATTTTAGCGCGTTGTCCCCGCGTTGACAGCCGCCTGATTTCGCCGCGCAGCCGTTCGACAAAACCCGGCTGGCGCGTTTTGACGGACGGAGGCGGCGGGAACGGATCTCGATCCATCAGCTTGCCGTAGAAGTACTGCGCGAACACGCGGATCGAGGCGATCACCGGGGCCGCCAGCAGCACGCCGAGAATCCCGGCGATGTTCGCACCGACGATCACGCCGATCAGGATGACAACGGGGTGGAGATCCAGTGAGTCGCCCATCACGCGCGGCACGAGGAAGATGTTCTCGATGTTCTGGATCATGATCCACACGAGGATCACCACCAGCATGAAGGTCGCGCCGGAGAGGAACGGCAGCGTCGCCGACTGCGAGAACAGCGCGAACAGCGCCGCCGGGATGAGCGCGATCAGCGGGCCGATGTTCGGAATCAACTCGGTGATGCCCGCGATCAACGCGAGCATCGGCGCATTCGGCACGCCGAGCAGCAGCGCCGCGATCAGCACGAGGAAGCCAATCGCCAGGCACAGAATCAACTGCCCGCGCAGATAATCGTTCCACACCTCTTTGAGCTCAAACAGGATGCGTCGCACATCCCCGCGATACGCCTCCGGTGTGACGTTGACGATGCCGCCCGTGAACTTGTGCGCGTCGCGGATGAGGTAGAAGACCAGCGTGAGCAGAAACACGACGTTGAGCACGCCCGTGAACGTCCGCCCGACTACGCTGAAGGCCGGACCTGCCAGCGACGACACGAACCCGCGCAGCGTGCCGAGCAGATCGATGCTTTCCAGCGGCACGAACTCCGCCCCTTCCGACGAGCCGAGCGCCGCGCGAATCTCATCCAGCGGGATGAGCGGCACGCCATTGATCAGCACGGGTTCGCCGCGAAACGTGATCGGCTGGCTGAGCAGGGCTTCGAGATCGGTTTGCAGGCGGTCGATGAAGGCCGGAAACTCGGTGGCGAAATCGCGGAACTGGTTGAACAGCACGGGAAAGATGATGAGCAGCACCAGCGCCAGCAAAACCAGCACAATGACGAACGTCAGCAGAATGGCGGGAGCGCGCCCGCCGGGGAGAAAACGCTGAATCAGCGAGGTGAGCGGGCTGAGCAGGAAGGCCAGCACGGTCGCCACGACGACGATGGGCAGGACGTCGAGCACCTGCCACAGCACAATCCCGATGATCGCCAGCAGAATCAGGCTGACAATGCGCTTGGTGGCGGATGACCACGGCGGCGAACTCACGGGCGGGGGCGTCGAGATCACGGTCATACGGGCGCTCCTGTTGAGTGAAATGAGAACGTGCATCACTCTATTCTAACCCGAATGACTGCCGTACGTCGCGGCCTCACCCCTCCGCGAGATATGCTTTCATCTCATCGATGTAGGGCTTGTGCAGCGGCGCATCGGGATAGACCCAGTATTTCAGAGCGCTTTGAAAATCTGCGACTGCCTTCTCGCGTTCTCCCCGCGCTGCGTAGACTTTGCCCTGCACGTAATAGCTATTTGCTCTTTCTGGATCTTTGGTCTGAATCTTATCGGCGTATTCTAACGCTTCTACATAGTTTTCACGTTTCAACATCACCGCAGCCATTCCTCCATAGCCTAATGGAGAATCGGCTCTTAACCGAATCGCTTCAAGGAAACTACGCTCTGCTTCCGCATAGTTCTCTTGTTCCAAATACACGATCCCGCAGTAACCATACGTGTCAAACATTGTTGCATCCTGTGCGCGAACCACTGCGCAATCCTCAATCACCACCTCAAAATCTCTAGTCATCAATGCCACATACGCTCGCATGAGGCGCTGGTTAATGTCATTTGGATACTGATATACACCCTTATCAAGGTCGAGTCGTGCCGACTCCCATAAACCAAGTTCCGCCTTTAAGCGACCTAAATTCACGTGAATATAGGGGAATGCAGGCTCTTTGCGGCTCACAATCTCTAAATCATCAATGGCCTCTTGGTATTTCTTGAGGCTATAGCGTGTACGGCCACGATTGAAGTGGGCTTGGATATCTTGATACTCGTCGAAACCAAAGGCTCTGTCCAACATGGATTCAGCCTCCATAAAGCGTTGTAACCGGATAAATGCCGTACCTAGTTGTCCATACCAATATGGATTATCAGGTTGGAGCGCAATCATTTCTTCAGCTAAGGCTACGTCTGTCTCTGGCGAGATGCGCGGTAGATCTGTCGAGCTGCGGGCGGGATGGTTACGCCAGCCTCCAGCGAATCCGGGGATAAGAAAATTGACGAGAAGCCAAGTGTAATCTGTCCAGCGCGTCAGCTTAAACGATACAGTCGGCGGGATAGTTCGACTGAAGTACAACATCTTGGTGAGCAAGGCTTGCCGACTTGTTCCAAGAGATTTGAACAATGGATTCAATTCCCGATAGTGCCGCTTCAACATGGCGATTAGCAGATGATCTGTATCGACATAGAGCGACCGCTGCCAATAAGCCTGCGCGATTGCCGACACAACGATCTGGTCGATTTCGTGGGAATATCGACTTTTCCTATCTGGATCGCTTACTGGTGGTGGCGCTTCCTTAATCAAGGACACAAAATGCTCATATTGGAATCCGACTTCACGTAGCAGTCGTCCGCCTGTCGAGTCCTTGACCTGCCATAATGCAAGCAGCAAGTGCGGGAAATCGATTAACGACTGCTTGAAGTAATGAGCGTGAACATCCGCATGATTCCATACCATGTTTGCAGTCGGTGTGTAGATCGAAGGATGTTTTGCCAAAATCCAAGCCTCCCACCCAAACAAAAAGCGCGCCATCGATCACTCGATGACGCGCTCCATTTTACTCTGAATACGCCTGTTGCGTTTGTCTCCCCTCTCCCGTGGGAGAGGGGCTGGGGGTGAGGCTTAGTCGCGCGGAGGACGCCCGCCGCGGTCACCGCGTTCGCTGGGGCTGCTGCGGTCGTTGAAGCGACGTTCGCCGCCGCGATCACCACCGCCACCACCACCACGGCGATCACCGCCGCCACCGCCGCGCCGATCACCACCGCCACCGCCGCTCGGGCGCTTGTCGCGGCTGCGCGCTTCTTCCGCCGTCCAGCCTTCGAGCACGGCCTGACGGCTCAGGCGCACCTTGCCATCCGGCGAGACGTCGGTCACCATGACCATGATCTCGTCGCCGAGGCTCACTTCGTCTTCCGGCGAATTCACGCGGTAGTCGGCGAGCTGCGAAATATGCACCATGCCGTCGCGACCGGGCAGGAATTCGACGAACACGCCGTAGGATTCGATGCGCGTCACCTTGCCAGTGTATACGCGCCCGATTTCGGCGTCTTCGGTCAGGCCGCGAACTTCGTCCAGCGCCTTGTTGACCGTCGAGGCGTCCGGCCCGGCGATGAACACCGTGCCATCTTCTTCGATGTCGATCTTGACGCCCGTGCGTTCCTGAATGCCGCGGATGGTCTTGCCACCTGGCCCGATCACCGCGCCAATCTTGTCCTGATTGATCTTGATCGTTTCCATCCGCGGCGCGAATTCGCTGAGCTGACCGCGCGGCGCGGGAATCGCCTGCTGGATCAGGTCGAGGATTTGCATGCGCGCGTCCTTGGCCTGCGCCAACGCCTGCGCCATGATCTCGTCGCTCACGCCCGTGATCTTGATGTCCATCTGCAGCGCCGTGATGCCCTGCGTCGTCCCAGCGACCTTGAAGTCCATATCGCCGAGGTGATCTTCCAGACCTTGAATGTCCGTCAGCACGGCGACCTTTTCGCCTTCCTTGATCAAGCCCATGGCGATGCCCGCCACCGGACGCTTGATCGGGACACCCGCGTCCATCAACGCGAGGGTGCTGCCGCACACGCTGGCCATCGACGTGCTGCCGTTGGAGCTCAGCACTTCGCTCACCAGACGAATGGTGTACGGGAACTTGTCTTCGTCGGGGATCATCGAGCGGAGAGCGGCTTCCGCCAGCGCCCCGTGGCCGATTTCACGGCGCTTCGGGCCACGCAGCGGCTGCACTTCGCCCGTGCTGAAGGGCGGGAAGTTGTAGTGATGCAGGTAGCGCTTGTTGTCTTCCGGGCTGAGCGTGTCGAGCATCTGCGAATCGCGCGGCGAACCGAGCGTCGCGACGGTCAGCACCTGCGTCTGCCCACGCTTGAACAGGCCAGAGCCGTGCACGCGCGGCAGGATGCCGACTTCCGCCGCCAGTGGGCGAATCTGCGTGAGGTTGCGGCCATCAGGACGGATGCCGTCGTCGACGATGCGGCGGCGCACTTCGTCGCGGATAACTTCCGAGAAGATTTCGCGCACATCACGCAGGGCGACGAGGTCTTGCGGCTCGCGTTCCTGTTCGTCTTCGAGGACGGTGTTCTTTTCCTGATATTCCGCGACCAACTGCTCGCGCAGCATGTCGAGGGCTTCGTTGCGCCCCGCGCGGTCGGTCGTCTCGGCGATGACCTTGCGCACGCCTTCGGTGCTCTTTTCGCGCACCGCGCTGATCAGCGCGTCGTCGAGCTTGGCCGCCACATACGGCGACTTCGGCTTGCCGATTTCCGCGACCATCTGCTTCTGCAGTTCGATGATCGGCTGGATGGAGTCATGCGCCAGCTTGAGCGCGCGCAGCATGGTCTCTTCGTCGACTTCTTCAGCCGCGCATTCCACCATGTTGATTGCGTCCGCCGTGCCCGCGACGCGCAGGTCGAGGATGCTGTTTTCCATCATCTGGATCGTCGGGTTGACGACGAGTTCGCCGTCGATCAGGCCGATGCGCACCGCGCCGACCGGACCGCCCCACGGAATGTCCGAGATCATCACGGCCGTGCTGGCGGCGATGATGCCGAGCATGTCGATGTGATTTTCCTGATCATGCGCGAACGCAGTCAGGATCAACTGCACTTCGTTGCGCATGTTCTCCGGGAACAGCGGGCGCAGCGGGCGGTCGATGACGCGCGAGGTCAAAATCGCCTGTTCCGAGGGGCGCCCCTCGCGGCGGAAGAAGCTGCCGGGGATGCGGCCAGCCGCGTACAGTTTTTCTTCGTAGTCCACGCTGAGCGGGAAGAAGTCAATGCCTTCGCGCACGTGTTTGCTCATCGTCGCCGTTGCGAAGATGACCGTTTGTCCGATCTGGACGGTGACGGCGGCGCCAGCCTGTTCGGCGAAGCGCCCCGTTTCGATGATGATCTCTTTGTCGGCGATCTTCGTCGAGTAGCGACGAACATCCCCCATGACACCCACCATAGTTCACACCTCTCTATAAACGCGACATGCCCCGTGTTCAGAAACTGGAGAGCATCGTCAAACCCGCCAAGAGTTTAACGAGACTCTCCAATTCCCGCGCCACAGGGCATGTTCCCAAAACTATCGGGGCGGATCGCCGCCCCGTTTGCCACCTGTTGTGCAACCGCAGATTTTAACGGCGCAGCCCCAAACGCTGCAGCACCGCCTGATACGCTTCCGGATCGGTATCGCTCAAGTACTTGAGGTGACGCCGACGCTGACCGACCAGCTTCAGCAGCCCTCGGCGCGAATGCTGATCTTGCTGGTGATTCTTGAGATGCTCGGTCAACTGCTGGATGCGCTGCGTCAAAAGGGCGATCTGGACTTCCGGCGAACCGGTATCCTTCTCGTGCCGACCGAAACCACCGATGATCGTGTTCTTTTCGTCTCTGGTAAGTGCCATTCTGTCCCTCGATTGTCACCAGACAAGCCGGACACTCAGGCTTGTCGGTCAAAAATATACCTAAGGCATTATAGCAAAGCGCCAAATTGAACACAATCCTAGATAAAAGCGATCATTCTTACCACGTAACGTTTCCCCTCGCCCGCGGAAGAGGGATTTGGGGTGAGGTTAACCGACAATCTCCGCCAGCAGCTTAGGATCGATGTTGCCCCCGCTGAGTACGAGCACGGTGTTCTGCTGCGCGGGCAGTTGATCACGGTGCGCCTGCCACACCGCAAACGGGATCGCGCCGGACGGTTCGATCACCAGCTTGCCATGGAGGGCTAAGCGCCGCACCGCCGCGCGGATCTCCGCCTCGCTCACCGTGACGATCTTATCCACATAGGCGCGGATATGCTCGTAATTCAGCGGCCCAATGCTGACCGTGCGCACGCCGTCGGCAATCGTGCGGTTGGTATCGGTCGCCGCCCATTCGACGACGTGCCCTTCGCGCACCGACTGCTGCGCATCCGCCGCCAACTCCGGTTCCACGCCGATCACCTTGACGGTCGGCTTGAGCGATTTGATCGCCGTCGCCACACCCGAAATGATCCCGCCGCCGCCAATCGGCACAAGCACCTGCTCGACATCGGGGAAATCTTCGAAGATTTCCAGACCAATCGTCCCCTGCCCGGCGATGATGGCCGGGTCGTTGAAGGGATGCACCAGCACCCAACCGGGTCTCTGATCCATGATACGCTGAGTCACGATTTCGCGCCGCTCGGTTGCCGGATCGAGGAAGACGATCTCCGCGCCATACGAGCGTGTCGCCTCCACTTTAATCGGCGGGGCGTTATTCGGCATGATGATGACGGCGGGCAAGCCGAGCTGCTTGGCCGAATACGCCACACCCTGCGCGTGATTCCCGCTGGAATGCGTGACGATCCCCGCAGGGCGTTCCATCTCCACCAGCGACGCAATCTTGTTGTAGGCGCCGCGCAGCTTGAACGAGCCAATCGGCTGGAAACTCTCCGGCTTGACGAACGCGCCATCCACCGGGAACAGGCGCGTGTGCGTCGTGATCCCGCGCAGCCGTTCGCGCGCTTCGTAAATCTGTTCGAGGGTCACAAGAGTCATGGGTTTGCTCAAAAATCGTAGTCGTTCGAGACGCGCATCGGCGCATCCGCATCTATTTAGTTCATAACCGCCTGTTCCCCTCTCCTGTAGGAGAGGGGTCAGGGGTGAGGTTCATTTTTACCGTCCGGTCAGGCGCTGCGAGTCCGCGACGAGTGTGACCGTGTGGTGCGTGCGGAACAGGCTGTACTGCCCCGAGCGCCCC
Source organism: Anaerolineae bacterium (assembly GCA_041916315.1). GTDB lineage: Bacteria > Chloroflexota > Anaerolineae > Aggregatilineales > Phototrophicaceae > Flexifilum. The sequence goes on from JAYRZU010000075.1 coordinate 37,762, forward strand.
GGAATCGGGTTGAGCACGTTCTCGGTCTCCATGATGGAGAACCAGAGCGGCAGGCTCCAGCGCGCGCCCGGTTCTGCCGCGCGCACGCTCATCTCCGAGATGAGCATATTGCGCTCGTACAAGCTCAGCAGCAGGCGGATGAACGCATCACGCTCGCCGACGATCAAGCGGCAGATCTCGGAGTCGAGCACCAGCGAAATCCCCTTGGTGAAGAAGTCGCTTTGCGGGTTCGGGTACTCTTTGACTTCCGCCGAGCCGTTTTCGAGCAGGAATTCGACTGCCCGCTGGAACGACATGCCGTTATCGTACTGGCGGAGGCGCTTGTGCAGGCTGCCGAGCGGGCACCACGTGAAGCCGCGGAAGCTGGTGAACTGCTCGACGCTGACCACGACGCGCCGCACCATGTCGGCGGTGTCGGCTTCCATCTGTTCGAGTTCGCTCAGGGTCACGCCCGCCCAACTGTGATCCGACTGCTCGGCCTGATTCGGGACGGGCGACGGCTTCTGCTCTGGCAGTTCATAGTCCGGGTTGAGCTTGATGACCGGCACGAGGTCTTCGGGATTGTGGCGATGCGGCACGAGTTCGCGCTGCAGCACGCGTTCGCGCACGAGGCAGTCGATCCAGTCCGAACGCCACTGGTCGCTGTAGTTCAAGCCGGGGCGTTCCAACTCGCGATCCATCGCCAACCCCTTGAGCAGGAAGCCGTAATTGACATATTCCCACCCACGCACGTTGAGTGTGTTCATCACGCGCAGCACAATGCGGTCGCGGATGAGCAGCGTCTTCTCGACAATCGGGTGACCGAGGTCGAGCACGAGGCGGTTCGGCCCGCCGAGCGTGCGCACGATGCCGAGCGAGATCGCCTGCGCGACCAGGTCTTCGCCGCGCGCCTTCGACACGACCGCGCTGACATCCACCAGTTGATCAATCAACTGCTGGCGCGTGAGCACATCGCTGTCCAACTGCTGCGAGCAGCGGTCGAACTGCACGACCACGCTCGACCACTGCGACGGCGTGAACCCGGCGGGGGAACCGTCATCGTTCGTCGCCATCGACGCGAGGCTGAGCGATTGGTGCGTCTGCAAGTCGGTAAAATCTTCAACGTATTCGATGAAGATGTTGCTGTTGTTCTCCAATTGGCGGCTCGTGCTGCCGTGCACCGCCCACAGGATGACCGTCTTGTTGCGCGTGCGCAGTGTGTTGATCACCTCGTTGAAGTCGCGGTCACCGCTGGCGACAATATACACATCCGCCGCGTCGCTGTGCCCGGAGTCCGTGATGATGTCCTTGGCGATGCGCATGTCGGCGCTGTTTTTGCCGGGCAGGTTGAACACCGGGTCGATGTTCGCCATGGCGAGGCGGCTCGGCGCGTCGTCGGCAACTTCGCGACCGGACGTGTCGGTGAGCGGCGGCAAACTGCCCCGCTGCCCCCACGGAGCGTAGGCGGCCATCTTGACGACCTGCCCATGCACCTTCGCCTGCCGGCTGAAGCTTTCAATCAGCGAGTCGAGGTTGACGACGTAGCCCTGTTCGTTCAGGCTGATGGCGATGTTTTCGAAATCGATGTACACCGCGACGTTCTTCGTCTGCTGGATGCCGAGCAGAGTTTCCAACGGCTGAAAGATCACATCGTCGGCGAATTCCGTGCCTTCAAGCACATCATCCGAACCCCACATGCGGATGCGGGCGCTGCGCGTCGTCTTGACGCGGCGCACCAGCGGCACGAGATCGGGATTGGTGGTCGCCAAAATCAGCTCATCAACCGGTTCGGGGTCGAACGAGAAGTAATGCATGATCAGCGCATCGGCCAGGCTTTCACGGCGCGGGATATCAAATGTGTCGTAGCCCGCCGCCTTGAAAACGTACTGCGGGTCTTTCGCCGCGCCCGCGCGCCCGCCCTTCTGGCGGTGCGTCTTCCAGTTCGCCGCGGCCACTGCCCGCAGACGATCCGCGCTCATCAGCCCGGCAGCGAGCGCTGCCCCGCCGCGTAACCCGACGGCGAGCTCTTGCAAATCGACTGAAATACCGCGATTGCGAAAATGCGCGAGTAAATCGTCTACATCTACGATCAAATAAGCTGCCATTATCCTTACCTAAAAACGCATATACCACCTGAACCTGCTGGCTCGGTGGTAGGTTTAGACCCGCGAGACGCGGAGAAAGAGTCAAGTTGTGTTCGGGAAGCGAGATTGCTGAAAAGATAACGTTCCCAATTTGTGCCAATTTTATCAAACTGTCGACTGGTTATCAAGCAGATCGCTCTCGGAATATAACAATTTGAATAACACTATTATACGAGCAAAACGTCGCATACCATTTAGTTCCAGTTTAAATTATCCTAAGTACAACCATAATGGTAGGTGAGACCTCCAATCTCCGCGAGGTGGTATAGGATTCAGTCGAAATGAGCTACTGAAATTACTATACACGGATTTTTATGACTTGTCTCTATAAATTCTCTATGAAAAAAACCCGGGTTTATTCGTGCGCCACGTCACAAGCGGTGACCGCTCACACACAAACCCAAGAACTAGGGGGCTCGGTTGACGGATGGGGATACGCCCCTCCCCCGCAGATCCACGACGGGACACGTTACCCTTGAGACGCTGGTTTGAGGGAGAGCAGCTTATGTAGGGACGTCGAGCAGGGCATCTGTTTCGCCTACCATCCGTCGGACGCGCCACTGCGCGCCCCTACACTGGTTCGATTGTGGAATATGTCCGGGCTTCAACCCGCAGGCTGTGCCGGACAACAAAATGGGACTAGAGGTAAACGCGCTGACTAGTACGCTTTCGCGAACAAAGCGACGCGATCCGCCGGGCGTCCGCTGTAGAAGCAGATGCCCGAGCCACCCGGCTGATCGAGCGGGTAGCAGCGATGCGTCGCGCCAATCTCCGCCTTGATCGCCAATTCTTCGTCGTCTGTCCCAGCCCACCAACCGCGAGCGAAGCCGCCCTGCTCGACGACCGCCTTGAGTTCATCGTACGACTTCACATCGAAGATGTTCGCGTCGCGGAATTCGGTCGCCTGCTGGAGCATGTTCGCCTGAATTTCGGCCAGCAGATCACGTATGCTGGCGCTGATGTTGTCCTGAGAGAGCACGCGCTTGCCCTCTTTGCCGGGCTTGTCGCGCCGCGCCGCGACGACCGCGTTGTTCGCCACATCGCGCGGGCCGAGTTCAAGGCGCACGGGCACGCCGCGCATTTCCCAGTCATTGAACTTAAAGCCGGGCTGATAGTCGCGCGTATCCACGGTGACGCGGATATCGTGCGCAACCAATTCACGCTTGATGCGGTCGACATTCTCCAACACGGTCGAGCGTTCTTCGTCGGTCTTGTAGATCGGCACGATCACGACCTGATACGGCGCAAGGCGCGGCGGCAGGCGCAGTCCCTTGTCATCACCGTGCGCCATTACCACGGCGCCGACCATACGCGTGCTCATGCCCCACGAGGTCGTCCAGCAGAACTGGCGCACGTTGCTTTCGTCTACAAACTGAATGTCAAAGGCTTTGGCGAAGTTTTGACCGAGGTTGTGGCTCGTGCCGCATTGCAGCGCCTTCTTGTCGCCCATCATGCCTTCGATGCTGTACGTGCGCAGCGCGCCCGCAAAGCGTTCTTTGTTGCTCTTCAGCCCCTTGATGACCGGGATCGCCGCTTCATTAATCGCTACATCGGCGTACACATCGAGCATCTGCATCGTTTCGGCTTCAGCTTCGGCTTCGGTCGCGTGTGCAGTGTGGCCTTCCTGCCACAGAAATTCCATCGTGCGCAGGAACGGGCGCGTGCGCATTTCCCACCGGACCACGTTCGCCCACTGGTTCATCAGCAGCGGCAGGTCGCGATACGACTGAATCCACTTCTTGAAGGCGTCGCCGATGATCGTCTCCGAGGTCGGGCGCACGACGTACGGCTCTTCCAGTTCTTTCCCGCCGCCGATGGTCACCACTGCAAGTTCCGGGCTGAAACCTTCGACGTGTTCAGCTTCGCGTTCGAGGAAGCTCTTGGGGATGAACAGCGGGAAATAGGCATTCTGATGTCCGGTCGCCTTGAAGCGGCGATCCAACGCGCCCTTGATACCCTCCCAGAGTTCGTAGCCATACGGCTTGATGATCACACAGCCGCGCACGGGCGACTGCGCCGCCAGATCAGCGCGGTACACGATCTCGTTGTACCACTCGGAAAAATCCTCGCGCGGGGAAGTTAACGCTTGCGACGACATGCACGCTCCTCTAAGTGACTTTCGGCAGTAACCGCTCAATGTTACCGCTTCCAGACTATTTTCTCTAGCCTGAACCGTTATGACCCGTCTATACGAGCGAGCAAGTGGATCGGTTCGCCGGCTGCCAGCACTGTGGACCTTGGAGCCCATCTAGCAGCGAGGGTTCGGTGCAGCCACTTCATGTCTGTCAGGTCAACAACAAATAATTATAATATATAGACAAACATTTACTTGTGCGTATATTTACTTCACAGTACAGTGATCATAGTACTTACGCGAACATTGTATCGACATAGGAGATTACCATGCGTTTCGCCAAGCGTTCAGCACTCATTTTATGTCTCATGCTCGTGATCAGCGCATTCGGCGCGGTGTCTGCGGCATCCAGCGGCGGCTTCGTCTTTGATTACGCGGGCGATGTCGGCGACAACGCTGACGGGCCGGAGTATGATATCACCCTCAGCGGCCCGACCGATGACGGCAGTGGGTGTGATGCAGTTATCATGATCATGTTTGATACGAATGGGGCAGTTCTCGACGTTGACCCGAACTGCATTAACACGGGTACAGGAACGGGTTCGGACGACGGCGATTACGGTGTGATCAATGCCCCGACCAGCCGTCCAATCACGTATACGCTGTTTGACGTCGACGGTACGGAGGCGACTGCGTTAGCCGGTCTGATAGAAGGCAGTCCGGCTTATGTTGATTATCTCCGCACCAACGGCACCTGCCTGGATGAAGATTACGAAGATGCCTCTTCCCTGCTTTCAGGTCTACCAAGTGGAACACGATATGTGGTTTGTGGTACAGCCGTCGTCAACGATGTGTGCAATCTGGTCATTCCCGTCGGCGCAGTGGTTGGTTCGGCTCCGCTGGGCGCGCAGGTCTACTACAGCCCCGGTAATATCACCAACATCGTGCTCAACCCCGGTACGTACATTGTCGTCGGCCAAGATGCGACCGAAACCTATTACAAGGTCGTCCTCGCGTGCCAATTCATCTGGGTGCTCAAGAACACGATGGAACCAAGCTTCCTGCCGCCGCAGAATGGCACACCGCTCCCCACGAACATCGTCAGCTAAGTTCGCTGTGTGACCTGCTCAAGGCGGCTTAACCGCCTTGAGCACCGTCTTCTTGGTTGTCTTCGCTTTGCGTCTTCGTGTCTTTGCGTTGAATCTCTTGCTTGCTTTACTCTGTGCTCTCTGCGTTCTCTGTGGTTAACGTCGCTTGATCTTGATCCCACACCCGGCCGTAGTTGATCTTCAGTTTGTCCATGACCGCCTGCTCCAGATCAATGCCGCTGATGCTGGCGATCTGCAGCAGGTAGAGCAGGACATCGGCCAGTTCGCCGGGGAGTTCGTCGGCGTTACGCGGCTGTTCCCCCCACTGGAATAATTCGAGCACTTCGCTCGCTTCGAGCACCAGCGACACCGCCAGATTCCGGGGCGTTTGTGGGCGCTTGGTATCCGCGCCATACCAGCCCTTCGCCTCGACAAAGGCGTGCATGTGCTCCGTCAGCGTTTTGATGTCCATGCTTTATCCCTCTACCCGGATCGTCCCAACAATCGCCGCGTCTTCAAGGCTGCCAAACGCCAGCCGTTCCCCGGTCGCGCTGTTGTACATCCCTAAGGCGATCCGGTACTCACCCGGTTGGGCGGGAACAGGCAAATCATAATGCAGGATCAGCGTCTCGTCATCTCGCCACAGGGGCGGCGGGTACGAGGGGCAGATTGGCTGGTCAGCCTGCGTGATCAGCCGCGTTTCGTAGAAAGGATAGGTGTGCAGAAACAGCGTGTACGCCTCGTCGACCGTCCCCACGCGCCGCAGCGCCACTTCGAGGCTGATCGTCCCGCCCACGTGCGCAATTGAAGGCACACGACTCGCCAGACGCGCGGCAATCCGTGCGCCGAACGTTGCCTGCGCCGAGAAGGGCACGGTCTCCGGTACCATCGTCACCAGCGTATACTGCGGTGACTCGCTTGCCTCTTCGGTGACGGAGACGACCTCGCGCCACGGCGCCAACTGCGCGGCCAAATCAGCCTCGTAGGCGTCCAGCGCGAAGTAGGTGCCACCGAGCGTCGTCAGCGGCAGGCAGTCGGCCGACTTGAAAGCGGCGACTGGACGTTCGCCTAAGCGCCATTCACGGAAGCGCAGCACGGGGTGATCAGCGGTGAAGGGGGCAAAATACACCGGGGTATCGATCGGCACAGTCTCCGCGATCTCATCAATCCCACGGTAGAGGTGCTGCTCCATGGGCATATACAAATCGTCACTCGTCACCCACGCCGCGAAGTCCCGCGCCGAGTTGAGTCCCGCCCACACTATCAACGCCGCCGGGATCAGCCACACACAGAATACTCGACTCAGGACTGAGGACTGAGAACGGCGTAGGGACGAGGCATGCCTCGTCCTCTGCCCTAGTCGAACAACTAATTGCTGAAGCGCATCCAACCCCAGACCGAAGATCAGCGCCAAGGGCACGATCAAGCCGATGGCGCGCAGCCACTTGAGCGGTTCAGTGGTCAGCACAGCGGGCGCAACCGAGACGGCGGCCAGCAGCACAACAAATGCCTCTCGTGTGTAACGTGGGTTTCCCCCTCTCCTCCGGGAGAGGGGGGCAGGGGGTGAGGTGAGCAGTACGATCAAACCCGCGACGCCGACAATTGCCAGCGGCACATCGAGCAGGGGGCGACCACTCAGGTTGTACATCGGATCATCCGCCCCGCGCCCAACCCACACGTTGAGCCACACGCCGAGGTTGCTGATGAGCGCGTTCACATCGCTGATCGCCACCTGATCCAACCGCTGACCGGACGCGGGCGTCGTCAGCAGATAGATCACCAGCGGCAGGCTGACCACCGCGGCCACCACCACAGTCAACGCGCTGCCCCGCCACCGCCGCCGATCCACGAGGGCACCGATCAGCAGCAGCCCAAACGCCAGCGCAATCCAGCCGCGCGCGGCGAAGTAGGTGTAGCTCAACACGCCGAATGCGGCTCCGGTCAACAGCCAGTGCTTGAGCTGATGGGTGCGCCACGCCATCCATAGAAATGCGAACGCCAGCGCGCCGATCGTCGGGTAAAGCAGCGCGCGAAATGCCAGATGACTGAACAACACATGCCAGAACAGCACCCCAAGCGCGGCGACCGCCCACAATGCCACGCGCCGACCAAACAGCACCCGCGCCAACAGCCCCACTGCGGAGAGCGTCAACAGCGAGGTGAAGAAGGCGGTCACGCGCAGCGCAAAAGCATCCGCGCCGAAGACTACCAGCGCGGGCACCTCCCAGTACATCCACAGGGATTCGCGACCAAAATTATCAGGAAAGAAGGGTGTGAAACGCGGCTGGTCGATCAGGGAGAGGGCGTCAAGCGCGTAGTAGGCTTCGTCGTAGTGCACCATCCCGCTCATCTGATCGATCCCCGTCGCCCGCAGCGCCGCGCCGAACAGCAGCGCCGCCGTGATCAGGATCAGATACAGTTGTCGGTTCATACCACCAGATGCTCAGTAGGCGTTGGCGTCGCGGCGTAAGACCGTATTCCAGACGGTGCGGATGATGATCTTGATGTCCAGCCACGCCGACCAGTTCTCAACATACCACAGGTCATACTGCGTACGCTCTTCGATCGAGGTATCGCCGCGCAGACCATTGACCTGCGCCCAACCCGTCATACCGGCCTTTTCGCGATGGCGTTCCATGTAGCGCGGGATGCTCTGACTAAACTGGCGGACGTAGACCGGGCGTTCCGGTCGCGGTCCAACGAGGCTCATATCGCCCACCAGCACGTTGATCAACTGCGGAATTTCGTCCCAGCTCGTCTTGCGCATGAACTGACCGAGGCGCGTCACCCGGGGATCGTTTTGCACTGTCCAGCCCGGCCCGGCTTTTTCGGCATCATTGCGCATACTGCGAAACTTGATCATCGGGAACGGGCGTTCGTCCATGCCCATGCGTTCCTGCGTGTAGAACACCGGCCCCGGCGACTCCCAGCGAATGAGGATAGCCGTCAGGAGCATGAACGGTGACAGAAAGATCAAGCCGAACAAGGAGACGACCACATCCATCGCCCGCTTAAGGCTCATCTTCCAGCCGCGCAGGGCAATGTCGCGCACGGTGATGAGCGGCGTCCCGCCAAGATCATCCACGCTGATGTCGCGCGTCATATATGAGAACAAGTCCGGGTAGAGCTTGATATCGACCTGACCACGGCGGCACATGGCGATTAGGTCGCTCATCTCGTCGCGCGCCGCATCCGGCACGGCGATGATGATTTGCTCGACGCCGTAGGTATCAATCAAATAGGGTAAATCGCGCGCGTCGCCGAGCACCGGCACGCCGAACGCATTCTCTTTGTTCTTGGCGCGCAGCGGTACCACGCCGACAATGTTATAGCCGAGGTCGGGACGGCTCTGGATCGTGCGGGCGATGTCCTTGGCGATCTTGCCCATGCCGACGATCAGCAGGTTGGCGCGTTCCGTGCCCGATTTGCGCAGGCGGATGCGCAGCGACTGGTGAAATTCGCGCCCGATAATCACCAGAATCATGCTGAACACCCACACGTAAAACAACATGCTGCGCGGGTATTCGACCAGATCGTAGATCAGACTGCGGAACAGCAGATCCTGAATGCCGTTGACCAGCAGCGCCCCCACCGTGACCGTCCCGATAATTTCACGCGCTTGATCGATGCGGCTGATGGCGCGCCCCTGATGATACAGGCGCGAGGTATAGAACAGCACCATGATGATGCCGATGTGCAGAAACATCGTCAACACGTATTGGAGGAATTCAGGTGGATTAGCCGGAATGCGGAACAGCGGCAGGGTCATACGCGCGAGGTAGCCAAAGACGAAGGCCGTGCCCAGCATCAGCGCGTCCAGCAGCACCAGCAATATATCGAGTATCCGCTTCACCCGCTGCGACCGCCGAACCTGCGGCGCAGGATATTCTAGGGTGTGTACGCGGGATGGCGCATCTCCGTCCATAATCCCCGCCCGCCCTTCACGAGCAGTCCCAGCATGATCAGACTGTGCAGCCACAGCGGCGTCGTCGCCCGGTAATGTTTCCGGTAGAAGATCAGCATCGCGCGCCAGAATTCGAACTGCGCTTTCCGGCTCTGGCGGCTCGCCGCCCGCTTGACGTGCTTGACCGCGACTTGCGGGTGATATACGATTTTCCACCCGGCGCTTTTGATGCGGAACGCCCAATCGATATCCTCTCCATACATGAAGAACACTTCGTCCAGCAGGCCAACCGCATCGAGGGCTTCCCGGCGGACTTGCATGTACGCCCCCACCACGGAGTCGACTTCGGTTTCCAGGTCGGGACTCAGGTAGGTCATATTATAGCGTGCGAATCGCGGACTGTTGGGGAACAGCTTGCCGAGGCCGCTGAAGTGGTAGAGCGACACCATCGGCGTTGGGAACGCGCGGCGGCAGGCTTTGTCGAGCGTGCCATCCGGCAGCACCAACTTGACGCCCGCTGCGCCGACATCGGTCCGGCTGTCCATCCACGCGACCATATGCGCGAACACGTCCGGCGGCACTTCTGTGTCGGGGTTGAGCAGCAGCGCATATCGCGGCGCGTCCGGCGCGGTCTGTCCCTTGCCCTTGAAACCAAGCGCGCGCAGCCCGACGTTATTGCCAGCGGAATAGCCATCGTTCTCCGTGCGCGCGATCAAGGTCGCCTGCGGGAAGTATTGGCGCACCATGTCGGCGCTGCCATCCGTCGAGCAGTTGTCGACGACCACCACCTGATAGGTGATGTCGCCCTGACTCGCATAGACGGTTTCTAAGCACGTACGCAGCAGGTCGCGCGTGTTCCAGTTGAGGATGACGATTCCCAAATCGAGCATACTGTGTGCTGTCTCCTCTTGCAGACGAGCGAATTCTAACACGTTTTACCGGGCAGTCACTGGACGCTTCCCCACCGCTGCCCTCTGAGCTTCACTCCGCCGTTGGCAGCGTCTTGAGCGGCGTCCCGTTGATCGCCGCGCGCAGTGCGTCACGATCATCCCACAGATACTCGGTTTTGCCGAACGCCATACTCTGCTCGTGACCTTTGCCGCACGCGATGACCACATCGCCCGCACCCGCCCGCTGACACGCTTCGGAGAGCGCTTGCCCGCGGTCGCGCACCCGCGTGAAGGTTTTCCCCTCTACGCCGCCCGCCGCCGTCGCCGCATCGGCCATCGTCTGCAAAATCTCGGCCAGCGACTCCGTGCGTGGATCTTCTGCCGTGAACACGCTGAAATCGGCCAAGCGGGTGGCGATCTCCGGCATCATGCGGCGCTTGTCGCGGTCGCGCAGCCCGGCGCACCCGAAGACGCAGATCACGCGCCCATTGGTCAGTGTGCGCGCGGCAGAGAGCGCCTTGTCAAGCGCGTTGGGCGTGTGCGCGAAATCGACCAGCGCCAGATAGTCCTGCCCGCTGTCGATACGTTCCAAACGTCCGGGAATACCCGTCACCTGCAGCAGCCCGCGCTGAATCACCTCAATTTGCAGATTGAGCGCGCGCGTCACGCTGATCGCCGCCAGCGCGTTATACACATTGAACCGCCCGACGAGCGGCAGATGAAACAACTCTGATCGCTGGTCAAAGTGGACGACAAACTGCGTGTAGCCGGGGTGGTGGATGATGTCGGTCCCCCGCACATCAGCGGCGGCATCAATGCCGTACGTCACCACGCGATCTGCGCCACCTATTTCCCCTTCGGTAACTGTAGGGGCGAGGCTTGCCTCGCCCGCTGTGGGCGGGACAAGTCCCGCCCCTACATTCCAGTGCGCTGAGTCAGCAGACACCTGCCTGAAATACGCGGCGTTCGCATCATCCGCATTGATCACGCTGATTTTCGGCTGCCTGGGCTTGCGGTAGCTCGTACCGAGCATGGCGAACATGCGCCCTTTGGCCGCGCGATAGTTTTCAAACGTCTTGTGATAGTCCATGTGCTCGTGCGTGAGGTTGGTCAGCACCGCTACGTCGATGTCGACGCCGTTGAGCCGCCCCTGCGCCAGCCCGTGACTGGTCATTTCCAGCACGGCATAGCGCATCCCCTGCTCAACCATGTGCGCGAGAAACGCCTGAATCTGCGGCGCGCTCGGCGTTGTGACGTGAAAGCCTGTATCCACCGACTGGCTGCCGATTTCGGCGGCAATCGTGCTGACCAAGCCCGCCTTGCCGTCGCTGGCAATCTGCAAAATGCGGTGAATCAGGGTGCTGGTGGTCGTCTTGCCGTCCGTCCCGGTCACGCCGACCACGATCAGTTTGCGCGACGGGTAGTCGTGATACGCCGCCGCGAGGTAGCCCGTCGCCTGCTGCGCATCCTCGACCTGAACATACGGCACGGCGAACGCGGGCAGTTCAGCGCGCGGACGTTCACCAATGATCGCCGCCGCGCCCTTCTCAAGCGCGCGCGGGATGAAGCTGTGCCCATCCACCGACAGGCCGATCCGCGCGACGAACACGCCACCCGTCGCGAGTTCCGCATCCGCCTCGACCACCGGCGCGGTGATCACCGTCTCGGCGTCACCTGTGAGGGTATATTTTTGGGGTAAATCTTGGAGCAAAACTCTCAGTGTTGTTGGCATAAATCCTGCAATCCCACCCTGCATGAACTCGGTTGTCTCCCCTCCCCGACTTCGGGGAGGGGTCGGGGGTGGGGTCGATTATAAACAAAAACGCGCCGGATTGTCGCCCGGCGCGATTTGTCTTGTCTTGCTCAAGCCGCTGCGCTTAGCGCAGGCGACCCGCGAGGTTGTTGAGGTTCGAGCGGACGCTGCCATCCACCACGCGCTGGTCGGTGCGGAGCACCAAACCGCCGAGGATGCCCGGGTCGACGCTGTAAGTGACGTTCGTCGCGCCGATCTGGCTCTGGACCTGCTGCTTTTCCGCATCGCTCAACGGGAGGGCGCTCACCACTTCCACACTCTGGCCGGCCAGCGAACGAGCGTCCGCCGGGACCTTCGCGAAGAAGTCGTTGATCAGCGCCTGCTGCCGCTTTTCGTCGAGGCTGTCGCCAATCAAACGCTGCGCCAGCGCCACGGAGATCGCCGCCACCTGCGTGCGGACATCCGCCAACTGACGGTCGCGTTCTTCGGTCGCGCGAGCCCGCGCATCCGTGCGGATGGTTTCCGCTTCGCTGCGAGCAGTCGATTCGACACCACGGGCGACTTCTTCACCACGGGCGCGGGCTTCTTCGACCACGCGAGCAGCATCAGCGCGCGCCGCCGCCAGAATCTTCTCGGCTTCAGCTTCGGCATTGCGGCGTTCATTGGCCGCCTTCGCCGCGTCTTCCAGACCCTTCTGGATCTTGATGGCGCGGTTGTCCAGCATGTTCATCAGCGGGTTCCACAGGAAGGTGCCCAGCAGGAAGAACAGCAGACCGAAGTTCAGGATTTGCGCCAGCAGGAAACCAACGTTGATGCCGAGCGGCGTCAACGGGTTGGTAGCAGCTTCCACGGGAGCCGCTTCAGCAACCGTCGCTTCACCTTCGCTGGCCGCCGCTTCCGCAGCGGGTTCCGGCGTCGCTTCTTGCGCGTAGGCGACGGCGGTGAGCGCCATGCTCAAAGCAAGGGCGAGCACCATCATCAACCGGAGCAATGTTGACCGTTTCATCGTGTACGCTCCTGTCTGCATTAAAGCACGAACAGGATGATCAGCGCGACCACCAGCGCATAAATCGAAATCGCTTCAGCGAACACGATACCGAGAATCATGTTCGTCTGAATCTGACCAGCGGCATCCGGGTTGCGACCGATACCCTGCATAGCACCCTGCACCAGCAAACCGATACCAATGCCGGGACCAAAAGCGCCAACCATCGCGAGACCGGCGCCAATCGCCTTCAAACCAACGTCGAGACCTTCCATTTGTTACTCTCTCCTAGATGTGAGCTGTATTAAGCGTGCTGATCGGAATGTTCTTCATGATGTTCTTCGTCGCCGTGATGACCTTCCATCGCCTGCGACACGAACACGAGCGTGAGTACTGCAAACACCAGCGCCTGGATCGTCGTGATGATGATTTCGAGGCCGTAGAAGACCATCGGCACAATCGCCGCGACCAGGAACGACATAACGATCAGCAAGATACCGCCGGCGAACATATTGCCGAATAGACGGAAGGCCAGCGAAATGATCTTACCGATTTCCGAGATGATTTCGATCAACCCGACGCCGAAGTCAATGACCCCGAGCGGTTTCTTGCCCGCGTTACCGAGCGCGCGCAGGTTGACGAATTTCTGGAAGTAGTTCAGGCCCTGCGCCTTCACCCCGAAGAACTGGATAGCGAAGACCGAAATCAACGCCAGACCGATCGTCAGGTTGAGGTCAGTCGAAGCCCCGCGATAGAACGGAGTCACGATGAAGATGTACGGGAATGCGCCTTCGCGCAGTTGATCCGCGCTCAGGGCCAGAGTCGCATCATGGTACACCGACTCGGTGACTTCTAACCGCAGCGCATTGACTTCCGCGTCAATTGCCGCAGCGTCCACACCTTCTTCTTCCAAGGTGGCACGCAGTTCCGCTTCTTCGTTGAACAAGCGATCCGCGGCTTCCGTCAATGCAGCCTGTTCGGGCGCATGGACATCACCGTGATGGAAGAAATCTTTGCAGGCCTTGTAACTTTCTTCCGTGGCCGTTTCACCCGCGTACAGCGGACGATCCACGTACAACTGGAACGCACCACCCGCGCGCACTGCCGGATAACCGCTCAGGCCTTCTTCGGCGCAGTGCATCACGCCGACGCTTTCAATGCCGGGGAGCAGTTTCATCCAGTTCGTCGCGAGCAGGAACACAAAGATCGTGGCGACTAACGGGAAGACCCAACGAGCGCGCGCGCCCGCCATGCCCTTCGAGAAGTCGTAAATGAATCCACCGAGCAATTCCACCCACGACTGGAACCGGCTCGGCACTTCACGCTTCCAACCATTCGACGAACGCCACGCGAAGAACGCGAACAGGAGCACGAAAATGCTCGCGGTCACCGTCGCGGTCAGCGTGTTCGTCCACCGGAAGCTTTCAGCGGGAAGCGTCGGATCATAGGGTTCACCCGGCACCATGATCACTGGGATCGCCACCGCTGTATTCAGCGAAGGCAGCACCCCGAAGGTGATCGCGGCGCACGCGACCAAAAATAGGATCAGCCCTAAACACCCAATTGCCCCGCGTTGGGTCGCATTCATGCTGGCTCTCCTCTGCTGCGATACCTAACTATTTCCCTCAAAGATCGTCCTCCTCTGCGTGCGATTCAGATGATTTCCGTAAATTGTTCGACTGAGTGGGAGTGATTTGCTTGACCGCACTCAGCGCGAGACGCACCATGATGAAAAGGCTGAACGGGATGCTTAACAGCAGCAGACCGATGGTAAACGGTCCCTTCAACCCGAACGCTGCATCCAGCGCCAGTCCGCCAAACAACGCGATCATAATGATCAACAGTGTCCAGCACCCTGACTGCCCCGCGACAACGGCATACGCCATATTCTTGGCACGCGATGGCGGCTGGTTGCTCATATTGCTCCTAGATTAGCATTCGCGCATTCTATCACAAACACATTGCAAAGATCAAAATCTTGTTCATTTTTGCCAAGACAAGGACTGAGGACTGAGGCTTGAGGACTGAGATACTCACCATCTTCTCAGTCCTCGGGTCTCAGCCCTCAGTCGACAACCCCTGCGTTACGCGAACAAGCCCGCCGCGCCGCGCACCGCCCAGTCGAAGATGGGGCTGACAAGCACCGTGCCCAGCAGGATGACCGCAATCACCGTGATGGCGAGCACCCACACATACGGACGCGACACCGGAATCGGCTTGTCTTCGTCTTCGCTGCGATCCACGTACATGATCTTGACGACCACGAGGTAGTAGTACAGCGCGACGATGGCGTTCAGCACGCCGATAATCGCCAGACCGACGAGGTTGGCTTCGACCGCCGCCTGGAACAGGAAGAACTTGCCGACAAAACCCGCCGCCGGGGGCACGCCGCCCAGCGAGAGCAGCGCAATCGTCATCGCCAGCGCCAGCATCGGGTTGCGGCGGCTGAGACCAGCCAAATCGCTGATCTTCTCGCTGCCCGTGGCTTCGCTGAACAGCACGATCACGGCGAAGGCCAAGATGTTGGTGAACGTATACATGAACATGTAGAAGGTGATCGCGGCGATGCTCGTATCGGTTTGCGCTTGCAGCGCGGCCACGCCCATGAGCGTGTAGCCCGCCTGTGCAATCGACGAGTACGCCAGCAGACGCTTGATGTTCTTCTGGCCGAGCGCGACGAGGTTGCCGAGCGTCATCGAGATGATCGCCAGCACCGACGCCAGGTTCACCCAGAAGCTCTGGATTTCCTGCCCGTTGATGACCAGCGTCTGCGGGAAGACCGCCAACAGGAAGCGCACCAGCAGCGCGAAGGAGGCCGCTTTACTCGCCACGCTCAGGAACGCGGTGACGGGGGTCGGCGCGCCTTCGTACACGTCCGGCGTCCAGAAGTGGAACGGAGCGGCGCTGATCTTGAAGCCAAAACCGACGATGATCAGCGTGAGCGCAGCCAGCACGGGCACCGCATTCAGGCTGAAGGCCTCGCTGCCGAGATACGTCGCGATCCCCGTGAGGCTCGTCTGCCCCGTGAAGCCATAGAGCAGGCTCAGGCCGTAGAGCAGCAGACCCGACGCGAACGAACCGAATAGGAAATACTTCATACCGCTTTCGGACGAGCGCCCGTCTTCGCGCTTGAATGCCGCGAGGATGTACAGCGGAATGGTCGTGGTTTCCAGCGCGAGGAAGACCATGATCAGGTCTGCCGCGCCCGCCATCAGGGTTGCGCCCAACGTGGAGACGATCAGGATGAGGTAGAACTCGCCCTTGCGCCCGATCCCCGACACGTCAATCGACATGAGCGCGGTCAGGCCGCCAGCGACGAGCACCATCACCTTGAAGATCTGCGCCAGCGAGTCGTGGCGCACCATGCCGCCCCAGTACAACCCTTCCTGCACGCCGAAGGCGAACCCGCTGGAGGCATCCGGCGCGGTTGCGGTCGGGAACCAGAACAGCAGGTAGAGCAGGGCCGTCGCCAGCAAGCCGACGCCGGTGACGAGCGCCAGATTGCGGCGCTTGCTTTCCGGCAGCGACAGGTCGAGCGCCAGCACGACGATTGCCATGATGGTTAAGCCGATTTCCGGCGCAATGACCGGGAGGCTCTGCCAAACGTTGAAGTCCATATTACGCCCCGCCCCCTAAGATCGCCAGAACCGGACGCAAGCCGACTTCCAGCATCGGTGCCATGATCGACGGCAGCATACCCAGCAAGACCAGCGGCGTGCCGAGGAACAGCAGCACGAAGCGTTCGCGCGGGGTGATGTCGTCCACATCCGGGTATTTCTCCCGGTCAAACTCGCCGAAGAACACCTGACTTGTCACGCGCAGCACGTAGGCCGCCGTAATCACGATACCCAACGAGGCGATCACCACCATCACTGAGTAGTAATTCGACAGCGAGAACGCGCCGATATTCAGCGTGACGTCTTCCGACGCGCGCCACATGCCCGCGAAGATCGGGAATTCGGCGATGAAACCGCTCAAGCCGGGCATACCCATGCTCGTCAAACCGCCGATGATGAAGGCAATCCCGACCCACGGCATCACTTTGATGAACCCGCCGAGGCTCGGAATATCACGGGTGTGCGCGCGATCATAGACCATACCGACGCAGCCGAAGAAGAGCGCCGTCATCGCGCCGTGCGAGAACATCTGCAAGCCCGCGCCCGCCATGCCGGTCAGGTTCATCGTCGCGAAGCCCATACTGACGAGACCCATATGGCTGACGGAGGAGAAGCCGATGACGTACTTGAAGTCGCGCTGGCGGAAGGCGATGAACGCCCCGTACACCACGTTGATCAGCGTCAGGAACACAATCCATGGCAGGTGCACCGCCGCGCCTTCGGGCAGGATTTGCACGCCCATGCGCAGCGCCGCGTACGCGCCGAGCTTCATCAGCACGCCCGCGTGGATCATCGAGACGGCAGTCGGCGCGGCCACGTGACCATCCGGGCTCCAGTTGTGGAACGGGAACACACCGGCAAGCACCGCGAAGCCCATGAAGATGAACGGGAACCAGAATTTGGCGAACGTCAGTACGTCGCTGCCCGCGTAACCCGCGACATTGAACGCGCCGTTTTCCGCGGCCAGCATGACCGACGTCAGATTGAAGTTGAACGTCGGCGTATCGGCGCGCAGAATGTTCGCCGCCTTGGCCGCTTCAAACACGCCCGCGCCCGCATTCTGATAGAAATCGGAAGCCACGAACAGCATGGCGATCACGCCGACCAGCGCGATCACCGAGCCGATCAGAATGTAGAGCGTGAGCTTCATTGCCGCGTATTCGCGGAGCTGTACCCACCCCCACGTTGCGATCAGCAAGTACATCGGGAAGATGGCGAGTTCGTAGAAGAAGAACAGCATGAAGATATCTTGAGCGAGGAACACGCCGTACACGCCCGCGACCAGCAGCATGAAGAAGGACATGAATTCGCGCGTGCGGTCTTCGATGCGCCACGATACGAGCACACCCGCCACCGCGACCATGCCGGTCAGCAAGACCATCGGGACGCTCAGGCCGTCCACGCCGACGTGATAGGCGATGCCCAACTGCGGCAGCCACGGCACGTATTCTTCAAAGACCATGCCGTTCTTGTACATCTGCGTCGCGGTCATCGACCCGCTGCTCGTCGTGCCCGTCGCCTGCGCCAGTTCAGGCGTATAGGCTTCGAGGTTGAACGCCGCCAGTTCAGCGCCGCGTCCCGCCATCGTCAGCACATCCGCCTGTTTCTGCGCAAACTCGTCGACCCGCGCGTTGTAGTTCAGGTAGACGAACAGCGACAGCAGAAACACCGTAGCCGCCGCGCCGATCGCCAACCCGCGCACGAGGTCTTTCGACTCTTTGGGCAGGAACAACATCAGCACCCCGGCGATGATGGGGATGAAGATGATGAGGCTTAAAACCGGAAAAGTATTTGCATCCATGCTAGTTCATCCCCCGAACATTTGGGTTACGGAAGCGTTGATCACCGACAAAATCCAGTTCGGCGCCAACCCGGTAATCAGCATGAGCACCATCAGCGGCGCGATGGCAATGAACTCGCGCATGTCGATTTCCAGCTTGTAGTCGCGCCAGTGCAGGTTGAACGGGCCGTGCAGCACTGCGCGAATGCCCTTGAGGATGTAACCGCCCGTGAACAGCAGCCCCAACATGGCGATGACCGTCAGCGTCGTAAAGACCGCCCACGAGCCGCGCACCACGAGGAATTCGCTCACGAAGCCGTTCAGGCCGGGCAAACCGAGACTCGCCATACTCGTGAAGATGAACACGCCGCCGTAAATCGGCGCTTTCACCCACAAGCCGCCATACTGCGTCATGTCACGGGTATGCGTTTTGTGATAGATTGCCCCGGCGAGCAAGAACATGCCCGCGGAGCTTAACCCGTGGTTGAACATCTGCATTACTGCGCCGTTCGTGGCGATGATCGCATCCTGCGACATGCCCGTGACGCCGTTCATAAACTGTTCGCCATAGGCCAGCGCGGTCACGGCAAGGCCGAGCGCGACGAAGCCCATGTGGTTGACCGAGCTGTACGCCACCAAGCGCTTGATGTCCGTTTGACCGAACGCGGCGAACGCGCCGAGCACGATCCCCAGCACCGCGAGGATGGCGAAGAAGGTCGCGAAATTGGTCACCAGGCCGAGGATCTGAATTTCGCTGATCCACACATCCGGGAATAGCGGAATGACGAGACGCAGGAAGCCGTACGCGCCAAGCTTGAGCATGACGCCCGCCAGCAGCATCGACCCCGCCGTCGGCGCTTCACTGTGCGCGTCGGGCAGCCACGTGTGGAACGGCCAAACCGGCACTTTGATGCAGAAGGCGATGAAGAAGCCGAGGAACGCCAGCCCCTTGACCGTGTTCACCGGAATGCCCAAGAACAGCCCTTCCGGACGGGTCAGACGCACCCACAGGTCCGGCTGACCGATCAACGTCGGGATGTCGAACGTGCCGGCCGTGATGCCGATCAACTGGATGGCCAGCAGCATGCCGAGCGAACCGCCAAGCGAGTAGATGAAGAACTTGGTCGAGGCGTACTTGCGATTGGGGCCGCCCCACTGGTTGATGATGAAGTACATCGGGACGAGCGTCAGTTCGTAGAACAGGAAGAAGACCATCAGGTCCTGCGCGACGAACACCCCGAACAACCCCGCCTCAAAAAAGAGGATCAGCGCCATGTGCATGTTGACGCGATCCTCGATTTCCCAACTCACCAGCACCGCCAGCGGCGTCAACAACCCGGTGAGCAGCACCATCGAAACGCTGATCCCGTCAACGCCGACGTGCCACGACGCGCCGAGCAGACCGAACCATTCGGTCTGGTACGCCATCTGCTGCCCCGCCGCGGTCGCGTTGTAGGCGAAGAAGACCGCCGCCGCCACGCCGCCAATCGCCGCCGACAGCGCCAGCGCGACGATGCGCGCAATGGCTTTCTGTTCGGAGGGGACGAACACCAGCAGCAGCGCCACCAGCGCGGGCGCGAACACTAAGAACGAAAGGACATCGAAGCCGAAAATATGCATGTTCGTTATCATCTCCCCTACGGAGCAGCCTGTAGGACGCCCGTTGAGAGCGCAAAGACCAAAGCGATCATTAGCGCCGCAATCGCCAGCAGCAGCATATAAGTCTGGATGCGCCCGGTTTGCAGTCGACGGAAGTACACGCCGAACCGCCCCACCAGTTCTGGAATACCATCGCCCACGCCGTCGATCAGCCACATGTTCATCACCTTGATGAAGTCGCCAATCCACGTGAAGACGCGCGCCACCAGATGCAGGAAGCCGTCGATCACACCGCGATCGATGAATTCATAGGCCACGTTCTTGGAGAACCACTGCGACGGCTTGACGAACGCCGCCACGTACAGTTCATCAAAGTAGTACTTGTTCTGCAGCACCGGGTAAATCGGGCCGAGCACGTTCACCAGCGGGTCCACCTGCCCTGCGACCAGCGGTTTACGCCAGTACACCCACCAACCGAGGAAGATACCGCCGAGCGCCACGACGAACGACACCAGCACCGGGAACGGATTGAACGTGAGCTTGCTGGGTTCGGCAATCAACGTCGCGCCAACCAGATGGTGGAAGTAATTGTGTTCCGGCGAGAAGATCGCGCCGAACAGCGGGAAGTCCGGCGGCACACCGACGAACCCGGCGGTGATGGCGAAGAACGAGAGCAGAACGAGCGGCAGCGTCATCGTAAAGCTGACGATTCCGCGCCCTAGGTTCGCGTGTTTCGCTTCTTCCGTGCGCGCTTCACCCCAGAAGGTCATGCCGATCTGGCGCATGGTGTAGAACGCGGTCAGGAAGGCGGCGAGCGCCAGCAGGATGAAGACCAGCGCGTGCGGGCCGTAGCCGTGCGTCGTGCCGTACCACGCATCCGCGAGGATTTCGTCCTTCGACCAGAAGCCCGCCGTCAGGAGCGGGAAGCCCGCCAGCGACAGACCACCGATCAGGAAGGTGATAAAGGTGACGGGCATAGTCTTGCGCAGACCGCCCATGTTGCGCATATCCTGCGGGTCGAAGTGCGGGGCGGCGTGGTCATCATGCGCGTGCGCATCATGTTCGCCGTGACCGTGCGCTTCGTGGGCGTGATCTTCGTTGCCGTGTTCAACTGCGTGGTCGACGTGGTCTTCGTCCTCGTCGTCATGTCCGTGAGCATGCGCATGATGAACGTGGTGTTCGCCATGTTCCATGCCGTGAATGACCGCGCCGGAGGCCATGAACAGCAGCGCCTTGAAGAACGCATGCGTGATCAGGTGGAAGGCCGCGGCGACGAAACCGCCGATACCGAGCGCCGCCACCATGAAGCCGAGCTGCGAAATCGTGGAGTATGCCAGAACCTTCTTCACGTCGTTCTGCGCGACCGCAATCGTCGCCGCGAAGATCGCCGTGACCGCGCCGACAATCGCCATGAGCAGCAGCGGCGGCGTGAACAGGCCATGATGTGGATCACCGCCCGCCGCAAAGAGCGGATACATACGGATGATGGCGTACACACCGGCGGACACCATCGCGGCCGCATGGATCATCGCGCTAACGGGGGTCGGGCCTTCCATCGCGTCGGGCAGCCACACGTGCAGCGGGAACTGCGCCGATTTACCAATCGTACCGATGATCAGGAAGATGCCGATCAGGCCTGCGGCGCTGATGCCGGGGATGAGCAGTGCGGGCGTATTCGCGAGGCGTTCCGCCAGCGTTTCCGCGTGCGGGGTCTCAGCGTGGTCGCCTTCGGCAGCCGCTTCGCCGTGTTCACCTTCGGTCGCTGCTGCGGCTTCGCTGTGTTCGCCTTCCGCGGCGACCGGAGCGGCTTCGCTGCCCGCTTCTACCGTCACGACTTCCGCGCCGGGGGCGGGGTTGTACATGATTTCGCGGAACGAGAGCGTGCCCGTGCTGGCATACAGATACGCGATACCGAGCAGCATGATCACGTCCGCGACACGGGTGGTCGTGAACGCCTTGATCGCCGCCTTGTACGCGCTCGGCTTTTCAAACCAGAAGCCGATCAGCATGTACGAGCACACGCCCATGATTTCCCAGCCCACGAACAGCAGCAGGAGGTTATCCGCCACCACCAACGTGAGCATCGCGCCTGCGAACAGGGCGATCAGGCTGAAGAAGCGCGACTGACGCGGGTCATGCGCCATGTAGCCAATCGAGTAGATGAAGATCATGAGCACCGCGAACGGCACCATGAACAGCATCGGGACGGTCAGCGGGTCGACGAGCACGCCCATGTTGAAGGTCGTGTTACCCGTGCTCATCCACGCGACCGCGCTGGCGAAAATGTCCTCGCCGAGGTGCGGCAAGCTGGTCGCCTGCGCGACCACCTGCCACGCGATGAGCCACGCCATCACGACGCCGCTCATGCCGACGATAATGCTCACGATGCGGCTGCGCGTGGTCACGACCGGCACCGACATGCCTTCGTAGTCCGGGTGATGTCCGCCGTATTCCTCACTGGTCGCGGGGATCCATTTGCTCCGGTTCGTCAGCAAGGTGATGATGACGAACGCCAGCAGCGGCCCCACCGGGATCAACCAGGGGAGAAAGTTGGGGTCATTGATAAGAGCGTTAAAATCCATAATCGAGTATTAACCCTTCAAAAGGTTGACATCTTCGACCACGACCGAGCGGCGGCTGCGGTAGACCGAGATGATGATGGCCAGCCCGACGGCAGCTTCAGCAGCCGCGACGACGAACACGAAGGCCGCGAACGCCTGACCGGACATATTCTCCGGAGCCATGTACCGCCAGAAGGCGATCAGGTTGATGTTGACGGCGGAGAGCATGAGTTCCACGCTCATCAAGATCGCGACCGCGTTCCGACGCGCCAGCACGCCGTACACGCCGATTGAAAACATGCCGGCGGCTACCAGCAGATACATCCATAACGGAATCATGTCGATCTCGCTCCTATTCCGTATCGCGCGCCAGCACGATCGCGCCGATCATCGCACCCGTCAGCAGCAGGGAGGCCACCTGGAAGGGCAGCACGTACTGGTTGCCATCGACCAGCGCGACGCCGAGGTCTTCGGTGGTCGCCACCGAGTCGCTCACCGGCTGGTTCGGGTTAATTCCGTTTTCGCCCCACACCGGCAAAATCACGCCGAGTCCAAGCATCACGAACAGCAACACTCCGACGATGGCGCTCATCCACCACTGGCGGTTGAGAATTTCGGTCATGCGCGTCATCCCGCGCGTGAGCATCACTGCGAAGATGATGAGGATGGCGATCGCGCCGATGTAGACGAGTACCTGCACCACCGCCATGAACGGCGCGCTGAGCAGGACGAAGAAGCCCGCACCGCCGAACAGGCTCACGATCAGGTAGAGCGCGCCGTGAATGAGGTTGCGCGCCATGACGACGCCCAACGCCCCGCCCAGCGCGAGCAGCGCAAAGATGAAGAAGGCGATGGTCTGTGCGTTAAGTTCAAGCATGAGTGTGTTTCTCCAATCCCATTCGCCGGTAGTTAATGCGCCGCGGACGTGTGCGGCACATCATGCGTTTCGGTCGCGACGACGGTGGCCGCGGACGCTTCGAGTCGCGCTGAGCGGCCAAAGCGGCGGATCATTTCCAGCGCTACGGCAATCGTCGCCAAATTCCCCAGGAACAGCACAATCGCCTGCGGCAGATTGGCGAGGAAGTCTGTGTCGCCGGGCGCAGGCGCAATGCCGACTGCCTTACACACCTGCAGCAGGAAGGCCACGATCACCACGTTGACGATGGCGACCGGCACGAGGAACTTCCAGTTGAAGCCCATCATCTGGTCAATACGCACGCGCGGAATGGTCGCGCGCAGGATCAGCGAGGGGATGTAGACGATGCCCGTCTTGATGAGTAGATAGACGAAACCGAGCAGCGGGTATTCCGTCGCGCCGGGACCAGACCAGCCGCCGAGGAAGATCACCGCGAACAGCAGGTTCGCCGTGAACGCATGCATGAATTCGTTCGCCATGAACAGGCCGAACTTCATGCCGGAGTATTCGATGTTGTACCCGGCCACGAGTTCCGATTCCGCTTCGATCAGGTCGAAGGGTGCGCGCCCCGTTTCCGCCAGGTTGGAGATGTAGAACAGCAGCGCCGACACGAACGCCGGAATGATGAACCACATGCCCTGCTGCGCCACTACCAGCGACTGCATGGAGAGCGTCCCCGCGATCATCACCGGGACGAGCAGCGCCAGCACCATCGGCACTTCGTAGCTCACCAGCGCCGCGACCACGCGAAACGCGCCGAGCAGCGCGTACTTGTTGTTGCTCGACCACCCGGCCATCATAATCGCCAGCGTCCCAATCGAGCCAATGGCCGTGAAGTACAACACGCCGATGCTGAGGTCCGCGCCGATATTCACCGCTGTGAAGGGCACAACCGCCCAGATCAGCGTGGTGGAGAGCGTCGCAATGATGGGAGCCAGATTGTAAATCGTCCGGTCAGCGCCGGCGGGGGTAATGTCTTCCTTGATGATCAGCTTGAGGGCATCGGCAATGTTCTGGAACAAGCCGAACGGCCCGACGCGGTTGGGACCGAGACGATCCTGCACGCGGGCAGCAACCTTGCGTTCCATCCAGATCAGCAGGATGACCAGCACCAGCGGGAAGAGCGCGATGAGGACGACGCCGATCAAAATCGAGATGAACTGCGCCAATCCCGGATCAACGCCGCTGCTGGTCAGGCACGGCGCCATCGTCTGAATGACGTTGATACACTGCTGTTCCATGAATTACTCCGAATTTTGCTAGCCGTTAGTTATGCCCATTCGAGGGCGTTTTTGCGCCAGGCGTAGATCAGCGCGTCCGTCAGCAAGAAGATGAACAGCAGCCCCGCCGCAAACGCGAAGAAGTCCAGTTGGTTATAGGCCATCGCCCACGGGAACAGGAAGATGAGTTCGACGTCAAAGACGAGGAACACCAGCCCATAGATGTAGTACTGCACCTTGAACTGCACCCACGTATCACCGACGGTTTCCACGCCGCATTCGTAGGTCTGCATCTTGATGGCGTTGGCTCGGCGTGGGCGGAAGATCCACGAAACGATCAGCGGCGTCGCTGGAAACACCCACGCGAGTGCCATGAACACCCCGATGAACGCCCACTCATTGACTACACTCATAAGAGTCCCCTCAGCAAAAGTCGTCTGACTGAATCAATTCGCCCGCCTCTGGCGAAGCGGTCTTTAGGTTTGCGAAAAATGGATCAACCGTTTGTGATAAACGGCGCTAAGTATAGCAAACCGCCCCTATGGTTGCAATGATCGCACACGCGCGGATTGTAGCTAACTTTTGGATCAATTCACAAGGAACGAGGAACAGATTCTCGATCTACACTAAAAGTATTGAGGAAATTCATCAAACCCGATTTTTTGGGAGCCGTCTTTATGCAGCGTTTACGCTTTTCACTTTTCATCGCCATCAGCGTGCTCTTATTGATACCGTTTGCGGCGCATGCCCAGTACGACACGATCAACTGGGAAGGCAACTACGTCTTCGAGGCAAGCGGTGGTGCGCTCCCCGTGGGCATGGAAGTCGTGTACATGGGGCCATGGAATCAGGTGACATGGTTCACCGATCAGGCTACCGCTATTGTCGGCGTAGGTCTGCCAGTGAGCAGTACGCAGTTGGCCGTCGCCAGCGAATCGTCGTGTGTGTTGCAGGTCTTCAACATCGCCGCTGACGGCTCCATGAACGGGACGTGGGCGTCCGCGTTCACGGGCTTAGGTCAGGCGTCCGCCACTCCTGCCCCGGGCACGAGCGCTAACCGTGTGTATCACTCGCAGGGCGTCAACCCGGACGGTTCGCCGTTCGCCGGGACGCTCGAAGTCGCGCTCGCCGGGACGGATATTTTCACTCTTGCCTGGTCGTACGATGATGGCACGCACCTCGACGGCGTCGGCCTGCAGTCCGGCGATCATCTGCTCGTCGCCGCGGATGCCGACCTGTTCACCGACTGCACGGTCGGCGTGATTACCAAGTTCGACGACGGTTCGATCCAGTGGGATTGGGCGCGCCAGAACGCCAGCACCAGCATCACCACCAACCGCGGCAGCGTCGTCCGTCTGGCGAACCGCTATTTGATTGAAGGCTTGCAGCTCGCCGAGAACGCCGAATACACGGGCGAACTGCGCATGCAATCTGGGCCGATCCCGTCGCGTTTCAGCGTCGGCTTCACCGTTGAACAGGAAACCCCCGTGTCGGCGGTTGCGATGGTGCGCGGCAATCGCCTGATGTACGTGTACGGTGGGCAGCAGTGCATTGCCGTCAATCACGCGGTCATGGCGGATGGTCGGCTGTTCACGCTCAGCGCCAATATGATGGACGTGATGATCGGCGTGACCGTGCAAAACGTCATCGACACCTCCGAAGGCATGGGTACGTTCACGCTCGGCGGCGACGCCATCGGCAGTGTAACCGTTGCCCCGGTGACCGACGAAGTCTATGCCAGCGATGGCATCTTCGAGATCGCGCAGGATACCCCGGTCGACATGGACGGCATTTACCTCCGCGACAATGGTTTCATGGCGGGGGTCTACGCCCCCGGCGGTGATGTCTCCGATTGCTACGTGCAGAGCGGGCTGATCGCTCCGGACGGCACGATTTCGATGGATTACACCAAGTTCGGCAGCAGCGACATTCTCGGCAGCGAACTGCTCACGCCGCTGACGTAAGCCTCACAGAGTTAACATTTGTAGGGACGAGGCCTAAGGGTCTTCACCCCTCACCCCGACCCCTCTCCCACGCAAGCGGGGAGAGGGGGAAAATCCGTCTCCCCTCCCCGAATTCG